>JAZRRJ010000012.1:0-11569 GCA_045650645.1 Faecalimonas sp. | reverse complement strand
AGCAAGATATTTGTATCCGCCTTCGCCATTAAGATATGCAGTCACAACCTTTTTCTTGAATTCATAACTGTATTTTGCCATAAAAAAACTGACCTCCCAATCGTTAGATTTTTAGGTCTAACTTTTGGGGGTCAGCTCATTCGTTGGTTACACCTTTTTTCTATTCGCCTCTGATAAACAAGACTCCGACTGTTCCATAACCACAGTGAGAAGAAATAACGCTTCCCGCGCGCGTGATTAAGATTTCATCAAAAAGATTCAATCCTTCCAAATAATCTTTTACACGATTAAGGATGGTATCATCGCATCCAGAATGTGTAATAAATACGCGGTCTTTTTTCGCATTTTTAAAATCTTCTTCCATATCTTTTGCATAAGATAAGATTACAGCATCCATTTTTCCGCGGTATTTTTTACTAGCATCCATTTTTCCGCCTTCTAAAACAATTTTTGGATGAAGTTTTAATACGCCGCCTGCTAAAGCAGCAACGCCGCTACAACGTCCACCTCTGTGCAAATAAGTTAAAGTATTAACTACGAAACTTGTACTTACGCGAGGTTTGTATTCTTCAACTTTAGCAACTATCTCATCAAGAGATTTTCCTTCTTGTGCAAGAAGTGCTGCTTCGATTACCAAAAGACCGATTCCAGTAGATAAGTTAGCAGAATCAATGATACGAATCTTGTCTTCGGCTTCCATTTCATCAACAGCTAAACGCATAACGTTGAAATTTGCTGATAAAGAAGATGAAATAGAAAAACAGATGATTTCATCACCATTGTCAATGATTGGTTGGAAAACATCAATAAATTCTGTCATAGATGCGGCAGAAGTTTTAGGTGTTGTATTGTTTGCATCTGCCCATGTGTAAATTTCGTCAGGTGTAATTGTCACACCATCCAAATGCTCTTCTTCACCCAAGTGAACGTGAAGAGGTATAATCTGAATATTATATTTTTCAATTAATTCTCTTGATAAATCACAAGTACTGTCTGAAATTATTTTTATCATATGAATCCCTCCTATAGTACAACATTATATAAGAATATATATAAATTTTCAAGAATTATGTTGATTTTCAGAAATTGCAGTCGTATACTTTATTTTGGCAAAAATCGAAAAGGAGTGAAGAACTATGACACTATTATCTGTATCGATAGCCCTGCTTGCAGGACTTCTTATGACAAGATTGTTTAAACCATTTAAATTACCTGCAGTAACAGCATATTTGATTGCGGGTGTGCTGATTGGACCATATTGTATGGGTGCTTTGGGTATTGAAGGTTTGGGATTTGATTCCATGGAAGCTGTTCATGGGCTGGAACTGGTATCAAAAGTTGCACTGGGATTTATTGCATTCTCAATTGGTAGTGAATTCCGATTAGAAGAGTTGAAAAAAACAGGAAAACAGGCGTTGGTGATTGGGATTGTACAGGCACTTATCGCGACACTGTTTGTTGACTTGGCATTGCTTGTAGTTCATATGAAAATGCCAGACAAATTAAGTCTTCCACAATTGCTTGTTTTAGGAGCAATCGCAACAGCGACTGCACCGGCAGCAACACTTATGGTAGTAAGACAATACAAAGCAAAAGGACCTTTGACAAAATTATTGCTTCCAATCGTTGCATTGGATGATGCAGTAGGTTTGATTATATTTGCAATATCTTTTGGAATTGCGAAAACATTGATTAGTGGAGAAGTAGATTTGATTTCGATTCTTTTAAATCCGCTAATGGAAATCGTGTTCTCTTTAATACTTGGAGCAATCATGGGTGTCATTTTGACCCTTTTAGAAAAATTGTTCAATTCAAATACAAATCGTTTGAACTTAACAATTGCATTTGTATTTTTGACTGCATCACTTTCTATGTTGAAGTTTAATGTTGGACCAGTACATATCAGTTTTTCTTCCTTATTAGTATGTATGATGTTAGGAACGATATTCTGTAATATATGTCCATTGTCTCATGACTTAATGGAACGATCTGACAAATGGACATCACCAATGTTTGCATTATTTTTTGTAATCAGTGGTGCAGAACTTGAATTGAGCGTATTTGCAGATGTAGCGATTGTTGGAATTGGTGTTGTGTATATTCTTTTCCGTTGTCTTGGAAAATACGTAGGAACATTTATTAGTGCGAAAGCAACAAAATGCGATTCTCAAATTTGTAAATATTTGGGCATTACATTGTTCCCACAAGCAGGAGTTGCATTGGGAATGTGTAGTATCGTTGCGGCCTCTTCCGAATTTGGTGAGCAAGGGGCACTGATTCGAAATATCACCTTGTTTGCAGTGTTAATCTATGAATTGTTTGGACCACTTATGACGAGACAGGCACTTATGTCTGCCGGCGAAATTAAGCCAATGGAACAACATGTTAAAGAACGTCGTCAAAAGAAATTGGAAGAAGCAAAGCAAAAGAAGAACGCATAAGATTTCATTGCCACTATATTGCAAATCTATTATAATGAAAGAAAGATATATTTGGATGGAGATAGAAGAATGAAGCTAAAAAGAAGTATATGTGCAATTGCATTGGTCTGCATAATGCTTGCGAGTACTTTTACAGTACATGCAGTCAATGTTGTGCAAGTGCCGGATGCAGATGTGCAAACAGTATATAATCAAGCGGTTCAGTCCAATCGAATTCAAAATTGGCCGAAAGGTCCACAAATATATAGCGAAGCTGGAATTGTAATGGATATGGATAGTGGTGCGATTTTATATGCGAAGAATATTGATAATCCACATTATCCGGCAAGTATTACGAAAATTTTAACAGCACTTGTTGCATTAGAAAATTCTAAAATGACAGATACTGTTACCGTGAAAAGAGAGGATGTTTCTTTCTTAACTACTGGAGATAATCACATTGGCTTAAAAGTGGGGGAAGAAATTTCTATGAAAGATGCGCTTCACGGAGCATTGTTAGCATCCGGAAATGAAGTTGCACATGCAATTGGAAGTAGCATAGATGGTGGATATGAAAGCTTTTTGGAGAAGATGAATGAGAAAGCCAAGGAGCTTGGATGTACAAATTCAAATTTTACGAATACACATGGATTACATGAATCCGAGCATTATACAACTGTAAGAGACATGGCTCTCATCGGCACAGCGGCATTCCAAAATGAAGATTTCCGAAAAATCACAGGAACATTACAATATAAAATCCCGACGACAAATCTTACGAATCAAGAAAGAGGGATGGAGCAACATCATAAAATGATGTTTGACTGGCGCAGTGAGTACTATGAGTACTGTGTTGGAGGAAAAACAGGATATACGAGACAAGCATTAAATACGTTGGTTACTTTTGCAACAAAAGATGATGTCAATCTGGTCGCTGTAGTTCTCAGAGCACATGGAAAAGGAAAGACTTTCATTGACACACGAGCAATGCTGGATTATGCGTTTGAAAATTTCGAAAAAGTTCCTGTTAAGAAAAACATGATTGAGGGAGCCGAAATTGAAAGTGTAGATAAAGCAGCCTATGTAATGTTGCCAAAAGGTGTTGCGTATAAAGATTTAACGTATACCATTGAAGAACCGACGGAAGTGGGAGATTTTGAAGGAACTGTCACTTATAAATACGGGGACATGGTTGTAGGTAAAGTTGCGATTAAGATTACAGAAGCACGGCATAATAAAATACATAATATTAAGGAGACAAAACCGGCGAAAAAAGAAAGTAAAGGTGGATCGGTTGTTGGTGTCTTGGCAAAAATTGTGTTAATTATTTTGTTTGTTGCGATTGCGTTGTTACTTCTGTTAATGCTTTATGGAATGTATCGCAGAAAGCAGAGAAGAAGAAGGCGTGCTGAGCTGAGACGGCAAAGACGTGAAATGGAATACAGACGTCATCTACAACGAATGGATATAGATGATGAGTATGATGAATAAAAAGAATACCTATGAAGAAAAAAGTGATAAAGACAGCTCTGATTGTTATCGCCATTCGGAAGAAGAACGAGAAGAAGAAAATCTGAATCCCGTGGTATATTCTACCTTTTTTGTTATTTTTTAAATAAGAACAATTTCCAAGAAACCCTTGACGAATCAGGGGTTTCTTTTTATAATTAGGGAGATGTGATAAAAACGTTGACGAAGACAGTAGGATATACGAGAACGGCAAAGCGAGTCGGAGATGGTGAGAGCCCGATACAAGTAAAGTATATTTGAACATCACTTCTGAGTTGCAGTACGGAACTGAATTTTCAAAGTATGTACTGACGGCATTCCACCGTTAAAAGGAACGCATATGATAGTATGATGTAATAGGTGGTTAATAATAGCAATGCTCTTATCCTTTTACAGGATAAGAGCTTTTTTCTTTTTAAGAAACTTTATTCCTAATACATCAATAATGAGGAGGAAAAATATGTATCAGAAAGTATCAACGGATTTAAAATTCGTAGACCGTGAAAAGAAAACAGAGAAGTTTTGGGCTGATAACAACATCTTTGAAAAGAGTATGGAAAACCGCAAAGAAGGCGAAACATACACCTTTTACGATGGCCCACCGACAGCCAATGGAAAACCACATATAGGGCACGTATTGACACGTGTTATCAAAGATATGATTCCAAGATACCGTACAATGAAAGGTTATATGGTTCCAAGAAAAGCTGGATGGGATACCCATGGACTTCCGGTAGAACTAGAAGTGGAAAAATTGCTTGGTATTAACGGAAAAGAACAAATCGAAGAGTACGGATTAGAGCCATTCATTGCACATTGTAAAGAAAGTGTATGGAAATATAAAGGAATGTGGGAAGGATTTTCTTCTACCGTAGGTTTTTGGGTAGATATGGAAAACCCATATATTACTTATGACAATAACTTTATTGAATCAGAATGGTGGGCGCTCAAACAAATTTGGGATAAGGGTCTTTTGTATAAAGGCTATAAAATTGTGCCATACTGTCCAAGATGTGGAACACCACTTTCAAGTCACGAAGTTGCGCAAGGATATAAGGATGTAAAAGAGCGTTCAGCAATCGTAAGATTTAAAGTGAAAGGTGAAGAGGCCTACATTTTAGCTTGGACAACAACTCCATGGACATTGCCATCAAACGTAGCGCTCTGTGTAAACCCAAATGAAACTTACGTAAAAGTAAAGAATGGAGAATACACATACTACATGGCAGAAGCATTGGTTTCAACTGTGCTTGAAGGTGATGTAGAAGTATTAGAAAGTTATGTTGGAAAAGAATTAGAAGGAAAAGAATACGAGCCATTATTCCCATTTGTAGAGTTAAATAAGAAGGCATACTATGTGACATGCGATACTTATGTAACCTTAACAGATGGTACAGGTGTGGTTCATATTGCTCCGGCATTTGGTGAAGACGATGCCAATGTAGGTCGCAAGTACGATCTTCCATTCCTTCAATTGGTAAATGAAAAAGGTGAAATGACCGAGGAAACACCATGGGCAGGAACCTTCTGTAAGAAAGCAGACGTAAAAGTATTACAAGATTTGGAAGATAGAGGGTTATTGTTCTCTGCTCCAAATTTTGAGCATAGTTATCCACATTGCTGGAGATGTGATACTCCACTTATTTACTACGCTCGCGAATCTTGGTTTATCAAGATGACAGCAGTAAAGGAAAACTTAATTAAGAATAACAACACAGTAAACTGGATTCCAGAAAGTATCGGTAAAGGACGTTTTGGAGATTGGCTTGAAAACGTACAAGACTGGGGAATTAGCCGTAACCGTTACTGGGGAACACCACTCAATATTTGGGAATGTGAATGTGGACACATGCATTCTATCGGAAGTCGTGAAGAATTAAAATCATTGTCAGACAACTGTCCAGACGATGTAGAACTTCACCGTCCATTTATTGATGAGGTGACCATTAAGTGTCCTCATTGTGGAAAAGATATGCATCGCGTTCCAGAAGTAATTGACTGTTGGTTTGATAGTGGGGCAATGCCATTTGCACAACATCACTATCCATTTGAAAACAAGGAATTGTTTGAACAACAATTCCCAGCAGACTTCATTTCTGAAGGTGTGGACCAAACTCGTGGTTGGTTCTACTCATTACTTGCTATTTCTACATTGATCTTTGATCAAGCACCATATAAGAATGTTCTCGTTCTTGGACACGTGCAAGATAAAGATGGACAAAAGATGAGTAAGTCAAAAGGAAATGCAGTAGATCCATTCGAGGCATTGGAAGAGTATGGAGCAGATGCGATTCGTTGGTACTTCTATATTAATAGTGCACCATGGTTGCCAAACCGTTTCCATGGAAAAGCAGTTACTGAAGGACAACGTAAATTTATGGGAACATTGTGGAATACGTACGCATTTTATGTTCTTTATGCGGAAATTGACCAATTTGATCCAACAAAATATGCGTTGGAATACGAAAAACTTTCTGTTATGGATAAATGGTTATTGTCCAAGTTGAATACATTGGTTAAGACTGTAGATGAAAACCTTGAAAACTACAGAATTCCTGAAAGTGCAAGAGCACTTCAAGACTTTGTAGACGATATGAGTAACTGGTATGTAAGAAGAAGTCGTGAACGTTTCTGGGCAAAAGGAATGGAACAAGACAAGATCAATGCATACATGACTCTTTATACAGCACTTGTGACAGTTACAAAAGTAGCTGCTCCAATGATTCCATTTATGACAGAAGATATTTACCAAAACTTGGTAAGAGGTCTTGATGCTTCGGCTCCAGAAAGTGTGCATTTGTGCAATTATCCAGTCGCAGATGAAAGTATGATTGATGCTGCATTGGAAGAAAATATGGAAGAAGTATTAAAATTGGTTGTTATGGGTCGTGCTTGTAGAAATGCAGCAAATATCAAAAACCGTCAACCGATTGGAAAAATGTTTGTGAAATCAGAAAAAGAACTTCCAGAATTCTATCAAGAAATCGTAGAAGAAGAATTGAATGTAAAAACATTAGAGTTTACAAAAGATGTTCGTTCGTTTACTTCTTATACATTTAAACCACAGTTAAAGACCGTTGGACCAAAATACGGAAAATTACTTGGTGGAATTAAGAATGCACTTGATTCATTAGATGGAAATGCAGCTATGGATGAAATCAATGAAACAGGTATGTTGAAGCTTAATATCAACGGAGAAGAAGTTGTGCTGATGACAGAAGATCTTTTGATTGATATGACTCAGATGGAAGGATATGTATCTGAAAATGACAACAATGTAACGGTTGTATTAGATACAAATCTTACAGAAGAATTATTAGAAGAAGGTTTTGTAAGAGAACTCATCAGTAAGATTCAAACGATGAGAAAAGAAGCTGATTTTGAAGTGACAGATAAGATTCAAGTATCTTACGTGGGAACTGAAAAAGCAGAACAACTTTTTGAAAAATACGCAAATGAAATTGGCGGAGAAGTTTTAGCAACCGCGGTAGAAAAGAAAACACCACAAGGATATACAAAAGAGTGGAACATCAACGGTGAAAAAGTGACTTTAGGTGTTGAGAAATAGGAGAGTTATATGACACAAAATAGTTTTGACAAAATTGAATTTCAAAAAAAGGTAAAAAGCAATGTAAAGCGTTTGTACAGAAAGACCATTGAAGAGGCATCTGAACAACAACGTTTTCAAGCTGTTTCTTACGCAATTAAAGAAACCATTATTGATAAATGGTTAGCAACGCAAGCGCAATACAAGAAAGATGATCCAAAGACAGTTTATTATATGTCAATGGAGTTCTTAATGGGTAGAGCGCTTGGAAACAACTTAATCAATTTAACTTCTTATAAAGAAGTAAGAGAAGCATTAGATGAGATGGGAATCAATCTGAATGTCATCGAAGATGAAGAACCAGATGCAGCACTTGGAAATGGTGGTCTTGGACGTTTGGCAGCATGTTTCCTTGACTCATTGGCTTCTTTGGGATACGCAGCATATGGATGTGGTATTCGCTATCGCTATGGTATGTTCAAGCAAAAAATCAAAGATGGATATCAGGTAGAAACACCGGACAACTGGCTTCGAGAAGGAAATCCTTTTGAAGTTCGCCGTGATGAGTATGCGAAAGAAGTTCGCTTTGGTGGACATATTCGCGTAGAAAAAGATCCAGCAACTGGCCGTGATAAGTTTGTTCAAGAAAACTATGAGTCTGTACTTGCAGTTCCATACGATATGCCAATCGTTGGATACAACAATAACATTGTAAATACACTTCGTATTTGGGATGCAAAAGCGATTACAGAATTCCACTTGGATCACTTTGACCGTGGAGAATATCAAAAAGCGATTGAGCAAGAAAACCTTGCAAAAACAATTGTTGAAGTTTTATATCCGAATGATAACCACTATGCTGGAAAAGAGCTTCGTTTGAAACAACAATATTTCTTCGTTTCTGCAAGTTTACAAGAAGCGATTGCAAAATATAAGAGAGACCATGATGACATCAAGAAGTTCTATGAAAAAGTAACCATTCAAATGAATGATACTCATCCAACAGTTTCTGTAGCAGAACTTATGAGACTTCTTATGGATGAAGAAGGTCTTGAATGGGATGAAGCATGGGAAGTTACAACGAAGACTTGTGCATACACCAACCATACGATTATGGCAGAGGCGCTTGAAAAATGGCCAATCGACTTGTTCCAAAGATTGCTTCCTCGTGTATACCAAATCGTGGAAGAAATCAACCGTCGTTTTGTGGAAGAAATCAGAGCAAAATATCCAGGAAATGAAGAAAAAGTTCGTAAGATGGCAATTCTTTACGATGGTCAAGTGAAGATGGCACATCTTGCAATTGCAGCAGGATATTCTGTCAATGGTGTTGCTGCGCTTCATACAGAAATCTTGAAGAAACAAGAACTCAAAGATTTCTATGAAATGATGCCACTCAAATTTAACAATAAAACAAATGGTATTACACAAAGAAGATTCCTTCTTCATGGAAATCCACTTCTTGCAGATTGGGTAACAGAGCACATTGGTGATGGCTGGATTACAGACCTTTCACAAATGGCGAAGTTAAAACCACTCGCAGATGACCCTAAGGCAAGAAAAGAGTTTATGGATATTAAATATCAAAATAAAGTTCGTCTTGCAGAGTATATCTTGAAACACAATGGAGTAGAAGTTGATCCAAATTCTATTTTCGACGTTCAAGTTAAGAGATTGCATGAATACAAACGTCAATTCCTTAATATTTTGCATGTGATGTATTTGTACAACCAAATCAAAGATCATCCAGAGATGTCTTTCTATCCAAGAACATTTATTTTTGGTGCAAAGGCAGCAGCTGGTTATAGACGTGCAAAACAAACTATCAAATTGATTAACTCTGTAGCAGATGTAATTAATAATGATGCAAGCATCAATGGAAAATTGAAAGTTGTATTTATTGAAGATTATCGTGTGTCAAATGCAGAATGGATTTTTGCAGCAGCAGATGTCAGCGAACAAATTTCTACAGCATCAAAAGAAGCATCTGGAACAGGTAACATGAAATTCATGTTAAATGGAGCTCCAACACTTGGAACTATGGACGGTGCTAATGTGGAAATCGTAGAAGAAGTAGGAATTGAAAATGCATTTATTTTCGGATTGAGTTCAGATGAAGTAATCAATTATGAAAATAATGGTGGATATAATCCAATTGACATTTATATCAATGATTGGGATATCAAACGAGTTGTTGATCAGTTAGTAGATGGAACTTACGCAAATGGAGATAGAGAGTTGTACAGAGACCTTTATAACTCACTTCTCAACACACACAGCAGTGACAGAGCGGACACTTACTTTATCTTAAAAGACTTTAGAAGTTATGCAGAAGCACAAAGACGTGTGGAAGAAGCATACAGAGATCAAGACAGATGGTCAAAGATGGCTCTTCTTAACACAGCTTCTTGTGGAAAGTTCACATCAGACAGAACAATCCAAGAATATGTGGATGATATCTGGAAATTGGATAAAGTAAGGGTAGAGATGTAACCCTAAAATTCAATAAGAACATAGAAGACTTTGTATACATGCAAGGTCTTCTTTTTTGTGCGCTGAAGCGAATTTCAACAAGCAATAAATGCAATGTTTCTAGCAATTTGTATGAAGTTTTTATTAAAAAAATGTGCTATTATTATTAGATACTAAAGTGGATTAATAGGAGGCATATTTATGAACAGACAGATTGGAGCGCAATATTTTACGATTAGAAAACGAATTACCGATATAGAAAGTTTTGATGCCGCATGCAAAAAGGTTGCGGATATTGGATATAAAATTGTTCAGATTTCAGGGGTTTCACTTGAACCAAAGGACATGCGAGAAGTTCTTGATAAATATGGTCTAAAATGTGTAGTGACACACAAAAAATTTGATGAATTTAAAAATAACATTGATGCAGTAATTGACTATAATAGAACACTTGGTTGTGATTTTTGTGGAGTTGGTATTACGCCACTTGAATATGCAGTAAGTACGGAGACTGTGAATGACTATATAAAAGAAATCAACAAAATTTGTGAAGTGTTAAAATCAGAGAACATGTATTATGGCTGTCATAACCATACAATGGAGTATGCAAAGTTTGACGGAAAGACAATTATGGACAGATTTTTAGAAGAAACAGATCCAGAAGTGTTTAAATTCATTGCGGATACACATTGGTTACAGATGAGCGGAATGACACCGCAAGATGAACTCAAGAGACTCGGAAATCGAGTGAAGATTGTACATTTTAAAGATTTGGGAATTAATGCACAAGAATGGAAAGCTCCTGTGATGAAAGAAGTAGGACATGGTAATCTTGATTGGGATAAAATTATCCAAGCTTGTGATGATATAGGTGTGGAATATGCAATTGTTGAACAAGATAAAAATCACATTGATGATGATCCGTTCAAGGCACTTCAATTGAGTTATGAGTTTTTGAAAACAAAAGGATTCTACTAAACCATGTAGGAGGATGAGAATATTGAGTAAAAATCAGAAAAAATGGGCGAAAATTAAAAAAGATTTCAAAAGAGACTGGCAGTTACACATTTTCATGATGCTTCCATTAATCTATCTTGTAATCTTTGACTTTATACCGATGTACGGTATCCAAATTTCATTTCGTGATTACAGACCGCTTCATGGAATTTCAGGAAGTGAATGGATAGGATTGAAATGGTTTGCACAGTTTTTGTCTCACCATGACTTTAAAGAAATTTTTTCGAACACAGTGATCTTGTCACTTTATAGTTTGGCAACATTCCCACTTGCAATTATCTTTGCGTTGGTTTTACACGCAATGAAAAGTGAGAAATATACAAAAGTCGTACAGACAGTTTCTTATATTCCTCATTTCATCTCAATCAGTGTTATGGTTGGTATTATTAATATCATTTTGAGTCCGGTAAGTGGTATCTACGGAAACGTCTTCCGTTTATTTGGAGGAAGCGGTTATCCGATCGACTTTCGAGCAACAGCAGCGGCCTTCCGTCATTTGTACGTATGGTCGGGTGTATGGCAGAACCTTGGATGGAGTTCTATCATTTACATAGCAGCGCTTTCAGCTGTATCCTCAGAACTTCATGAAGCAGCACAAATTGAT
>JAZRRJ010000011.1:0-68356 GCA_045650645.1 Faecalimonas sp. | reverse complement strand
CCCATAGAACGAACTTTTTCAGTTACGAGTGCACCGTAAATTTGTGAAGGGAAAGCAACACCTGTTGGGTGATATTGCAATGTATCTTGGTATAACAATGGAGCACCTGCACGGTATGCCATAACAAGACCGTCAGCTGTTGCACCATAGTGGTTAGATGTTGGGAATCCTTGATAGTGCATACGTCCAGCACCACCTGTTGCGATGACAACTGTTTTTGCTCTAGCTACAAGAATTTCATTTGTTTCCATGTTCATAAGAACAGCACCTGCTGCCTTACCATCTGTATCTTTGATAATTTCGATCGCTGCTGTAAAGTCAACAACTGGGATTTTTCTGTTGATAACTTCATCACGAAGTGTTCTCATGATTTCTGCTCCTGAGTAGTCAGCTGCAGCATGCATTCTCTTACGAGATGTTCCACCACCGTGTGTTGTTACCATTCTTCCGTCTTCGTCTTTATCAAAAAGTACACCTAACTTGTCAAGCCAGTTGATAGCGATTGGTCCATCACAAACCAATTTTTCAACAAGTTCAGGTACGTTTGCGAAATGTCCACCACCCATTACATCTAAGTAATGTTGTGCCGGTGAGTCATTTTCTTTATCAGCAGCTTGGATACCACCTTCTGCCATCATTGTATTCGCATCACCGATACGAAGTTTTGTAACGATCATAACGTTAGCACCAGCTTCGTTAGCTTCAATAGCAGCTGAAGAACCAGCTCCACCACCACCGATAACTAATACATCTACATCATAGTCTGGATTTGTTAAATCAATATCCATTCCTTTGATTCTGCTTTCTCCTTGAAGAATTTCTACTAATTCTTTTGGAGCTTTTTGTCCTGCGTTAGGACCAACTTTGATTTCTTCAAAGCTATCAAGGTTATAATCTGGATGGAATGCTTGAAGGAGAGCTGTTTTTTCATCAGCTGTCATACGTCTTGGTTCGAATCCAATACGTGCAGCTCTACCTGCTTCAACCTTTTTAATGGATTCCATCATCTCGGCTGTATATGGTAAACTCATATCTTTTCTCCTCCTTATTTCTCAATTTCTCTAGTGTTGTAAAGTTCTTTTAACTCTTCTAATGGTTTTTGCATAATTGCTTCCATCATAGCTTTGCAATCACCACGTTCGATCTCTTCTACTCTTGCTGTCAAGTGTTCTGCTTCAGGTCTGATATATTTACCTGTAAGTCTTCTTGCAAGAAGAGCAACCTGTGGATGTGAAATTCCAGCAGGACAACGAGATGAACAAATTCCACACATTACACAGTCAAATGAAAGTTCTGCACATTCTTCGAACTCTCCTCTTTGAGCGTGTGCGATGTATTGCATTACGCTAAGGTCTTGAGAACAAGCCTTTGTACATGCATTACATCCGATACATGCATAGATTTCTGGATATAACTGCATCATCACTTGTTGTGTTGGTTTGATTTCAGTAATATCATAAACTTTCTTCTCTAATGGGAAGAATGGTAATGTAGCTACGCACATGTCGTTTTCTACTTTTGTTGAACAAGCTAAACAGCCTGTTAATTCGTTTTGTCCTTTGATTCTGTAAATTGTAGCACAAGCACCGCAGAATCCGTTTCTACAGCCACAGCCACGAACCAATTGGTATCCAGCATACTCAAAAGCTTCCATAATTGTTAAATTAGATGGAACTTGATACTTTTTACCATACAAATATACGTTAATCATATCTGCCATTTCTTTATCCTCTCTCTCTTTCTAGTACTCAGGTGGCAATTCGCCGATTTCATCGTAACGGAATACTGGACCATCTTTACATACATATTTAGATCCAATGTTACAACGTCCACATTTACCAATACCACACTTCATACGAAGTTCAAATGTAGTATAAATCTGTTCATCTGTGAATCCTAATTCTTTCAATCCTGCTAATACGAATTTGATCATAATCGGAGGTCCACAGATAAGAGCTACTTTGTTTGTATCAAGATTTAACTCTTTTACATAAGCTGGTACGAATCCTACGTGTCCATCCCATCCTTCTTGTGGACGGTCGATTGTAAGATGTACGTTAATGCCTTCTGTTTTCATCCAAACTTCTTGGATTTCTTTTAATTGAACCAAATCGTCAGCTGAACGAGAACCGTAAACGATGTCTACTGTTCCGTAGTTCTCACGGTTATCAATTACATAGTTGATAACAGAACGAAGTGGTGCAAGACCGATACCACCAGCGATGAAAAGAAGGTTTTTACCTTTCAATTCAGTTTCAACTGGGAAATGATTTCCGTATGGTCCACGTACTGTGATTTCTGAACCTACTTCTAAGCTGTGAAGATAGTCTGTAAGTTCACCACATTTTTTAATACTAAATTCTTGGAATTCCTTGTTTGTTGGTGAAGATGTAATAGAGAACATTGCTTCACTCACACCAGGAGCACAAACCATTGCGCATTGTCCTGGCATATGTTCAAATAATTTTCCGCCTTCTGGAGCATTTACACGAAATGTTTTAACATCTGGTGTCTCTTGACGGATATCTGTAATGATACCTACCTTTGGAATCAATGTATCCAAAGTGTATCCATCATGACAATGAGATTCGCACATTAGTTTTCACCTCCCTGTTCTTGGAAAGCCTTTACGACCTTCACGATATTAAGTGCTGATGGACATTTTTCCACACAACGTCCACATCCCACACATGAGTACATTCCATCGTTGTTTGCTGGGAAGTACACAAGTTTGTGCATGAATCTCTGACGGAATCTTTGCATTTGACTTGTACGGTTGTTTCCGTGAGCCATCATTGTGAAGTCAGAGTACATACATGAATCCCAACAACGATAACGTTGAACGCCTGATCCTGTGTTGTAGTCTTTAATATCGTAACATTGGCAGGTTGGACACACGAATGTACATGTTCCACAAGCCAAACATGGTTTGTATAATTTTTCCCATACTGGAGAGTTGAATTTTTCTAAAAGAACATCCCCATTCCATCCTTCTAATGAAAGGTCTGAGTATGGAAGTTTTTCTACAATCGCACGAATTGCTGCTTTTTCTTCTTCTACTTTTGCTTCATCAGCATCTACAAGAAGTCCTGCAACTTTTGCTGTGAGAGCTTCACCTTTTTCAGTTAAAGCTTTCCAGTATAATTCTCCGTCGATCATCCATGTTGCAACGTCTGCAACTGGATCTGCGCAGTCAATTCCGAATACTTTACAGAAACATGTTTCTTCTGGTTCATGACAAGCCATTACAACGATTGTTCCGTGTTTTCTTCTTGCTGCATAGAAAGTATCCACTGGGTCTACTAAAAATACTTTATCAAGTACTTCTACACCTTTTACGTCACAAGCTTTCATCCCAAACACTACAAAATCTTTGTCTTGTAAAGCTTCTGCTTCTACTTTCAATTTCTTATCTTCTGTTTTTACAGTATATAAGTTTTCGCTTTGTGGGAAGAATGCATCTTTTGGTGATTTCACACTCTTAAGAGTATCTAAATCAACATTTGCTCCTTCTGTCCATGCTGCGAAGTTTACTTGACCATTGTTGTTTACTGGCAAGTATAAATCTTGCTCTCCGGCAATCGCTTGGAATAATGCCGAAAGATTTTCTTTTGCTATCTTATACATCACATTATCCCCTTTCTGCTACGATGCTTGGTTCAACATCGTCAAATGTAAAGTTTGTGAGTGGTCCTCTAGAAGTTGTATCTGCTCCTGCTTGATATTCACCATAGAATTCATTGATATCTTTAATGAATTTACGGTTGAACAAGTGAAGTGGAATACCTTGTGGACATACTCTGCTACATTCTCCACAGTCTGTACATCTTCCAGCTACGTGGAATGCACGGATTACGTGGAACATTTTTTCTTCGAATGAATCAACATTTGCTTTTTGTGCACTGTCAAATTTTGTGCTATCAAATACACATTTACGGCAGCTACAAGCTGGACATACGTTACGACAAGCGTTACAACGAATACATTTGCTGAGTTCTTTTTGGAAGAAAGCAAATTTTTCTTCTGGACTCATTGCTTCAATTTTTTCAACTTCTGCAAATCTTTCTGCGTCCTTTGTATCCTTTGATTCTCCAATTACTTCATCAAACACTACGTGTTCTTTACCTTTACATACGTGACATCTTTCAAGCATTACATCTGCATATGCACAAGTTTTTTCTCCGTAAATAGTTTGGAATGTCAATGTATCACAAGCATCTGACATTTCTGCACCAGAAACACTTTCAATACCTTTGATTCCTAATTTTTTGGCTTTTTCAATGTCCAATTTACCTTTACATGCAACACCGATGATATAAGCTTTTTCTCTATCAACACGATGTTCTTTGATTAATTGGTTAAAGCTGTATGAATCACATGGTTTTAAGAATACCAATGTTTTTCCTTCCATTTTGGAAGCTTCAATCATATATTTGCTAAGGTTAGCTCCGCAGAACCCATTGTAAACAAAGTTATCAAAATCTTCTTCTACATAGAAGTAAGCTGGTTCTGGATTGTATGGAAGATCTCCTGCTTTCCATCCAAGAACACGTTCAACGGTTCCGTTTGCAAGCAGTTCTTTTGCGCGACTGATTAATTCTTGCATCTCAAATCCCCCAATCTTACGTTTTTACCGAGTGAGTGAATTTTTTCTACAAACTCATTCATTGTTTGAGAGAATTTCACACCTTCAGCTGCTGATACCCATTCTACACGTGTACGACCATTTTCTACACCGATGTAATCAAGCATAGAGAATAATAATGTCATACGTCTTCTTGCGTAGTAGTTACCTGTTGTGTAGTGGCAGTCTCCTGGATGACATCCACAAAGGATAACCCCGTCAGCTCCCTTTTCAAATGCTCTTAAGATGAACATTGGGTTTACACGGCAAGAACATGGTACACGGATAATTTTTACATCTGCAGGGTATGACAGACGGCTGCTTCCTGCAAGGTCTGCGCCCGCATAACTACACCAGTTACAGCAGAACGCTACAATTTTCGGTCTGAATTCGTTATTGTTTTCTATCGACATATTGCATCTACCTCCGCTATAATCTGTCTATTTGAGAATCCTTGTAAGTCCATAGATCCTGAAGGACATGCTACTGTACAAGCACCACAACCTTGACAAAGTGCACTGTTTACAACAGCTACACGACGTGTTTCACGGATACCATGGTCATTTACTTCGATGTCTTCATATGAAATTGCGCCGTAAGGACATACATTTGCACATGTAGAACATCCATTACAAAGAAGTTGATCTGATTTTGCTGTACATGGGTTTGTCAAAAGTTTATCTTTTGCAAGCAAACCGATTGCTTTTACAGCTGCAGCACCTGCTTGTGCTACTGTTTCAGGGATATCTTTTGGTCCTTGACAAACACCTGAAAGGAACACACCTGCTGTTGGTGATTCTACCGGACGAAGTTTTGCATGTGACTCTGTCAAGAAATTGTTTGTATCAATACTTGCTGTGAGCATTGTTGCAATCTTTCTTACATCTGGGTTTGGCTCAATTGCAGTTGCAAGAACTACCATGTCTGCCTCTTTCAAAATTTGTTTGTTGTCCAAAAGGTCTGCACCTTGAACTAATAATTTTCCGTCTGGTTGAGGAATTACTTTTCCAACCTGACCTTTGATGTAATTTACACCGTAATCTTCAACTGCTCTTCTGTAGAATTCGTCGAAGTTCTTACCTGGTGTACGAACATCAATGTAGAATACGGTTACATTTACATCCGGATATTTATCACGGATTAACATTGCATGTTTTGCAGTGTACATACAACAGATTTTTGAACAGTAGCTCTTTCCTCTGTTATCTGCACAACGGCTACCTACACATTGGATGAATACGATTTCCTTTGGATGTTTTCCATCAGAAAGACGTTCCAAATGTCCTTTTGTAGGACCTGCAGCATTCATAACACGTTCTAATTCAAGAGATGTAATAACATCCTTGCTTTGGTTGTATGCATACTCATCATAGTTATCAAGTTTGATTGTATCGAAACCTGTTGCAACTACGATTGCACCATATTTTTGTGTAACGATTTCATCTTGTTGTTGATAATCGATTGCGCCTGCTTGACATACCTTTTCACAGATACCACATTTTCCTGTTTTCATTTTGATACAAGCATCTGTATCGATAACAGGTACGTTTGGAATTGCCTGTGCAAATGGTGTGTAGATTGCACTTCTTGTATTTAATCCACGGTTGAATTCGCTAAGCGATTTCTTTGATGGACATTTTTCTTGACAAACACCACATCCTGTACATTTGTCAGAATCTACATATCTTGCTTTCTTTCTGATATCAACTGTGAAATCACCAACGAAACCACTTACTGCTTCTACTTCACTATATGTATAGATTGTAATCTTTTCGTGTGCTGCTGCCTCAACCATTTTTGGTGTAAGGATACAAGCTGAACAGTCAAGTGTTGGGAATGTCTTATCTAATTGAGACATTCTACCACCGATACTTGGTGTTTTTTCTACGATATCTACTTCATATCCAGCATCTGCAATATCGATAGCTGTTTGGATACCTGCGATACCACCACCGATTACAAGTGCACGTTTAGTTACTAAACTTTCACCTGGCTTAAGTGGTGCATTTAAGTTTACTTTTGCAATCGCTGCTCTTGCAAGGATTACGGCTTTCTTTGTAGCCTCTTCCATGTCTTTGTGAATCCATGAACAGTGTTCACGAATATTTGCGATTTCTACCATGTATGGATTAAGCCCAGCTTTTTCTGCTGCACTTCTGAATGTATTTTCATGCATACGTGGTGAACAAGAACATACAACGATTCCTGTCAAATTCTTTTCTTTAATTGCAGCTTGAATTTTAGCTTGTCCTGCTTCTGAACACATATATTGGTAATCTTCTGCATGAACAACGCCTGGTTCTAAAAGAGCCATTTCTGCAACTTTTTTCACGTCTACTGTAGCTGCGATATTGCTACCACAGTGACACACGAATACTCCTATTCTCTGCATGTGACTTACCTCCTATATCTTCTGAATGCACTAACTAAAAGTTGTTGTGGAGTTTCTGGATCAAGAAGTTCCGGAACTTCATCTGGCGACAAGTATGTCTGACCTTTTTCACGAACAACAAGTTGTCTTGCTGCATCAATCAATTTACCTGGTTTAACATCTCTTGGACAACGTTCTACACATGCAAAGCATGAGAGACATTTCCAAAGTGATTTTGAATTTACCAAACTTTCAATATCTCCGTTTTGTACGTAAGATACGAATTGGTGTGGTTTAATATCCATTTCATTATAAGATGGGCAGGAAGCAGAACATTTTCCGCATTTCATACATTTTAATGGATTTACGCCGCTGATTGTTTTGATTTGTTCAGCCTTATTGCTTGCGTGACTCATTATTCTCCTACCTCCTCTTTTACTCCAAGTGCTTCAGCAAGAAGTTCTGTGAAATACACAACTGGAATCTTGCCTTCTGTGCTCTTGTTTAAGTTGTACATGCAAAGTGGGCATGCTGTAATAAGCATTTCTGCTCCAAATCCTGCTGCACTATCTACGATGTTATCGCACATATTTTTTGCCATTTCTTTTTCTTTCAAAGAAATGTATCCACCACAACATTCATTGCGGTATGGATATACAACAGGTGTTGCTCCGATTGCACGAATGAAATCTTCGATAATAGTTGGGTTTTCAGGATTGTCAAATCCTAATACCTTTCCAGGACGAAGAAGTAAGCAGCCATAGTAAGCACCAATCTTCTTTCCTGTAAGTGGATTTACCACTTTTTCTTTCAACTTGTCAAAACCAACTTTATCGCGTAAAACTTCAAGGAAGTGCAACACTTCTGTTTCACCAGCATATGGTTCTTCAAGTTGCATATAGTTGTTCGCTCTGGTACGGATGTCATCCACATTTTTCATATCGTCATTTACACGTTTAATTACGTGATGACAAGCTGAACAAAGTGTCACTAGATCCTGTCCCTTCACTTTGGCTTCGTTGAGAGCACGAACTGAAGAAAGCTTGCTTGCGATTTCGTCAGTACCGAGTGGATATACTCCACCACAGCACTGCCATTCTTCAATTTCTTCCAGTTCGAATCCAAGTGCCAATGCAGAAGCTCTAGCATATGCATCTAGATCTTTTGCCTTGTTTTTCAGGGTACACCCTGGATAATAACTGTACTTCATATCAGTTTCCTCTCTTCTTTATGCGTTGATTAAATTTCAATTTGTGAAATAACTGATTTCAATGCTTCTGCACTTGCTTGCATTTTTTCAAGTTCTTCGTCTGTTAATTCAACAAGAACTTTTCCTTTGTATCCTTCTGGTCCTACAAGTGCTAATGTGCTTAAGCATACATCTTCTACTCCATATTCACCTTTCATCATTGTTGAAACAGTTACCATAGAATCTGAAGCTGCAAGAATTACGTTGCAAAGTTGAACTACTGATGCAGATACTGCATAGAATGTTGCACCTTTGTTAGCGATAATCTTTCCACCTGATTTTCTTACGTATTCAATCATTCCGTCTTTGTCAACTGGATCAACTTCTACACCACTTGCTTTTGCAACTGCTGGATAGTTATCAACTGGAATTGCAGCGATTGTTGCTGAGCTCCATGGTACGAATGAACTATCTCCATGTTCACCGAATACATATGCGTGTACGTTTCTTTGAGCTACGTTGAAGTGTTCTGAAAGTCCACAACGAAGTCTTGCTGTATCAAGAACTGTACCAGAACCGATGATTTGGTTTTCTGGAAGTCCTGAAACTTTGTGGAATACGTATGTCATAACGTCAACAGGATTGCTTACAATAATGTATTTAGCATTTGGAGCTGCTTTCACGATTTCTGGTGCGATGCTCTTTAAGATGTTAACGTTTGTTTGTGCCAACTCAAGTCTTGTTTGTCCAGGTCTACGTGCGATACCTGATGTGATGATAACGATGTCAGAATCTTTTGCATCTGCGTAATCACCTGCTACGATAGAAATTGGATCTCTGAAGTATGTTCCTTGGATGATATCCATTACTTCTCCCTCTACCTTATTTTTGTTGATATCGATCATAACGATTTCAGATACGATATCTTGGTTTGCCAAAGTATAAGCTATTGTAGAACCTACACTTCCAGCACCGATGATAGTAATTTTGCTGCTCATAAGCGCGCCTCCTTATATTGTTTTTTTTTTAACAATCTGATTTTTTAATTAGCGAATTCTCATATTTATCCGCTTTTATCATAATACCATATGCATTCTTCTTGTTCAAGCAAAAATCTGCCAATTTTTGATATTTTTTTAACTAACTTTTTGTTACATTTTCCAAGAATACGAAGTAATAAAGAGTTTGCTTGCAAACTCTCGCGCGAGACGCGATTGCGTAGCTATATTCTCCTTGCACGCGTCTCTGCGCATCCTTGCGGAGCGTTTTTACTTTATAGGAACGAAGTTTCCTATAAAGTAAAAACAGGGCGATATTTCTCGCCCTGTTTTTTTATTTTAATACATCCAATGCTTTTTCCAAATATGGATTCTTTACTTCGTAGAATTTTTCCTCTTCTACCATCTCTGCCAATGCAGGATCGATAGGCATTTTGCCTAATACTTCTACTCCTAATTCCTTTGCAATCTCGTCAATACGACTTTTTCCAAACACAGAAATTTCTTTTCCACAATCTGGACATTTTAAATAACTGAAATTTTCTACAATTCCAAGTACTGGAACATTCATTGCATTTGCCATATGATATGCTTTTCTCACAATCATTTGTACCAAGTCTTGTGGTGAAGTTACAATCACCACTCCATCGATTGGCAATGATTGGAATACCGTAAGTGGCACATCGCCAGTTCCCGGTGGCATGTCTACAAATAAATAGTCCAAATCTCCCCAGAGAACTTCTTCCCAAAATTGTTTTACGACACCTGCAATAACTGGACCTCTCCAGATTACCGGAGTATCTTCGCTATCGAGCAAAAGGTTTACCGACATAATTCTTGTCTCATCTTTTGCAATACCTGGGAACAATCCATCTTCAGTTCCCACCGCATGATCGTGCATTCCGTACATTTTCGGAATAGATGGCCCCGTGATATCGGAATCCAAAATACCTACTGAATATCCTTGTTCTCTCATCAAACGCGCTAGGGACGCTGTTACCATCGATTTCCCTACACCGCCTTTTCCACTGACAACACCAATCACTTTCTTTACATGAGTGTATTGATTTGGTGCAATTTTCATATCTACTTTTTTACTCGGGCAAGATCCTGCTTGTGCACAACTAGAGCAACTCTCCGCCGAGCATGAACTATTTTTTTCTTGTTCTGCCATATCTTCACTTCCTATTCTTCTACTACTGCGATTACTTCTACTTCGCAGAGAACATTCTTTGGCAATGTCTTAACTGCCACACAACTCCTTGCAGGCTTTGAAACAAAATACTTTGCATACACTTCATTAAATGCCGCAAAATCTCCCATATCTGCAAGGAAACAAGTCGTTTTCACAACATGCGCAAAATCGGTGCCTGCCGCCTCTAAAACAGCGCCAAGATTTTGGCACACTTGCTCTGTCTGTCCTACAATGTCAGTCGCCTCTATCGCATCTGTCGTTGGATTGATTGCAATCTGTCCTGCAGAATACAACATTCCATTATGGACATACCCTTGCGAATATGGACCCAATGCTTTTGGTGCATGTTCCGTTGCAATTATCTTCATACTTATAACCACCTTTATTAACGAATTCTTTCAGGGAATCCCACTTTCTTTTGTACCTTGCGCAATGTCTTTAACGCGTAGTAGTTCGCTTTTTCCCCGTTATTCTTAATCACACTGTCAATATATACTTTGTCTTTTTCTAATCTGGCAACTTCATCTTGCAATGGTTTCAATACAGATACCACAGCCTCTCCTACTGCCATCTTAAAATCGCCATACCCTTTGCCATCAAACTCTTTTACAACATCCTGTGGCGTTTTATTGGTACATGCACTGTAAATATCAATCAGATTCTTGACACCTGGTTGCTCATCTCTATAGAGAATCTGCGCTTCTGAATCTGTCACCGCACGTTTGCATTTTCGAATGATTGTATCCGGATCGTCCATCAAGTAAATACTTGCATTCATATTTTCATCTGATTTTGACATCTTCTTTGTAGGATCCTGAAGGCTCATAATCTTAGCCCCTACTTTTCCGATATATGCTTCTGGAACAGTAAATACGTCACCATAAATTCCATTGAAACGTTGCGCAATATCTCTTGTAAGTTCCAAATGTTGCATTTGGTCAATTCCTACTGGAACAACATCTGCTTGGAATAACAAAATATCCGCTGCCATCAACACTGGGTACGTGAATAATCCCGCATTGATATTATCCGCGTGTTTTGCAGACTTATCTTTAAACTGCGTCATACGATTCAGTTCACCCATGTAAGTATAACAGTTTAAAATCCATGCTAACTCTGCATGTCCCGAAACATGTGATTGATAATAAATGCAATTTTTCTCAGGATCAAGTCCTGCAGCAATATATAACGTAAGCAATGCTCTTGCTCTTTTTCTCAAAGTGGCTGGGTCTTGTCTTACTGTGATTGAATGCATATCCACTACACTATAAAAGCATTCGTACTCATCGCTCAAAGCAACCCAGTTCTTCATCGCTCCTAGATAGTTTCCCAATGTAAGATTCCCTGTCGCCTGCATTCCGCTAAACAAAACTTTTTTATCATTAATCATTTCTAATTCCTCCAAACAAATTCAATGTCTAGTTTACCACTATATTCCAACCTATTTCAAGTCCTTTTCATCGTACAAAATAATTGCTTCTTGTACAATTTCGATTTCCCCGTCATGAATATCAACAATCGACATACCACAGTTTTTATGAACGCCACCTTCCCAGTACTTTGAAATCGGCTTCTTTTCAAGAACTGCCATCAATCCTCTAAGCGCAGCACCATGTGTGGCCACTAAGATATTATAATCTTGATACTCTGGGTTTGAGATTAACTCGTCTAAGAAAGACTTTTCACGTTCTAAAATCTCATCGAATCCTTCTGCGTTCTCCGGAACAATATACTCTTCCGGATGTAGAAAAAACACACGAGTCTCGTCGGTTACGTCACGCATATCTTTCCCTTCCAATGGCCCAAATCCCATTTCCGTAATTCGCTCATCCACAATCAGCGGAATATTTCTTCCTTGCAAAACAATCTCTGCGGTTTCTTTTGCTCGAGAAAGAGGACTGCAAAACGCCAAGTCCAAAGAAATGTCTTTCATTCCTTCTCTCGTTAATTCCGCCACAAATCTTCCTTTATCGTTCAACGGGATATCTGTCCTTCCCTGCCACAAATGTTGTTTATTCCAATCCGTCTCACCATGACGCATCATATATAACCTCATCGTCTCTTCCTCCATATACTTTTTCAGTATACCACTTGTCTTCCACAAAAGAAATCATTATAATAAATTTATGTGAATTGGAGGAATGAATATGGAAAAAATTACAAGTTTTACAATAGACCACATCAAATTACAACCTGGTGTTTATGTTTCAAGAAAAGATTCTATCGGTGCAGAAACTATCACTACATTTGACCTTCGCATGACAAGTCCAAACGAAGAACCTGTAATGAACACCGGAGAAATGCATGCCATTGAACACTTAGCAGCCACCTTCTTACGAAACCACAAAACCTTTGGTCCTAAAATCATCTACTTTGGTCCAATGGGCTGTCGTACCGGTTTCTATCTGTTACTTGCAGGAGATTACAATTCCGAAAATATTATCGACTTATTAAAAGAACTGTTTTCTTTCATTGCTGAATACAATGACGAAATTCCAGGAGCAGCTCCAAAGGATTGCGGGAACTACTTGGACATGAATCTTCCAATGGCCAAATACCTTGCCAAAAAATATTCATCCGAAGTTTTGACCGACATTTCCATGGACCGACTTGTATATCCAGAATAATTGCTAAGGCGTTTGCTTACACAAAAAATCGTGCACTTGACGGTGCACGATTTTTCTATTTGCGTTTCTTTTTCTTTATGATTTCTTTTTTCACATAGGCGAATGTTTCTTTTTCGCCCTTTTCGGCCAACATCAACAGAAGTTCTTCTAATAGCGCCCTTGTGTCATCATGCATAAGCAAAATGGATTTGCTTCTCTCATAATACTCCCAAGGAGCTGCGTCGTGGTAGCCACTCTCCTTCATGTAAACTTTACAAGCAGCAATGCGATCCATGAACATCTCTACTACGTATTTTTCCGGCATACGCATACCAGTGATTCGACGATCCGGTGGAAAACCATAGTCCAACCAATATTCATAATGGTGCTTGTTTCGCCCTTTGTGGTGCAACCATGCAGACGAATATCCAGAAACTTCTTTCTCTGCATTATTCGGGCTTCTCGTCCCCTGAAAATATTTCGCTCCGATTCGAAACTCTATCCAACTATATTTTGACAGGTCATGCATCAATCCCTGACGATATAACCCTACCGCAAAACAACCCTTCGCCACCAAAATTTTATGATATGTAATTGTACAAAAATGTTTCCATGCTTTCATGTCTATCCCTCTTTTCACCACTTCATATTAACATTACGATTCTTACCTTGCAATTCTTTTCTTGTTCTGTTAAAGTTAACTTATCAAAATTAATGCATTAAAGGAGACTTACTATGAGCGAACATACTCACGATCATGATTGCAATTGCGGATGCAACGAAGAAGTAACTGTTACATTAACTCTCGATAACGATGAAGTAATCGAATGTGCAGTTCTCACTATCTACACTGTAGATAACAAAGAATACATTGCTTTACTTCCATTAGATGAAGAAGGCGACAACGAAGAAGGAGATGTATTCATCTACCGCTACGTAGAAACAGAAGATGGAGAGCCAACATTAGAAAACATCGAAGATGACGACGAATACGAAGCAGCTGCTGATGCTTTTGATGAATGGTTAGATGAACAAGAATTCGAAGATATGATCGAAGAATAAACACAAAAAGACATGCCACTTAGTAGCATGTCTTTTTTATATCTTTTTCACTTACGATTAGGCAAGAAATTCAGAAAAGATATAATTACTTACGTTAATCCCCTCTTCTGTTAAACTTAACCTTCCCTCTCTTCTTTGCAAAAAACCTTGTTCTTCAAATCGTTCTATTTGAGCCCCGTAACACTCATTCATCTGTTTGCCAAACAACGTTTGAAACTCTTGTTCCAAAACACCCTCTGTTTTGCGTAGCCCCAAAAAGATAAATTCTTCCATTTGCTCTTGCACTGTCAACGTTTGTTGTTGTTCTTGAATCACATCGAATTCATCCGAATGTTCCAGGTATACATCAAAGTGATCCGTATTCTTGTACCGTTGATTTGCAAGGAGACTAGCGGAACCCAAACCGACTCCAAGATATTCTTTTCTCTCCCAGTATCCTAGATTATGTCGACATTCTCTTCCTTCTTTTGCATAGTTTGAAATTTCATATCGATGATATCCGGCATCTTCCAGAATCACTTTCGTCCTTTGATAAATTTTGCGCTCTTCTTCCTCTGTTGGAAGATCCTCTTCTTTCGGACACCCTTCCCCATACAACCTTGCAAACGGAGTATCATCCTCCACGATTAAGCTATACGCCGAAATGTGTTCTGGTTTTAACATGACAATCTTCTTTAATGTTTCTTCCCAGCTTTCCAAAGTCTGCTTCGGTACTGCGGAAATCAAATCTACATTGATATTCTCAAATCCACATTCACGAGCTATATGAAAACTTTCCAAAAATGCTTCATAAGTATGAATACGTCCTAAAGTTCTTAACTCTTCGTTATTTGCAGACTGCAGTCCAAAACTAATTCGATTGATTCCCGCTTGACGATAACTGAACAGTTTTTCTCTGGTCACCGTACCTGGGTTTGCCTCGATTGTTATCTCTGCTCTTTCGTCTACTGTAAAGTTCTCTCGAATCGCCTTGAAAATTCGTTCCATTTGACCTTCACTCAAAATGGTCGGTGTTCCTCCTCCCATAAAGATGGTCGTTACAACGCACGCTTTCATTGCGTCATGGTGTGCATGGATTTCTTTTATCAACGCTGTCACATACAGTTCCATTGTACTCGAATCTGCAGGTGCAGATAAGAAATCACAATACGCACATTTTTTCACACAAAACGGAATATGAATATAGATTTCTATTTGTCTATTTTTTATCATCTAGTTTCAATACACTCATGAATGCTTTCTGAGGAATCTCTACGTTTCCAATTTGACGCATTCTCTTCTTTCCTTCTTTTTGTTTTTCCAACAGCTTACGTTTACGTGAAATATCACCACCATAACATTTTGCCAATACGTCTTTTCGCATCGCTTTAACAGTTTCTCTAGCAATAATCTTGCTTCCTACTGCTGCCTGAATCGGAATCTCAAACAAATGACGCGGAATCTCATCTTTTAATTTTTCACACATCTTACGACCGCGCTCATAAGCACTTCCAGAGAATACAATAAAGGACAACGCATCGACTTCTTCTCGGTTGATTAAAACATCCAATTTAACAAGTTCTGATTTTTCATATCCAAGCATTTCATAATCAAACGATGCATAACCTCTGGAACGAGATTTTAACGCATCAAAGAAATCATAGATAATCTCGTTAAGTGGTAGATGGTATCGAAGAACAGCTCTTGTTTCTTCAATATATTCCATTCCCTGATAAACGCCTCGGCGTTCTTGACACAAATCCATAATCGCCCCAATAAATTCAGAGGTAACCATAATCTCTGCTTTTACCATCGGCTCTTCCATGAAATCGATTTCTGTCGGTTCCGGTAAGTTTGATGGGTTGGTAAGGTCGATTACTTCTCCGCTGGTTTTATGAACTTTATATACAACACCTGGTGCGGTTGTCACCAAATCCAAGTTGTACTCTCTTTCCAAACGTTCTTGTATAATTTCCAAATGTAACAATCCAAGGAAACCACATCGGAATCCAAACCCTAATGCAATAGATGTTTCCGGTTCAAAATGAAGCGCTGCGTCATTCAGTTGTAATTTTTCTAACGCATCTCTCAAATCTTGATACTTCGATCCATCTGCTGGATACATACCACAATACACCATCGGTTGCACCTTTTTATATCCAGGAAGCGGCTTTTCACATGGTCTATTCGCATCCGTAATGGTATCACCCACGCGAGTATCTTTTACATTCTTCAAACTTGCAGTGATATATCCTACCATTCCGGCGCTCAATTCCTCACAAGGAATAAACTGACCTGCTCCAAAATATCCCACTTCCACAACTTCTGCAGTGGCACCTGTCGCCATCATCTTAATGTTGGTTCCTTTTTTTACAGAGCCTTCTTTGATACGACAAAATACAATAACACCTTTATAAGAATCA
Source organism: Faecalimonas sp. (assembly GCA_045650645.1). Classification (GTDB taxonomy): domain Bacteria; phylum Bacillota; class Clostridia; order Lachnospirales; family Lachnospiraceae; genus Faecalimonas. The sequence continues at coordinate 51,909 of JAZRRJ010000011.1, read as the reverse complement.
TATAGGGAGTCAAAAATCAACGCTTGAAGTGGCGCATCTGCATCACCCTCCGGAGCTGGAATCTTTTCCACAATCTGCTCTAATACTTCCTCAATGTTCAATCCTACTTTTGCAGAAATTCGAGGTGCGTCCATTGCTTCAATTCCAATTACATCTTCAATCTCTTCAATGACACGTTCTGGCTCTGCACTTGGCAAATCGATTTTATTGATAACCGGCATGACATCTAAATCATGATCCAGTGCCAAGTATACATTTGCCAAGGTCTGTGCTTCCACGCCCTGTGCTGCATCCACAACCAAAATCGCACCATCACATGCAGCCAAGCTTCGTGAAACTTCGTAATTAAAATCCACATGTCCCGGTGTGTCAATTAAATTAAAAATATATTCTTCTCCATCATTTGCTTTATATACAATACGTACTGCTTGCGCCTTAATTGTGATTCCTCGCTCACGTTCCAGTTCCATATTATCCAACACTTGCGCTTGCATTTCACGACTGGTAAGCAAACCCGTCTTCTCAATAATGCGGTCCGCCAACGTCGACTTCCCATGGTCGATGTGTGCGATAATACAAAAATTACGTATTTTCTTTTGATCAATTCTTGCCATTTTCTTCCTCCTGCCACAATTCTAGGTTATCTTGATGAATGTTTGATAATAAAAAGTTCTACTCCTAAAATTTCGGTAAGTATTCCTGTCTTTATATTCTCTTCAATCTCTACACTATTTTCTAATATTTCACGCAAATGCTTTGCGGAAAATGCCTTTGCCTGACTCTGATATTTGCCCGCTACAAAAGGACTGATTCCAACCTTTTCTGAAATCTCTTTCCGCCCAATGCCTTGTTTGTCCAACATCTTTACTTCCAACAAGACTTTAAATTGTCTGCTAAGCAAAAACAGAATGCGAAGTGGTGGTTCTTTCAAAGCAAGTAAATCATAGTAATAATCCAATGCTTTCTTTTGTTCTTTCTCGGCCACCGCATTTACCATGTCAAAAATGCGATTTGTGATTTGTTCTGTACAAATCATTTCCACATCTTCTGTGGTAATCTCCTGTTTATCTAAAGTGTAACAAAACAACTTTTCTAATTCTTTTTGAATGTTTTCCATATCTGTTCCCACTTTTGCCAAGAAATGACGAATGGTACTTTCACGAATCAGTTTTTCTTCTCGCTTTACATTTCCTGCTACCCATCGCATCAATGTATTCTCATCCTGCCTAACAAACTCCACCGCACGACCATTATTTTGTACTGCCTTATACAATTTTCCTCGCTTGTCCACTTCCGTTTCCACAAACAGAATATGTGTTGTTTCTGGCATCTCTGACAAATACTCTGCTAACTCTTGAGATGCATGTTTAAAGAATCCTGTATCCTCCAACACAATCAGTCTTCTATCCGAAAAGAACGGTAACGTTTCTGCTAAATCGATGATTTCATTCACGGAAATTCCTTTACCCTCATAATAGGACATGTTCATGGTATCCCCTGGAGAAACCATTGCATCACGCAACTTTTCTTTATACTGTCTCTTCAAATATGCCTCTTCACCATACAACAGATAAACCTTATTAAATTGTCCATTTTTCAAATCTTCATTCAGACTTTTCATGTAGGTTCGCCTTTCTGCCCATATTCTCTTATAGTCTAAATGCAAGCAATGAAATTGTCAATGAATTCCCATCGGATATCAATGTAATCGCTCCACTTTTTAACGTCTGATAGATATCACACCCACAATCTTTCAATCGTTTCAATGTAGCAGAATTGGGGTGTTTGTACGGATTGTTTTCTCCTGCTGATATCAGTGCGATTTTAGGCTTTACCTCATTCAAAAATTCCGGAGTTGTGGAATACTTTGAACCATGATGTGCTACCTTTAACACATCATATCTTTTTTCTTTCAAAGCAGCCGTAAGCTGTTCCTCCCCTTCTGCTTCCACATCCCCGGTACACAGCATTTCAAAATTACCAAAACGAAGTTCCAATACCATGGAACCCGCATTTCCTTCCAGTCTACTACTTGAGTCTGGTTGAATACACTGAATCCTCAATTCTTTTTCTAGCAAAAACACACCCGCTTTCATTGGAAACACCTGTATTCCCTTTTCTATGGCTTGCTCACTCAATTCTTTTAACACATCGTCTTTTTGATAATTACTCGGCATAACTAAATGTTTGATTTTCACGCCCACAGACTGTCGCACGACCATTTCACGAATTCCATTACAATGGTCCAAGTCCCCATGAGTCACAAATACATAATCCAGACTTCCTACACCTTGTGATTTTAAAAATGGTTCTATACGATATTTTCCCACCTGTTCCACATCACTGCTCCCCGCATCGATCAAATAGCTTTTTCCGCTTGGTCCCCGGACAAACAAACTCTCTCCTTGTCCAACATCAATCATCGTAACTCTCAAATCTTTTTCAAAACGAACTCCCATTAGGAAAATGCAGAGAATACATGGCATCCATACCAAAACATTCTTTTTCTTTCGCTTTTTTATCGTAAAAAGCACAACGATTAAAACAAAATAATACACAACCATCATCCAAATTTGGGGTTTGCCAAATACAATTCTAGACAAGGGTAGCTCATTCCCCCAGACTCCCATTCGTTCATACAGCCCAAGAATCTGATTACACACAAAGAAACAGGCAGCGCGAATTGGTGGACACCACAGAAACACACTTCCACACAGACCACAACCTAACAGCAAACTCATCAATGGTATTGCTATCAAATTCAATAGAACAGAATAAATCGGAAATTCGTAATAGAACCATAAAAGAATAGGAAACAGCACAAGATTGATAGACATGCTAGAACACAGTGAGGAAATAAGCATTCTTTTTTTCGACATGGATTCTTCCATTGCAGGTAACACAAAAAGAATTCCTAAAATTGCTCCATAAGACAGTAAAAAACTTGCATCGGTTAAATAATTGGGCATCATCACAATGGTCAATGTTGCCGCCAACACAAGTGCCGTAACCAGGTCATATACTCTCCCTGTCAATTCAGCCCCTACTCGTAATAGCAGCATGAGGTATGCTCGGAAAACAGACACCGAAACTCCAATCATAAAGGCATATAAACTAATCACAAGCATAGACACAAATCCTGCTACCAGAATGGGAACTCCTCCCTTTCGTAGTAATTTATAAATGCCAAGGCCGATAAAGGAAATATGGAGCCCGGAAATCGCAAGCAAATGACCAATTCCACTTTTTTGATACAATTCTTTTACCTGCGTATCCATTCCTTCTTTCTCTCCCAAAAGCATTGCAGATAGAATCGATCCATTTTCTTTTCCTAGATATTTAACCAGCTTCTCTTTCCATTTGCATTTGATTTGATAGAGCGTCTCCGCCAACACATTTTCCTTTCCGGAAACATCTAACACTTGATCACACCAAATGATTCCATAAAACTTTTGGCGTGCATAATAACTAGCCTGATCAAAGTTTCCTGGATTCCTCGCTCTTTCAAAAGGTTGTGTTTTCCCCTTTAAGCAAACGGTCTGCCCTATGGATATTGAAATTGGATTTTTTATATAAACGAATAAACGGGAATCTGAATTAGAATGATTTTTTAAATATAAGATTTGAAAATTTGATTTGTTTGTTTTTTTATAAACTTTTCCTTGAACAATAACCTCTTGTCCATCCTCTTTTTGAAAGATAGAATTGGCGGGTATGTCCGAAAAAGACTCCCCGCCAGTCACAATTAACATCAAACATTGAATTAGAATGAGCAACAGGCATGCAAAACACAACCGCCTATTTTTCATACTATTTCTCCTTTATAATTTTAACATTTCTTTTCAATGGTCTTCCCAAATCGACACTATCTTTGTAAACAATTTCGCTGGAACCATCGATTAATATTTGCACTTTTTTCACACTACTATTTTCAATCACCGAATTGACAATGGAATAGATTGCCACCTCTGGTTCCAGATCATAACTGTCCGAAATAAACTTGGAATCCAAGTTTACATAGCAAATGTCCTCTTTTACAGAGACTCCCAAAAGTAACGTTGTTCTTGGTATCGTTGATTGATATCCCGATGCACTTGTTCCTTTCATGAGTTGTTCTACAACCACACGCTCTATCGAGGTGTTCACATTGTAGTGCACATTGCTTACTGTACGTTTCTTTAAACGCTTACCATCTTTATCAGCAAAATAGAGAGTTAACCCTGTGGTTTGATATGAATCAATGGATGACCCTGTATTCTGTACAAAATCTTCCGCTCTCATAACACCAATCGCACGTCCACTTCTATCTGTCAGTTCACTATCTCCTACATAAAATGTTACAAATTGTACTCCGTCAATTTGAGTCATTGTCTGCACAATCGCTGCCCTGGACAACACTTCTGTGCTCTTATCTAAAGAATAGTATTCTGTGCTAAAGTATAAATTTAAATTTGTTCGTTCTTGTTCGAAATTTTCTACTTTTACTGACGGCGTTAACACTCCGTGAAATTCAAGTTTCTTGAGCGCATCTTCGATGCTCAAATCAGCGTAGGATTCCTGCCTTAACGCATTTTTATCTGCATTCAAATAATAGACGTATATTTCTCCTTCTGCCTGCTCTTTTGAACCACACGCACACAACAGTATACAAAGTATAAATCCTAAAAAAATTCCTATTTTTTTCTTCATACTTTTTCTTCCTTACATAATATAATTGAGTGGAATTCGAACAGTAAATGTCGTTCCAACTCCTTCTTCACTATGGACTTTCACTGCGCCACGATGCATAACAATTGCATTACGGGCAATCGCAAGACCCAAACCAGTGCCACCAATCTCTCGAGAATGAGACTTATCCACACGATAAAATCTTTCAAAAATATGGTCGATAGAATCTTGTGGTATACCCATCCCTGAATCTGCCACTTTTAAATAGAAATATTTGTGGTCTGCATTGATTGAGACTTGAACCCAACCTTCTTCTTTGTTGTATTTGATTGCATTCTCCACTAAATTGGTAATCGCCAAAGTCAGTTTCACTTCATCGACTTCTGCAACAATCGGTCGGAAACTTTCAAATACAACTTCCACGTTTTGCTGTGCCGCAATCGGTTGTAAACGTTTCAAAATTCGTTCTACTAACTCATTGATATTTTCCGACTTCACATTAATATTCGATGCTGTTTTATCCATTTTCACAAGGGATAACAAATCATTGATTACCTTATTTTCTCTCTCTATCTCTTCGGTAATATCTTCCATAAACTCTTTGTAAAGTTCTACCGGTACATCCTCTTGCATCAACAGTGAATCCGCAAGCACCTTCATAGATGTAAGTGGCGTCTTCAACTCATGGGACACATTCGATACAAATTCTTGTCTGGAATCATCGATGATTCTCAATCTTCCCATCATTTTATTAATTGCCTCAGAAATATCTTGTGTCTCTTTATAAGTATTCACCTTGATGTCTTCACTGTCATATCCTTCTGTTACAGCTTCAACGCTCGTCACAATTTGACGAAATGGCTTCATCATGTGTGCAACGACAAAGATTGCGATAAACAGCACGACTAACATGACAACCCAGAATGCAAAATTTGCCTTCGTAGATAAAATATTATCTGTCTCTTGAATAATTCCAGTAGATACACTCACCAGAATTGCTCCAAGTACATAAGTTTCATCCTGCTGCACTTCCGTAATCGGGATTGTGATGTCGATATATTGCTCTTTCGCATCATAATATTGCGTGCTCGTTCCGGACAAACACGTAATTACATCCGGAGCGATAATGGTCTTTCCTTCATCCGTTCCAAATGTATCTTTTATGATTTTGAATTCTTCATCAATGACCATAACACGACCATTGTATATATTCGAAAACTGAGTCAACTCAGCATTCACAATCTCAGATATCGGTTCATCCATATAATCTTGCTTTACAATCTGATTGGCCAAAATGGTACATTGCTCTTGAATTTCTGCAGTTCTCCATGCAACTGCCTGATCTTCATATGCAGTCGTAATCACTTCTTTTACCACAAAACAAGGTATGCTGCTTATTAACATAAGCAGCACAATAATCCGAAATCTAAAACTTTTAAATATTTTGCTTTTGTTCTTCAAGTTATCCATTAAAATAGTAACCCACTCCCCACTTTGTATAAACGTATTTTGGATTGCTAGGAAGTTTTTCGATCTTTTCTCTCAAACGTCTAATATGTACATCCACAGTTCTCGCATCACCCGGATATTCATATCCCCATACCAAATTCAATAATTGTTCACGACTATAAACCTTATCTGGGTTCATTGCCAGTAACTCTAAAAGATCAAATTCTTTTGCAGTCAAGTTCACTTCTTTGCCCTCGATGTATACTCTTCTGCTTTCTCGGTCAATCTTCATATCGCTCTTTTCTAACACATTGCTTGGAGCCTCTTTTTCTTCCTGTTTTCTTCCACGACGCATAATTGCCTTAATACGTGCCTTTACTTCCAAAATATTAAAAGGCTTTGTAATATAGTCATCTGCTCCATAATCTAAGCCGAGGATCTTATCCATGTCATCCCCCTTGGCCGTTAACATAATAATTGGGACATCCGAAAAGTCACGAATCTGTTGACACACTTCAAACCCATCCATTTTAGGCAACATAACATCCAACAGGATTAAATCATATTGATTTGTTTTCGCTTTATCCAATGCCTCTTCCCCATCATATGCACAATCCACATCCAGACCGTCTTGCATTAAGCTGAAGCGAATTCCCTTTACAATTAACTTTTCGTCATCTACGACTAATACACGTTTTCCCATGAGTAATCTCCCTTTATTAAACTTGAATGAACTCTTTTATTTTTTCATATAGGCCTTCTTTGATACCGACGATCTGCATAATATCCTCGATACGTTTAAAACTTCCATTCTCTTCTCTGTATTGAATAATACTTTCTGCTTTTGATTCTCCCACTCCCGGAAGCGTCATCAATTCTTCTTTTGAAGCCTGATTGATATTAACTTTGCCACTCTTTTTCACTTGCATCTCTAAAATTTCTGCAACCGTTGGCACATAAACCTTCATCCCATCCTCGAGCACTTCTGCTTGGTTTATCTCTGTTGTGGCTGCATCTTCTCGAAAGCCACCTGCTTTCTCTATTGCTTCGAAAATGCGACTCCCTTTCGGCAATTCATAAACACCTTCGCTTTGAACTGCACCGCATACATGCACAAATATCTCTTCTTCTGTGTCTGTGTGCTCTTCTAGAACGAGGTCTTCTTCCAGCATTAAATCCACGGTTTGTTCTTCCTGTTTTTGGCACGCAACCACAGTGCCAAGCAAGGCAACTATCCACAATAAAATGTAAATTCTACGCATATTTCCTCCATAGTAAAAACTATAGATCCCCCTCTATGCTAGACATCTTCATTCTATCGGATTTTCTTTTAAATTACAACCCACTTTTTACTTCCATTGAAAGATCACAATCCCCAAAACTGCCATTACAAGTCCGATTATTTTTCTCCATACAAATGGTTCCTTGTCTACGCCAAACATCCCAAATATCTCAATCAAATAGGACACCGCTAACTGCGCAATTACAATCAAAAGCGCTGCTTTTGCCGGACCTAATATTCCGATACTTTTAATCACAGTCCAGGTAATCCCTGCTCCAATTACACCTCCCAAAAGCAAATACTTTGGTTCTACTTTTGCAATTGACGCAAGGGAGTCTCTCCCAGTCACAAGCCAGGCACCTACACACACCAATAAAGCCGTAAACTGTACCCATCCATTAGACACCCACATTCCTGTTGTTTTTGTGACTTGTGTGTTAAATACACCTTGCACACTCATCAGTGCGCCTGATGCTAACGCAATAATAACCCCAATCATTGGAATACCTCCTAATAGTTTCTATTTTAAGTATATCCAAGCAATTGGGGTTTATACGACAAGCTATTTAGACAACGCCTTTTTTAATTTTTCAATCATTTCATCAACTTGTTCTTTTTCGATGATTAACGGTGGCAAAAGTCTCAATACATTTCCTCCTGCCGAAATCACGATTAAGCCTTCATTCATTGCTGCAGCAATCACTTCTCCCACTGGTTTCTTCAAAACAAGACCTTGCATCAGCCCTTTTCCTCTGCGCAACTCTATCTCTTCGGATTCTTGCACAAGGTATTCTAATTGTTCTTCTAAATATTGACTGATTTGTTGCACATGTTCCAAAATCTGTTCTTCTTCAAAAATTTGGAGTACTTGTTCCACCGCAGTGCATACAAATGGATTTCCACCGTATGTTGTACCATGGTCTCCAGGTGCAAGCGAATATGTTGCAACTTGCTCTGTCATGGCAAATGCTCCTACCGGCACTCCATTCCCAATGGCTTTCGCCATGGTCATAATATCCGGTTTCACATCGTATCCCTGCCATGCAAACATGGTTCCAGTACGTCCCATTCCACATTGAATTTCATCAAAAATCAAGAGAATATCATTTTCATCACACAGTTTTCTTACGCCTTGTAAGAATTCTACATCCGCCGGATAAATTCCGCCTTCCCCCTGCACTGGTTCAAGGATAATCGCACAGGTATGCTCGGTCACTTGTGCTTTTACACTCTCTAAATTATTAAACTCAGCAAATTTCACTCCGCCAATCAATGGCTCAAACGGAATACGGTACTTCTCCGTTCCTGTTATGGCAACTGCCCCCATACTTCTTCCATGGAAAGAGTGATTCATGGCAATAAACTCATAACGTCCGTTTCCTTTTGCATAAGCATATTTTCTTGCTGCTTTTAACGCACCTTCAATTGCTTCCGTTCCACTATTCGTAAAAAATACTCGTTCCATCTTGGTTGCATTCGCCAAACTCTGTGCTGCATTTCCCCCGGGAATGCTATAAAACAAATTAGAGGTATGAGTCAGTTTATCTAGCTGATTCTTGAGAGCATTTATATATTTAGGATGCCCATACCCCAAGGAACACACTCCGATTCCCGATGCAAAATCTAAGTATTTCTTTCCCTCTGTGTCATAAAGATAAGCACCTTCTCCTTTTTCCAGCACAATCTGATAACGATTATATGTATGAACCAAGGCATTTTCTGCCATTTGAATATAATTATTTTTCATGATAAAACCTGCTTCCATCATCCTTTAATATTGCAGTACCAATTCCTTTATTTGTAAAGATTTCCAACAACAAGCAATGTGGAATTCTTCCATCCAATATATGAACTCTGGCTACACCGCTATTAATTGCATCAATGCAATTTTGTAATTTTGGAAGCATTCCACCACCAATATAGCCACTTTCCATCAATCCTTCCGCCTCAGAAACTGACAATTCTGAAATCAACGTTTCTGGGTCTTTTGGATCCTTATATACGCCTTCAATATCTGTCAAAAATGCCAACTTTTCTGCTTGCATTGCCTGAGCAATGGCACAAGCCGCATCATCTGCATTGATATTGTATGTATTATACTCATCATCTAATCCAATTGGACAAACAATCGGAATATAGTCTTTTTCTAACAAGTCTTGAATGATTTTCGTATTCACTTCCTTGATTTCACCAACAAAACCGATGTCCTCTCCGTTTGAATATTTTTTGTTTACTTTTAAGAGTGCACCATCTTTTCCACTAATTCCAATCGCTTGTACGCCTAGTGATTCTACTAACTGCACCAAACTTTTATTTACTTTTCCAAGAACCATTTCTGCAATTTCAATCGTGTTCTCGTCGGTTACACGAAGTCCGTTCACAAATCGTGGTTCCATACCAAGTCTGCCTACCATATTACTGATTTCTTTTCCGCCGCCGTGTACAATAATTGGTTTAAATCCGACCAATTTCAGAAGAGTTACATCTTCAATTACTCGCTTCTTTAACTCCTCATCTACCATTGCGCTTCCACCGTATTTTACGACAATGACTTTATGGTTAAATCTTTGAATATATGGAAGTGCTTCAATCAGTACTTCTGCTTTTGCCAAATATTTTTCTATTTTATAATCCATGTCAAACTCCTTTAACTGCGATAATCCGCATTGATATCAATATATCCATGTGTTAAATCACAACCCCATGCAGTGGCTTTCTTATCACCCATCTTTATATCTGCTGTTGCAATTACATGTGGTTCTGAAAGAATTTCTGTTGCCTTTTCTTCACTATAGTCCGTTGCGAGACCATCTTTTACGATTTGCAATTTTCCTACTTTACTTTCGAAAAACAGGTCTACTTTCTCCGGATCAAACTGTGCACCCGAATATCCCATCGCACAAAGAATTCTTCCCCAGTTTGCATCATGTCCTGCAATCGCTGTTTTTGTCAGATTCGAGCAAGCAATGGATTTACTCAACAATACAGCTTGTTCTTTTGTTTCTGCACCAATGACATTCACTTCAAAAAGAGCAGTTGCTCCTTCCCCATCTCCCGCAAGCTGTTTTGCAAGATATTCATTCACTTCATGCAATGCCTGATAGAACAAATCATACTCTTTCGTTCCCACAGAAATAATGTCATTTCCGGCCATTCCATTTGCTAATACCAATACGGTATCATTTGTAGAGGTATCTCCATCTACAGAAATCATATTAAAGGTATCATTCACGTCGTCGCTCAATGCTTTCCCCAATGCTTCTTTTGTAATTGCAGCATCTGTCGTTATGAATCCCAACATAGTACACATATTTGGATGAATCATACCGGAACCTTTTGCCATTCCACCAATTGTGATTGTCTTTCCTGCAATTTCAAGTTGAATCGCAATCTCTTTCTTGCAAGTATCTGTCGTCATAATTGCTTTCGCCGCCTCGGTTCCTGCTTCAATCGTGTCTGATTTAGCTGCAACTAATTTCGCAACACCTGCTTTGATGCGATCAATTGGAAGCTGTTTTCCGATTACTCCGGTAGAGCCAATCAATACGCTTTCTGAAGGAATTTGTAACACTTTTGCAACTTCATCTGCAGTCTCTTGACAATAACCCATCCCTTCTGCTCCTGTACAAGCATTGGCAATCCCTGAATTCACCACGACTACTTGTGCAAAGTCACTTTCCTTTACAACCTTTTGGTCCCATTTCACCGGTGCCGCTTTCACTACATTGGTAGTGAAGGTTCCTGCTACAACACATGGCACCTGGCTGTAGATCATCGCCATATCAGTACGTCCTTTATATTTAATTTCTGCTGCGACTGCTGCTGCCTCAAACCCAGTTGCGGCAGTAACACCACCTTGAATAATATTCATATTTTTCTCTCCTCTTTATTTATTAAATGCGGTAATATTTTCTTCATTAAGTGTGAAATCATAATAATTCAGATCATCACGTTTTGTCCAACCTATTTCTTTCCAAAACGCATTTCCGATATCATTCTTTGTAAATGCAATCAAAGAAACTTTATTGATGTGTTCTTCTTTCAATGCCTCCATCGCTTTCACAACCATTGCCTTTCCAATGCCGCACATACGATACTGCTCATCTACACAAACGTGATAAAAACAACCTCTTCTTCCATCATGTCCGCACAAAATGCTTCCCACAACTTTTCCATCTTCAATTGCTACCACACTTGTTGTAGGATTTCTTTTCAAAAAGCGTTCAACACCTTCTTTGGAATCATCAATGCTTCGAATTCCAAACCCTTTTATTTTCATCCAAAGTGCTTTCACTTCTTCGTAATCCTCTACCGTCATAATTCGTATCATGTCTTTCCTCCGGAACCTTTACCTCTAAGGAAACATTGGCACTAGTTCCAATCCTTCTGTTTCTTTTAATCCGAACATAATGTTCATATTCTGTACTGCTTGTCCTGCTGCACCTTTCACAAGATTATCAATCGCTCCCATCATAATAACACGATTGGTTCTCTTGTCAATAACGAAGTTGACATCTACGTAATTACTTCCTTCTACCCACTTGGTTTGTGGGCATACATTCTGATCTAATACACGCACAAATTTTTCATTCGCATAATATTTGTCATAAGCTGCTTTTACCATTTCTTCCGTAACACCTTCTTTTAAGGTTGCATATGCAGTCGCAAGAATTCCACGGTTCATTGGCACCAAATGTGGTGTAAAATTTAAAATCACGTTTTCTCCCGAAGCATATCCTAACTGTTCTTCAATTTCCGGTGTGTGACGATGTGATGCCACGCCATACGCTTTTATATTTTCGTTCACTTCGCAGTATAGGTTGTCAATCTTTGCACCACGACCGGCTCCTGAAGTTCCTGACTTCGCATCAATCACAATACTACTCATATCAATATAGCCTTCTTTGGCCAGTGGATAGATGGTCAAAATCGAACAAGTGGTATAACAGCCTGGATTTGCCACCAATCTTGCATTCTTTACATCTTCGCGATTCACTTCACAAAGTCCATATACCGCTTCCGGAATAAACTGTGGACTTTTATGTTCAATCTTGTACCATTCCTCATAAACCTTTACATCTTTAATTCGATAGTCTGCACTCAAATCAACAATCTTCACTTTTGATAAAATTTCTTCATTTAATAAGGAAGCCAAATATCCTTGTGGTGTTGCAGTGAAAATCACATCCACCTGTTCTGCCAACGCTTCTATGTTATCATCCATACATGTAGCATCTACAATCTCAAACATATTTTGATACACTTCATAATATTTCTTATCTATATAACTTCTTGAACCATACCATTTAATTTCTACTTCTTTATGTCCCATCAGAATTCGAACCAATTCTCCTCCTGCATATCCAGTTGAACCAATAATTCCTACTTTAATCATCTTAGTTCCTCCTACCATTTTCGCATAATTATACATCTCACTTGAATATTTATCAACATATTTTTGAATTTTTTGAAAAAAATGTGCATATTTTTTCATTTTCCTATTGAAATTCAAAAAAAATGGTAGTATAGTATGCGTATTGACATTGAGAAAACCCATTTAAGGAGGAATATATTATGAAAGAAAAAGTTGTTTTAGCGTACTCAGGTGGTCTTGATACCACAGCAATCATCCCTTGGTTGAAAGAAAACTTCGATTATGAAGTAATCTGCTGCTGTATCGACTGCGGTCAAGGTGAAGAATTAGACGGATTAGAAGAAAGAGCAAAACTCTCTGGCGCTTCTAAATTATATATTGAAAACATTATTGATGAATTCTGTGATGACTTTATCATGCCATGCGTTCAAGCAAATGCAGTATACGAATACAAATACTTACTTGGTACCTCAATGGCACGTCCGGTTATTGCAAAGCGCTTAGTTGAGATTGCCAGAAAAGAAGGTGCTACTGCTATCTGCCACGGTGCAACAGGTAAAGGAAATGACCAAATCCGTTTTGAACTTGGTATTAAAGCTCTTGCTCCAGATTTAAAAATCATTGCTCCATGGAGAATGACAGATGTTTGGACAATGCAATCTCGTGAAGATGAAATCGAATACTGCAAAGCTCACGGAATTGATCTTCCATTTAATGCAAGCCAAAGCTACAGCCGTGACCGTAACTTATGGCACATCAGCCACGAAGGATTGGAATTAGAAGATCCATCATTGGAACCAAACTACGATAACTTATTGGTGCTTGGTGTTTCTCCTGAAAATGCTCCAGATGAAGGCGAATACGTGACAATGACATTTGAAAAAGGTGTTCCTACAAGTGTAAACGGAAAAGAAATGAAAGTTTCTGAAATCATTGCTACATTAAATGAACTTGGTGGAAAACATGGCATTGGTATCGTAGACATCGTTGAAAACCGTGTCGTTGGTATGAAATCTCGTGGTGTATATGAAACTCCAGGTGGAACAATCCTTATGGAAGCACACCAACAATTAGAAGAACTTGTATTAGACCGTGCTACATTAGAAGTGAAGAAAGATATGGGTAACAAATTTGCTCAAATCGTTTACGAAGGAAAATGGTTCACACCACTTCGCGAAGCTGTTCAAGCATTCGTTAAATCTACACAAGAATATGTGACTGGTGAAGTGAAATTCAAACTTTACAAGGGTAATATTATTAAAGCTGGTACTACTTCTCCGTACACATTGTACAATGAATCTCTTGCAAGTTTCACAACTGGTGATTTGTATGACCACCATGATGCAGACGGATTTATCACATTGTTTGGACTTCCATTAAAAGTTCGTGCAATGAAGATGGCTGAAGTTGAAGCAAATAAATAAGTTCATAACAAAAGGTCCTGACCATTTGGTCGGGACCTTTCTTTTGTGTTTCACTATATTTTATGTATAAACAATCCACTTCGAAGTTTTGGTTCAAACCAAGTAGATTTTGGTGGCATCAACTTCCCTGCATCTGCCACATCAAATAATTCCTGGATAGATGTTGGGTACATCGCAAATGCAACCTTGCAGTCTTCAGATACTCTTCTTTCTAATTCTTCGAGTCCACGAATTCCGCCAACAAAATCAATACGATTGTCGATTCTTGGATCTCCGATTTTTAAAAGCGGGGTCAAGACTTTCTTTTGCAAGATAGATACGTCCAATCCTTCTACTGGGTCACTGTCTAGGTCTTCCTCACGAATGTTGCACAGATACCATACACCGTCAAGATACATCGAGAATTCTCCTTTTTGTGTTGGTCGAATCGCTTCTTTATCTTCTTTGACAACGTTCACAATTTCTTTCATTTTTTCTAAGAATTGCTCCGGTGTGTTTCCGTTCAAATCTTTGACTACACGGTTATAATCCATGATCATAAGCTGCTCATCTGCAAATAAGATTGACAAGAAGTAGTTGAATTCTTCTGTACCATCATAGTTCGGATTTGCCTCTCTTCTCTTCAATCCAACCTTAACTGCCGATGCTGCTCTGTGATGACCATCTGCAATATAAATTTGGTTCGTGTTCTCAAATTCCTTTTTAATCGTTGCAATTACGTCTACATCATCAATACAAAATACGCGATGTCGAATACCATCATTTGAAGTAAAATCATAGAGTGGCTCCTCCGTTTTCTTTGCTGCAATGATATCTCGAATCACTTCTTTCGCTCGATAAGCCAAGAAAATCGGTCCTGTATGGGCACTACAAGTATCCACGTGTCGAATACGGTCTTGCTCTTTCTCTTCTCTCGTATTCTCGTGTTTCATAATGATGCCATTCTGATAATCGTCAATGGATGCACAGGCCACTAAACCGTCCTGTACTCTTCCATTCATTGTCAATTCATAAATGTAATAAACTTCCTTCTCTTCAGTCACAAAATCTCCGCATTCTACCATTTCCCATAACAGATCATAAGCCTTTTGATAAACCTCTGGGCTGTACATATCTACACCCTCCGGAAATTGTGTCTCTGGTCTGTCAATACGAAGGAATGACAGAGAATCATTCTCCACTACTTTTCTCGCTTCTTCTCTACTATATACATCATAAGGCAGTGCTGCGATATCAGCTGCCTTCTCTTTGTCTGGTCGTATTCCAATAAATGGTTTAATAATTGCCATTTGTTATCTCCTTTTTATTATGTATTGTTTTTACCGCATATATTGCACGCATTATCATAGTCACAATTACAATTCCTAATGCCAGTGCTCCTGCAAGTTTTAAAGTTGACATCGCCTTAGTCACAAATTTCTCCAAATCACTTTCAAGGGCATATGCCATTGTATAATACAAAGAGCCACCTGGAATCAATGGAACCAACGCCGCCATAAGAACTGTGGTTGTTGGTGTCTTTAATATTCTTGCTATCATCTCTGCATAGAAGGAAATCAACACAGAAACACAAAAATAACGTATAGGTTCACTCTCAATCACTGGACCTAGTAAAAGAAATACTGTCCAAGAAAGGAATCCGCCAAATGCCGCTGCCAGAAGTCTTTTTCCCTTAATATTAAATAAAATAGAAAATCCTAGTGCACCTAGTAAACCAGTAATAATCTGTATCATTTCTGTTCTCATTAAAAGGCACCTCCCATCATCCACACAAATAGAAAGTATCCTGCACTAATGGCAAGCGCCAAAAGAACGGCTTCAACCGTTCGAAGCAATCCTGCAATACTGTCTCCTACAAACAAATCGCGAAGTGCATTTGTAAATCCAATTCCTGGGATTAACACCATGATATTCCCTATAATAACCATATCTACATTTGCTATCCATCCTATTTTCAAAAACAAAAATGCGAATGCTGTAACTAAAAATGAGCAACCAAACTTTACAAATACACGGTTCATATCAATCCTGTCTGCAAAATATGCAACCACACTGATCAATAATCCGATCACTGGTGACAACAATATATCTCTGAGATTTCCGCCGAAAAATGCAGTAAAAGCACCCGCTATTAAAGCATAAGACAAACAAATAATCCACGTTGGGTATTGTTTGACTCCTATACATTTTTCATATTCTTTTTGAATTTCTTCTACAGACATCGACTCTTGACAAATTTTTCTGGAAAGCGCATTCAATTGATGTAGTCTCTCCATATCCGTACCGCTGCCATTAATACGTCTTGTCTGTGTAAATTGTTCCCCATTTTCCATGGATATTGTCACAACCATACTGCTCGTAATACTAAAAACATCAATGCGTTTAGCACCAAATGATTGACACATTCTTTCGATACTGTCTTCTACACGGTGCACTTCTGCACCACAAATCAGCATTTGTTCTCCGATATCCATTACACAACTAAGGTATTTTTGCATATAGCTTCCTCACTCACCTTTGTATTCTCGACAATCATACCATATTTTTTCGTTTGTTTCACCATTTTTCTATGATTTTATAATGCGCAATATGTTTTGAAACCAAAACTTTTCCATTTGTCGCTCTGTAAATCCACGTTTTTTCACTACTTCATAAAATTTATTCATCTGTCCAATATGGGCAAGGTCTGACACTCCTTGATCATAGCCATCAAAATCCGTGCCGATACTTATGACATCTTCGCCGCCCACCTGATACATATGTACAATATGCTCTGCCATAAGTTCCATAGATGCAGTACCACTTGAATGCAAAAAATAAGGATATGTATTGACCCCTATCACGCCGCCTTGTTTTGCCAATGCACGTATCATCTCGTCTGACAAATTTCGGGGATGATTACAAAGATCCCTTGCATTGGAATGAGATGCCACTACCGGTTTGTTGCTGTATTTCAACACATCACAAAATCCGCCATCTGATAAATGAGAAACATCGATAATCATTCCCAACTCATTCATTCTCTGCACCACTTCGATTCCGAATGGCTTTAGTCCTCGTTGCATTACACTGACATCTTTACTATTCGGATATCCAATGCAATTTTCATAATTCCAAGTGAGTGTCATCAAACGAACTCCTTCGGCGTACAATCGCTCCAATCGCCTCATATCGCCTTCTAGGATTCCACCTTCTTCAATTGTTAAGAATGCAGAAATACGTCCTTCCTGTTGATGTTGTTGAATATCCTCGTATTTTGTGGCCAATGCAATATCTTCTTTTTTTGACGCAAAATATTCTTTTCCAAAAGATAACACTTCCAATGCATAAGCATAACCTTCCGTATACGGATGTTCTCCCGCAAAATCATCCCTATAGATGAAACACGCAAAAAACTGAGCCAAACTGTCGGCTGCCCTTAACTTCTCTATGTCTACGCATACTGGCACCCCTCGTTTCATTGCCCAAAAGGTGTCGCAATGAAAATCAATCAATTTCATTTTTTTATGTCTCCCTGCATAAACTCTATTGTTATAGTCTACCCTATTCTAAAAAGGATGTATATATGAAAGTAAAAATTGGTATTGTCGTTTGTGGTCTAGAAAATCAAAAACAATATGTAAGTGATGCTTACATACAAGCTATCAAGTCCGTGGGAGGTATTCCTCTCATTCTCCCTCTGGTAAAATCAAAATCCATCCTACAAGAATACGTAAATCTCTGTGATGGTTTCCTTTTTTGTGGTGGGGGAGACATCACTCCACTCCTCTTTGGTCAGGAGCTTGTGACAGATATTGGAAAGACAGATATCTCTATCGATTTATTTCAAATTCGTCTTATGAAAGAAATATTAGAAAAAGATAAACCGGTTCTTGCCATCTGTCGTGGCATGCAAGTATTAAATGTTGCCTGTGGAGGCACCATTTATCAAGATTTGTCCTTGACTGATTTTGAAACCATCAATCATATGCAACAGAGTCTCACACGCAAGGACGTAAGTCACAAGGTCATTATGGAACCTGGAACAAGACTTCATCGTCTAATTGGGAAATTTTCCTTTACTAACAGTTTTCATCACCAATCCATTCACCATGTAGGGAAAGGGCTCATCGTATCTGGATTTACCGGTGATGGTATCATCGAAGGAATTGAAATGCCATCACGCACCTTTGTGGTCGGTGTGCAATGGCATCCTGAAAACATGTTAAAATCCAATCCCAGCATGAAGCAACTATTTTTTTCCCTAGTTCGTCACGCTAGATAACCTTTGTGGTCCATTTGGTGCAATCCCAAACCTCACTCACCACATCTCGGTAAAATTCTGGCTCGTGACAAATGAGCAACACGCTACCATTATAGGCTTTTAATGCTCGCTTTAACTCCTCTTTTGCATCTACATCCAAATGGTTTGTCGGTTCATCCAACAATAGAATATTTGTCTCTTTATTAATCAATTTACAAAGTCTGACTTTTGCCTGTTCTCCACCACTGAGGACTCGCACTTGACTTTCAATATGTTTCGTTGTCAACCCGCACTTTGCAAGGGCTGAACGAACTTCATATTGTGTATAAGACGGAAATTCTTTCCAAATTTCCTCGATACAGGTTGTGCGGTTATCTGGAGCCGCCTCCTGCTCGAAGTATCCAATCAGCAGATTTTCTCCAAGCTCTACTTCTCCTTCCAAAGAAGGAATCAGTCCTAAGATACTCTTCAACAAAGTCGTCTTTCCAATCCCATTCGCCCCAACTAATGCAATCTTGCTTCCACGTTCCATAGAAAGGGTAAGTGGTCTTGACAATGGCTCATCGTACCCAATCACCAAATCTTTTGTCTCAAATATATATTTCCCTGGTGTTCTTCCTACCTTAAAATTGAACTCTGGCTTTGGTCTCTCCGCTGCCAACTCTATGACATCCATCTTATCTAATTTCTTTTGTCGTGACATTGCCATATTTCTTGTGGAAACACGCGCCTTATTTCTTGCCACAAAATCCTTGAGCTCACTAATTTCCTGTTGTTGACGCTTATATGCCGCCTCAAGTTGTGCTTTTTTCACTGCGTAAACTTCTTGAAAATGGTCATAATCACCTACATATCGATTGAGTTCTTGATTTTCCATATGGTAAATCAGATTGATCACCTCATTCAAGAATGGAATATCATGGGAAATCAACACAAATGCATTTTCGTACTCAATTAAGTATCGTTTGAGCCATGCAATATGTTCTTCATCCAAATAGTTTGTTGGCTCGTCCAACAATAAAATATCCGGTTTCTCAAGCAATAACTTTGCAAGCAATACCTTTGTTCTCTGTCCACCACTCAAATCGGTTACATCACGTTCCAAGCCTATATCAAGTAGTCCCAATGCTCTTGCAACTTCTTCCACCTTTGCATCTATAATATAAAAGTCATGTTGTTCCAATAAATCTTGATAGGTTCCCGTCTCTTCTAAAAGACGTTCCATCTCTTCCGGAGAGGCCTCTCCCATCTGCTCAAACATGCGATTCATTTCTGCTTCCATGTCAAAAAGAAACGCAAATGCACTGTTTAAAATATCACGAATGGTCATCCCTTTTTCCAAAACAGTATGTTGGTCCAAATATCCGACACGGACATTTTTCGCCCACTCTATTTTTCCTTCATCTGGTTGCAATTTTCCAGTTACAATATTCAAGAATGTAGATTTTCCTTCTCCATTCGCACCTACTAAACCAATATGTTCTCCTTTTAACAATCGAAAGGACACATCTTCGAAAATGGCACGATCACCAAAACCATGTGTCAAATGTTCCACATTTAAGATACTCATTCTGCAAACTCCTTTAAGTTTTCTTTCCTCCGCTATTCTACCAAAAATTTTCATAAAAAGAAAGAGAATTGTAAACACTATCTTTGAAATATAATCCTTGAAAGGAGTCTGTGGATATGAAAGAGAAAGAACATCCGATTATCGAAATCACAACTCGCCCGGGAAATATCTATGATGACGATAACATTCCGGAAATTGACCTTCCGAAACCATCAAATGTGACAACAAATGTCACTCCAGACGAAGTTCCTCGACGAGATGGTCCTGGTGGGGAATAGCGAGTGCGCAAACAAAGAAAGACAACCCAAACTGGATTGTCTTTCTTTTATATCTGCACATTATTTTTGTACGATGTTGATAATTCTTCCAGGAACATAGATTTCTTTTACAATGGTTCCTGTCAATTTATCAGCCACAGCCGCTTTTCCTGCTGCAATTGCATCTTCTTTTGACACATCTGCTGCAACCGTAACAACTGCTCTTGTTTTTCCATTGATTTGAACAGCAACTTCAATCTCATCATCTTTCATTGCTGCCTCATCATAAGTTGGCCATCCTGCATTGAATACAGTTCCTTCGTGTCCCAATTGTTCCCACAACTCTTCTGCCATATGTGGTGCAAATGGTGCTAACAATACTGCAAGTGCGCTGAGTGTTTCAACGTCCACTCCGCCTTCTTTCTTTGCAAGCTCTAACAATTTGTTGTTATATTCCATAAATCCGGAAATAACCGTATTCAAGCTAAAGTTTTCCAAACGGCTTGTGATGTCGTAAATCATCTTGTTGCGAACTTTTATCATTTCTTTTGTTGCCGGCACATTCTTTTCCTTGCTGTCTTGAACAAGATTCCATACACGAGTAAGGAAACGATATACACCGTCAATACCACGATCATCCCATTCTGCATCTAATTCCGGTGGACCTACGAAAAGTTCATACATTCTAAGAGCATCACATCCGTAATCTCTTACCAAATCATCCGGAGAAACTACATTTCCTTTTGATTTACTCATCTTGATACCATTTTTACCAGTGATCATACCTTGGTTAAAGAGCTTTGTAAATGGTTCTTCAAAATCAACCACACCGATATCATATAAGAACTTTGTATAGAAACGTGAATACAACAAGTGAAGTACCGCATGTTCCACACCACCAATATACATATCAACAGGAAGTAACTCATGTGCTTTTTCTTTTGACACAAGTTCTTCTGAATTGTGATTATCTACATAACGTAAGAAATACCATGATGATCCTGCCCATTGTGGCATTGTATTTGTCTCACGTTTTGCTGGTTTTCCACAAACTGGACATGTTGTATTTACCCAACTTTCAATACCTGCAAGTGGAGATTCTCCTGTTCCTGTTGGCTCATAAGAATCTACCTCTGGAAGTGTTAATGGAAGTTGTTCTTCCGGTACCGGAACTGCTCCGCAAGTCTCACAGTGTACAATCGGAATTGGTTCTCCCCAATAACGTTGACGAGAGAATACCCAATCACGAAGTTTGAAGTTCACAGTTGCTTTACCGATTCCTCTTTCTTCAATGATATGTGGTGCTTCTTTCTTAAGCACTGCTGATTCCATACCATTCCATTCTCCAGAGTTAATCATGGTTCCAGAAGCTTCCGTATAAGCCTCTGTCATATTTTCAATTTCCACTCCATCTTTTGCAATAACTTGAATGATTGGAATGTTGAATTTTGTCGCAAATTCAAAGTCACGATCATCATGTGCAGGAACACACATGATTGCACCTGTACCATAGTCAGCCAATACGTAATCTGCAAGCCAGATTGGTGTCTTTTCTCCGTTTAATGGATTGATTGCATAAGAACCTGTAAACACACCTGTTTTCTCTTTGTCTTGCATTCTATCTACATTCGATCTCATAGAAGAATCATAGATATATTGTTCCACTGCATCTCTTGTTTCATCAGTTGCAAGAGATGCTGCAAGTGCGTGTTCTGGGGCAAGTACCATAAATGTTGCACCATACAATGTATCTGGTCTTGTTGTATATACTGTAATCTTTTCGTCTCTTCCTTCTACTTGGAAATCAACTTCTGCACCGTAAGATTTTCCAATCCACTCTGCTTGCATCTTCTTTACTTTTTCTGGCCAATCAAGTTTGTCCAAATCATTCAAAAGACGGTCTGCATATTTGGTAATACGAAGCATCCATTGACGAAGATTTTTCTTTGTAACATCTGTTCCACAACGTTCACATTTTCCGTTTACTACTTCTTCGTTTGCAAGTCCAGTCTTACAAGATGGGCACCAGTTAATTGGGAACTCTTTCTCATAAGCAAGTCCTTCTTTGAACATTTTCACAAAGATCCATTGTGTCCATTTGTAGAATTCTGGGTCTGTTGTATTTACTTCCATATCCCAATCATAAAGGGCTGCAATTTCATTGATTTGATTCTTAATATTTGCTATATTTTCCGCAGTAGAAATCGCTGGATGAACACCCATTTTAATCGCATAGTTTTCAGCTGGAAGTCCAAATGCATCCCATCCCATTGGGTGGATGATATAGTATTTTTGCAATAATTTATAACGACTCCAAACGTCAGAGATTACGTATCCTCTCCAGTGTCCTACATGAAGTCCATTTCCAGATGGATATGGAAACATATCAAGACAATAATATTTTTCTCTCTTTCCGTTTTCGTCTTCTTTGACATTGACTGGGTTTGCCGCCCAATTGTCACGCCATTTCTTTTCAATTGCCTTATGGTTATAAGGTGTTGCCATAGTTTCTCTCCTTTCTCATATAAAGAGTCTGTCTCGACAGACAAAATAAAAAGCCTTCCCGTCTGCAAGAGACGAAAAGGCTGCTTTTCCGTGGTACCACTCTCATTCATCTAATCTCATATTAGATGCACTCATTTCTTCTATAACGGGAAGTCCCGCTTCTATCTACTACTACTTCAATAAAAGAACTCCGAGGCGAGTTGGGAGATTACGTTACTGCCTCACACCACCCGGCAGTTCTCTGAAAACGATAGGCTCTTAATACTCCTCATCTGTGTTTTTCGCATATCTTTTGTTATTGTACCATACAAAACAATTTTGTCAAGTTTTCACGCTTCCTAATTTTATAAATATCGATTCCTACTTTTCCCCAATAATGGTTCCTTGTTCCACGTTCTTTTCTATGATATTTTTCATGTATTCCCAGATTTCCACAGATGTTTCTCCAGCAATCGCTGCTCGTTGTTCAATCTGTTCTCTTCGAACACCGTGTGCCTTCCAACTAACGCCTTCTGATGCATCATTGAGTAAGAACGGTTGCAAACGATCTAACATATGCGCATATTTCGCATCTGCTGTCTCAAATGCTTCAAACTCATCCCATAGTTCTCGGAAATAACTTCCTTGATCCTCTGGCAAAATTCCAAAAATACGATCTGCTGCTCGTAGTTCGCGTTCTCTTTTTGTCTTCGCTCCTTCTTCATCATAAGCGTAGGTGTCTCCCGCATCAATTTCCACCAAATCGTGTATGAGCACCATAGTCATTACCTTTAAGACATCAATCTCCTCTTTTGCATATTCTTGAAGTAATACCGCCATCAATGCAATATGCCATGAATGTTCTGCGTCATTCTCGCGACGTCTTTCATCCGGCAAAATGGTTTGACGAAACACATGTTTCACCTTGTCGATTTCTAAAATAAAAGCAATTTGCTGTTCTAATCTTGTCATATAAGAAACCCCATTTCTTTCAATTGTTCTTCGATCATATCTAGCACTTGTTCATCCTCTGCTTCTACCAAATGTGCATGTATATTGGAAGTAAGATTTTTCAATGGGCTGGATGTTCCATTGCGCATATTTTCAACAAATGCTTGTACTTTATGTCTGGAATTAATTTGAAGTTCTGCTTCAAGTTTCCCGTAAACCTTATGTTCCACCATGACATTTATAATTTTTCCACCCATATCCACAATCGTACACAGTTCTTCTTCCAATTGCTCATCCGTGTGATTCACATAAAAGATTCGACTTGCAACTTTTGGAATTTGCAACACATAACCGCGATGTGTCGATACAATTTCCAAACCATTCGCTCGTATTAACGCAATATCTTGCACAATCACTTGTCGACTCACTTCGAGCAAATCTGCCAGTTGTTTGCCTGATACAGGTTCCTTACTTCCTTTGATATATTCAACGATTTTTTTTCTTCTTTCCATTCCGTTCATTTTATTCACCTCGTAATTTTATTTTAACACAACTTCCCCTTTTTGTATTGCTCATTTTAAATTTATAATGTATAATATTGTTATTACATAGCAAAGGAGTGATTTCCCATGGTAAATTTATTAACAGGGCAAAAAGGCAGCGGTAAAACACAAAAAATGATTGAAGCTGCAAATCAAAAAGCAAAGGAATGTGACGGAAACGTGGTATTTATTAAGAACAGCCACAACGATACATACAGCTTGTCATTTGACATTAGAGCAATTTGTATGACAGATTATCCTTCTATCCGTAACATTGATGAATATACAGGATTCCTTTACGGAATGTTAAGCGGTAACAGCGACATTCAAGCAATCTTTATCGATGGCATTTTGAAACAAGCAAGTGTTTCTCTTGAAAATATTCCAAGATTTATCGACCGTCTTGACAACATCTCAAAAAGACATGATGTTGAATTCTATGTAAGTGTAAGTGCAAGCAAAGAAGATTTAGGCGATATTGATGTTGAAAAATGTAATTTCTTAAATTAATCATTATAAACAAAAAGTTGTGGATAATATATCCACAACTTTTTTATTTCTATTCTATCTTCGTAACAACATTTGTCTTGTCTCCAGCCTTATACTGAAGTTTAATCTCTTGTCCTACTTCATATTGAATAATTTCAATAAAGTCTACGACTGAAACATCAAAAATCTTGTCAGAGCCTTCGAGCATCAGGAAATAATGTGAGTTTCCTTCGATGACACCCTGTGCTATTTTGGTGATTTTTCCAGAAGCCACATCTTTTTTACTCTTATCTTCCTCATCTTGAATTCCTTCTTTTAAAAGTAATTTCCGATACTCTTCTTCACATTCTTCAACCGTATTACCGATTCCTACCACCTGATACTTTTGTACATTTACCATGGCATATTTCTTTACCAATCCGGCATTGTCTTTGAGTGCAATAAAATACGTCGGTTCACCACTAATATTTAATAATAGTGGGACGGTTGCAACATACTTTAGATTCTGCACTTGCCCTTCAGCAGAATCCATCGCCGAACTTTCCGTAGCACCTTCTATGGCATAGAACTTCGTTTCCATTGTACGTTGATTCATCAGCACAAATCCTACGTTTGACTGGTCACCGCTCACAGATGTTACGCCGGTATACACCCATACGTCATCATCAATTGCCAGATAATTATATCTATCTGTCGTAACCAAGCAATCTTTCTGTCCAAGAATACTGTTGATATATCCATGTTTTAACGTTCCATGATAATCATATAATTCAATTAACAAATCTGCTGAATATGCGCGGTCAATCCAAGATGGCACATCTTTAATCGCATAATCAATTGTTTCTCCTGTAATCGCATTACAAAGTACCACACGTCCTACCGTTTCTCCACCAAATAATCCAATATTAAATTTCTTAACTGGACAAACCCAATATGGAACACCTTGTTCATCAATTTCAAAACTCAACTCATTAAAAATATAGGTTGGGTACTTAAATCGCAAATGACGATAAATGTTTCGATTAAAATATTCTGCAGTAGAATATTTGATTCCTTCTTTTAATTTCACAAGTTCTGTTGTCTGCGTTGCCATATCAATTGTGATATATGCCGGAATCCCTTCCTTTTGATTGGTTAACCACTTAATTGCATTTGCATAACGTAGTGGCGAAACTCTTACCGGCTTATCTTGATAATTGATTTGACTATAAATATTATCCACTTCGAATTGGGACGCCATATCAATCATGCTACCCATCTTTCGATTTCCCAAAAGAGTAGCCGACTCTTTATCTAAAAGTGGAATTTGATCATAGGATAGTTCCTCAATATCTTTCGTAAATTTTCCATTTTCCACCTTTAACAATTTTTGATATTTTTTTGCATTTATCACTGGTGAAGACAACAAATATCCCACCCCATATACTACAAGAATAAGGAGTAAAATCGACGCTATAACCTTTACAACCTTTGATTCTTTTATCTCAAATGCAGTATATTTTTTTCGCACAATATAAATCACTAAAATCGCTGCCACTACTAACATCAACGTGAGCCAAAATCCGGATGAATGGATGTTAATGGCTGGCAACGCAAAATAATAGTAAATTCCCAGTGCCAAAATGGCAACTACAGCTGCTATTATTTTGATTTTTGTTTGTTTCATATTTTCTCCCTCCTAAAACTTTTTCCTCCATAGTCTTGGAGAAAACAACAATAAAAATGGGAAAATTTCTAATCTTCCTATCAGCATATCAAAGCAAAATACAATCTTTGATAAACTAGAAAATTGTGCAAAATTTTCGATTGGACCAAGTTTTT
The DNA here is from genome assembly GCA_045650645.1 of Faecalimonas sp. Taxonomy (GTDB): domain Bacteria; phylum Bacillota; class Clostridia; order Lachnospirales; family Lachnospiraceae; genus Faecalimonas. The sequence goes on along the minus strand of JAZRRJ010000011.1, from coordinate 25,355 downwards.
CAATTCCAGGTCCCACATTATTAATGGTTGTCAAAACACCACTAAAGGTTGTTGCAAAATCAAAATCATTTAGAGATATCAAAAGTACTGATACGATAAAAATTGCAACATACGCAATAAAATATACATAGACTCCATGTAGGGTCTCTTCTCTTACTTTTTTCCCATTTATTTTTACAATATTGACAGATTTCGGATGAAGTAAACGCTTAATCTCTTGTTTTATACTTTTCAGAAGAATTAAAGCACGAGACACCTTCATACCGCCACCAGTAGAACCGGCACATGCACCGATCACCATAATTCCCAAGAGAATTGCTTTGGAAAACTCTGGCCACATATTGTAATCTGCTGTTGACATTCCCGTTGTGGTAATAATCGAAACTACTTGGAATATCGCGTAACGGAATGATTGCCCAAAAGATCCGTTATACAGCTTCAAAATATTTAGAGTAACAAGAGCCGTTGCTCCAAGAATGATACCCAAATATGCCAGCACTTCTTCGTTTTTAATTGCCGCTTTGATTTTCTTTAACAACAACAAATAATAAATATTGAAATTAATTCCAAACAATAACATGAAAATAGTAAGCACGCTATCGACATAGACACTGTCAAAATGTGCCGCGCTGTTATTGTAACTGCTAAATCCACCTGTTCCGGCTGTACTAAAAGAATGGATAACACTGTCATACAAATCCATCTTTGGATGAACCCACAATAAGACGATTTCTAATACGGTGAGTGCCAAATACATTCCGTATAAAATTTTAGCAGTATCTCTAGCCTTTGGAACCAGCTTGTCTGTCTCCGGCCCTGGAACCTCTGCCCTCATCAAATGCATCGCATTTTTATCTTCTAACGAAAATACGACCAATACAAAGACAAGCACGCCCATACCGCCAATCCAGTGAGTGAAACAACGCCAAAAATTCATTCCTTTCGGCAATGCTTCAATATCTTTTAGGATGGTAGAACCAGTCGTCGTGAATCCGGATATGGTCTCAAATACCGCATCAATATAGTTTGGGATAGACCCTGATATAAAAAACGGTAATGCACCGAAAATGGACCAAAGAATCCATGCACTCGCAATGATTAAAAACCCATCTTTTCCATAGATGGTGGAATCTTTTGGCTTCTTCCGACCAAAAATCAAATAAAACAATATTAGAATTGCACTTGTGATAAGAAATGCCTTCCATCCGTCCTCTTTATAAATCAAAGATACGATGGCCGGAATAAGCATAAGAATTGCTTCCACACCCAACATTCTACCCAAGATATAGATTGTCATTTTCTTATTCATAATGCTTCCTCTACTCTAAGATATCAGTAATATCTTGCACCTTTTTTGATTTTGTTATTACAACAACACTATCGCCTATTTGAATGCTATCATTACCACTTGGAATGATAATCTGACGTTTTCGTCCAATGCATGCAATCAAATTGTTTGGCTTTGTTTTTAACTCTTTTAACGGAATATTTGTGTAGATTGCTTCTTTATCTGCGATAAATTCTAGCGCTTCTACTCTCTCGTCAACCAAGCGGTACATTGCCTCTACCTTCGTGCTACTGAGAGAATTTTGTCTTGCACGTACATAACTGAATATGGCATCAATGGTTGCATTCTTTGCTGATACAATACTATCAATGCCCAAACCTTCTACCATAGTTGCTCTAGAGTCTTCATTTACTTTTGCCACAATCTTAGGAACACCATGTTTTTTTGCAAATAATCCCATGATGATATTTTCTTCATCCACACCGGTCAATGCAATCAGCGCATCTGCATTTTGCAGCCCTTCTTCAATGAGCAAATCATGATCCGTAGCATCCCCATAAATCACGGTAGCATTTGGTAACTCTTCGCACAAAACATCGCATCTTTCTTTTCTATGCTCAATCAACTTTACTTGCATCCCCATGGAACAGAGTTTCTTCGCAAGATAAAATCCAACTCTTCCTCCACCGCAAATCATAACATTCTTAATGCGGAATTTACGATTTCCCATACGTTGGAAAAATTGTCTAATTTCTTTGTGTGTCGCAGCAATATGAAGCTTATCCCCTTCTTCTATCACAAAATCACCATCCGGGATATAGACTTCTTTCTCCCTTTCGATGGCGCAAATTAATAGTTTGATTTGGAATTTGCGATAGATATCGGCCAATTTATAACCAATAATCGGATTCTCTTCACGAACCAAGAATTCCACCAACTCAAGTCTCCCTTTTACAAAAGTTTCCACCTTGCTTGCTGCTGGGAAAATTAAGTTTCTAGCAATTTCATTTGCCACTGTAAACTCTGGGTTTACAACCATACTAAGACGCAAATCTTCTTTTAAAATATCAATTTGTTGATAATAAATCGGATTACGAACTCTGGCAATTGTATGCTTTGCTCCAATTCTTCTTGCAATCAAACAACTCAACATATTCAATTCGTCTGTAGACATGCACGCAATTACTAAATTGGCATCTGGTACTCCTGCTTCCATTTGCACTTCCGCACTCACACCATCTCCTGCAAAACAATTGACATCTAAATTGTTAATTGCTGTTTTTAATTTTTCTTCATTATTGTCAATTAATACTACATCACAATTGTCCTCAGACAGCTTTTTCGCCAACTGATAACCAACTTTTCCGTCACCAATAATTACAACTTTCATCACAATACCTTCTAATTATATATTTTTTCCACGTAGAGTGAATTATAGCACTTTTATTTTTAATATACAAGTAGGGCACGGTTTCCCATGCCCTTGTTTGTTTCATATTATGCTTCCTCTGCTGCTCTCTTAGCAATTTCTTTTTCTTGTACATCTGAAGGAGCTTGTTCATAACGAACGAATTCGTATGCGTATGTTCCTCTACCTCCTGTCATTGAACGAAGTACTGTACAATATCCGAACACTCCTGTCATAGGAATATCAGCTTCAATAATTTGGTTTCCACCAGCGATTGGTGTCATACCAAGTACGCGTCCACGACGTTTGTTGAGGTCTCCCATAACGTCTCCAGTATACTCATCCGGAACGGTCACCTTAATATTTGCGATTGGTTCAAGGAGTACTGGACTTGCTTCCATGAATCCTTTCTTAAATGCTTGAACAGTCGCTGTCTTAAATGCCATTTCTGAAGAATCTACTGGATGATATGATCCATCATATAATACCGCTTTCACACCAACTACTGGATATCCAGCCAAAGGACCTTTCACTACAGATTCCTGTAACCCTTTTTCTACTGCTGGGAAGTAATTCTTTGGAACTGCTCCACCAACAACGATTTGTTCAAACACATAAGGTGTTTCCATATCTCCTGAAGGTTCAAATGTCATTTTAACATGACCATATTGTCCGTGACCACCAGATTGTTTCTTATATTTTGTATCAACATCTGATTTCTTACGCAATGTTTCACGGAAAGCAACCTTTGGTGTTTCCAATGCCACATCTACTTTGTAGCGGCTTGCCAACTTACTTACCACGATTTCTAAGTGTTGGTCTCCCATACCGTATAACAATGTCTGACGGTTTTCGCTGTCATTTACCACTTTTAACGTTACATCTTCTGCCATCATCTTTGCAAGTGCTTGAGAAACTTTGTCTTCATCACCTTTTGCTTTTACTACATATTTCATATATGTATATGGAACAGAATATTCTGTCTTTCCATACAATACCTGTGTATTCTTTGTAGAAAGTGTGTCACCTGTTTTCACATTTGACAATTTTGCAACAGCTCCGATGTCACCTGCATGAAGTTCAGAAACTTCTACTGGTTTATTTCCAATCATCGTATATAATTTACCAAGTTTTTCTTCTGTATCTGTATCTGTATTATAAAGAGTATCATCTCCCTTTAATACACCAGAACAAACTTTAATGAATGAATACTTACCAATAAATGGATCCACCATTGTTTTGAATACATATGCACTCTTTGATTTTGAGAAGTCATAGTTTGCTTCAAAAATTTCGTTTGTCTTACGATTGATACCTGCACATACTTTCTTGTCCGGACTTGGGAAGAAACGTACGATATCAGATAAGAGATTTGCAACACCTTGTGCTTCTGTGTTAGATCCCATCGCAATCGGTACAATACTTCCATCTGTAACAGACATACGCATTGCTGCACGGATTTCTTCTACAGAGAACTCTTCTCCCGAGAAGTATCTGTCCATGAAATCTTCACTTGTTTCAGCAACCGCCTCCATCAAAGCTTCTCGACAAATTTGTAAATTTGGTAAACAATAATCTGGAATTTCACATTCTTCTCTTTGTCCAACACCAGTATATCGTCTACCTGCATTTTTAATAACGTTAACATAACCAACTAATTTTTCATTTTCACGAATTGGTTGGAAATGTGGTGCGATTTTCTTTCCGTATTTTTCTGTCAAATCTTCAACAACTTGACGGAAACTCGCATCATCAACATCCATTTCTGTTACGTATACCATTCTAGGTAATTTATATTTATCACATAATTCCCATGCTTTTTCTGTTCCAACTTCTACACCTGATTTTCCAGAAACAACAATAACTGCTGCATCAGCTGCACTGACTGCTTCTTCTACTTCTCCAACAAAATCAAAATATCCTGGTGTGTCTAAAACATTAATTTTAGCTTTTTCCCACTCAATTGGAACTAAACTTGTACTAATTGAAAATTCGCGTTTTTGCTCTTCTTTATCAAAATCACTTACTGTGTTATGATCTGCAATCTTTCCCATTCTGTTTGTTGCGCCTGATACATATAACATAGCTTCAACTAAACTAGTCTTTCCACTTCCTCCGTGTCCTAATAGTACGACGTTTCTAATCTCGTCCGTTCTGTAAACTTTCATTTCTGTGTGCCTCCTTGATTTGTAGTATCACATGTTGATATTGTACTAAAATTTTCGGATTATTTCAACTATTTTATTAAAATTATACAACTTTTTACTTTAGCGAATTATCGTGTTGATATCCATATTTCAAAGTATTAACTTTGCCACTCAAATAAAAAACCCCAAATGCTACTTCTAACATTTGGGGTTCTAATCTGTGATTCAACCTTTTCTAGAAAAATCGTCCATAAGACGGTTCACCATCGTCGTTTTTATCTGATCCTGAATTCGAATCTTTGTCATCATCTTTGTCATCATCTTTGTTGTCATCTTTGTCATCATCTTTGTTGTTATCTTTGTCATCATCTTTGTTGTCATCTTTGTTATTGTTCTGACCTTTGTTTTCCTCTTCGTCAACCTCTTCAAATTCTGACATATCGATTGAATTTTCTGATTCATCATATTCAGATTCATCTTCAATCACAATCAATCCAGTTGAATCGTCATTAGATTTGTCTTTATTTGTATTTTTAACAATCAAGACAATTGCAAAAATGATAGCGCCAATTATCACGGCTGCTACCACAGCTCCTATTACAGTTCCCATGACTCCTCCTGCAAGAAAGAACTTTGTATTTTTTTCTTGTTTATTCTTATTTGATTTTCCCATTTGTTTTTCCTCTCTCAATAAATTTCTAAACTGATTCTAACATTTCCTCGCAAAAAAATCTACAAGAAATCTCATTTCTTTCTAAATAAGTACACAATATATTTGCAATACTTCTAGATGTTTCATAAAAAAAATGATAAAATTAAGAAAACACATTTAGGAGAAACAGCTTATGAACGAATTAAAGAATGTAAAGTTATATTTATTAGACATGGATGGAACCATCTATCTTGATGATGACTTGTTTGATGGAACATTGGATTTCTTGGAATATGTTAAAAGTATCGGTGGAAAATTCCTTTTTCTAACCAACAACTCTTCAAAAAGTGTAACAAAATATATTGAAAAATTAGGGAAACTTGGAATCCCTACTACTGCAGATGATTTTCTCACGTCAACCAATGCCACTGTTCTTTATTTGAAAAGTAAAAACTATCACAAGATATATGCATTTGGAACAACTTCTTTCAAGGAACAATTAAAGGAAGCTGATTTGCCGATTACAGACAAATTAGAAGACGACATTGATTGTCTTTGTATGGGATTTGATACAGAACTTTCGTTCCAAAAATTAGAAGATGCCTGCATCTTATTAAACAAAGGTGTGGATTACATTGCTACCAATCCAGACTGGGTATGCCCAACATGGTATGGTTCTGTACCAGATTGTGGAAGCGTTAGCCAAATGCTTTGCAATGCCACAAAGCGCATGCCAAAATTCATTGGAAAGCCAGAGCCAACTATGGCGCAGCTTGCAATGGAGAAAACTGGTTATAAACCAGAAGAAACTGCAATGATCGGTGATCGACTTTACACCGATATTGCTTGCGGTGTCAATGCCGGAATTCATTCTATCTTCGTTCTCAGCGGCGAAGGAACCATGGAGGATGTGGAAACAAGCGATGTGAAGCCAGAATTCATCTATAAAGATATCAAAACTTTATATGAAGATTTAACAAAATAATGCGATGACAAAAACAAGGGCGAACCCATAAATACGGGTTCGCCTCTTTTATACTCTACTATTTTTCTAAAATTAAATTTGTCGTATGTACAGTATATCTGAATTACAATAACACTTTCACCACTTCTGGAAAATCTCTGTAATCATCAATTGTTAAATAATTGAAATCTGAAAGATACACAGATTCATCGTTTCCACCCAATCCGTAGTCATCTCCTACATAGACAACTTCATCATGTGCTATGCCGTGTTCTTTGCAATACTCTGCAAGTGCATACGCTTTGTTGTATGGAGCTGGAGCCATATCGAATGATGACGAACCACCAACAAATACGATGAAATCACTAAATACTTCTTTTACATCATCATAAATCGCTCTACGCTTTGTTCTATCTGGGTCAAAAGCAAGTTTATCTTCTTGTTTTGCTTTTGTTCCAAGGATAGGGAATGTTACCACACCTGATGCATGGAATTCTACATTTTCACCTGCAAATTCTGTGAAACCATATTTCTCACGCATTGCAGTCACACGCTTATCTACGCTTTCACGATCACAAGGAAGCTCTACATTCTTCTTAATTTCGATATCTTTTGTTTCTGGATTATATTCTGCGTATTGAAGCCCATAGTTTCCTAAGATATCGATCGGATATTGATTCATTTGATTAAAGATTCTGCGACACATACCTGCACCAGCCATCAAAAGTTTGTATTTCTTTCCAAGGGCATCCAACACTTGCTTGTGTTCCTCACTAAGTGGTGTCTTGTGTTGGGTCAATGTTCCATCCAAATCAAATGCTACTAGTTTAATCTTACTTACATCCATGTTTCTTTTCCTCTCTCATCTAAAAAATTCGTAATGCAACCAAAATACTGAATAACGGTCTTTTAAATCTTTTGTATGAAGTACACCATTTTTTCTCCTTTCGGTCCCTTACATTACCATATACGCAGATTATAACATTTTTATCAAACTCTTTCAACAGTTAGCAAGAAAACTGTACAACTATTAGAAATTTTTCTACTTTTCTTGCACATATATGCAAAAACTCCAGCTGCGAGATATACTCTAGCAGTTGGAGTCTTATTTTATAATATTATTTTCTTCTCACAGTCGATGTAGCCACAATCTCTACTCCTGTATCAGCCACATTTTCTACCAAAACATCACCGATACATACAGGTGCCTCTACCACTACTTCTTTTAACGCACGAGCTACATCAAAGATTTTTCCTTTTGGAATATCACTCTTTGTCTTACAAGCAACAGACACACGGTCTCCACCAGAAACTCTTACAGAAGAAGTCACAATACGAGTTGGGTTAGTCACTTCCTTCTTTGCGTATGTAACACCTCTTGGGCATGTGTTTCCTGTTACATTCACTACTTCAGCGCCTTCCATTTCTACCGTAAGCATACAGCCCAAAGGACAACCAATACAAATTAATTCTCTTTTTTCCATGATTCCTTACGCCTCCTCAATCTTTACGGTAATTGTCTTTAACTCTGGATACTCTGCTAATTTTGCTTTTGAAAGCTTGATTTCTTCCATTTCTCCCGGTGCTACTACTGGACGTTTTCTCTTCAGCACACGTTCACCGTCAAAATATGTGCTGATATAACAGTTTTTGTATACACCGCCTACACGGAAACGAACTGTTAAATTATCTTCCATCATTTCTGGGCGAATGTATTTTGGAACTGTATAACGAACACCATCTGTTGGAATAATGTCAATTCTACTTACTTCTTCTCTTTTCGCATCTTTGATATAGCGAACTGCATTTTTACCAGCCATTGCAGCTTCTTCTGAAACAAAGTCAACCAAGTCGTGTACATGCAACACGTTACCACAAGCAAATACACCTTCCACACTTGTTTCTAAACTTTCGTTTACGATTGGTCCATTTGTAACCATTTCCATGTCTACTCCAAGACCTCTTGACAATTCATTTTCTGGAATCAATCCACAAGAAAGCAATAATGTATCACATGGAATATATTCTTCTGTTCCTGGGATTGGTTTATTTCTTTCATCTACCTGTGCCAATGTAATTCCTTTTACACGGTCTTTTCCATCAATATCAACGACTGTATGGCTAAGTTTCAATGGAATATCAAAATCATCCAAACATTGTACAATATTTCTCTTTAATCCGCCCGAATATGGCATCAACTCCGCAACCACTTTGACCTTTGCACCTTCGATGGTCATACGTCTTGCCATAATAAGTCCGATATCGCCAGAACCAAGAATTACAACTTCACGACCAGGCAAATAACCTTCCATGTTTACCAATCTTTGCGCAGTACCTGCCGAAAAAATACCAGCCGGACGATATCCTGGTGTGTTCAAAGCTCCACGTGGACGTTCTCTACAGCCCATTGCAAGAATCACTGCTTTTGCTTGAATCTCAAACAATCCTTCTTCTCGATTCATAGCTGTAACCACTTTCTCTTTTGAAATATCCATTACCATTGTATTGAGCATATACTCGATACCAAGGTCTTCTACTTTTTCAATAAATCTTCCTGCATACTCCGGCCCTGTCAACTCTTCCTTAAATGTATGAAGTCCAAAACCGTTATGAATACATTGATTTAAAATTCCACCAAGTTCTCTATCTCTCTCAAGAATCAAAATGCTATCAATTCCATTTTCTTTTGCTGAAGCAGCCGCCGCAAGACCAGCAGGGCCTCCTCCTACGATTACGATATCATATGATTTCATATCTGTATCTCCTCTTCCTATAATCTATCTTTGTTCGTTCCTACAATAATCTCTGAACCTTTACCATTCTTTGTGATTTCTGACATATCTACGCCCAATTCTCTTGCAAGAATCTCCATCGTTCTTGGCGCACAGAAACCAGATTGGCAACGTCCCATACCAGCTCTAGTTCTACGTTTTACACCATCCAAACTTGTAGCTCCTAATGGACGTTTAATAGCATCAATGATTTCTCCTTCTGTTACCATTTCACAACGGCAAATGATATTTCCATATGCTGGTTTTTCCTTGATTAATTGCTTTCTTTCTTCCAAAGATAATTCTTCTGGATCTAAGACACCTTTTCTTGTTGCAATGAAATTATCTTTTTCTTCCAATCCCATTTTTTCTTTCAAGATATCTGCAACTATCTCTCCAATTGCTGGTGCACTTGAAAGTCCTGGAGACTCGATCCCTGCGCAGTTAATAAATCCTGGGCAATCTTCTACTTCTCCTATAATAAATTCATGTCTGTCTTCGTGAGCACGAAGACCTGCAAATGATGTAATTACTTGACGCATTGGAATATTTTTCACACTAGCACCAGCTGTTGAGATTACTTCGTCTAAACCTGCTGCTGTTGTATTAATTCCTTCTTTATCTTCAATATCAACAGCTGTTGGGCCAATCAATAAATTTCCGTGTACAGTCGGTGTTACCAAAATTCCTTTTCCATATTTTCCTGGCAAGGCAAAGATTGTTTTTGTTACGTGTCCGCCAGCTGTTTTATCCAACAAACAGTAATCTCCACGTCTTGGTGTGATGTGCATCTTGTCCTCACTCACCATATTGTGGATTTTGTCTGCATATACACCTGCAGCATTCACGATATATTTTGCTTCATATATACCATTGTTTGTCTGGATCTCAAAATGATCTTCTACTTTTTTAATATCACAAACTTCTGTGTTGAATCTAAATTCCACACCATTTACATTTGCATTCTCTGCCAAAGCAATATTTAAATTGAATGGACACACAATGGCACCTGTTGGTGCATAAAGAGCTGCCACAGCATCATCCGCAATATTTGGCTCCATTTCTACCAATTCTTCTCTAGAAATGATTCTCAAGTCTTTTACACCATTCTTAACGCCTCTTTCATATAAAGCTTGTAAGTTTGGCATATCTTCTTCGTCTCTACAGATAACAAGGGATCCGTTTCTTTTAAACGAAAAGTCCAAATCCTTAGAAAGTTGTTCCATCATTTCATTTCCGCGAACATTAAGTTTTGCCATCAACGAACCATTTTCCGCATCAAAACCGGCATGCACAATTGCACTGTTTGCTTTTGTTGTTCCGCAACATACGTCATGTTCTTTTTCTAATACACACACATTCACGTTGTAACGAGATAATTCTCTTGCAGAAGCTGCACCGGATACACCAGCACCAATAATAATTACGTCATACATATTTCCCATCTCCTATTTACAATCATAACTATGTGTATTATAATTTTTTCAATCAGAATAAGTCAACATCAGTCAAATACTATGAAAAAACAATGATGTTTTGACTATTTTATTCGCTTAAACGGTCAAAAACAGTCACTTAAAGGAGAAAAATATGTTACACAAAGAGCGAGAACAAGAAATTTTAAACATTTTAAAACTGACTAGCGGTTATGTATCTGTCAAAAGCCTATGTAACTCACTTTATGCCAGCGAGTCGAGTATCCGACGGGACTTGACATCTTTGGAGAAACAAGGATTAATCAAAAGGTCCTACGGCGGTGCCACTCTGATTACCAGCCATACTCGAGTAGGTGCTTTTTCTTACCGTGCAAAACTGAACATAGATGCGAAACAATCAATTGCAAAAAAAGCTGCTACTTTTATTAAAGATGGAGACATTATCTTTTTGGACCAATCTTCTACTTGCTTTTTTCTTGCAAACGAATTGCTAAACCGTAGCGCACTGACTGTTGTAACAAACAATGCTGAAATTGTCGTTCTTCTTTTAGACACAAAAATCAACGTCATTTCTTCCGGTGGATATTTACATGACGAGAACCGCGTCTGTTTACTTGGCGGAGATGCACAACGTACGTTTGAGAACATCTATGCTGATATTGCATTCTTCTCTACGAAAAATGTCTCTTTCGACGGAGTGATATCCGATTTTTCCAGAGAAGAAATTTTAGTGCGAGATTCTATGATTCGAAATGCTGAAAAGAAATTTTTCCTATGCGATAGTACAAAATTCGGTGGACGCGCATCGTATAAACAATGCGATTTAAAAGATGTGGATTATCTCATTAGCGAAGGAACAGCCGCAAATATCTTTGCAAATTATTCGCCAAGACTCAACGTGCTGTAACTATATAAATAACCACAAAAAACGAATGCTTCTCAACTGAAAAGCATTCGTTTTTTTATTTTTAAGTATTATAATGTTTCAATTACTGCATCTGAAATGCTATCTAAGAGATCTAAATCCCAAAGCATTTGAAGGATTGTGTAACGATTACGTACTTCCTTACAATACATAAATGTATTTTTAAGTAATTCTTTGTCTACGCGAATTTCTTCTGGTAAACATGGTGAAGAAAGTGAACGCAAGATTTCCATGATACTTTCTGATGATGGAAGTCCTTTGAGAAGTGCTTCGATAACATCCCAATTCTTTTCTAACGCATCAATACGTGCAAGGCGTCCTTGAATTTCATTTTTCTTAGCTTTTGCTTCCATATCAATAACACCTTGTGCAGCTGGTCCATATGCTTCGTGCATTTTTGCTTCCCAAGCAGCTTGATCATAAGTAACTGCTGCTTTACGAGCAGCTTCGAAATCGATTTCATTTTTAAGCAATTCTTCTACTGCTTTAAGAACAAGAACTGTTCCAACACTTACCTGTGTGCCGTGTGGTACAGGACGTTCTCCTTTTTGTTCAAACATCATTTCCCAGTAGTGAGACATGTGGTGTTCGCATCCTGATGCAGGACGTGAATTTCCGTTTAAGCTCATTGCTGTACCTGCAAGTACAAGACCTTCCATAATCTTTCCAAGAACTTCTGGATCTCTATCTTTTGCAAGGTTCGCACTTTCTAATACTTTGTTTACATTATCTTCTACAAGACGAATGATATTTTCACAGCTATGTTCTCCAGTTACAATGTGAGAAATTCTCCAGTCACAAAGACATGTGGCTTTTCCTACCAAATCACCAAGCCCTGCAGCAATCATAGAATATGGTGCACCTTTCAAAATTTCTGTGTCACCAATAATCGCAACTGGTGTTTGCGCATCAAATGTTGTTTTCAAGTTATTAACCATAATAGCTGCGATGCTTGATGCAAATCCATCCATAGGAGCAGCTGTAGCTACTGTCATAAATGGACGTCCCATTCTATAACTAAAGAAACGAGTCATATCATTGATTGTACCAGTTCCAACAGCAACAACCAAATCACAGTCCATTGGCATATTGATTACTAACTCACCAAGAGTCGCTTCATCAAATCCCATATGTGTTAATTGAACGATTTCTGCCTTTACTCCTGCATCTTTCAAGATCTCCATACATTTTTCACCAGCAATCTTATATGTAATTGCATCACTGATTAAGTATGCACTTGAAAATCCAAGTTCTTTCATAACATTTGGCAATTCGTTAATTGCATCTTTGCTAACGATAACCTTTTTCAAAGGCGCTTTGTGAACGTGACCACAATCACAATCAAATTCTTGATTGAGATAATCGTTAAGTTGATGTGGTTCTACATACATTTTCATTACATTTTCCTCCTAAGCTTTTAAAAAATATTTAATACTCAAGAAACGCCGAAAATATTTTTCGGCGTTTTCAATATTACTTTTACACTGGAATTAGTTTCCTGCTTGATTTGTCGCTTGATTTGTCTAATCAGCTGGCTAAATGCCGTGTTTTTCCTTGTAAAACGCCTATTTTTACGAACATCTCTTGTGAACTCAAAAATCATTTTGACCATTTTTTCTAATGGTCAATTTTTTCGCCTTCATTTAGAGTCACACCCTGCAAATTATTTTAAGTCATTTGAGAATTGTTGTCAACCACTCATTTTATGGTCAAAACACGATTTTTTTAAATTCATCACAAAGTTTGCCTTTATTATGAATTGCAAAGTCTTCATCTTTCTTTCGTGGCTTTTTCAACTCTCCCATTTTTTTGTACTGAAATTTCCCTGCACACCTTTTTCTTTTTATTCCAACAATATTAAAATAACAACTTTTTTACATCATTTGCATCGTATACATATCATCTTCCTCCATTTCTACATCTGGTTCAACAGCACTTTCAACTCCATTACTGACACCCATTGCCATTCCAAATTTTTCGATTTCTTCTTCATATTTTTCCGGCATGACATGAGTGTAAATATCCATCGTTGTACTGTAATGTTGATGTCCCATAATTCTTTGCACCACTTTTGGTTGCATTCCCGCCTCAAAGCATCGACTACAAAAAGTATGTCGAATTGCATGAGGATACATATTTTCAAATATCACTGGTTCCCTTTGTTCTCTAACAGAATCTACTGCCTCTATATAATTCAGTTCTTGCACCGCTTTCTTGATTTCTTTTTCCGCATGATAACGTAGTACTGCACTTCCCATTGTAGTTACAAAAACCAAATCTTCATATCCTTCCGGTGCTCTCCACCGTGATCCTAATGCTTTTTTTAGATCTTCCACCTTCTTCTTTTGTGCCAAAAACATTTCTTCAGCTTCTCCCATAAACGGAATCTTTCTAATTGAATTATGGGTTTTAGGATTTGTTAAACGCATTACTTTTTTCCCATATTCATACTGTGACGACAAAGAGCGATTTATGTGAATACATTTGTTTTTAAAATCAACATCGCTCCACATTAAACCGCCCACTTCTCCGATTCGCATTCCTGTAAGGAACATAATATAAAACATTTCCTTATACCAATTGTGTTCCATATGCTTCAAAAATCTGTTCTGTTCTTCTCTTGACAAAAACCTACGCTCAGCTTGTTTATTTTCCCAAGGTACCACTATTTCAAAGCAAGGATTAATTGGTATCAACCTATTATTCTTTGCCGATTCCATACATTCTCTTATTCTTCCTAGCGCATCTCTCATCGTGGAATCAGCTTTCCCCTCATTCTTCATTATATTGATAACTCTTTGAATATCACTATTGGTAATATCAACCAATAATCTGTCTCCTAAATGCTTTCCAAAAGAATTGTAATATTTACTTTTCATTGGAAAAACACTCTGTTCTTTAACTGTTCTAATCTTATAAACGTCAAACCATTCTTCAAACCATTCATTTAAAGTGATTCTTTTTTGCTTAAATGCGAGTCCATTTTCTGCCTTTTCAATCTCCTCCCGAAATCGTTCTTTTAATTGTTTAAGGCTCTTGTCGATAATATCGATGGATTTACCGTTTACCTTTGTTCTCGCTTCATATCTCCCATCTTTTCGTTGATGAAATCCTTTTCCCAATTCTTTCCCTTTTAAATCTTTTCCCATGTTTAACTCCACTTTCTTTTTTTTACTAAATTACCACTATTATTCAATAACCATCTGTCTAGCATTGTTTTATTTGCATATAATCTGTTTCCAATGCGAACTGTGTAATTGTTGTTTGTTTTCGTCAATAATTCTCTTGCCTTAGTTTCTCCGATACCCAAATATTCGCAAAACTCTTTCAAATTCAATAACGCTTTTTCCATAAATTTCCTCTTTTCTCTTAACCCATAGCCATTTCAGCCATCGTTACCATTTCATCTTCCCAACGACCATATTCATCAAACTCATCTCTGGTTACCATCAAAACTTCCTCTGCTTCCTTTTCGCCCATTTGAATTGGCCGCAAGTGATGAAGTATATCAAAACACAACTTTTGATTTGGACAAGTATTGATAAATCCACCGAACGTATCCAAAACAAATCGGTCCCCCATATCGGTTATGATCATCTGCTTGGCTTCAAGAAAATGACTCCCAAGAAAATTCGCAATATTTTCTGGTGTCAGTTTGAAAACGAATTCTTGTCTCTGGGGCTGATTACTCAAATACAGATATGCATATCCTGCATTTCCGTCACTCAAAATCTCTTCCACTTTTTCTCTCAACTTTTGATCCATAAATATCTTTCTCCTTTTTCTATTCCAATCCAATACTAATTGCCAGTGCTTTGTTGATTCGTTTCATCTCCCTTGCGCCTAACATTGCAACTTTCTGTTTCACTCTTATTTTATCTACAGTTCGTATCTGCTCTAATAACACCATCGACTTTCTGTTTAGTCCTTCTACCTGGACTTTCACATGCGTTGGCATCTCTGCCTTATCATATTTGCTCGTAATGGCTGCCACTATCGTTGTAGAACTATGCTTATTACCTATGTCATTCTGTATGATAAGCACTGGTCTAAGACCTCCTTGTTCGCTTCCAACAACAGGACTTAAATCAGCATAATAAATCTCTCCTCTTTTCATAGCTCCTATCTCCTTTGTTCTCTGCTAAGTAAAAGTGGTCGCTCAAACGACCACTTTAAATATCAATCGTTTTCATCTTTGTTAGTCAGTATTTATCATCGATACCCCCTGACTATCGGCTTTTTGTCGCCATAGGGCACGTCTCTTCCGGTCATGCATTTGACCTCATAGGAATTCCACCTCCCCGTGGTTCTCACCGGGCCGCCCAGATTTTCTCCAGACGGAAGTACCATTATTGCTCCTGTCTTTTATCGCCTATACTGCTACAATGCAAATAGCAGCCGAATTCTAATTCTTGATGCTTACGGCTCATCGCCGACAACAGAAGGGAAGTAAAAGAAACGCTCATTATTCAGTTGTCAAGGTTCAAAAGGAGGCATAAAAATTACCCCCTCACTTTCCCTTTAGAAAAAATGAGGGGGTTGGCAACCAAAAAAATTAAATTTTTTTATTTTTTTTGAAAAAAATTGTATTTTTTATATATTTCTTCGCCTTTTTCTTCTTTTTTACACTGTTAACAATCTTCATCGCATCTTTCGTTGACCTATCTTTAATATCCTCTTTCAGCATTAATACCTCTCCTTCACACAACGTACATCCAAACAAATTTTCCGCATATTTGTGATAATCTTCAAAATCACAAAGTAGTACTCCGGTATATGCCGATAACACAATCGCTTCTTTTTTTCTCATACTTCTCCTTTCTCGACTCATTACTTAAAATAAAAAACCTCCTTACTTTCCCTTTAGAAAAATAAGGAGGTTTGGCAACCTGATTTATTGATTAATCAATGTTTTCTATCAGTTTTCTTAATTTTTCAAGTATCTTTTGTCTTTTCTTTTGGATTGCGGTATGCGAAATACCTTTTTCACGAGAATATTCTCTTTCCGACACATCATCCAAAAACAATGCCTTAATAAGTTCCAATTCATCGTCCATTAGCATTTTGATTGCCTCACGCAACTTATCAACCAGAATTCGTTGTTCTACCACATCACACACATCCCGGCTTTGATCCTTTAAAATCAATACTCCATCAAATTCGTTTGTGGTGATGGCATCATAGGAAAATTCTCCAAGTTGTTTCGCTACTTTCTTTTGATACTGCATTTTGCTTTTTTCTCGATTCATTTGTATATAGTCTTCTTCTGAAACTTCCATAAGCATTCCTCCTAACAACAAAAAACGCTTATTTGGATTTTCTTCGATTAATCTTTGGTAGTATTCATAACTAATTTCTATGTACTTACCTTCTTCTAATATAAATATTTTGTTTGGTGCATTTAGCATCTTTATCCCTCCAATCTTGAATTCGTACTTTCAAGATTGAAAGGAGGTGCTCTTATCTTTTTATGTGCATGCCAAGCTACTTGTACCATCCTTAGCCTTTCCAACCCAGTGGGAAAACAAAGGTACTTCATGGCACACAAAATAGACTTTCCATACCTTTGTTTTTTTTTATTAGGAAAGCCTCATTTCAGCTGCTTCTTCTTAATCGATTGTCTATACACAAATAAAAACAGCCACTTTTGCGCACAATATTACCGTACCGAATTTTCACTCGAATACTGTAATATCAGCACATCTAAGTGGCTGTCTTTACAAGCTATTCCCCTTATTCTTCTTTGCTTTTCCTTTTATGAATGCGAATAGGGATGTCTTCTTTTGTCACTTCGCATTTGTGAAGAATCACAACATCACCAAAAATCTCCCCTTGTACTTTACATACAAAACAATGCTTATTCCAAGGACAGTTCATAGGGCAACGACAAATGATTTCTTTCACTCACATCCCCCCCTTAAACCTGCGACAATCCTTTGCATTAAGCGACACGTCACGTGTCTTCGGCAAGTCGTTTCTTCTTATTAAAAGGTGTAATCTAATTATCCTATATTTCTACAAATTGTACCACTTATATCGTATACAAAATATCGACATGAAATCGCAAAAACACGGTGTTTTTTGTCATATTTGCGTAGCTATTTGTCACTATTTGGATACTAAATTTCCAACACTTAAACTCATGCGAATTAATTTGACATTTTTGAATTTTACTTACAAAAAAAAGACGCAAAAGAAAGCTCGACAATTTATTTTTGTCGAATGCTTTCCCCTGCGTCTTTGGTGCCAAACAGTCACTTACTGTTGCCCATATCAGGTGGGCCTTATTCTATTTCATTTTATCTACATAATTCTCTTATGTATCGTTTAATATCTTCTTTATCCAAGCGTTGAATATACTCTCTCGCTTTTCCTTCTCGTGTGATATATTTTGCATCTCCTGTCAGTAAATATGCTCTTATCTGATCATATGGGTCATATCCAGATCTTTCAATATAATCGATAATGTGTTCCATCACACGTTCAAACTTCTGCCTATCCATTCTTTTATCTGTTCCTCTCTTGTACCTTGTCCCACATTATACCATAAAAAACTGATTCTGCTATATTTTATATACACCATTTTCAGCTTTACTCCTGACGTAATCTTCCATGAACCTTATCACACCGATTGTTGTTTTACATCTATTACATTTGATTTCCAGACTCATATCTCCTGCAATATAGTCAAATATTCGGTGATTGCACTTTTTACATCGAATCACTATTTTCTCTTTTGTTTGTTCCATTCAGTTCACTCCTTCCTTATACAAAACTAATTGTACCTGAAAGGAAAGGGAAATCACCTTTGCAAGCTTTTCGCTGATCTTTGGAAGCCAACTGATTATATTCCCACTATAATCATGCTCCGGTTCTTTCCATAAACCACATATAATTGTCTTCGTAATATAAAAAGACTTCTCTGCCTTCCACAATGCAAGTATATCTTTCACCAACGCCACCTGCCTTTGTGCTGGCTGCTCTTCTTTTATCTTTCACCCTATCGATGGTATATACATTTCCATCTTCCCAGGTGAATTGCTTTGGCATAAGTACTCCATCTTTTGAAAACTCCGCCACTACATTCACATAAACCTTATTTCGATTCATTTTACATTACTCCTTACTGATGAAAATATCCATGCGGATGTACCGTATGTTCCTCTTTTGCATTCACTTTTGATAATTCCTTATCTTGGAACATCAATCCTCTTTGTACGCTGTAAAATCCAAATCTTTTGCGAAGATCATCAATGGCAATATCTAACCTCTTTTGCTTTTCTCTTTTATCAACATCCGTAAAAAAATCGATTTGCTCCCAATACTGGTCATTTACTAAATCCGTTCCTCTTACACCAATACTACGAATAGATTTTTTCCAATCATAATGCTCTTTAAAAAGAGCAAAAGCATAATTTGCTATCTCACTCGTTATATTGGTTGCATTTGGAATCTTTCGTTGCCTTGTAAAAGACTGTAACTGATTATCTCTTACGCTAATTTCCACCACACGACATCGAAATCCATTTTCACGCAGGCGTGCCGCAACACTTTCAGACAGTATATACAAAACAATCTTCACATCTTCATCATTTTCCAAATCCCGATGTGTGGTAATGCTGTTTCCCACCGATTTTACTGGTACATTGGTATGTTCCAAGCGAACCGGTGAATCATCATACCCGTTTGCAAATGCCCAAAGAACACTTCCCATCTTTCCTAGATGTGAAACTAAGATACTTTCTTTTGTTCTTGCCAAATCACCAATTGTTTGGATTTCCATATTGAGTAACTTTCTTCGTGTACTTCTCCCCACACAAATCAAATCACCCACTGGAAGGTTCCATGCTTTCGTTTGTATTTCATCACGATACATGGTTGTAATAGCATCTGGCTTTTTATAATCCGAACCAAGTTTGGCGAATACTTTGTCGAAGGATACTCCTATGCTAACTGTAACCCCTAATTCGTATTTAATCTTATCGCTAATTTCTTTTGCGATTTTCTCCCCATCGCCTTTAATTGTTGTGCTTGCAGATACATCTAACCAGCTTTCATCAATCCCAAACGGTTCAATCCGATTGGTATACTCCGAATAAATTTCCGAAGCCATTTTTGAAAACCGTAAATATAAATCCATTCTGGGTGGCACAAAGATAATTTCCGGACAAACCTGTCTTGCTTGCCAGAGTGCCATTCCTGTTTTGACTCCAAATCTTTTGGCGATATAGTTTGCAGTCAAAACAATACCGTGCCTTGCCTCGGGATCCCCTCCCACCGCAAGAGGTTTCCCTGCAAGTTCTGGTCGATGAAGTTGCTCTACGGAAGCGTAAAATGCGTTCATATCACTATGCAATATGGTTCGTTCCATTCCGTTCACACCTCGCCTCACACATATCTTTTAATCTTATGCGCATATTATACCGAACATCTGTTCGTTTTTCAAGCACTTTTTTATTTTTCCCTAATGTGTAAGACTAAATTCCACATTGTAAGATCAATTTGCAAAAATTTAACCCCAGAGTCAACTAAGACTCTAGGGTTCTACACTATTATAATATGTTATTGAATTTTGGAATTCAGACACGCACAAACTTTGCAACATTTACAATATCGAGTCCTCTTTTCTCTATGTCCCCTTATGTTCCTCTAGGGCGGGTCTAGCCCAGCGATATGCTGCACCATAGTTATAATATATTATATTTAGGCTTGACCTAAACATCACCTTTTTACACCTACTAATTTCTAGACAAACATATGTCCATAATATATAATAACATACAACACAAAATTAGTACTAAACACCTTATATAAGGAGACTAACTATGATCCAAGATTTACATTCTCATACTTATTATTCTTTTTGCGGAATTGATTCCCCTGAATTTTTAATTGAAACAGCCATAAAAGGGGGCATAGAAATACTTGGTATCTCCGACCATAATTACGGAATTGCTAAAGAACGCATTGATACTATCTGTCCACGCAATGATAAAAGAATGAAAGATTATCAACGTTCTTTAATACGTTATCTAGATCATATACGACTTGCCGCCCAAAAATACGAGGGACAAATTGTAGTAAAATGTGGAATTGAACTTTCAACATTAAACGAACCACATTTACTTATGCCTGATGGTATTGATGCTTCTATGTTCGATTATTGCTTACTTGAACATATTGATTCTGATGATAGTGTTGTAACTAATATATTTGACTACGCCAAACGATGTAATTGCAAAAACATCGGCATTGCACATACCAACTTACCTAAATATCTCAGCAAAACTGGCCAAGATATGTTGGCATTCTTTTCTCGAATGGCCAATGAAAATATCTTTTGGGAAATGAATGTGACTTATGATTCTATTCACAATTATAAAGAACACTCTTATGTACAACACGTATTTAATGACGAAAACCTTCAACAAATTCTACGCGAAAGCAAAGTAAAATTGAGCGTTGGATTCGACTCTCACAAAGCTGTTGAATACGCACCCGAACGGATAAAAGATGCGTGTACACGTTTAACTGCATTAGGTCTTTCATTAATTGATTTTTGATACTTACCAGAAAACAACCCCAAAGTCAACTATGACTCTGGGGTTAATTTTAACCACTTCTTACAATCATCTATCCATTGATGACAATGCCTTGTCTTGTCATTTAATTCAAGACACGTAGTCTCATCTGCGGTTGCCATACCATGAGAACCATATGGATATATATGCAATTCAAATGGAATTTTATGTTTTGATAATGCATTTGCATAACATAGACTATTTTCGACTGCAACTATTTCATCTTCTGCCGTATGCCATAAAAAAGTAGGCGGC
This sequence comes from Faecalimonas sp., assembly GCA_045650645.1. GTDB lineage: Bacteria > Bacillota > Clostridia > Lachnospirales > Lachnospiraceae > Faecalimonas. The sequence goes on along the minus strand of JAZRRJ010000011.1, from coordinate 3,928 downwards.
GTTTTTTCTGTCACCAAAAGTTCACACGAGCAACCGGAATCCTCCGGATTTTCTGGCATGCGCCCTAGCAAATTACGCATAGTACCGGTTTGCATATATCTTTCATCTCCTGTTATAACTGGGTAACATAACACAGATTTTTGCACTGGTTTACTATTTGGAAATATTTCTCTAATTTCCAGACAATCAAAGCGATTTGCATATTGAGCCGCAAGATGACCACCTGCTGAAAATCCCATAAGTGCAATATTAGACACATCACATTTCCACTCATCTTTATGCATATGAATCAATTCCACAACTCCTGCTACTTCTCGAAGTTGCTGTGGAAATCTATGTGGTTTTACCGAATAATGCAATACAAAAACATTGTACCCTTCTGAAGCAAAATGCAATGCAATTGGAGTTCCTTCACGACCACTGATCATACCGTATCCACCACCTGGACAAATGATCATACACGGATGAACAATGTTCTCCAATCCCATTTCCTTTAATGGTTCCGCAATATGCGCTTCAACGTAAGCATTACTCTCTAGTTTTTCTAATTTCGAGAAATAATCTTTTAAATATAATGTCTTTATACTCACTTGAAAATTCTCCTTGTTTTTATATACTTATCTATCTGCCATTAATTCTTTTCGGATATTTTTAATGCTTTTGAAACACAATATGAGCGTCCAGCGGACATTTTATGATGTCCGCTAGCTCGCTCATGATATTTACTACTCTCTAGTTACTGTGATTCCACTATTTGTAAAGTTCAAAATTGTTTTCAGACCGTCTGAGAAGGTATAAGCTTGATTAGCTTTGTTACTCAACTCAGTATATGCTCCCTGTTCAATTCTATCTTCTATTGAATTCACTGATGATGGGCATAACACATAGTCAAATTTACTTGTATTCGGTTTTAACCATGTTGTGAATGACTTCACCGTATTATATCCATGGTGGAATGCTACAAACACATTTACATTCGATAAAATACTTGGACAAGTACTTCCATAAGCTTCCATGATGTAACTTGTATTAGATTCATTAGAATCACCCGCTGTAAATATCTTGTGATTTGTGTCTGTCGTAAACAATAATGCTGTAGAAGATGTATTGAAATCTCCAACATATTTAGTTTGATCGTAACAGTTAAATTCAAGCTGCTCTTGAGCAAGTACTACATCCACTGTTACCCCATCGAAATAATATCTATGTCCTGTTTGGCAACGATAGATTTTCGTTGTTTTGTCATCCGTCGTTTTTAGCATTCTAATTCCAGTCAACATAGCTTCAATCTGTTTTGGCAACTCACGTGCTGAACCTTCATCCAAATCAGTATTTCGAATGACGTTTTCATTTGGCATATTGAGATAAACAGCTTCTACTTTAATGCTTTCGCGTACTTCTTTGTATAATCTCATACCATTGAATACCATACTATGGTCCGTGTGAAGATGTGAACTAAACCAAGCATCTACAACCGGTGTCTCGCCGTTCGGTAACTTGCTCTTCATATATTGAACTAAATATTCTGCATCAAATGCATAGCCGCCATCACTTACAATAAAGTGACCATTTTTCAACTGCATAACAAATGAATTACCCGACAAAACTGCATCTTCTCCATGCACTGGCAACATTGCAAATGAAAGTTCATTTTTATTGCTTGTAGAAGCGAGTGGCTTCATATGAGGAGATAATTCTTGACCTGATGAAATTGAAATATATGTTGTTTTTGTTCTTCCAACGTAAGTCAAATTAACACACAAACTATTATCTGAATTTGTCAATATGCGGTTATATACTCCCGCAGTGCCAAGTCCTGCAAGATTGTCTACCTTAACTGTTACACCTTTCGCTTCAAGTGCATTTTTGTATGCGTTATGTTTTGTTGCAGATGAATCGTCTGCTACTTTTAATACGTAATTGCCCACACCATAATTCTCAGCATTTTCCAATGACAATCCAAGTGTACTTAGTCCAGTTTGTGCATCTAACTCACTTGTAGCAACAGTTTCAACTCCTGCCACCTCCGCGAATGCTGAAAGAACTGGTACTCCAGCATCAGTACGAACTGCCCATGTGCTATCAAAATCGAGACCATCTTTTTCTACTGCGTCATAACAATAACCTACAAATCGATCATTCTTTGAACTCGTGATTGTATTACCATTGATTACAATACTAGCACTATATCCGCCCAATGTATATCCATATGTATCTTGACATGAATATACATCCTCATAGCTAAGTTCTATTGCTCCTGTTGAGGATCCGATGATGGTGCCAATTCCACCAGCACCTTTCACTTCCGATACAGAACCAGCCGCAATACAATCTTTCATGTTAATAACTGTAGCTGAACTTGGTTCCCATGCCAATCCAATAAGTGAACCAACTCTCGCTTCAGCATCACTCACTGTAGTTTTATATGTACTCTTTACGGTTCCTGTATTCAAACAATTTTCCATATTGAGAGTACCACAAATCACATCTCCTAACAGTCCGCCTGCGCGGCTGTTAGAAGTTGTAATATTTCCATTAAACCAACAATTTGTAAAGCTGTGCTCAACAGCACCATTCATACGTCCGGCAATACCACCGCACTCCATACCTGCAGTTACAAGTATCGCATCACTATAAACGTTATCAATAGATCCTTGACATTCGCCCACGATACTGCCAATATAGGCAACATTGCTAGCGCCTGTGCCACATCTCATATAACTGTTTATAAGGGCAAGATTTTTTACTTCAAAACCCGTCCCGGTTTTACCAAACAAACCAATCCAAACACCATTTTCCGTTTCTGTATCTACATACAAACCACTAATTGTATGTCCAGCACCATCAAACTTTCCATTAAAAGCATAACTATTGTTACGTCCTATTGGTGCACTCCAAGGATATCTGATACTAGATACATCCTTATCCCATTTGCTTGAATCTCCATTATTCAATGTTAGATTCTGTGTTAGTTTGAAATACTTATTCGTATAATCTGTAGACTTGGCCTTGATTGCAAGTCCATATAATTCATTCACAGATGAAATTTGATATGGGTTGCTTTTGGTACCTTCTCCAGTCCATACTGTATCAATTGCACCTGCATCAATTGGAAGTACTTCTTGTCCCCAACCCTTAAGTTGCGGAACACTACCTTCTACTGCAACCCAAGTATTTGTAAAATCAAATGCGGATCCAAGTTCATGATATCCACCATATCCAAGTAATGTGTATCTATCACGAGAAATAATAGAACCAGTCTTTGTTCCATTATCACCATAGTTTCCAATTACATAACGATATGTATCTGTTTCATAAACATCTGTCAATGTAATCGCAACTGCTGATGTTGTACCAAACACAATACCAACAGTGTTTTGTGAACCTGTTGATGTTACGCTACCGCTTGATAAACAATCTGTCAGATTTACTGCAGCTCCTACGTTACCAATCAAACCACCCACTTGTGGTCCAGCAGCACTATTAGCTGTTGTAATTGTTCCTGTGAACAAACAATCTTTAAGTGTAAATGTTGCTGCTTGAACTGCTCCGATAATTCCACCACCAGCACGTCCTGTTGTCTTCATATCAATATGTCCAGCAAACCAACAATTTGAATATGTCTTGTTTGCTCCTGATGGATTGTATCCTGCAATACCACCACAGTAATATCCATAGCAATCTAAATAAACACTTTCTGTTACATATACATTTTGAATTGTACCAAAACTTCTTCCTGAAATAGCACCCATTTGTGCTCCACCTAAGTGGTTTGCTGCTGCTGCACTATTTGTTGCACAGAAATATGTGTTTTCTAATTTTAAATTCTTAACTACACTGTCTGCTCCTGTCCAACCAAATAATCCAAGACCTTGATCCGCTCTGTTGAAATAGAGTCCACTGATTGTATGTCCATCTCCATCAAAAA
>JAZRRJ010000010.1:0-60333 GCA_045650645.1 Faecalimonas sp. | reverse complement strand
TATAAAAAACAGGATCTGGCGGAAAAGGATGCAAAGCAGCTGCTGCAGCTGGTGGAAGAGATTCTGGAAAAAATGACATCCCTATTGCTAATTCAGCTTGAATAAGATAAATTTTTTTATAATCGTAATTATAATAATCATGATTATAAAAAATATAGAGGAATATGGTATGTTTATTGGAAGAAAAGATGAGTTGAATTTTTTAGAAGAAAAATATCAAAGCAGTAGTGGTAATCGTGGGATGAATTACATCACAAGAATATCATTCTGCACGTAAAGGTGAACGTATTTGTTCTATTTATAAAGTATAGATTTCCAAAAATTACAGATAATAACAATAATAAAATCTAAAAATTAAGGAGATCTGTATATATGAAAGCAACAGGTATTGTACGCCGTATAGACGACCTTGGAAGAGTTGTCATTCCAAAAGAAATCAGAAGAACACTTCGCATTCGCGAAGGTGATTCGTTAGAAATCTTTACAGACCGCGAAGGCGAAATTATTTTGAAGAAATATTCTCCAATTGGAGAAATGTCCAACTTTGCCAAAGATTATGCAGAAAGTTTGGCAACCACTCTGGGTTGTACCATCTGTATTACGGACCATGACCAGATCATTGCGGCATCCGGCTATGGAAAGAAAGAACTACAAGATAAGTATATTACAAAGAGAATGGAAAGTATCATTGCAGACAGGGAACAAGTGATTGCCTATCATGGAGAAAAACGATTTGTTCCGGTAACAGATGAAATGCAGGATAGTTTTGCAGGACAGATTATCAGTCCGGTTATCTGCGAAGGTGATGTACTGGGAGCAGTGATATTATTAGATAAACAAGATAAGAAAAAACTTGGAGAAACAGAGCAAAAAGTGATTACTTGTGCTTCAAATTTTCTTGGACGACAAATGGAACAATAAGCATAATTCACCCTTCCGCCTCATACATTGAGGTAAATAGGAGGGTTGGTTTATGCAGAAAAATAAGATTGTTCAAAAAATGATGTGGATGCTAAAGTCCTTGTTGGCATCCTATATTGTAACGGGATTGTTGTTGTTACTTTTAACGTTTGTCGTGTATCGATTCAAGTTGGACGAGCAGACTGTCGTTGCGGGAATCGTATTGATTTACGTAGTCTCGACATTTATAGGAGGATTGATTTTAGGGAAACTTGCGAAACAGAGAAGATTTCTTTGGGGAAGCATATTGGGAAGTCTCTATTTCTTGCTTTTGTTCTTGATTTCGTACGGCGTTTATCGGGAATTTAATACCAATGGAGTAAATGCCATCACAACAGCAGTTCTGTGTATTGGAGGCGGGATGTTAGGAGGAATGGTTTCTTAGTATTTGATAGAAAAAGTCTTTACAGAAAATTAAATAAGTATCATAATAAAAAGGGATAGGAGAGCATTCTTCTGTCCTTTATTTTATGAGAAGTTTTTGATTCTTAAACAAGAGGTTTTTTATGGAAAAATGGATTGAGATTCGAAAAGGTGCTCCTTTTCAAGAAATTGCAGAAAAATTTCAGATTCATCCGGTCATTGCAAGACTGATTCGAAATCGAGATGTTGTGGGAGAACAGTCGATTGAGACCTATTTACATGGAACGATTACGGATTTAAATGACGGAATGCTTATGAAAGATATGCATAAGGCAGTAGATATTCTTTTGGAAAAGATTTCAGAGAGAAAGAAGATTCGAATCATTGGTGATTATGACATTGATGGGATCAATGCAACTTATATTTTGTTAGAGGGATTGCGAGCACTTGGTGGAATTGTGGATATCGATATCCCGGACCGCATGAAAGATGGTTATGGTTTGAATCAAAATCTCATTGACCGTGCCTTCCAGGCAGGGGTGGACACCATTGTAACTTGTGATAATGGTATCGCAGCGTACGAAGAGATTCGCTATGGAAAAGAACTGGGAATGACCATTATCGTGACAGACCATCATGAAGTCCCATATGAAGAACGTGCAGAAGGGAAACGATACATCATACCGATGGCAGATGCGGTCGTAGACCCGAAGCAACAAGATTGCGAATATCCGTTTAAAGAACTCTGTGGTGCAGCTGTGGCATATAAAGTCATTGAAGCACTTTTTGAAGTTTCTGGAAATGAAATAGAAGATGTGGATTATTTGATGGAAAACGTGGCGATTGCTACCGTAGGTGATGTGATGGACCTTGTTGGAGAAAATCGTATTTTTGTAAAGCAAGGTTTGGAGATGTTAAAACGTACACAGAACTTAGGACTAAAAGCATTGATCGAATGCACCAATGTGCGGGTAGAACAATTGTCGGCATACCACATCGGTTTTATTATCGGTCCATGTCTTAATGCCAGCGGACGATTGGATACGGCAAAACGGGCACTGGAACTTTTGTGTGCAAAAAGTAAAGGGGAAGCAGATGTCTTAGCAGGAGACTTGAAGGCGCTGAATGACAGCCGAAAAGAATTGACGATTCAAGCGATCGGAGAAGCAGTAGAGCAAATCGAATCCACATCGTTAAAAGAGGACCGCGTGTTAGTGGTATATTTGCCGGAATGTCATGAAAGTTTGGCTGGAATTGTAGCAGGAAAAATTCGTGAGAAATACTACAAACCAACTTTGATTTTGACGCGTAGCGAACACGGAGTAAAAGGTTCCGGCCGTTCCATTGAAGCATATAATATGTATGAAGAATTGAATCGCTGTAAACATCTGCTTACGAAGTTTGGTGGGCACAAATTGGCGGCAGGTCTTTCCTTGGAAGAGGAAAACGTAGAGACGTTTCGTAAGGAGTTAAATCAAACATCGAATTTGACAGACGAGGATCTTATACCGAAAATTTCGATTGATATGCAACTTTCACTTTCTTATATTGATGAGTCTCTGATTCAACAATTAGAACTGTTAGAACCATTTGGAAAAGGAAATCAGAAACCGATATTTGTAGAAAAGGATTTGGAGATTTTAAATACCAGAATTATTGGGAAAAATCAAAATGTATTAAAGATGCAGGTTCGGGATAAAACGGGAAGAGTGATGGATGCATTATATTTTGGAAATGTGTCTGATTTTCTGACGTATTTTGAACAAAAAGGTGGTGCGAAAGCGGCCTTCACCTATTACCCTGAAGTCAATGATTATATGGGAAGAAAAACATTGCAGATTATTGTGCAAAATTATCGATAAAGAAGTTGTAAAAAGTTTGAAAAAACGACAAGAAAGTGCTATAATAGCGTATATTTTTTAAATCTAGAGGTGTAAAGATGAAAAAGAATATTGAAGAATACGTGAGAAGTATTCCGGATTTCCCGGAAGAAGGAATTATTTTCCGCGATGTAACCAGTATCTTAGAGGATGCAGATGGCTTACATTTGGCAATTGATTTGTTGCAAGAAAAGTTAAAAGACTTGGATTTTGATGTGGTAGTTGGACCAGAATCAAGAGGATTTATTTTTGGTGTACCGATTGCCTATAATATGCATAAAGCATTTATCCCAGTTCGCAAGAAAGGAAAGCTACCTTGTGAAACGGTGGAAATAGAATATGATTTAGAATACGGCAGTGCCGTGATTGAAATGCATAAAGATTCGATTAAACCAGGACAGAGAGTTGTCATCATTGATGACCTTATGGCTACAGGTGGTACGATTGAAGCAATCGTGAAGCTGGTAGAAGGTCTTGGCGGTGAAATTGTGAAAATTGCATTCTTAATGGAATTAGAAGGATTAGAAGGAAGAAAGAAACTCGAAGGATATGATGTTGATACAGTGATTGCTTATCCAGGGAAATAACAAGTCAGAGGGGGCATTTTAAATGTCTGATGAGAGAGTATTGGAAAAACCTTATAGTGGACTTGAAATCGTTGATGGGCATGCTGTGATGGCACCAGAAGATTATCAGGATCCAAAGGCATTGTATGAAAAATTAATACGTCGCGTTCGCATGTATCATCCATCTGATGACATATCCATGATTGAGAAGGCCTTTAACATCGCCTATCAAGCGCATGAAGGCCAAGTTCGTAAATCGGGAGAACCGTATATTATTCATCCGCTGTGGGTGGGTATTATTCTTGCTGAGCTGGAGTTGGATAAAGAGACCATTATTGCGGGAATTCTTCATGACGTGGTAGAAGATACGATTATGACGGATGAGGAAATCCGAAAAGTATTCGGAGAAGAAGTTTCACTCCTCGTAGATGGTGTTACAAAGTTGGGACAATTATCTTATTCTTCAGATAAATTAGAGGTTCAAGCGGAAAATTTGCGTAAGATGTTTCTTGCTATGGCAAAAGATATCCGCGTGATTTTGATTAAGTTAGCAGACCGTCTTCATAATATGCGAACCTTACAGTTTATGCGTGCGGAAAAGCAATTGGAAATCGCGAAGGAAACTTTGGATATTTACGCTCCTCTTGCACAGCGTCTTGGTATTTCTAAGATTAAGACTGAGTTGGATGACTTGGCACTACGCTATTCAAAACCAGAAGTGTTTGAAGAGTTGGTGTATCAAATCAATGAGCGAAAGACCGAAAGAGAAGAATTTGTGCAACACATTGTAGATGAAGTTTCTGCTCACATGAAGAATGCACATATTGATGCAGAGATTAAAGGAAGAGTAAAGCATTTCTTTAGTATCTATAAAAAGATGGTAAATCAGGATAAGACGATAGACCAGATTTATGATTTGTTTGCGGTTCGTATTATTGTAGAATCTGTAAAAGACTGTTATGCAGCTTTGGGTGTTATCCATGAGATGTATACGCCGATTCCGGGACGTTTTAAAGATTATATTGCGATGCCAAAGCCAAATATGTATCAGTCCTTGCATACGACGTTGATGAGTTCAGTTGGACAGCCATTTGAAATTCAAATTCGTACAGAAGAGATGCACAAGACTGCAGAATATGGTATCGCGGCGCACTGGAAATATAAAGAATCAAATGATGGACAAAAGAACGTTGCGAGTCAAGAGGAAGAAAAACTCAGCTGGCTTCGTCAGATTTTGGAATGGCAGCAAGATACAGACAACAGAGAATTCTTAAGCCTTTTGAAAGGTGGATTGGATTTATTTGCAGAGGATGTATACTGCTTTACGCCAAACGGAGATGTAAAGAACCTTCCAAATGGTTCCACACCGGTAGACTTTGCATATTCGATTCACAGTGCAGTTGGAAATAAGATGGTTGGTGCCAGAGTAAATGGAAAGCTGGTAAATATCGACTATCAGATTCAAAATGGGGATAGAATTGAAATTCTCACATCGCAGAATTCGAAAGGACCAAGTCGTGACTGGCTCAATATTGTAAAGAGTACACAGGCGCGAAACAAGATTAACCAATGGTTCAAAAAGGAATTTAAGGAAGAAAATATTGTGCGAGGCAAAGAATTGCTTCAAGCGTATTGCAAGACGAAGGCACTCGTTTATTCAGACCTTACAAAACCAAAGTATATGCAAGTTGTACAGGCGAAATATGGATTTAAAGAGTGGGATGGAATTCTTGCAACGGTAGGACATGGTGGACTAAAAGAAGGCCAGGTTGTTCATCGACTGTTAGAGGAATATACAAAAGACCATAAGGAAGAGATTACAGATCAGACGATTATAGAACGTGTCAATGAAGCGACAAAGAACAAGGCACACGTTGTAAAATCAAAGAGTGGAATTGTAGTCAAAGGAATCGACGATATGGCAGTGCGTTTTTCAAGATGCTGTAATCCGGTTCCGGGTGATGAAATCGTTGGATTTGTTACCAGAGGACGTGGAATGTCGATTCATAGAACGGATTGTATAAATATATTGAATTTATCTGATTCAGAACGGATTCGATTGATTGATGCAGAATGGGAAGCTGGTTTTGCAGAAGACCGTGGAGAATATCTCACAAGTGTGAAAGTCTTTGCAAATAATCGACAAGGTATGTTGATGGAGATTTCGAAAATCTTTACAGAAAATAAGATTGATATCAATAGCATTAACACACATACAAGCAAACAAGATATCGCTACTCTCGATATCAGTTTTGTGGTGAATGGACGAGACCAGTTGAATCATGTTGTCGAAAAACTGCGTCAAATTCCAGGCGTTCTTGATATTGAACGTGCAACAGGTTAGTAGGGAAGTCAGAACCGACAAGGTTCTGACTTTTGTTACATGAGGTGAAGAAATGAAAATAGAAAAGTTTGTATTAGGTTCTTTTGGAACCAATTGTTATCTCATTATCAATGAAGAATCAAAGGAAATCATTATTGTTGACCCGGCAATTTGTCCGGACTACTTGGTTTCCCATGTAAAGTCGAATGGTTATCTCCCGAAAGCAATTTTTATCACACATGGTCATTTTGACCACGTTATGGGAATTGATGGATGGGTGCAGGAGTTTGATGTTCCGGTCTTCCTGCATGAGGATGAAAAACGAATCATTGAAGATGCATCCCTGAATTTATCGGCTGTTTTCGGACCAAGTTATGCGTATGCAGATACAAAATGCTTGAAAGACAACGAGGTGATCGAGGTTGCAGGTTTCCAATTCCGAGTGATTCATACTCCAGGTCATACCTGTGGAGGTTGTTGCTATTATTGTGAAACAGAACAGATTTTGATGAGTGGAGATACCTTGTTTTGCCAGAGTGTGGGAAGAAGTGATTTCCCAACCGGAAGTATGACTACATTGGTGCGTTCAATCAAAGAGAGACTGTTTTGTTTGCCGGATGAGGTGACGGTTTATCCGGGACACGAAGAACAAACAAGTATCGCAGATGAAAAAATGTATAATCCATTTATATAGAGGTATCAGATGATTCAAATTCAAGTAAATCACGAGATGTTTGCTTATGACATGTATCATATTCTCAAAGCATTTTTCCCGGGAGAAAAAATTCTGCAGTCTATGGATACGACGAGTGAGCAGTGTGTGAAGATTGAGATAGAAAACCAACAGTTCGCAATACGACAAGAAGAATTGCGAGATGTAACAGATAGAAAATTGAAAAAGCGTTATGTGAATTTAACCGTATATTCGTGGGTTTCAGATATAACGGGGAAAACACTTTCCTGGGGAATCATGACAGGTGTACGCCCAACAAAACCGATGTTGCAGTGGATGGAAGCCGGACAGTCTGATGAAGAGATTCTTTGCAAAATGAGGGAATATTACGGGGTAACAGTGCAGAAGGCAAGTCTAGGATTGGAAGTTGCAAAGAAGGAAAAGTCCTTGTTGCAACAATTGGACTATAAAAATGGATATAGTCTGTATATTGGGATTCCGTTTTGTCCAACAACCTGCTCCTATTGTTCCTTTACATCATATTCCATTTCTGCGTGGAAACATCGTGTGAATGAGTATCTAGATGCAGTATGTAAGGAGCTATCTTTTGTGGCAAGTGTTTCAAAAGATAAGAAATTAAATACGATTTATATCGGAGGAGGGACACCTACAACCCTTGAAGCGGAGCAATTAGATCGATTGTTAACGCATCTGGAAGCGAATTTTTCCTATGAAGATTTGAAGGAAATTACGGTGGAGGCCGGAAGACCGGACAGTATTACAAAAGAAAAACTAGAAGTGTTAAAGGCTCATAAGATTGGACGAATTTCTATTAATCCACAAACTATGCAGCAGAAGACTTTGGACGTAATCGGAAGAAAACATACCGTAGAAGATATCCGAGTTGTGTATCAAATGGCAAGAGATATGGGATTTGATAATATTAATATGGACCTCATTGCAGGTCTTCCAGAGGAAACGCCAGAAGATATGAAAGATACGTTAGAGCAAATCACAGAACTGGCACCAGATAGTCTGACGGTACATGCATTGGCCATGAAGCGTGCTTCAAGATTAACGCAGGAACAAAAGAACCAGATTGTGGATGGAAATGAAGAGGCTAACATTGCACGCACCTTATCTGAAATGATCGAATTGGCAAGGACCTATGCAGAGCAGATGAGTTTGGAACCATATTATCTCTATCGGCAGAAAAACATTGCTGGAAATTTTGAAAATGTTGGTTATGCAAAGGTTGACAAAGCGGGAATATACAATATACTTATTATGGAGGAAAAACAATCGATTGTAGCGGTAGGAGCAGGTGCTTCAACGAAGATTGTGATCCCGGACGAGCAAGTTGTGATTGATGAGAAAACAGGCAATCCGAAAAAGATTATACGTTCAGAGAATGTAAGAGATATTGAGCAGTACATCAGTCGTATAGATGAGATGATAGAACGAAAAGGAGAATTGTTATGGCATTAAAGAAAAAACCTGTTACCGGTATGAAGGACATGCTTCCGGTAGAAATGGAAATTCGTGATTATGTCATTCAAATGATTAAAGATACTTATAAAACATTTGGATTTTCTTCGATGGAAACTCCATGTGTGGAACATATTGAAAACCTTTGCAGTAAGCAAGGTGGAGACAATGAAAAGTTAATCTTCAAGATTTTGAAACGTGGTGAAAAATTAAAATTGGAAGAAGCAGAGACAGAGGCTGATTTAGTAGATGGCGGTTTGCGCTATGACTTGACAGTGCCATTGGCTCGTTATTATGCAAATCATGCAAATGAACTTCCTTCACCTTTTAAAGCAATGCAGATTGGGAACGTATGGAGAGCTGATCGTCCACAAAGAGGTCGTTTTCGTCAGTTTGTGCAATGTGATATTGATATTCTTGGAGAAGCAAGCAATCTTGCAGAAATCGAATTGATTTTGGCGACAACAGCAATGCTTGGAAAATTAAATTTTAAAAACTTTACCGTATGCATCAATGATAGAAATATCTTGAAAGCAATGGCTGCATATAGTGGATTCCGTGAGGAAGATTATGACGAAGTATTTATCATCTTAGACAAGATGGATAAAATCGGTGCAGAAGGTGTAGCTAAAGAATTAGAAGAACTTGGCGGATATACACAAGCAAACATTGATACGTACCTTTCTTTATTTGATGAGATTACTGAAGACATCGAGGGCATTCGATTCTGTAAAGAAAAATTAGCAGGTTTCTTGGCAGAAGAGATTGCAGATGGCATGGAAATGATTGTTTCCAGTGTAGAGAGTGCGAAAGAGGCAGAATTCAAAGTGAAGTTTGATCCAACATTGGTTCGCGGACAATCTTATTACACAGGAACTATTTTTGAAATCCGTATGGACGAGTTTGGTGGTTCTGTTGCAGGTGGTGGACGTTATGATAAGATGATTGGAAAATTCACAGGACAAGATACACCGGCATGTGGATTCTCAATCGGATTTGAACGTATTGCGATGCTACTTTTAGAAAATGGATATGAGTGTGGCAATAAGAAAGAAAAGATTGCATACTTACTTGAAAAGAATATGCCTCAAGAAGGACTCTTAAAAGTGCTTGCAATGGCAAAAGTAGAAAGAGCAGAAGGCAAACAAGTATTAATTGTAAATATGAAGAAAAACAAGAAGTTCCAGAAAGAACAATTAGTAGAAGAAGGATATACCAATATTCAAGAATTCTATAGAGATAATTTATAAGAAAGAGGATAAAAAAATGGCAGAATCAATGAGAGGCTTAAAAAGAAGCCATAGATGTGCAGAATTGAACAAGTCAAACATCGGCGAAACCGTTACAGTAATGGGTTGGGTACAAAAGAACCGTAATAAAGGTGGAATTGTATTCGTAGATTTGCGTGACCGTTCAGGTATTCTGCAGTTGATTTTTGAAAATGGAAGTGTCAACGAAAAAGATTTTGAAAAAGCAGGAAGACTCCGTAGTGAATTTGTAATCGCAGCAGTTGGTGTTGTAGAAGCGCGTTCGGGAGCTGTAAATGAAAATCTTGCAACAGGTGAAATCGAGATTCGCGTAAAAGAACTTCGTATCTTATCAGAAGCAGAGACACCTCCGTTCCCAATTGAAGAAAACAGCAAGACAAAAGAAGAGTTGAGATTAAAATATCGTTACTTGGACCTTAGAAGACCAGACTTACAAAAGAATTTGATGATGAGAAGTAAGGCTGCGACTTTGACACGTCAATTTTTGGCAGATGAAGGATTCCTTGAAATCGAAACTCCGATTTTAGTAGGAAGTACACCAGAAGGCGCAAGAGATTACTTGGTGCCAAGCCGTGTACATCAAGGCGCATTTTATGCCCTTCCACAATCGCCTCAATTATTCAAACAATTGTTGATGTGTTCCGGATACGATCGTTATTTCCAAATTGCAAAATGTTTCCGTGATGAGGACTTGCGTGCAGACCGTCAACCAGAGTTTACACAAATCGATATGGAATTATCATTCGTAGATGTGGACGATGTCATTGATGTAAATGAAAGATTGTTAGCAAAATTATTTAAAGAAATTTTAGATGTAGAAGTACCACTTCCAATTCAAAGAATGACATGGCAAGAAGCAATGGATCGTTTCGGTTCAGATAAACCGGACGTTCGTTTTGGTATGGAACTTGTAAACGTGTCTGAAGTTGTAAAAGATTGTGAATTCGTTGTATTCAAAGGTGCTTTGGAAAACGGCGGCAGTGTACGCGGTATCAACGCCAAAGGGCAAGGTGAAATGCCACGTAAGAAGATTGACAAGTTGGTTGATTTTGCAAAAGACTTTGGTGCAAAAGGCCTTGCTTATATTGCAATTCAAAATGATGGCACAATCAAATCATCGTTTGCGAAGTTTATGACAGAAGAGCAAATGGCTGACTTAGTGAAAGCAATGGACGGTGAAAACGGAGACTTGTTATTGTTCGCAGCAGATAAGAACAAAGTAGTTTGGGATGTTTTGGGCAACTTGCGTTTGGAAATTGCACGTCAATTAGAAATTTTAGATAAAGGTGATTATAAGTTCTTGTGGGTTACAGAATTCCCATTGTTAGAGTGGAATGAAGAACAAGAACGATTCCAAGCAATGCATCATCCATTTACAATGCCAATGGATGAAGATTTGCCACTTCTTGATACAGATCCAGGTAAAGTACGTGCGAAGGCATATGACATTGTATTAAATGGTACAGAACTTGGTGGAGGAAGTGTACGTATCTTCAATAATGAAATTCAAAGCAAGATGTTTGAAATGCTTGGATTTACTCCTGAACAGGCAGAAGCTCAATTCGGTTTCTTGTTGAACGCATTCAAGTATGGTGTGCCACCACACGCAGGACTTGCATATGGATTAGACAGATTAATCATGTTAATGGCAAAAGAGGATAGTATCCGTGATGTAATTGCATTCCCTAAGGTGAAAGATGCATCCTGTCTTATGACAGAGGCACCAACTCGAGTAGAACAAAAGCAATTGGATGAACTCGCGATTGCAATTGTAGAAGCAGAAGAATAAAAGAAAGGATATCTGAAATTGACTTCAGATATCCTTTTTTATTTAAAAACCTAATTCTTCTCCAATTAAGATGACTTTTATTCTTCCGCTTTGACGAGAATGTCTTGTGATTACAATCTGGCAGCACATGCAATCTTCAGAGTGGCAGTCTCCACAGTGTCCGGTTGCTGCACAAGGTGTACGTGTGCCTAAGCGTGCTGCATTTGCTGGTGCGGCGTGAATACCTACACGGTCAATTCCTGCATCCACAGTTTCTACAACCTTATTCATACCTACTAATAAAATTACTTGCTTAGGGCCAAAAATAAGGCAGGCAACACGGTTACCATTGCCGTCAATATTGATGAGCTCACCGTCTACGGTTACGGCGTTGGAACTCATAAGGTAATAATTACAGTTCATTGATTGGAGGTAAATCTCTCTTACTTCCTCTGGTGTCTTTGCAATACTGCGGTCAATAAATGTCAAATGTTCAGCAGCTTTTACCGCATCCAAAAGACCAGTTTCTTTTACGGTTTGTGTTCCACCCATTCCAACAGTACCTCCATCAGCCATCAGTTCCATTGCAAGGGTGACAGCATCTTCAGAAGAGTCGCAATAATAAGCATCAATATTTCGTTTTTTAAAGTTTTTTATCATAGTTGCTCCAAGTGCTTTGTATGATTGTTGTTTTGCTGTCATAATTGTACCTCCCATTTAGAAATATATGTTATTGTACCATAAAAATACATTGGATTCCAAAAGAAATTCCAGTTATAATATAGATAAATAGGAAAAATATTTAAGGAGGAAAAACTATGGCTAGAAAAATGAAAACCATGGATGGAAATCATGCAGCGGCACACGCTTCTTATGCGTTTACAGATGTTGCAGCGATATATCCAATTACTCCGTCGTCTGTTATGGCTGAAGCTACAGATGAATGGTCAACACAAGGAAGAGAAAATATATTTGGACAGACTGTACAAGTAACTGAAATGCAATCAGAGGCAGGAGCGGCAGGTACCGTACATGGTTCACTTGCAGCAGGAGCTTTGACAACCACATATACAGCATCACAAGGATTATTGTTGATGATACCGAACTTATACAAAATCGCTGGAGAACAATTGCCGGGTGTATTCAATGTATCAGCACGTGCAATTGCAAGTCATGCATTATCTATTTTTGGAGATCACTCTGATATATATGCATGTCGTCAGACTGGATGTGCCATGCTTTGCGAATCCAGCGTGCAAGAAGTTATGGATTTGACGCCAGTGGCTCATTTGTCGGCAATCAAAGGAAGGTTGCCGTTCATCAATTTCTTTGATGGATTCCGTACTTCCCATGAGATTCAGAAGATTGAAACTTGGGATTATGAAGATTTGAAGGATATGGCAGATATGGATGCGATTGATGCATTTAGACGAAATGCATTAAATCCAAATCACCCATGCCAGAGAGGTTCTGCTCAGAACCCGGATATCTTCTTCCAGGCAAGAGAGGCATGTAACCCATACTATGATGCGATGCCTGCAATCGTGCAAGAATATATGAACAAAGTAAATGCAAAAATTGGAACGAACTATCAATTGTTTAATTACTACGGAGCACAAGATGCAGAGCATGTTGTTGTTGCTATGGGTTCTGTGTGTGAAACCATTGATGAAACCGTTGATTATCTTATCGCAGCAGGGAAAAAAGTAGGTGTCGTAAAAGTACGCTTATACAGACCGTTTTCAAAAGAGGCTTTCCTTGCAGCAATCCCAGAGAGTGTGAAACAAATTACGGTACTGGACCGCACAAAAGAACCAGGTTCTCTTGGTGAGCCATTGTATTTAGATGTGGTGGCTGCGTTGAAGGAAACGAAGTTTGATGCTGTTCCAATTTATTCGGGACGATATGGCTTAGGATCAAAAGACACAACTCCGGCACAAATGGTTGCAGTATTTGAAAATACCACAAAGAAACAGTTTACAGTAGGTATTGTAGATGATGTAACAGGGTTATCATTGGAGGTTGGAGCACCACTTGTGACAACACCAGAAGGAACAATTAACTGTAAGTTCTGGGGGCTTGGCGCAGATGGTACTGTAGGTGCGAATAAAAATTCGATTAAAATTATTGGTGATAATACGGATATGTATGCGCAGGCGTATTTTGATTACGATTCCAAGAAGTCGGGTGGCGTTACTATGTCACACCTTCGTTTTGGTAAGAAACCGATTAAGTCTACCTATTTGATTAAACAGGCAGATTTTGTTGCTTGTCATAATCCATCCTATGTCAACAAGTACAATATGGTGCAAGAGTTGGTGGATGGTGGAACATTCCTACTCAACTGTTCCTGGGATATGGATGGTTTGGAAAAACATTTGCCAGGACAAGTAAAGGCATTTATCGCAAATCACAATATCAAATTCTATACCATTGATGGTATTAAGATTGGAAAAGAAATCGGTCTTGGTGGACGTATTAACACGGTACTTCAGTCAGCATTCTTCAAACTTGCGAATATCATTCCAGAAGAGCAAGCAATTGAACTTATGAAGAGTGCAGCCAAAGCCACATACGGCAAAAAGGGCGACAAGATTGTGCAGATGAACTACGATGCTATCGATGCAGGAGCAGAGCAAATTGTTGCAATCGAAATTCCAGAAAGTTGGAAAAATTGCGCAGATGAAGGACTCTTTACACCAGCAGTCAAAGGCGGAAGAGAAGAAGTTGTAGATTTCGTTAAGAATGTACAGACAAAAGTAAATGCTCAAGAAGGGAATAACCTCCCTGTTTCTACATTTACAAAATATGTGGATGGAACTACGCCATCAGGAACATCTGCTTATGAAAAGCGTGGTATCGCAGTCGATATTCCAGTATGGATTGCAGAAAATTGTATCCAATGTAACCGCTGTTCTTATGTTTGCCCACATGCAGTCATTCGCCCAATTGCCTTGACAGAGGAAGAATTGGCGAATGCGCCAGAAGGAATGCAAACATTAGATATGGTTGGAATGCCAGGTATGAAGTTTGCAATCACAGTGTCTGCATATGATTGTACAGGATGTGGTTCTTGTGTAAATGTATGTCCTGGAAAGAAGGGCGAAAAGGCATTAGAACTTCGCAATATGGAAGAAAATGCAGGCAGACAGGTATACTTTGATTATGGGCGTGAGCTTCCGGAAAAACTAGAGGTGGTTGCCAAGTTTAAAGAAAACACTGTAAAAGGTAGCCAATTTAAGCAACCGCTCTTAGAGTTCTCAGGAGCATGTGCGGGTTGTGGAGAGACACCTTATGCAAAATTAGTGACGCAATTATTTGGTGATCGAATGTATATTGCAAATGCAACCGGATGTTCTTCCATCTGGGGGAATTCATCACCATCTACACCATACACTGTAAATGACAAGGGACAAGGACCAGCTTGGGCAAACTCATTATTTGAAGATAATGCAGAGTTTGGTTATGGTATGCTCCTTGCACAAAAAGCACTTCGTAATGGATTAAAAACAAAAGTAGAGCATGTGGCAGAACATGGAGACAATGCAGAGGTTGTTGCGGCAGCAAAAGAATGGTTAGAAACATTTGACTGTGGCGCAACAAATGGAACCGCAACAGATAAACTGGTATCTGCATTGGAAGCGTGTGGATGTGCTTGCGAAACAAGAAAATATATCTTGAAGAACAAAGACTTCTTGGCAAAGAAATCACAATGGATATTCGGCGGAGATGGTTGGGCTTACGATATTGGTTTCGGTGGTGTAGACCATGTGCTGGCATCTGGTCAAGATGTGAATATTATGGTGTTTGATACAGAAGTGTATTCGAATACCGGAGGACAATCTTCGAAAGCAACACCAACAGGTGCGATCGCACAGTTTTCAGCAGCTGGAAAAGAAGTGAAGAAAAAAGACCTTGCAAGTATTGCAATGAGTTATGGCTATGTGTACGTGGCACAGATTTCTATGGGTGCAGATTTTAATCAGACAGTAAAAGCGATTACAGAGGCAGAAAGTTATCCAGGACCATCGCTCATTATCGCCTATGCACCATGTATCAACCATGGAATTAAAAAAGGCATGAGCAAAGCTCAGACAGAGGAAGAATTAGCTGTGAAGTCAGGCTATTGGCACAACTTCCGCTACAACCCTGCAGCAGAGGGGAATAAGTTTACACTGGATAGCAAAGCGCCAACAGAAAGTTATCGAGAATTCCTGGATGGAGAAGTTCGTTACAATGCGCTGATGAGAGCAAATCCAGAAAGAGCAGAGCAATTGTTTGCACAGTCAGAGCAATATGCAAAAGAACGATACGAGTATTTAACAAAACTGATTGCACTTTACGGACAAGATGAAAAATAAGGGAGAAAATGACAATGCAAATAGAAGGAAAAAAAGTGGTTGATTCGAGAGTGGAAACCGTACACATTGTAAGACCGAATCATTTAAATGGTGCGAATCGTTTATTTGGTGGAATTTTAATCCAGTGGATTGATGAGGTTGCAGGAATTGTGGCGAAACGTCATTCTATGACAAATGTTACAACGGCATCGATTGACAACTTGAATTTTATACAGGGTGCTTATCAAAATGAGATGGTTGTAATTGTAGGGAAGTTGACTTATGTAGGAAAAACGTCTATGGAAGTAAGAGTGGATACTTACGTAGAAAATAAGTCCGGAGTTCGAAAACCTATTAATTGTGCGTATTTTGTTATGGTGGCACTGGATGAAAATGATAAACCGGTTTCTGTACCAAATCTGATTTTAGAGACGGAGTCAGAAAAGGCAGAATGGGAAAGCGCAAAGAAACGACGCGAGATGAGAAGTCAAAGAAAAGCAGAAGGATTTTAATAAAAGAGACACGAAAGTGTCTCTTTTATTTCTTAGACATCATATTTGTAACCATGGTTACGGTCTGGTCAATTTGCTGTTGTTCTTGCTCCGATTTCCCCTCTTTTAAGATGTTTAAAATCAGAGAAATTTCTTCGGAAGAAAAACGAATTCCTTTTCGGTTAGCAGACGTAATGAGAGACAGGAGAATAGGAGCAAGTGTATTTCCCTTTTTTCCTTGAATCTGTGCGGCAGCCGTTTTAATTAATTCTAACTTTAGAGGATCCATTGTTTGCAGTTTTGGGTCATTCATCCATTCCATCAATTGCTTCACCTTCTTTCTGAATGTCATTCTGTTCATCTTGTGTAAACATTCCCATCATCATAGATGCAGGGTCAAAAGGAGCACCTTCCATAGTCTGCATTTCTTGCATCATGCTCATCATTCCCCACATTTGTTCAAAAGATTCAACATCAGAAGCAGGCATATAGGGCCTTAATGTGTTGAAAAGGTCTTCCGGGGAAAGTTCTTTTTGTTGCATGCTTCGAAAAAAAGAAATCGTGCGTGTGAATTCGAAAAATTTCACATAGACAGCTAGCAGACGTTGACTTTGAGGAGGTAAAAAAGGAATCCACAATTTTAACATTTGTAGGGGTTGAGTAGAGATATATTGATCAAAGGGCGTCATGATACAAGAAGAATCATCCTTCATAAATCCTCCTCAAAATGAACTTAAAAAAATATATGAAAAAGGAACGAAAAATATGTAAAGCTCCTGTCGCTTGGACAGAAGCTTTTTTTGAGATATGCTTTATTTTAGTAGCAGTTATCGTTGCAGCCACATCCGCATCCGCTTCTAGAGCTTCCGCATCCGCCACAGAAGAACAATAAGATGATGATCCACAAGCAGTCGTCTCCACAACCACTACGGTTTGAACCAAAACTGTTACCGCCACAGCATAAAAGAAGTAAGATAATCCAGATACAAGAGTTGTTTCCAAATCCCATTCCGCATCCGTTAGATCTTTCGTTTACACAACCGCATCCACAGTTTGTTGCACTTAAATCGCTCATAATAAGCCTCCATGTAATTTATATTTATAGTTCATCATATGAAGGTGAGCTTATCCATGTGAACAAAAAATAAAAAGACACATATTTTAATAAAAAAGGAATCTATCATTATATGAAGCGAGTAAAGAGAATAGTACATTGCGATGGAAAATGGCAGGGAAAAGATTCCGTGGTAGTGATTATGGATACGGGCGTTGAACGACATCCCGAATTGGAAGGACGAGTTTGGTTGTTTCGTGATTTTATAAATGGGCGTTTGGATTTATATGATGATAATGGACATGGAACACACGTGTGTGGAATTGTGGGTGGAAATACGATTGGAATTGCGCCAAAGTGCAGATTAATTGTTCTGAAAGTGTTAGATCAGAGCGGAAATGGAACGGTGGAACAAAGTATGCGCGCATTTCGCTGGGTTTTAGAAAATCAGGAAAAATATAATATTCGAATTGTGAATATTTCAATGGGAATGGTTCCGAACAGCAATCTCCAAGGAGAAAAATATATTCTGGGTGCAGTAGAATTGCTTTGGAACATGGGGCTGATTGTGGTAGCCGCGGCAGGGAATTTGGGCCCAAAGGCAGGAAGTATTACAATTCCCGGATTGAGTGAAAAAATCATTACAGTAGGTTCCTATGATACACGACAGTCAGGGCAAGGTTCGATTGAAAAAAATATCAGGAAACCGGATTTGGTGGCGCCGGGGAATCGAATTTTATCGTGCAATGCCAGGTGGAACGGTGACAGAAAGCAGTTGTATGTGACAAAAAGCGGAACATCGATGTCAACACCGATTGTTACGGGGGCGATTGCAGCATTGTTGTCTAAGTTTCCAAATCTCACCAATACGGAAGTGAAACAGAGACTTTCAGAGAGCTGTAGTTTGTTGAATTTGTCGAGAAATCAGCAGGGAAATGGGCTCTTGAATATGCGAAGGCTTATGAATGGAAGATGAAAAGAACGTTGCAAAACAAAATAAGGTATGATAAAATTTTTACAAGAAAAGGTACAAAGTAAGAGACCTTAATAAGGGGGTACAATTATGAAAAAAGTAATGACGATTATTGCGATTATAGCAGGGGTAGTAAGCGTAGTGACAGCAGTGATTGTAGTATGTCTTTACATGAAAGATATTACAGGAAGTGCAAAGAAGATTACAGAGTATATGAAAACATTGAAGGATAAGCTTTTACGAAGAAGAACTTTAGTAGAAGATATTTATGAAGATTAAAAAAGAAAAAAGAAAGTGTCAAGAAAAAATACTTGACACTTTCTTTTTTTTCAGTTATGATAGCCAAGGTGATAAAAATGGATGAGATTTTTAAGCAATCTTTGTTATATGATTTCTATGGTGAATTGCTAACAGATCACCAAAAAGAAATCTACGAACAGTTCATTGTAGATGATTTATCCTTGAGTGAAATTGCAAAGGATGCCGGTATTAGTAGACAAGGTGTACACGATTTGATCAAGCGATGTAGTAAAATCTTGGAAGAATACGAGGCAAAGTTACATCTCGTGGAAAAGTTTTTGGCAGTTAAGAACAAAGTACATCAGATAAATGAACTTCTTGCAGAAGTAAATGAAGAAGAGAATCAGACGATTCAAAAAGTGAAAAAGATTTCAGAAGAGATTATAGAGGAGTTATAGGATGGCATTTGATAGTTTGTCGGAAAAACTTCAGAATGTGTTTAAAAACCTTCGAAGCAAGGGGCGATTGACAGAAGACGACGTCAAGGCGGCACTGAAAGAAGTGAAGATGGCTCTCTTAGAAGCAGATGTAAACTTTAAAGTTGTAAAAGGATTTATCAAAGATGTCCAAGAACGTGCAATCGGACAGGACGTTATGAACGGGTTGAATCCTGGACAGATGGTCATTAAGATTGTAAATGAAGAGTTGGTCAAGTTGATGGGTTCTGAGACAACCGAGATTCAATTGCAACCAGGACAGGCGACAACCATTATTATGATGGCCGGTCTTCAAGGTGCAGGTAAAACAACGACCACTGCGAAGATTGCCGGAAAATTCAAATTAAAAGGGAAAAAGCCATTGCTTGTTGCTTGTGACGTTTATCGTCCGGCGGCAATTAAGCAATTACAAATAAATGGTGAAAAACAAGGTGTGGAAGTATTTGCAATGGGCGAAAATCACAAGCCCGTAAACATTGCAAAAGCGGCATTGGAACATGCTGCAAAGAATGGAAACAATCTTGTGATTTTAGATACAGCAGGTCGTCTCCATATTGACGAAGAAATGATGGCAGAGTTGCAGGAAATCAAGGAGACGGTGGGTGTTCACCAAACCATTTTGGTAGTGGATGCCATGACTGGTCAAGATGCCGTGAATGTGGCAGGCAGTTTCAATGAGAAGATCGGAATCGACGGTGTTATCGTCACAAAGTTAGATGGTGATACCCGAGGTGGTGCAGCGCTTTCTATCAAGGCTGTTACCGGAAAGCCGATTCTTTATGTAGGTATGGGTGAAAAACTTTCCGATTTGGAACAGTTTTATCCAGATAGAATGGCTTCTAGAATCTTAGGCATGGGAGATGTGCTCAGCTTGATTGAAAAAGCAGGCGAGGCCATCGACGAAGAACAGGCCAAAGAAATGACACGAAAAATGAAGAAAGCTCAGTTTGATTTTGAGGATTATCTGATGAGTGTACAGCAGATGAAAAAATTAGGCGGACTTTCCAGTGTTATGGGTATGATGCCAGGGCTTGGTATGGGAAATGCGAAGATTAAAGATGAAGACATGGAAGCAGGCGAGAAACAGATGGCGAGAATCGAATCAATTATTTATTCGATGACCAAAGAAGAACGCCGAAATCCAGGAATTTTAAATCCATCAAGAAAACACCGAATTGCAAGAGGCGCAGGTGTGGATATCAGTGAAGTGAATCGTCTTGTAAAACAATTTGAGCAAATGAAGAAGATGATGAAACAACTCCCTGGAATGATGGGTGGAATGGGTGGTAAAAAAGGTAGATTCAGACTTCCTTTTTAACACATAGATAAAATAATAAAAAAGTATTGTGAGGTAAAGAAACATGGCAGTAAAAATCAGATTAAGAAGAATGGGACAAAAGAAAGCACCTTTCTACAGAATCGTAGTAGCAGATTCAAGATCTCCAAGAGATGGAAAATTTATTGAAGAAATCGGATACTATGATCCAACACAAGAACCAAGTGTAATCAAAGTTGACGAAGAAGCAGCTAAAAAATGGTTAAACAATGGTGCTCAACCAACAGAAATGGTTGGAAAAATTTTCAAAGTAGCAGGTATTGAAAAATAATCTGTTAAAAAATGGAGGAACAGGTAATGCGTGAATTAGTTGAAGTAATTGCAAAAGCATTAGTGGATCATCCTGAGGAAGTTGTTGTTACTGAGAAAACAGAGGGAAAAGCACTTGTACTTGAAGTAAAAGTGGCAGATTCTGATATGGGCAAAGTAATCGGTAAACAAGGAAGAATTGCAAAAGCAATTCGTTCTGTTGTGAAAGCCGCAGCAGCAAAGGAAGACAAAAAAGTAATCGTAGACATCGCGTAAGCGGTGTCTATGTTTGACTTTACAAATATATAAGGAGTCCTTATGGAAAAATTATTACAAGTAGGTGTAATATCTTCTACGCATGGTGTGCGAGGAGAAGTAAAGGTGTTCCCAACAACGGATGATGTGAAACGTTTCAAAAAATTAAAAGAAGTCATTCTTGATACTGGAAGAGAGCAGTTGCGCTTGGAAGTGGAGGGTGTGAAATTTTTCAAACAGTTTGCAATCGTGAAGTTCAAGGGAATCGACAATATTAATGATATTGAAAAATACAAAGGCAAAAGCCTTTTGGTAGATAGAAAAAATGCAGTGAAGTTGCAAAAAAATGAGTATTTTATTGCAGATATGATTGGCCTGACTGTATTTACAGAAGACGGAGAAACGTTCGGTACACTCAAAGATGTGTTAGAGACAGGTGCAAATGATGTATATATCATTGACAGTCTAGAGCATGGGGAAGTCTTAGTACCAGCAATTAAACAGTGTATTTTAGATGTGAACATTGAAGAAGGATACATGAAAATTCACTTATTGGAAGGGTTGGTGTAATTTATGAATTTCCATATTTTAACACTCTTTCCAGAAATGGTAATGGATGGGCTTAGCACAAGTATTATTGGACGTGCGATGAGCAAAGAGTTATTGACGATTGAAGCAATTAATATCCGCGATTTTGCAGAGAATAAGCATAACCGTGTAGATGATTATACATACGGTGGTGGCGCAGGCATGTTGATGCAAGCAGGACCAGTCTATGGAGCGTATCAATCGGTAGTAGAAAAAACCGGGAAAAATCCACGCGTGATTTATTTATCTCCTCAGGGACAGACGTTTTCACAGTCTCTGGCAGAGGAATTTGCCAAAGAAGAAGAACTCGTTTTTCTTTGTGGGCATTATGAAGGGATTGACGAACGTGTTTTGGAAGAAATTGTAACGGATTACGTATCGATTGGAGATTATGTTCTGACCGGAGGAGAACTTCCGGCAATGGTTATGATAGATGCGATCTCGCGATTGATTCCAGGTGTGCTTCACAACGATGTGTCTGCAGAATTTGAAAGTTTTCAAGATAATTTATTGGAATATCCACAGTATACACGTCCAGAAGAGTGGCATGGAAAGAAAGTACCGGAGATTCTTCTTTCCGGACATCATGCAAATGTGGAGAAATGGAGAAGGGAACAATCCATCATACGTACTGCGCAGAGAAGACCGGATTTATTGGAAAAAGCAGAGTTAAACCATAAAGAAAAAGAATTAGCAAAAAAATACTTGTCAACATAGTATTTTTGTGATAGAATGTCTAAGGTTGTGAGAAGAAAGAGATGGTCCTCTGGTACAGAAAGTATTAAGAACGTCCGAAATATAAGGAGGTCACACGATGAACGATATTATTAAGAAAATCGAAGCTGAACAATTAAAAGCTGAAGTACCTGCATTTAACGTAGGTGATACTGTAAGAGTATACGGTAAAATCAAAGAAGGAAACCGCGAAAGAATCCAAGTTTTCGAAGGTGTTGTACTTAAGAAACAAGGTGGCGGAGCAAGAGAAACATTTACAGTTAGAAAGAATTCTAACGGCATTGGCGTTGAAAAAACTTGGCCATTGCACTCACCAAACGTAGAAAAAGTAGAAGTTATCCGTAGAGGTAAAGTAAGAAGAGCAAAACTTAACTACTTAAGAGGACGCGTTGGTAAGAGAGCTAAAGTAAAAGAGTTAGTAAAATAGTAAATGTGAGAGGAACAACTACATACGTGTAATTGTTCCTTTTTTGTTTCTTGGGAGAGAATATGGCAAAGTTAAAGTTTGGAAAACAAAAAAGAAGAATGAATTATGATTTGCTGAAAAAGATCCTGACATGGGCGATTGAGATAGCGGTGGTTTGTTCAATTGCGTTTGTACTAGTGTGGTATTTTGGAATGCGCATAAGTATGATTGGAGACTCTATGAATCCGCGATTAAGTAATGGAGATGTCACCTTGGTAAATCGATTGGTGTACGATATGAGTACTCCGAAACGTGGCGATGTCATTGCGTTTAAGCCAAAAGGAAACGAAGCGGCGCATCACTATATTAAACGAGTCGTTGGATTGCCAGGAGAAACAATTGAAGTAAAAAAGGGAAAAATTCTGATTGATGGAAAAGAAATAAAAGAAAACTATGAAACAACCACGATTGAGGAATTGGGTGCTTTGGAAGAACCGATTACATTAGGTGAAAACGAGTATTTTGTTTTAGGGGATGATAGACAAAATAGTGAAGATAGTCGTTATGAAGATGTCGGAAATGTGAAACGTTCAGATATTTCTGGAAAAGTGTGGTTTGTAATATCAGGAAAACATTTTGGGTTTGTAAGATAGAGAGGTAGAGTATGCATTTTCAATGGTATCCGGGTCATATGACAAAAGCAAAGCGTATGATGCAGGAAAATATAAAATTGATAGATTTGGTCATCGAATTGGTGGATGCAAGAGTTCCAATGAGTAGCCGAAATCCAGATATTGATGAGTTGGGTAAGAATAAGGCGAGATTAATCTTGTTAAACAAGTCAGATTTAGCGTGTGATTCGCAGAATGATGCATGGGTAGAATACTTTAAAAATAAAGGATTTTCCGTTGTAAAGGTGAATTCCAAAAAAGGTGGCGGTATGAAGACGATTCATGGTGTCATCCAGGAGGCTTGTAAAGAGAAGATTGAAAGAGACCGTAAACGAGGCATTTTAAATCGCCCGGTACGTGCCATGGTAGTGGGAATTCCAAATGTAGGGAAATCGACGTTTATCAATGCTTTGGCAGGAAGAGCTTGCGCGAAGACAGGAAATAAACCGGGTGTGACAAAAGGAAAACAATGGATTCGTTTGAATAAAAACGTGGAGCTTTTAGATACACCGGGAATCTTATGGCCAAAATTTGAAGACCAGACAGTGGGACTTCGTCTTGCTTTTATCGGCTCTATTAAAGACGAAATTTTAAATGCAGAAGAATTGGCGGCAGAATTAATTCAATTCTTAAAAAAATATTATCAGGGTGTATTGGCAGAAAAGTATGCTATAATAGAAGCAGATGACCCGTATCAATGCTTGGCAGACATTGCAAAGAGTAGACATTGTCTGTTAAAGGGAAGTGAATTGGATACCGAAAAGGCTGCCACACTTTTGATAGATGATTTTAGAAGTGGAAGACTTGGAAGAATTACATTAGAATTTTCAGGGGATTATGAATAGAAACGGAAAGAAGGAATCGTATGGCTCGTAGATACAGATATGAATATTTACAGAGAAAAAAAGCCAGAGAAATTGAGAAAACACTTCGACTCATGGAAAAGAATGATAAAGAAGAAATGCGCAGTGATAAAGAAAAAGCAGTGCGAGAAATTCTTGGATGGGTGGTATATATTGCTATTGTAATATGCGCGACTTATTTAATTGTGAATTTTGTAGGACAAAGAACACGTGTAAGTGGAAGTTCAATGCTACCAACGCTGTGTGATAGCGACAATTTGATTGTGGATAAAATATCCTATCGTTTCCGTGATCCGGAACGATTTGAAGTAGTTGTTTTTCCGTATCGTGCAATGGAAGAGACTTATTATATCAAAAGAATTATTGGTCTTCCGGGGGAAACCGTACAGATTATCGGTGGATACATATACATTGATGGGAAGAAACTGGATGAATCTTACGGGTTAGAGGTGATTGATTCAGACAAGTATGGAATTGCGGCGACACCAATTATATTAGGTGAAGATGAATATTTTGTTATGGGAGACAATCGAAATGCGAGTGCGGATAGTCGAGAAAGCGCAGTTGGATTAATCCATAAAGATGAATTCATTGGAAGAGCATGGATTCGTATATGGCCATTAAAGAGTATTGGAGTAATTTCAAATGAGTAAAAGTATTGGTGATATAAAAAAAGAATTTGAACAGGCTGACAAACAAATGCTTTCCTTTCTGTATGAAGTTTATGCAGAAGATAAGCGAGCAGGTGTTGTCAGCCTGATTTCGAAATATCGAAAACAAGAAGAAAAATTAGAAGCAGAAAAAAAGAGAATGGAAGATATGTATATTTACGAGCGTAAGTATGCCGACTTCCAATATATCTGTGGAATTGACGAAGTAGGGAGAGGACCGCTTGCAGGGCCGGTCGTTGCAGGTGCAGTCATTTTGCCAAAAGATTGTGATATTCTTTATTTAAATGACTCGAAGAAGTTATCAGAAAAGATGAGAGAGTCTTTGTACGACGAGATTATGGAAAAAGCGGTTGCGACGGGAATCGGAATTGTCAGTCCTGCAAGAATCGATGAGATTAATATTTTGCAGGCCACCTATGAAGCGATGCGTATGGCGTTGGAAAAAATGCAAGTAAAACCAGACTTGTTATTGAATGATGCGGTTACGATTCCAGAGGTTACAACGAAGCAAGTGCCGATTATCAAAGGGGATGCGAAAAGTGCCTCTATTGCAGCAGCAAGTATCATTGCAAAAGTAACGAGAGATCGATTGATGGTGGAGTATGAGAAGGTGCTCCCAGGATACGGATTTGCAAGCAACAAAGGATATGGCTCATCAGAACATATTCGTGCGATACAAGAGCAAGGAGCAACGCCAATACATAGACAAAGCTTTATTAAAAATTTTGTGTAAAGGAAGTTCATGTGCAAAATCGAAGAAGAATAGGAACAAACTATGAAAACCTTGCGGCAGAATATTTGCAAACGTTAGGTTATCAAATTATCGAGCATAATTACTATAGCCGTCATGGCGAAATCGATTTGATTGCGAAGCATCAAGGTTATCTTGTATTTATAGAAGTGAAATATCGAACCAATGAGAAAAAAGGAAATCCACTGGATGCAGTTACATTGTCCAAACAGCGAGCCATATCCAAGTGTGCAGTTTGTTACCTGAGAGAACATGGTTTAAGCGACTGTGCGGTGCGGTTTGATGTGGTTGGTATTTTGGGAGAAAAGATAGAAGTCATTCCGAATGCATTTGACTTTGTGCCTTGATATTGGAGATAAATAATGAAAAGATTGAAGTATAAAAACGAAGCGCATATATTAGATGAAGTTCAGGTGGGAAAAGTTCTGTATTTGTCTTACCCTATGATTGAGGAAACTGAATTGGTAAAACATGGGTTTTCCACTCGGATCGGAGGAATAAGTGAAGGGATTTTTCAGTCCATGAATCTTAGTTTTAACAGAGGAGATTCCGATGAGAATGTTGTAGAAAATTACAGACGAATTTCCAAGGCAATTGGTGTGGAAGAAGCTAGTTTGGTTAAATCCGTGCAAACGCACACGACGAATGTACATCAGGTGACAAGAGAAAATCGAAAAGATGTGTTGCAAGATGTGGATGGTCTCATTACCAATGAACCGGGAATTTGTCTTGTGACCAGTTATGCAGATTGTGTTCCACTGTTCTTTTTGGATCCGATTCATAAAGCAATCGGTCTTAGTCATTCGGGATGGAGAGGTACTGTAGGAAAAATCGGAGAGATTACCCTGCATAAGATGCATCAAGCTTATGGGACGAATCCAGAAGATGTCATTGCGGCAATTGGTCCATCTATTTGTCAGGACTGTTATGAAGTGAGTCAAGATGTGATTGATCAATTCAAGGAATCTTTTGCAAACGAGTACTGGGAGTCCTTGTTTTACCAGAAAGAGAATCAAAAATATCAGTTAAATCTTTGGAAAGCAAATGAGATTATTTTATTGAATGCAGGAGTGAAAAAAGAACATTTGGCGGTCACAAACGTGTGTACCAATTGTAATCCGGATGTGCTGTTTTCCCACAGAGCCTCTCAAGGAAAACGTGGCGGAATGGCAGCTTTTATGGCTCTAAAGTAGGAGGAAATCGATGGAAAAAGAATTAGAAAAGTTGTTGGAACATCTCATAGAAAAGGTGCCTGGAATCATTGATTTTGCATTGGATGTTGTTCTGGCACTGGTTGTATTTTTTATTGGGTCTCACATCATTAAGTGGATTCGAAAAATTATAAAGAAATCCTTAGAAAAGGCAAAGGTAGACAAAGGCGTTGCACAGTTTGTAGAGTCCTTTTTGAAATTTGCCCTGTATGCGGTCCTCATCTTTTCAATAGGAAAGAAATTTGGTTTGGATACCACCTCCGTGGCAGCGGCATTGGCTTCTTGTGGTGTGGCAATTGGTTTGGCTTTGCAAGGTAGTTTGTCGAACTTTGCAGGTGGAGTTTTGATTTTGTTATTAAAACCATTTGTGGTTGGTGATTATATTATCGAAGATAACAAAGGTCAGGAAGGTACCGTAAAAGAGATTCAATTGTTTTATACAAAATTGGTGACTCCGGATAACAAGACAGTGATTGTTCCAAATGGAACTTTGGCGAATACAAGTTTGACAAATGTGACGGCTCAGGATAAACGAAGATTGGATTTAACAGTAGGCGTTTCTTATACGGCAGATTTGCAACAGGCAAAGCTGTTGATTGAAAACCTTGTTCGAAAAGAAGAGGGGATTTTGAAAGAAGAAGAGATTCAGGTTTTTGTCAGTGAACTTGGAGACAACGCAGTGATTCTCGGTGTGCGAGGATGGGTGAAGAAAGAAGTTTACTGGACAACAAAATGGAGTCTGTTGGAAAATATAAAAGTGACGTTTGACCAACATGGAATTGAGATACCTCATCCGCAAGTCGTTGTGCATATGAAAGAAAAATAAAAAGGTTGTCCATTAGGACAACCTTTTTTGCAACCGAAAATGGGTTACTACAAAGGTGCGATTGATACGGAATTTGGAAATGGCTGTGTATCGGCTTGTAACGCATTCCAAACAGATTATCCGGAGTGTGGAACCAATGGAAAACCAGATGGTTCATTTGGTCCTAAATGCTGGAAGAAAGCATTGTCTCTACTTGAAGTATAGCAAAAGAAAAGCACCTTCAATCTTACGGTTGAGGGTGCCAATTTTATGGGGCAAAAATGGGGCAGAAATGGGGCAAAACCAACTATTTACTTTGATTTATTTTGAAATGCAAAAGCCCGAGAAATGCTGAATTCACGGGCTTTTTAGGGGTGTTTTGATTCATTTTGATTTGTGTAAGGAAAGCCGAAAATGGGACTCGAACCCACGACCTACGCATTACGAATGCGTCGCTCTACCAACTGAGCCATTTCGGCAGGTGTTTTAACCACAAAAACAAGTATAAATGCTCATGGGTGGAAAGTCAAGTTTATCTTAAGGGATAATAAGTTGACAAATAAAATCTGAGTGCTATAATGAATACAAATTTACGCGAGGAGCAAGTGATATGGCAACAACAAAGAAAAATGTAAATGCAAACTTTTTCTTTCACTTCCAGGGCTTTTACTTTTGCGCTGGCTAATTTTGTTACGTTCATATCCGATACACCTCATTAAGAAGATAATGTGCAACCGGTATTTGAATGTGACAAATATCGGTATTTTTTATTATTAGGAGAAGAATCATGATTCGAATGAACTTGGGGAAAAATAGCTATAACATTGAAGTGCAACGTGGAAACATTGACAGAGCAGGCGAAATTTTGAATTTACAGCGAAAAGTAATTATTGTTACAGATGAAGGCGTTCCAAGTATATACGCAGAGAAGATTGCAAGTCAATGTGCAGAGGCATATATCGAAGTGGCACCACAAGGGGAAGGCAGTAAATCTTTTTCAATGGTAGAATCTATTTTGAAGGCGATGCTGGAGCAACAATTTAGTCGTAAAGACTGTGTAGTTGCAGTTGGTGGCGGTGTTGTAGGAGATTTGGCAGGATTCGTTGCGTCTCTTTATATGAGAGGGATTGATTTTTACAATGTTCCAACGACGTTGCTGTCTCAAGTAGATTCTTCGATTGGTGGAAAGACTGCAGTGAATCTTGATGGAATAAAAAATATTGTAGGTTCGTTCTATCAGCCAAAAGCTGTTTTAATTGATCCGAATACCTTGGAAACCTTACCAAAACGTCAAGTGGTAAATGGGTTGTTTGAAGTGATTAAGATGGGAGCAACCAGTGATGAATCATTATTTAATATGTTTTTGGAAGGCGATTGGGAAGAACAGATTGACGTCTTAATTGAAAAAGCACTGCTAGTAAAGAAAGCGGTAGTTGAAGAAGACGAAAAAGAAAGTCATTTACGAAAGATTTTAAATTATGGTCATACAATTGGACATGGGTTTGAAAGCGCAGCAAATGGACGCTATTTACATGGAGAATGCGTGGCACTTGGAATGCTTTATATGAGTAGCGAAGAGGTACAAGAACAACTTTGTGAAATCTATGAAAAGTTGGAATTTGAATTGCCAGAGTTTTATACCTTTGATTTGGAAACCGTGCGAGAAGCGATTACCCATGATAAGAAAGCAAATCATGACAAATGTTCGGTGGTTTTTGTCTCAGAAATAGGGCGAGGTACCATTGAGGAATGGAGCATGGAAGAAGTGCTCGATAGATTGGAGTGTGAATAAGATGAAAAACACATTTGGAAATCAGATTACAATTACATTATTTGGTGAAAGTCATGGACCACAAATCGGTGCGGTGGTTGATGGATTGGCACCTGGAATGGACGTGGACTTAGAGTTTATGCGCAAGCAATTGGAACTGCGAAAACCACATGGAAAGATTTCAACGCAGCGTGTGGAAGCAGATGAACCAAAGATTGTAAGCGGCGTATTTGAAGGAAAAACAACGGGTACACCACTTTGTATTTTATTTGAAAATAGCAATACAAAAAGCAAGGATTACTCGAAGACGAAAGATTTAATGCGTCCGGGACATGCGGATTTTACTGCAGCTGAAAAATATCACGGATTTGCGGACTATCGAGGAGGAGGTCATTTTTCGGGAAGATTGACAACACCATTGGTCGCAGTGGGTGCGATTTTGATTCAGGCTTTGCAGAAAAAAGGCATTTATATCGGAAGCCATATTCAAAAATGCGGAACGATAGAGGATCAAAGATTTGTGGATTCTGTGGAAGAAATTTGTAAAGTGAATGAATTGCTATTTCCTGTGTTAGACGAAGAAAAAGCAAAAGAAATGTACGCATATGTGGAACAAGCAGCAACTGAAGGGGATAGCGTAGGCGGTGTTCTCGAAACCGTGGTGTTGGGCATGCCTTCAGGTGTGGGAGAGCCTTGGTTTGACACAATGGAAAGTATGTTGGCTCATGGTATGTTTAGTATTCCGGCTGTAAAGGGCGTTGAGTTTGGTGCAGGTTTTGGGTTTGCAGAAATGAAAGGAAGCGAAGCCAATGACGCATTTGAAGTAAAAGATGGAACTGTTATTACAAAAACCAATCACAATGGTGGTATAAATGGTGGAATCACCAATGGGATGCCAGTTCGATTCCAAACCGTTATTAAGCCGACCTCATCGATTTATAAAGAACAAGATACAGTAAATATGGAGACAATGGAAAATACGAAGCTGCAGATTGAAGGAAGACATGATCCTGCGATTATTCATCGCGCACGGGTTGTTGTAGATAGTATGACAGCGATCGTGTTGGCAGATTTACTGGCAACACGTTTTGGGACAGATTGGCTCTAGAGGAGAAATAGACATGAAAGTGAGAATCACGC
This sequence comes from Faecalimonas sp., assembly GCA_045650645.1. GTDB lineage: Bacteria > Bacillota > Clostridia > Lachnospirales > Lachnospiraceae > Faecalimonas. The sequence goes on along the minus strand of JAZRRJ010000010.1, from coordinate 29,997 downwards.
CTGGAAAAGCACGCGGGATAGTCATGGCACCACCATCGAAAAGTATGGCACATCGCATGTTGATTTGTGCAGGACTTGCAGAAGGAATATCCACTATTGATAACATAGAATTAAGTGAAGATATCAAGGCTACGTTAGGAATGTTGGAGCAGTTAGGTGCTGTATATACAATTGAGGAGCGAAAAGTTAAAATAACAGGAATAGGAGCAAAAAAAGTTGTTCCCCAAGTTCCACTGGATAGTAATGAAAGTGGAAGTACACTGCGATTCTTTATTCCAATCGTGTTGGCAAAGGGAATGGAAGTGACATTTGCCGGGGCAAAACGTCTGTTTGAACGTCCGCTGAATGTTTATGAAGAGATTTGTAAAGAACAAGGACTTCTCTTCGAAAAAGAAGAAGGAAGACTTTGTGTGGCAGGAAAACTTTTGGCGAAACACTATAAAGTGCCGGGAGATATTAGTAGTCAGTTTATTACAGGTTTGCTATTTGCCCTGCCGTTATTGGAAGAAGATAGTGTGTTGGAGATTTTGCCTCCGATAGAAAGTAAACCTTATATCGATATGACGATGGAGGCATTACAAATATTTGGTATTGAGATCAAACAAGAAGGAACTATATTTTATATTTCAGGAAAACAGTCTTATCGATCAGAAAATGTATGTGTGGAAGGGGACTACTCAAATGCAGCATTTTTGGATGCCCTTTCTTTGATTGGCGGTTTTGTGGAGGTTAGAGGACTTCGAGAAGGCAGTTTGCAAGGAGATAAAGTTTATCAGACATATTATCGAGAATTGCAAAAAGAACAGCCGATAATAGATTTGACAGAATGTCTGGATTTGGGTCCGATTTTAATCGGATTAGCAGGAGCATTGCATGGTGCACATTTCACGGGAACAAAGCGATTGAAAATCAAAGAGAGTGACCGTGGCGTCGTGATGGCTGAGGAATTAGAAAAGTTTGGAATTCGTGTGGATGTGGGAGAGAATGAAATTACCGTATTTCCAGGGGAATTGCAAACACCGACAGAGAATCTGAACAGTCATAATGATCATCGGATTGCGATGACAATGGCAACACTTTGCACCATCACGGGAGGAGTCTTGGAAGGTGCCGAGTCAGTGAAAAAAAGTTTTCCAAGTTATTTTGATACAATCGAGGAACTAGGCATTCGAGTGACGAGAATAGTATAGACGGAGGTTTGAATCATGAATTGTGAATTCAAAAGGAAATTGCCGATTCCAATGGAAGTAAAAGAAATGTATCCAATTACAAGTAAGATGCAGGATATTTATGAAAAAAGAGACGTGGAGATTAAGAAAGTTTTGTCTGGAGAAAGTGATAAGTTTATCTTAATTGTAGGTCCATGTTCTGCAGACTATGAGGAATCTGTAATTGATTACATTAGTCGATTAAGAAAAGTACAGGACAAGGTAGAAGATAAAATCATTATTATCCCAAGAATTTACACCAATAAACCACGTACTACAGGCGCGGGGTATAAAGGAATGCTTCATCAACCGGATCCTTTGCACGAGGAAGATATGTTGAAGGGGATTACAAAGATTCGTAAACTGCATATGCGGGCACTGAAAGAAGCAGAATTTACATGTGCGGATGAAATGTTGTATCCGGAAAATTATCGCTATTTGTCTGATTTGTTGGCGTATGTGGCAGTAGGTGCACGATCAGTGGAAAATCAACAGCACCGTTTGACAGCGAGCGCCATTGATGTTCCAGTAGGAATGAAAAATCCAACCAGTGGAGATTTGTCGATTATGATGAATTCCATTTCGGCAGCACAGCAAGGTCACACTTTTATCTATCGCGGTTGGGAAGTGGAAAGTACAGGAAATCCATATGCACATGCAATTCTTCGTGGGGGTGTCAACGCGCAAGGGGATAATCTGGCAAATTATCACTATGAAGATTTGATGAAAGTGTATGAAAGTTATCAAGAGAGAGGATTGAAAAACATGTCCGTGATTATTGATGCAAATCATGCCAATTCCAATAAGAGATACATGGAACAGATTCGCATCAGTAAAGATGTTATGCATAGTCGTCGAGTAAATGCGGATATTCGATCTCTAGTAAAAGGAATTATGATTGAAAGTTACATTGAAGATGGTGCTCAAACAGCAGGAAATGGTGTGTATGGGCAATCGATTACAGACCCATGTCTCGGATGGGAAAAGACGGAACGATTAATTTATGAATTAGCAGAAGAAGTATAGGTGAACGTATGAGTAAATGGAAAGAAATCAGTTTGCATGATATCAAGGGAATTAAAATAGGACACGCGCAAGATGAAGAACATGCTACAGGATGTAGCGTTATCCTTTGTGACAAAAAAGCAGTTTGCGGTGTAGATGTTCGCGGAGGCGGACCTGCTTCCAGGGAAAATCAATTGTTGAATCCGCTTATGAGTAATGATGGTGTGAATGCAGTGCTCTTGAGTGGTGGGAGTGCCTATGGACTTGATGCCGCAGGCGGCGTGATGAAATATCTGGAGGAAAAGGGACAAGGTGTGAAAGTTGGAAATGCAATCGTTCCAATTGTAGTGGGTTCTTGTATCTTTGATTTGGGTTGCGTGGACGGCACCGTTCGCCCAGATGCAAAGATGGGATACGCAGCTTGTGTGGATAGTGAACAACATGTAGAACGCAACGGAAATGTTGGTGCCGGAATGGGCGCAACTGTTGGGAAAATGCATGGCGATTCCTTTTCTATGAAGTCTGGACTTGGATGCTATGCTGTACAGGTTGGAAGTTTGAAGGTTGGCGCGATTGTGGTTGTAAATGCAATCGGTGATGTCTTTGAAATGGATTCTAATAAACAACTGGCAGGACTTTTGAATCGAAAAAAAGACCAGATGATTTCCAGCGAGGAAGAAGCAGTAAAATTACTCCAATTGCTCAGCAAACTTTCTTTAAATACAACCATTGGAGCAATTGTTACAAATGGAGATTTGGACAAAGCAGAAATAAACAAAGTAGCCGCAATGGCAAGTAATGGAATTGCCCGAACAATTCGTCCAGTAAACACTTCTATGGATGGAGATTCCATTTATGCACTGGCAACTGGAAAAGTAAAAACGAGCGCGGACGTTGTGGGGACACTTGCAGCACATGTGCTTGGAAAAGCGATTAATCGAGCAGTTCTTGAGACGAAAGAGTTGTATGGTTACAAATCTGCTCAAAGTTTTTTGAAAGAATAAGAATGAAAATCCTAAAGCGAAAATTGGCTTTGGGATTTTTTTAGTGAAAAAACAAAAAGTGTATGTTATAATAAAAACAATATTGATGAACGAAAGGAAAGATCATTATGCAAAAGACAGATCCAAAATATGATGCGTTATTTACACCGTGGAAAATCGGTAACGTAGAAATCAAAAACCGAATCGTTATGTGCCCAATGGGCGGGACTTCTTTGTTTGGATGGATGGAACCAAACCATTTTGATAAAGAAGCAGCAAAATTATTTATTGAAAGAGCGAATAACAACGTGGGGTTAATTATTCCAGGTATTGCACCAATTAAGGATACGCTTGGTGGCAGATGGCTCTGGCAGAACAAAAAAATGTTCAAAGAATTAAAACCATTCATGGATGAAATTCACAAAACAGGAGCGAAATTGTTTGTACAGCTAACAGCTGGTATGGGACGCTCTTGGGCGATTACAGACCATGTACTTATTTTACATAAAAATCCAGTTCTCCGTACATTGGCTAAGCCAATCATCGACACTTCTCATGAATTGGCAAGTCCGAGTGAATTGCCTGCTAGATGGGCACCAGATGTAACTTGTCGTCCAATGACAGTTAAAGAAATACAAACAATCGTTGATGCATTTGCTAAGACTGCAAAGCTTTGTAAAGAAGCAGGTGTGGATGGTGTGGAAGTTCACGCAGTTCACGAAGGGTATTTGTTAGACCAATTTACATTGCCGTATACGAATAAACGTACAGATGAGTACGGAGGTTCGTTTGAAAACCGCTATCGCTTTGCAACAGATATCGTGAAAGCAATTAAAGCAGCTTGTGGAGATGATTTCCCAGTGTCTCTTCGTTATTCGGTAGAATCGAAGGTGAAAGATTTCCGCGAGGGAGCAGTTCCGGGTGAAGAGTATACAGAAATTGGACGTACAATGGAAGAAAGCGAAAAAGCTGTAAAATATTTGCAAGAAGCAGGATATGACATGTTAAACTGTGACAACGGAACCTACGATTCTTGGTATTGGGCACATCCACCACAGTATATGCCACAAAACTGTAACTTGGAAGACGTTGCACACATTAAGAAATTTGTGGATATTCCTGTTGTATGTGCAGGTCGTATGGAACCAGAAGTGGGAGCTCAAGCAGTGGCTGAAGGCAAAATTGATGGTGTGGGTATTGCACGACAATTCCTGGCTGATGCAGAATGGATTACAAAATTAATTGAAGGTAGATTAGAAGATATCAGACCATGTATTTGCTGTCACAATGCATGCTTTAACTTCTCAAGTTGGAAGGGTCATGCGAATGCACAGGATTTCGGAGATACACGTGGACTTGCACGCTGTGCACTTGTTCCATCGGTGATGCAGTCTAAGAAATATAAGATTGAACCAGCTGCAAAACAGAAAAACATTGCGGTTATCGGTGGTGGTATCGGTGGAATGGAAGCTGCTATTGTTTGTGCAAAACGTGGTCATTCGGTAACTCTTTATGAAAAAGATAATAAGCTTGGCGGTATCTTTATTGCAGCTGCAGCACCATCCTTCAAAGAGAAGGACAAAGCACTCATTGCTTGGTATGAACGTGAAATTACAAAGTATCCAATCGAAGTGAAACTTGGAACAGAAGTGACAGATATCACAAGCTTGGAAGCGGATGAAGTGATTATTGCAACCGGTGCTGTTGCAAAGAAAATCCCTGTAAAAGGCGCAGAATTAGCAATGGATGCAACAGAATACTTACTCGGAACAAAGACAGTCGGCGATAACGTTGTAATCATCGGTGGAGGATTATCTGGATGTGAAATCGCTTACGACTTGTACTTGCAAGGAAAGAAACCAGTCATCGTGGAAATGCAGAATGATTTGATTGCAGTGAAAGGTGTGTGCCTTGCAAACTCAAGTTTCTTGCGTGATTTCTTCAATGCAAATAAAGTGCCTGTACATTTAGAAACAAAACTTTCAGAAGTGATGGAAGATGGAGTAATGGTGACAGATAAAGAAGGAAAGACCTTCAAAATTGATGCAGAGAATGTTATTCTTTCTGTTGGATATAATCCAGCACCACTTGTGGAAAAAGGAAAACATGTACACGTAATAGGTGATGCGAAGAAAGTTGGAAACTTGCGTACGGTTATTTGGGGCGCATGGGATGTTGCAATGAAACTTTAGGAGATAGAAAATATGATGAAATTAACAGATGAACAACAAGCCATATTAGATGGCGCACAAGGCGAGACATTAGCCAAAGTTATGAAAACATTGGTGATGTATGGTGAAACATTTGGTGCGGAAAAGATGGTACCTGTTACTTCCGAGTACAATCACTTGGTAACTTCATTTGGTCTTAAAATGATTGGACCAGTATATGATTTGATGAATCAATTATTAGAAGCAGGAGCACTTTCAAAACAAAAGTTTTCTGTTGACCCACGTCCGGTGGATCCAAAAGTGCCAGCGAACTTTTTGCAAAAGTTAATTTTCAATAACTTTATGTATTCAAAACAAGACTTCTATGAGGACCAGTTGAACAAGCTGGGCCTTATGGATAAAGATGCATTTACCTGTGCTTGTTATATGGACGAAGTGGGAAATCTTCCAAAGAAAGGCGAAGTACTTAGTTGGGCAGAGTCTTCAGCAGTTGTTTATGCAAACTCTGTGCTTGGGGCACGCTGTAATCGTAACTCGGGAATCATCGATATCATGGGTTCTGTACTTGGATACGTTCCTTATTTTGGACTTTTGACTGATGAAGGACGTAAAGCAACTTGGGTTGTGAAGATTGAAACTACAAAGAAACCAGAAGCACAATTACTCGGTTCTGCAATCGGTATGAAGGTAATGGAAGATGTTCCTTATATCGTCGGACTTGATAAGTGGCTTGGAACAGAGCTAGATGATGCAGCATGTTCTTACTTAAAAGACTTTGGTGCGGCAACCGCATCGAACGGTGCTGTGGGATTATATCACATTGAGAATTTGACACCAGAGGCAAAAGAATCTGGAAAAGATTTGGTTGTAGAAAATGCACAAGTATATGTGATTGATGATGCAGAATTAGAACGTGTAAAAGACAGCTATCCAGTCATCTGGAAGAATAAAGATGCGAAACCAAAACTTTGCTTTATGGGATGTCCACATATGACATTGGAACAATTAAAAACATGGACAGAACGTGTGGAAGAAGGATTAAAAGAAGCAGGTAATAAAAAAGTGGTAATTCCGACAGTATTTACTACAGCGCCTGCAGTTTTAAAAGAATTTGAAAAGACAGAGTATGCAGAAAGATTGAAAAAGACAGGCGTGATTGTATCTTACATTTGTCCGTTGATGTATATGAACAATCCATTATGCGGAAAAATGCCGGTAATAACATCTTCAAACAAATTGCGTACATATACAACATCTCGTTATTATACAGATGATGAGATTTTAGTACAGATTACGAAGGGAGGCAAATAGACATGAGAGAGTTTAAAGGACGTGTCGTTACACCGGGAACAGTAACAGCAGAAGCAGTTGTTACTCATGAAGGATTTAATACATTAGCTTCACTTCAAAAGGCGTTGCAATTTGGTGACAAAACAGTGACAGTAGGCGACCAAAATAATAAAGATTTATATGGAAAATCGATTTTGGGAAAAGCACTTTGTTTACCACAAACCATAGGATCTACTACAGGAGGAATGGTACTCTATTGCGCATGCGCGATGGAAAGAATCCCAGCTTGTTTATTGTTCTCTAATCATATTGATTCTCTTGCAGCAGCAGGAGCAATCTTGGCCGATGTATGGTTGGATAACATCTCAATGCCAGTAGTGGATTGCTTGGGGGATGAGTTCCTTGAATACGTGCAAGACGGAATGACAATTACAATCAAGGAAGATGGAGTTGTAGTTGTAGAATAGATAAAAAAGGACAAAAGAGAAAATGAAGACAGGATACGTATTATATAATTTGAAAGCCGGAAGCGGAAGAACATTAGAAGATGTTCAAAAAGTAATGGACTTCTTTCCGGATGAGATGAAATTAGTTGATATTCTAACTGTTGAAAATTATGGTAAATTTTTTCAGAATCTGAATCCGGAAGATTATATTGTAATCTGCGGTGGAGATGGAACCTTGAATCGTTTTGTCAATCACACGGATGGTTTGGAATATGCCAATGAAATTTTCTGTTATCCGATAGGAACGGGAAATGATTTTGCCAACGATTTGGGAAAAGGAAAAGATTGTGAACCATTTTGTATCACAAAATATTTAAAAAATTTACCAGTTGTTACAGTGAATGGAAAATCGTATCGCTTTATCAATGGAATTGGATTTGGAATTGATGGGTACTGTTGTGAAGTTGGTGATGCCTTAAAAGAAAAGTCAGATAAACCGGTAAACTATACAGCGATTGCTGTGAAGGGATTGTTGTTTGACTACAAGCCAACGAATGCAAAAATTACTGTGGATGGTCAGGAATATCACTATAAAAAAGTGTGGATTGCGCCAACCATGTTTGGACGTTATTACGGTGGTGGAATGATTCCAACACCAAATCAAGACCGATTATCAGAAAGTGGCCTTGTGTCAACAATGTTGATTCATGGTTCCGGAAAACTAAAAACATTGATGGTTTTTCCAGGCATTTTTAAAGGAGAACATATCAAACACAAAGAGATGGTTGCTGTGTTGACTGGTCATGATATTACAGTGGAATTTGACCGACCGGCGGCGTTACAGATTGACGGAGAGAAGATTTTGGGAGTTACTTCGTATCATGTTCAAACTGGAAAATAAATTGTAGCCATATGGAGAAGTTTGTGATATACTGTCGAGGTATGTGTGAAAAAAAGAAAGGAAAGAAATTAGATGGAAAACAAAAATGAATTCAAACCGTATATTCCGGCGGAAAAAATCACACCGGAATTAACCGTTACTTCCATTATCATGGGAATTCTTCTTGCAGTCATCTTTGGTGCCGCAAATGCATATTTGGGACTTCGTGTAGGTATGACCGTATCTGCGTCTATCCCGGCAGCGGTAATCTCAATGGGTGTAATCCGCGTGATTATGAGAAAGAACTCTATTTTGGAAAGTAATGTTGTACAAACAATAGGATCAGCAGGAGAATCTCTTGCAGCTGGTGCGATCTTCACATTGCCAGCATTGTTCTTGTGGGCTAAAGATGGAGTAATGACAAAACCAGATTTTGTGGAAATTACAGTTATTGCATTGCTTGGTGGACTTTTAGGAGTTTTCTTTATGGTACCTCTTAGAAATGCGTTGATTGTAAAAGAACACGGAATTTTACCATATCCAGAAGGACAAGCTTGTGCAGAAGTTCTTCTTGCAGGTGAAGAGGGTGGTGCAAATGCGACCACTGTATTTGCTGGTATGGGAATTGCAGCAGCATTTAAATTTATTATTGATGGATTGAAATTAGTTCCAAGTGAAGTTGCTTATCGTTTCAAAGGCGTAAAAGCATTCAAAGGTGAGATTGGAACACAAATCTATCCAGCCGTTATGTCAGTAGGTTATATCTGTGGACCAAAGATTTCTTCTTATATGTTCGCAGGTGGTGTTATTAGCTGGATGGTATTGATTCCATTGATTGTGCTTTTTGGTTCTGGAATCATTATGTATCCGGGAGAAGTGACAATCGGTGAAATCTTCAAAGCGGATGGAGCAAGTGGTATTTGGAGTAGTTATATTCGTTACATCGGAGCTGGTGCATTGGCAGCAGGTGGTATTATCAGTTTGGTAAAATCACTTCCATTGATTGCAACAACATTTGCGGGAGCAATGAAGAGCTTAAAAGGTGGCATTGGTTCAACTTCAACAAAGCGTACAGAGAAAGATATGAACATGACAGTTGTGCTTTTGGCGATTTTAGCATTGACGCTTCTTGTGTGGTTGGTGCCAGCAGTACCAGTATCGCTAATTGGTGCAATTATCGTTGTAATCTTTGGTTTCTTCTTCGCAACTGTTTCTTCAAGAATGGTTGGTTTAGTAGGAAGTTCTAACAACCCTGTATCAGGTATGGCAATTGCAACATTGTTGATTGCGACATTGATTTTGAAGTTGACAGGAGACACAGGTGCACACGGTATGAGAGGAGCCATTGCAATTGGTTCTATTATCTGTATCGTAGCAGCTATTTCCGGTGATACATCACAAGATTTGAAGACAGGTTATTTATTAGGGTCTACACCGAAGAAACAACAGATTGGTGAATTGATTGGTGTTGTGGCATCTGCAGTTGCAATCGGTGCAGTGCTTAACTTGTTAGATAATGCATGGGGATTTGGTTCAAAAGAACTCGGTGCACCACAAGCAACATTGATGAAGATGATTGTAGAAGGTGTTATGGAAAGTAATCTTCCATGGGGACTTGTGTTCATTGGTGTGGCAATTGCGATCGTAGTGGAAATTCTTGGAATTCCAGTGCTTCCGTTTGCAATTGGTGTATACCTTCCAATTCATTTGAATGCATGTATCATGGTTGGTGGTCTTGTTCGTTTATTCTTTGACAAGATGAAGAGAGATGAAAAAGAGAAAGAAGCAATTGTTACAGACGGTATTCTGTATTGTTCTGGTATGATTGCCGGAGAAGGTCTTGTAGGTATCTTACTTGCTGTATTTGCGGTGTTAGGTATCGATAAAGTGTTTGACTTGAGTGGCAAACTTGGATTCTCTCCAGTTGTATCTGATATCCTCAGCCTTGTAGTATTTGCATTGATTATCGTATGCTTACTGTTATTCACAGTTTGGAAAAAAAGAAAGAAAAATGCATAAGGGTGTATAATGGGTAGAAAGAAAACAGTTATAAATCAAAATTATTTGGAAAATATACCGGTAAGACAAGAAGGATTGAAGTGGGATACGAATGAAAAAGGAATCGTGACGCTTTACGTTCACAATACTGGACTCTTGAAGAAAATTACGCAAAAACTTTTTTTTAAGCCAGAGTATACGCAAGTTCACTTGGATGAAAATGGAAGTTTTGTTTGGCCACTCATTGATGGAGAAAAAAACATCATTGAGTTGGGAAAAGATGTGAAAGAGCAGTTTGGCGAGAAAGCAGAGCCGTTGTATCCGAGACTTGCCAAGTTTTTTCAAATACTGGAAAGTTATGGATTTGTAAGTTTTAAGTAAATCAAGAAAGTAGTTATGGTGGTCATAACTACTTTCTTTTTTATTTTGGAAAAAAGTTTTTCTTTTTTGGTATTGTAAATGAAAACAAGTCGAGGTATAATATAATGGGTGGGAAGTTTTGCATTCTCGTAAAAGAGACTAAAATAAGGATGATAAAATTATGAATTACGCAGAAGAATCATTGAAAAAACACAACGAATGGGCAGGTAAAATAGAGGTAGTGAGTCGAGTGTCAGTATCTACAAAAGAAGACCTTTCACTTGCATACACACCAGGTGTTGCAGAGCCTTGTCTTGAAATACAAAAGGATGTAGAAAAAAGTTATGATTTGACACGACGCTGGAATACTTGTCTTGTAGTGACAGACGGAACAGCAGTGTTAGGGCTTGGAGATATCGGACCTGAAGCAGGTATGCCTGTTATGGAAGGAAAGTGCGTGCTGTTTAAAGCTTTTGGAGATGTAGATGCATTTCCGCTTTGTATCAAATCAAAAGATGTGGATGAGATTGTTAACACCGTTTATTTGATATCGGGTTCTTGCGGTGGTGTGAACTTAGAAGACATTGCAGCGCCACGTTGCTTTGAAATTGAGAGAAAATTGAAGGAAAAATGTGATATTCCAATTTTCCACGATGATCAACATGGTACAGCGATTATTACACTTGCAGGACTGAACAATGCATTGAAAGTGGTAGGAAAAGATAAAGAAGAAATTAAAGTAGTTGTAAATGGAGCTGGTGCGGCTGCAACGGCGATTACAAAATTGATTCTTTCTTATGGGGTAAAGAATGTCATTATGTGTGACAGCAAAGGTGCGATTTATGAAGGTCGTCCATATGGCATGAATTCTTACAAAGAAGAAATGGCAAAACTTACGAATTTGGGGAAAGAAGAAGGCTTACTCAAGGATGTGGTAGTGGGTGCAGACGTGTTTATTGGAGTATCTGCTCCAGGAGCATTGACGACAGAGATGGTAAAGACTATGAATAAAGATGCCATTGTTTTTGCTTGTGCAAACCCGACACCTGAGATTTATCCAGATGAAGCAAAAGCGGGCGGAGCTCGTGTGATTGCAACGGGAAGAAGCGATTTCCCAAATCAGATTAACAACGTGTTGGCATTCCCTGCGTTGTTCCGTGGAGCTTTTGATGTACGTGCGAAAGATATTAATGAAGAAATGAAAATTGCAGCAGCACTTGCGCTTGCAAATTTGATTTCAGATGAGGAGCTTCATGAAGATTATATTATTCCGGCTGCATTCGACAGTCGTGTAAAAGATGCTGTTTCGAAAGCGGTTGCTCAGGCTGCAAGAGATACAGGTGTTGCTAGAATCTAATAAAAGATAAGATAAAGAAAGCGTCGATTCCATTCTGTGAATCGACGCTTTTGATTTATTGTTGAGAAAGATAAGTGATCATTGTTTTGTTGCGAACAAAACCACTTGTAGCATAGTTTGCTTTGATCTCTGAAAGATAAGTGCCCGTAAATGGATGGAAAAGTTCCAAAGAGCAGTTGTCGGATATCAATTCCTCAGTCTTTACTTGTAAGCAGTACGCATCGTAAGAAGTAGCGATGTCTGTTCCTGAAAGTGCAGAGAAAATGGAAGTTTGAATTTGGTCATGCCAATTAATAAAATCTTTTGCAGAGTCTAAAGAAGCAATTTTCCTATATTCTAAATGTCCATAACAATCGATTTCCCATACGCGTATCAGATAAAATAATGTTTCCAAATCTTTTACTTTGTTTTGGCGAACTGCGTTTATCAAGTTTTGATAAAATTGGTAGGACAAGTATTTTACAACCTCGGAACGAATTTGCATTCGGATTGCTAATTTTTCATTATCAGAAGGAGTTTGGCCAGTAAGATTGTTGTAGTTCGTCCAAAAGTCTTCTGGATCAGATTGCAAAATTTCTACCGAATATAAGAATTCGAGGAATTTTCGTTGTTCTTGTGCTGTGCTTAAGTTTAATGCAGTATAAGCTTCTTCCAAGGTGCTACAAAATACAACATTTTCTAAGAAGTCGTCTTTGTTATCAAGAGAAAGAAAACGACTTAGATTGAAAGAATCTGTATAAGATATTTTCTTTGCATAGGTATGTGTATCCATTTCTAAATAATCTGCCATTTTTAATTCAGCAGAAGCTTCTAATATCCAAGGAATCCACAAGGAATCTACAGGAATTACATTTTCATTGTCAGAGATTTTGTATTCGCGACAGAATCCCACTTCGTGTCCGTTTTCTTCAATAAGGTCATCACCTCTGTGTTGAATCAAGTGCATAACTTCATGCGCAAGAACGGAGTTTTGCATGTTGTCTTTCGATTCTCCGGTAACGATATTTTGTGTGTCCGCGTACATCTTACTCATAGACGGATTGTATACGAAAGTAAGGGAGTTGGTTATGTAAGCATTTGATGCACTACCAGTGTGATTGAACATAGTGAGTGCAGATAAGGTGTTCGCCATTTGTTTACGCTCGATTTCATTACAAGTCTCATTGACGATTTTTGCAATGAGATCACAAATCTTTTTTTGATCTGCATCGCTGGTTTCTTTATAAAAGGCATTTGATACATTTTTCCCTTTTTCCATGTGCTTTTTATTGTTTTCGCGAACAGAAGTGAGTAGTTTTGAAGAATCGATCATGCCATTCGAATTAAGCAGATTAGAACTCGTCGATTTTTTCACCTCTGTGCTGTTATACAATTGTAACGCTTCGTCCAACCCATAATATGTACTATAACTAAAATTAAAAGAGTCCAAACTTAATGATTGAAGCAGCGATTGTAGTTGTGCCTGATTGTAGGTAAATGGAGTCGATGTTTTCTCGGAAGCAAAAAGATTTAATTCGTTTGAACATTCTACTTCGAGATATTCGTTGACTGTATCGGTTGAACCGTTAGATTGCGTTTTCTTTGGCTGAGAACAAGCGGTGATACTTAGTATAAATACTAGGAATAAAGCAATCAGAGAAGTGTGTTTTTTAAATGTTTTCATGAGAGTCCTCCTACGTGTAATTTGTTTCATTATACCATAAGTCTCGTGACGATTGGAATGAAATTTGTTTTATGCGTTATGGAATAATATTTAGAATGTTGTGGTAAATGATTGAATGCATAGGAATGACATAGTATACTTAAAAAATGAAGTAAGTTATATTTGAGATGGAAGAAAACGAAAAACGAGAAAAAAATCTTAAAAATGCGATAAAGAGGTGTAACATGATTACGATTTCATTAGATGAATATGGAGAATTTGAAAAACAAGAAAATAAACCACTGTTTATCGCAGGGGTGATTTTTGATGATGGAGAAGAAGAAGAAAAAACGATAGAAGATAAAATAGAAAGAGAACGAATCAGAGCATATTACAAAAAGGTGATTGCAAGTGCAGGGGAAGGGTTATCATATCCTCAAGACTTACATTCCAATGGAGATTTAAAAAGAGATCATGACGTGATAAGGCTTGTAAAAGCGAAGGTGCAAGACACATTAGCAGAATTTATGAATGAAGGAACATATAATGGAGAGCCTTTATGCGATGATAACGGAAAAAAAATAAGAACTCGTAAAGGGAAATACCATTTGTTTGTCATGCTTAAAAGTGATGATGGAAAAACGAGTTTGCTGAAAAAAAGTGCAAACATGTTAGCAAGAGATGATTGGGCGGCTAATCGATATTTCCATATGGCAAGTTCTGTAGTGAATAGAATCATTTTTCGCAATCCTTTATACAAAAAAGGGAGAGTACCGTCTATCAGTATTGATATAGCAACTCGTTCTACAGGAAATGTAAAATATATGGATTCGGATCTGAAAGACAAATTCAAAAAGCAATCATACAAAACGGCTGAAATTAAAAATAGTGATTACCAATATTATAGCATAATGAATGCGGACATATATCGTACTTTGATAGCACAGGAAATGGTAAATACAGGGAACATTTCTATAAACATTAAAAATTTATTTGTTAAATCCATTAAGTATGATCCGGATGCTTCTATGATGGAATTTTTATATTTATCCGACAGTTTATGTTCAGTACTTGGTTACAAACTTCAAGGAACGAGTGCTGATGGGTGGTTGTCGCAGATTGTGGATAGAACCAAGAAACTGAATTGGAAGACGCAGAATCTTGTGTTTGGCTATGATGAGATTGACAATTACTTTTCAAAAGCATGGAAGTATTATGAACAGGGGAATTTATTCGAAGCATTGTCTATTGTGTATGATGCAAAAATTCAAGAGGGAACATTTGCGGAGTATTATAAAAACAACTGGTTCCCATATCTAGAAAAAAGGATATGTGAAACTGTTACTCCGGAAATATTTAATTGTAGTGTAAATAATTTGTCAGCGATGTTGACCACAAATAACTTAGAACAAGAAAAGTTAGTATATTTAATGCAACAATTTGAACAAATGGTTGTAAGTGTTGAAAATAAATATCGTAGTGTTGATATGAAATCATCCGTGTTATACAAATTATATGACGCAGGAGTGTCTGCGTTCTGCCATGTTGGCAATGCGCAAACCGCATTGACATATTATCAAAAATGCAAACAATATGCATTTTATGTTGGTGTAGACGCATTTTTGAAGACGAATAATAAATTGATTGTTTGTTTGGAAGATTGTTTTGAGTGGGATAAGGCACTCGCTATAGCGGATGAAAATGTAAATAATCAACAGTTGGTTTCTGAATTAAAAGGGGACATCTTGAATCAAAAAGAGAATGCATCTCTAGACGAGGCCAAAGCAATCAGTCAGTTGGCTAGAATCTATGCTGCAAAAAGGGATCCTAAAGCGGAAAAATATTTTAGAAAAGCACTACAAATATTTGAAGAAGGATCAGCAAATTATAAAATAACACAGTCTTATTTATTGCATTTTTATGCGGATATGAATATGCAAGAAGCGTTCGATCAAGAGATTCAAGCGTATTTGGATGGGAATGGAAGTGTCAATAAGAGATTAAAATATATTCTTAATTCTAATGTGGAAACGCATTCGCTATTTTCTAATGCGTATGCGTTATATGTTTTGATAAGAGGACTCGTTTACTTTCATAGCCAGAAAGTTGACGATAAGTTGTGGGAAAAATTGGTCGTGCTTGATGAAACATTTATTCAAAAAAATGGGAAAAAGCCAAGCGGACATCCATGGGAAATCATTTATAAGTATCTTGAAATGTTGGCTTTTGAACGAAACGACGACGAAGCAAGGGAAAAATTTGCACGGTTAAAAAAAGAATCTCTGAAATATCGTGGTGAAATCATTACAGCATTAGAATTATTTGGTGATGCCGAAGTTGCTGAGTACACAAAGGACACGCAGGAACGAGACCGCATTACCAATCAGCTTGTTGCATATTTACAGAAACACTTTGATGCTATTAGAAATGTACATTTTTCAGATGATGGGAATGAACGTTATGAAGAACTGCAACAATACTTTACATTTATGTATAGATAGAATGTATGGAGTGATATGAGAGGATTACATATGAAAAAGATAGTGACGAATATGAAAAAAATAGTAAAAGATAACCTGAAAAAGTTGATGCTAGATTTATTGTTGTTTTCTCTGACATTTATAGGGCTAATTGGATTAGATGATTCATTAAAAAGGTCATACTTTATAAGTTTAATCATTCTATTTTTGGTTATGGAACTCTTTTTTGCTTTGTTACAATCAAATTGGGTGAATGCGCTTGTAAGTCAATGCGTAATTTGGTGCGGTTTTTTGTTGTTGAGACCTATCATTACTGAAAATTCAGTAAATTTTATGTGTGTTATGTTGGAATTAATATGGATGATTCATATAACATGTTTAATTCTTTCTTCGTTTAAAAAGAATAGTGTGATGAAAAAGTGCACTCGATATATACAAGGTTATTCCATTCTTCATGCTAATTTTAATAGATATGGTTTGATTCCAACTTTTTTTGTAGCTCATTTTCTTCAGTTGCTATATGACGATAAAAGTTTGACTTCTTTTTTAATAATAATAGAGGTTCAAATAGTAGAAGTGGCTCTAGTAATGTTATATTTCTGTTTGTTATGGATGCAAAAAAAGTCGCTAATGAAATATGCAAATCACAAGAACATAATCTTCTTTAATGTAAAATATTTAACAACACCATATAGAATGTTTAATTTTGAAAATTTCTTTCTTCTTAAAGCAGGGCGTTCGTATGAGTTTTTATCTTTTAAATTTCTAGATATATTAGGCGGAGTCTCTTATGATGATTATTATATAAGTCAGTATACGGCAATAAATTCCGGTGAGAATACTTCAAAAAAATATTGTATGATTGTAAGAGTTGATAGTAGTAAATATTATTCAAAAAACGCATTAAAGAAAATAACAGAATGGCTATCTTTCCAAGAAGAGAAAGGGGCTACAATATTTATAGAAGATGCGAGTAAAAAAGCAAATTATAAAAATGAATCTACGATTTCTGTTTTGTTAAAAGCAAAATACCCATACTATTACAGAGAGAAAACAACGATATTTGGAAATGGTTGTGATCTGATCATTGAAAGTGAATTGAAGAATCGTAACAACGTAAAACTAAATGATATACAAAATACTTTTAAGGCGTGTCATGAACTTATGGAACACATCGATAGTGGAAAAATAAAATATTTTTCTCCTTATAAAAATACCTTAAAGGGATTGAATAAAACGTTTTTACAGGATTTTTACAACTTGATTCTCATTGCAGAATACATGATACATTATGAGGCATTAATGGTTTTAAGTGGTTCAAATATGTCAGATGTAGATAAATCTATTATGGTGAATCCTTCGTTGGGCGATTACGTAAATGTGATAAATGGTGAAAAAAAATATTCAAAAGAGTCATATGCAGATATCATAAATAGTGCACGTTTTTTGGATAGCGTGGCTGTAAGAAATGGTAAAAGCAATATTAAAACAAAGGCAATATCAAAGAAACAAATTTTAGAAGTTGTTTGTAAAGTGCGAAACAGATTTTTGGGGCATGGAACGATTATTTATGCAGTATCTGGCGAAATGGTACAAGCATTGGGTCAATTGGTTCGACTATTGTTAGACGAGTTTTCACAATTAGAAGATAAACAGAGTTTAATTGATAAAGATGTACTTCAAACATCGAATACGCCATGTTTATACAAAAAGCACACAGTACTATTTAATGGAGTGGACCAATCCGGTTATTGTGCATATTTGGATTATGCTACGGGATACACAATATATCCAGATGAACAGCGAAACGAGAGTGAAATTTCTACAATACCAACACTGCGTTTTATTGAGTAAAGGAGATGGCTTGTTTTGACAAAAAAAAGAAATATAGAAACGATTAAAAAAAATAAGTGGACATTACATACGTTAGTGCTTCACAATTTGAGTGAAGAGACAAAATCTTTTTGTAAACAGAAATATTTTGATTTCGAGGAATTAGCTGGCCAGAATGTTGATATAAAGCAATATAGAGATTTTTTGATTAAGAATGATGGAGTGAAAGTTGGATGTCTCATCACATCCTTAGCTGAGTGGAATAATCTTGAAAAAAATCTTTTGGACTTTGAAGAAATTCAATTTGCAGATGAAATAAAGGTGGCAGTGGTCGGATTGAAAGAAGAAGCTACGGATGGTTGTCTATCGTGGATCAGAGGAATTGAAATTCGTTGTTTTGATAATGTCGAAGATGCACTTGATTTTTTGTGTTCAAATGAAATTAATCTTAATTTTGACCTAAGAAGATTTGATTTTTATACATATTGTGAAAATATGAAAATTGATATGACCAAAAAAACGCATAATATTTTCATTGAAGGTTTTTTTCGAAATTTATTTCAAACGCAAGATATTTATCAAACAGTTTTGATGGAATTTGAATATATAGAATTTATCCTTTTGTTGGTTTACTATTATTTCAAAATAAAATGTAAGAATGACGATGAGAAGAAAAATCGAATCCCTAAATATCTTGAATTAACTGAAGAACTATTAGAAATGACAAAAGGATGTGACGATTTTATAAGAATACGGGATGAAGAGGTTGATATAAATTTTGAATTATCATGGACTTACTTGTGGTTTGAACGCAAATATGGATTGAACATTAAAGGGGAAAAACTCAATTTTTACGGAATGATGACAATCTTGCAAGAGTTACGTAACCGAACAAAAGGACATGGTACAATCAGTCAAAAGTCCGGAAAAAAATTACGAAAAGCGTTATATTATCATATTGCGTTATTGAATCATTTTCTTAATCTAGAAGAATTTGTTCTAGAAGTTCGTGAAGGAGTGGTGTATTGTGGTTATGGTAATGATTTGTTACCAATGTCACCTTATCTTATTTTAGAAGATGAAATCTTATGTGTTAGTTATGAATTGCGTAAAGAAAGAAGAGAATATATTAACTATTTTCAGGGGAATTATACTTTGCCCCAACTTATGGAACCAATACAATGAGAACAAGATTTTTATGTATGGCAGCTGCGACGAAGTTCGCAGCTGCGTTTTTGTTTAAAAATACTTCTGATACAGTTTCTCGACCAAATTAATGAGTGCATATAATCCCATAGCTAATACACAAAGTATCACAATCGACATGAGGAGCCAATCCATCTTAAACACTTGACTGGAATAGATAATCAAGTATCCGAGCCCGTTTCTTGCGGCTAAGAATTCTCCGATAATCACACCAACTAAACATAAGCCGATATTCACCTTCATGTTGCTGACAATCGAAGGGATGCTGCTTGGAATGACCACTTTTAAGAGTGCTTGATATTTAGTACCTCTTAAAGTGTAGATTAATTTTAATTTATCAGAATCCACTTCTTGAAATGCTGTAGTCATATTCAGAATGCTGCCAAAAAGAGCTACAGACATTCCCGCCACGATGATAGTAGTAGGGGTTGCTCCAAGCCATACAATCAAAAGTGGTGCCAATGCGGATTTCGGAAGGCTGTTTAATACAACTAAAAACGGCTCCGTAATTTCCAAGCATTTTCGGCTAAACCAAAGCAAGGTTGCAACCAAAATACTGAGAATGGTGACCAGAATAAAGCTCAGAAGTGTCTCGTAAAGGGTGATTCCAATATGAAGGAAAATGCTTTTATCGAGTACCATATTCCAGAAGCAAAGGAATACTTTGCTTGGGCTACTAAAGACAAAGGAGTCCATAATTCCAAAGTGTGTGAGTGCTTCCCAAAGAAGAAGAAAGCTTATGAAGATTAAAATGCGACTGAAAAGCACAAAGCGATGGTGCTTTTGTTGGTTTTTTAAAAAGAGTAATTGGTTTTGAGAAATGTTACTCATCTACATGCAACTCCTTCCATATAGTATGAAAGTATTCGTTAAATTCCGGAGTGTTTCTTCTTGCGAGAGGGGTGTTTTTATCAGCAGGGAAGGAAAGAGGTACAGCAGACTTGACGTGAGCCGGTCGTTCGGAGAGCACAATAACAGAGTTTGCCAAACTAATCGCTTCCGCCAAATCATGTGTTACAAGAATGGCAGACTTCCCTTCCTTTTGGATGATTTGTCCGATGTCATCACCAACAGACAAACGTGTCTGATAATCTAAAGCAGAAAATGGTTCGTCAAGCAGAAGCAAATCAGGATTGAGAATTAACGTGCGAATCAACGCGACACGTTGTCTCATACCTCCGGAAAGTTCCGAAGGTTTTGCGTTTGCAAATTCATCCAATCCGTACTTTTTCAATAACACATGGGCTTGTGCTTTTGTCTCGGAGGTGACTTTGTGTTGGATTTCTAAACCAAGAACAATGTTTTTGTAGACCGTTCTCCATTCCAGCAAATGGTCTTTTTGCAACATATACCCGATGTGACTTCCGTGGAGGACAACCCTTCCATATTCTGGAGGAATGAGACCGGAAATGATGGATAATATTGTAGACTTTCCACAACCGGACGGACCTACAATACTAACAAAGTCTCCGCGTTTAAGAGAGAATGACAAATCGGAAAGTGCTTGTGTTTCTCCCTCTTTTCCGTGATAAGCGTGAGAGATGTTTTGTAGTTCTAAGATGTTTCCCATGACACACCTCCTTTAAAATATATATTATTTTATGTATAAAAGACGAATCGGTGCTTGAATGAATGGGAATAAAAGAGTATAATTTGACATAGTATTTTTATTTATGGAGAAATTACATGAATTATCAAAAAGAACTGGAAAAAATAATTGGCCAGTTGGAAAAAGAGGAGAAAGTACCAAAGCTCTTACTTCACAGCTGTTGCGCGCCGTGTAGCAGCTATGTATTAGAATATTTATCGAAGTATTTTGAAATTACGGTATTTTATTATAATCCAAATATTTTTCCAGAGAACGAATATACAAAAAGAATTTTAGAACAGCAGATGCTGATACAGGATATGCAGTTTCAACATCCGGTATCGTTCCTTGCAGGAAATTATGATAGAGAACGGTTTCAAGAGATGGCAAAAGGATTGGAACATTTGCGGGAAGGCGGAGAGCGATGCTTCAAATGCTATGAACTGAGACTTGCAGAAGCGGCTCGTGTGGCGAAAGAAGCAGAGTATGAATATTTCACAACGACGCTCAGTATTAGTCCGTTGAAAAATGCAGAGAAACTAAATGAGATTGGAATGAAAATCGGTGAAACCTATGGAGTGAAATATTTGCAATCCGATTTTAAAAAGAAAAATGGCTACAAACGTTCCATTGAGTTGGCGAACGAATATGGATTGTATAGACAAGATTACTGTGGATGCGAATATTCGTATCGAGACAGACAAAAGCAAAAGGAAGGTAGATAAATTATGGCACAACTTTGGGGTGGAAGATTTACAAAAGAAACGGATAAATTGGTGTACAACTTTAATGCATCCATTTCTTTTGACCAGAAATTTTATGAACAAGATATTAAAGGAAGTATCGCCCATGTTACAATGCTTGCAAAACAAGGGATTTTAACAGAAGATGAAAAGATTCAGATTGTGAATGGATTGCAAGATATTTTGGCAGATGTAGAAGAAGGGAAACTTGTCATCACAGATGAGTATGAAGATATCCATAGTTTTGTGGAGGCAAATCTTATAGACCGAATTGGAGAAGCAGGTAAAAAGTTGCATACAGGAAGAAGCCGTAATGACCAAGTGGCTTTGGATATGAAACTTTATACAAGAGATGAGATTGATGCTTTGGACGATTTGTTGAAAGAGTTGCTTGCAGCATTACTTCAGATTATGAAGGACAACACAGAGACAATTATGCCGGGATTTACCCATTTACAAAAAGCACAACCAATCACATTGGCACATCATATGGGAGCTTATTTTGAGATGTTCTCGAGAGACCGTTCTCGATTGACAGATATCTATGACCGTATGAATTATTGTCCACTTGGTTCCGGTGCTTTAGCGGGAACAACCTACCCATTGGATCGTAACTACACTGCAGATTTGTTAGGATTCTATGGACCAACACTCAATAGCATGGATTCTGTTGCAGATAGAGACTATTTAATTGAATTGCTTTCGGCAATGGCAACAATGATGATGCATTTGAGTCGTTTTTCAGAAGAAATCATTATTTGGAATTCGAATGAATATCGTTTTGTGGAAATTGACGATGCGTATAGTACCGGAAGTAGCATCATGCCACAGAAGAAAAATCCGGATATTGCAGAACTTGTACGCGGAAAAACGGGACGTGTATATGGAGCGTTGATGTCACTCTTGACGACAATGAAAGGGATTCCGCTTGCTTACAACAAAGATATGCAAGAGGACAAAGAATTTGTCTTCGATGCAATCGATACAACAAAAGGATGTCTGGCATTATTTACAGGAATGCTTCGCACAATCAAATTTAACAATGATGTGATGGAGAATAGTGCAAAACATGGATTTACCAATGCAACAGATGCTGCCGACTATTTGGTAAATCATGGAGTTGCTTTCCGTGATGCACATGGCATTGTAGGTCAATTGGTGTTGTATTGTATCGAAAAGAACATTGCATTAGATGATATGACCCTTGAAGAATACAAGGCGATTTCACCGGTGTTTGAAGAAGATATCTACGAAGCAATCAGCATGAAGACTTGTGTAGATAAGCGTACAACAATCGGTGCACCGAGCAAGGAAGCAATGGACAAAGTAATAAAAATTTATGAGAATTACTTGCATTAAAAAAGAAAATAAGATAGCATTTTCAAAATAATAGACGAGAGAGGAAGAAGAAAGATGGAAAAGAAATTAAGAGTTGGTATTCTAGGAGCAACAGGTATGGTTGGACAACGTTTTATCGCATTGTTGGAAAACCATCCGTGGTATGAGGTGGTAACTGTGGCTGCAAGCCCACGTTCTGCTGGAAAAACATATGAAGAAGCAGTTGGCGGACGTTGGAAAATGAGCACACCAATGCCAGAAGGTGTGAAGAACCTTATCGTAGCAAAT
The DNA here is from genome assembly GCA_045650645.1 of Faecalimonas sp. GTDB lineage: Bacteria > Bacillota > Clostridia > Lachnospirales > Lachnospiraceae > Faecalimonas. The sequence continues at coordinate 7,181 of JAZRRJ010000010.1, read as the reverse complement.
GTAAATGAAGTAGAAAAAGTAGCTGCAAGTGTTGACTTTGTGTTCAGTGCAGTTGATATGACAAAAGAAGAAATCAAAGCAATTGAAGATGAATATGCAAAGACAGAGACACCGGTTGTATCAAATAACAGCGCACATCGTTGGACAAAGGATGTTCCAATGGTAGTGCCGGAAATCAACCCGGAACATTTTGATGTAATCGAAGCACAAAAGAAGCGTCTTGGAACAACAAGAGGATTCGTGGCAGTAAAACCAAACTGCTCAATCCAAAGTTATGCACCAGTACTTACAGCATGGAAAGAGTTTGAACCAACAGAAGTTGTGGCAACCACATATCAAGCAATTTCAGGTGCAGGAAAAACATTTAAAGATTGGCCGGAAATGGTAGAAAACATTATCCCATATATTGGTGGAGAAGAAGAAAAAAGTGAACAAGAACCACTTCGTATTTGGGGAAAAGTAGTAGATGGAGAAATCGTAAAAGCAGAAGGACCTGTGATTACAACACAATGTATCCGTGTGCCAGTTTTGAACGGACATACAGCAGCAGTGTTTGTGAAATTTGCGAAAAAACCAACGAAAGAGCAATTAATTGAAAAGATTCTGAACTTTAAAGGCCTTCCACAAGAATTGGAACTTCCAAGTGCGCCAAAACAGTTCATTCAATATTTAGAAGAAGACAACAGACCACAAGTAAACTTAGACGTTGACTATGAAAACGGAATGGGTGTTTCTGTAGGACGTATCCGTGAAGATAATGTGTACGACTTCAAGTTTGTGGGATTGTCACACAATACCGTTCGTGGAGCAGCAGGTGGAGCAATCCTTTGTGCAGAAACATTGACTGCAAAAGGATATATTCAAGCAAAATAAGGATTATATATGGGAAAAGCAGTATACATTGCGGAAAAGCCAAGTGTGGCACAAGAATTCGCAAAAGCATTAAAACTGAATACGAGTAGAAAAGACGGATATTTGGAAGCAGATAATGCAATTGTGACTTGGTGTGTGGGGCATTTGGTGACGATGAGTTATCCGGAAGTATACGATGAAAGATACAAACGATGGACCTTAGAAACATTGCCGTTTATGCCAAAGGAATTCAAGTATGAAGTCATTCCTAACGTGGAAAAGCAGTTTCGTATTGTGAGTGGAATTTTAAATCGAAAGGACGTGGATGTTATCTATGTCTGCACCGACTCTGGGAGAGAGGGAGAGTATATCTATCGTCTCGTGGAACAGATGGCGGGTGTGAAAAACAAGCAGAGAAAGAGAGTATGGATTGATTCTCAAACGGAAGAAGAAATTTTGCGTGGGATTCGTGAGGCAAAGGACTTAGAGGAATATGACAACCTTTCCGCGTCAGCTTATTTGCGTGCAAAAGAAGATTATTTGATGGGAATTAATTTCTCGAGATTGTTGACGTTGAAATATGGAAATGCGATTTCAAATCTGATGAATACCAATCGAACCGTTCTTTCCGTAGGACGTGTTATGACATGTGTACTCGGGATGGTTGTGCGCAGAGAACGCGAGATTCGTGAGTTTGTGAAGACACCATTCTATCGCGTACTAAGTACCATTCAGGTAGGAAGCAAATCTTTTGAGGGAGAATGGAAAGCAGTCAAAGGTTCTCGTTATTTTGAAAGTTTTGAACTCTATAAAGAGAATGGATTTAAAAAGAAAGATACGGCAGAGTTTTTGGTTGCTTATTTAAGCCAGCCGTTACCGCTTCAGTGTACGGTGACTTCGATAGAAACAAAGCAAGAAAAGAAAGCGGCCCCTCTTTTATACAATCTGGCAGAACTTCAGAATGAGTGCTCGAAGAAGTTCAAACTCAGTCCGGATGAGACATTGAAAATTGCGCAAGAATTATATGAGAAGAAATTGGTGACTTATCCAAGAACCGATGCGCGTGTACTCTCAACTGCAGTGGCGAAAGAAATTAGTAAAAATTTAAATGGATTGACGAAATACGATGTGGCAAAGCCGTATTTGCAAGATATTTTGCAACGTGGCAGTCATAAAGGTTTGGAAAAAACAAAATATGTCAATGACAAACAAATCACGGATCACTATGCAATCATACCGACGGGGCAAGGATTGTCAGCTTTGGTAAGTGTTTCTTCGACGGCGAGACAAGTGTACGACACGATTGTAAGAAGATTTTTAAGTATCTTCTACCCTCCGGCTGTTTATCATAAGATGAGCGTTACTACTCAGATGAAAGAGGAATCATTCTTCTCCAATTTTAAAGTGTTGGCGGAAGAAGGATATTTAAAAGTAGTGGGAACCAATCAAGAGAGTGAAGCAGACACGGGTCTTTTTGAAGTTCTTAAAAATGTGAAAAAAGGTTCCGTTTTACCAGTGTTACAATTGGAAATCAAGGAGGGTGAAACGTCACCGCCAAAACGATATAATTCGGGATCCTTGATTTTGGCAATGGAAAATGCAGGACAACTTATTGAAGACGAGGAGTTACGTGCGCAGATAAAAGGTAGCGGAATTGGAACTAGTGCGACTCGTGCAGAAATTTTGAAAAAGTTAATTCACATACAATATTTGAGTTTAAACAAAAAAACACAGATTATTACCCCTAGTTTACTAGGAGAAATGGTGTTTGACGCAGTGGAACATTCCATTCGTGCATTGCTAAATCCGGATTTAACCGCAAGTTGGGAAAAAGGGTTAGCCTATGTGGCAGAAGGTGAAATCACGGCAGATGAGTATATGGAGAAATTGGAACATTTTATTGCAAGTCGAACGAATGGGGTTATGAGTTTACATAATCAAGGACAGCTACGCCAATGCTATGAAAAGGCGTCACAATATTATCATTGATAGAGGAGAAAAAACAATGGAACAATTAACAGTAGCATCACTTTTTAATTTAGAGGAAACGATAGCGAAAGAACTTTTTAATGGAGTCATTTATCCATGGGAAGTTCTGCCAAAGATTTCTTCATTCATCGTTGAACTAGGAAAAACACTTCCGGAAGAAGAATATGAATTGCGTGGGGAGAACATTTGGATTTCAAAAAGCGCAAAAGTAGCACCAACAGCCTCAATTACGGGACCGGTGATTATAGATCACGAAGCAGATATACGACACTGTGCATTTATTCGTGGTAGTGCCATTGTTGGTAAGAATGCAGTGGTGGGAAATTCTACGGAACTTAAAAATGTAATATTATTTAACCGCGTACAGGTTCCGCACTATAATTATGTGGGAGATTCGATTCTTGGATATCGAGCACACATGGGTGCTGGGGCAATCACGTCAAATGTGAAAGCGGATAAGACACAAGCAACGATAAATACAGAACAAGGTAAAATTCAAACAGGATTGCGAAAATGTGGGGCAATGTTGGGAGACGGAGTTGATGTAGGATGCGGCTCGGTGTTAAACCCAGGTGTTGTAGTTGGAAAAAATACCAATATTTATCCATTGTCTATGGTTCGTGAATATGTTCCAGAAAACAGTATTTACAAAAAACGCGGTGAAGTAGCAGAAAAATATTAAGGATAAAGCAGGAGATGCGGTTGTGCATTTTCTGCTTTTTTGATATGATAAATGTACACTTTCTAAAGGGCGTTCGCTCGAAAAAATCCCTGTTATCCCATAATAAAAAAGTGTTGACAATTTAAAACAAGTGTAATAGTATGTTAATAGAAAAGCGAACATAAGTTCGCTAATGAGAAGGAGATATAGAAATATGGTAAGTGATGATAAAAGAAGAGCGCTGGATGCAGCGATTTCCAAGTTAGAGAAAGATTTTGGGAAAGGAACCGTTATGAAATTAGGTGATGCAGGCGCAAATGTTTCTGTTGAGACTGTTCCTACTGGTTCTTTGAGTTTAGATATTGCATTAGGCTTGGGAGGCGTTCCGAAGGGAAGAGTGATTGAGGTTTACGGTCCGGAATCAAGTGGTAAGACGACGGTTACGTTACATATGATAGCAGAAGTTCAAAAGCGTGGAGGAATTGCTGGTTTTATTGATGCAGAGCATGCGTTGGATCCTGTTTATGCAAAGAATATCGGTGTTAATATTGATGAGTTGTATATTTCACAACCAGATAGTGGAGATCAAGCATTAGAGATTGCGGAGACCATGGTTCGTTCCGGTGCAATGGATATTGTGGTCATCGACTCTGTTGCAGCCCTTGTTCCAAGACAAGAGATTGAAGGAGACATGGGAGATTCTCATGTGGGACTTCAAGCGAGATTGATGTCACAGGCTCTTCGAAAATTAACGCCTGTGATCAGCAAGTCAAACTGTGTGGTTGTATTTATCAACCAATTGCGTGAAAAAGTTGGGATTATGTTTGGGAATCCGGAAACAACAACTGGAGGTCGTGCGCTGAAGTTCTATGCATCTGTTCGTATGGATGTAAGAAAAATAGAAACTTTGAAGCAAAATGGTGAAATGGTAGGAAACCGTACCCGTATCAAGATTGTGAAGAATAAGATTGCACCTCCGTTTAAAGAAGCTGAGTTTGATATTATGTTTGGAAAAGGTATTTCGAAAGAAGGAGATATCTTAGACCTTGCAACAAGTATAGATGTGATTAATAAAAGTGGAGCATGGTACGCGTATAAAGGAGATAAGATTGGACAAGGACGAGAAAATGCAAAATTGTATTTAAGCCAAAATCCAGAAGTTTTAAGAGAGATCGAAGCAAAAGTAAGAGCACACTATGGCTTACAGTCTGATGTTGAGGCATAATGATGGAAGAACTCCTAAAACAAGCAAAATTAAAGGCACTACGCCTGTTGACGGATATGGATCGCACAGAAGAAGAATTGCGAACAAAATTGAAACAAAAAGAATTTCCGGAAGAGATCGTAGAGCAGGCGATTGCTTATGTGAAATCGTTTGGTTATGTGAATGATGAGAATTATGCGAGAAAATTCGTGGAGGCGAAAAAAGGTCATAAGAGTCGGAAAGAACTCTATGTGACTCTCGTGCAAAAGGGATTGGATCGAGACGTTGTAGAGAATACACTGCGAGAAAACTACGACGAAGACGACGAAAGTAGAGCCATTTCCTTGCTGGCTAAAAAGAAACATTTTTCGCCGGAAGACAGCACGGAGGAAGAAAAAAAGAAACTGATGGCGTATTTTTTGCGCAAAGGTTTTTACTATGAGAATGTTCGAAAAGTATTAGAAGTTTCTTCCTGGAATGCTTGACATTAATGTTAAAAAAGTATAGAATTTAACTGTTGTAGTAGTACAATGAAAATTAAATAAGGAGGTGCTCCTGTGCCAACAACAATTATTATCGCAAGCATAGCTGCTGTTGTTGCACTTGTTGTGTCATCGATTGTTACATATGCTGTAACAGTTTCTAAGCTTAGAAAAGATGCTGAGTCAAAAATTGGCAATGCAGAGAGTAAAGCAAGAGAAATTATTGATGAAGCGTTAAAAACTGCCGAAACGACAAAAAAAGAAGCACTCTTGGAAGTGAAAGAAGAATCAATTCGGACGAAAAATGAGCTCGATAAAGAAATAAAAGAGCGAAGAGCTGAATTACAACGCTATGAAAAAAGAGTGTTGTCTAAAGAAGAAGTCATCGACAAGAGAATGGAAGCAGTTGAACAACGCGAAGCAAGCTTTGCAACAAAAGAAGAAGAAATGAAGCGGCGCGAAGCAAAAGTTGAAGAATTGAGTCGACAAAGAGTACAGGAACTAGAAAGAATCTCAGGTTTAACCTCCGAACAAGCAAAAGAATATTTGTTAAAAACTGTTGAAGAAGATGTGAAACATGATACTGCGAAATTAATCAAAGAATTAGAGACGCAGGCAAAAGAAGAAGCTGGTAAAAAGGCGAAAGAGTATGTCGTTACAGCGATTCAAAAATGTGCGGCAGACCATGTTGCAGAAACTACAATTTCTGTAGTACAACTTCCAAGTGATGAAATGAAAGGCCGAATCATTGGTAGAGAAGGACGTAATATTCGTACCTTAGAAACGATGACTGGTGTAGAGTTGATTATTGACGATACTCCAGAAGCAGTTGTTTTATCTGGATTTGATCCAATTAGAAGAGAAGTTGCAAGAATTGCTCTCGAAAGATTGATTGTGGATGGACGTATTCATCCGGCAAGAATCGAAGAGACAGTAGAAAAAGCACAAAGAGATGTTGAATCTATGATTCGTGAAGAAGGCGAAGCGGCAGCTTTGGAAGTGGGAGTGCACGGAATTCATCCAGAATTAATCCGTCTCTTGGGAAGAATGAAATTCAGAACAAGTTATGGACAGAATGCATTGAAACATTCTATCGAAGTTGCACAATTATCAGGACTTTTGGCAAGCGAAATCGGATTAGATGTTCGTGTTGCAAAAAGAGCAGGTCTTTTACACGATATTGGTAAGTCTATTGACCACGATGTGGAAGGATCACACATTCAAATTGGTGTTGATCTTTGTAAGAAATATAAAGAGTCAGCAACTGTTATTAATGCAGTGGAATCACATCATGGTGATGTGGAACCAACATCATTGATTGCTTGCATCGTACAGGCGGCAGATGCAATTTCTGCAGCAAGACCAGGTGCAAGAAGAGAAACATTGGAAACATATACAAACAGATTAAAACAATTAGAAGAAATCGCCAACCAATATAAAGGTGTCGATAAATCTTTTGCTATTCAAGCAGGTAGAGAGATTCGTATTATGGTAGTTCCAGAACAGGTATCTGATGCGGATATGGTATTACTGGCTAGAGATATTTCAAAACAGATTGAATATGAATTGGAATATCCAGGACAGATTAAGGTAAATGTTATTCGTGAATCTCGAGTAACAGATTATGCCAAGTAGAAGATAAAATATATGAGACCAGACCCTTCGGGGTTTGGTCTTTTTAGTATCACAAGAATACGATTAGATTGGAGATGATCGCATGGCTGAAGAAATTAGAAGAGTAAAACGCGAACTGGCATATCAGGGGACAGTTCTTAAAGTTTATTGTGACCACATGGAATTTGAAAATGGTAATACAGCAAAATTTGACTATATTCATCATGATGGTGCAGCTGCAGTTGTACCTATAATGGATGATGGAAAAATATTGATGGTACGTCAGTTCCGTAATGCGCTTGACAGATATACGTTAGAAATACCAGCTGGTAAGCTTGATGAACCAGGTGAACCAGGTATTGTATGTGCAACAAGAGAA
>JAZRRJ010000009.1:0-140984 GCA_045650645.1 Faecalimonas sp. | reverse complement strand
GGGATCATAGCTCAGCTGGGAGAGCATCTGCCTTACAAGCAGAGGGTCATAGGTTCGAGCCCTATTGGTCCCATTTGCCTAAGAAATTAGGTGAAATGCCGCAGTGGCGGAACTGGCAGACGCACAGGACTTAAAATCCTGCGGGACTTATACTCCCGTACCGGTTCGATTCCGGTTTGCGGCATTTTGTGTGGGCGTAGCTCAGCTGGATAGAGCGTTTGGCTACGGACCAAAAGGTCGGGAGTTCGAATCTTCTCGCCCACGCTCATAAAAATAAAGCACTTTGAGAAAACTCGAGGTGCTTTTTTATTGTGTTTGACTAACATTTGACTAACGGATTTTTCCGTAGGTTGTATAAACATACACGATTTTCAATTTGACAATTAAAAACCAATAACGTATAATTGCTCTATTAAAACCAAATACATACAAAGGAGAAAAAATATGGCAGAAGAGATTGCTGGCATAATACTAATGATACTAATACTAGCAGGAGTAATTTATATTTGGTACACTTGTTATTATATGCAGGTTCGAGAAATCAAGAACAAAAGCGAAGAAAGTAAAGTTTTTTGGGCGAGAGTAAGGATGTACATTACTAAATATAACTCAAAAGACTATGAAAAATATAAGGATAAAACTTGCTATAAAGAGTTGGTTAATGCATACGATGAATTTATCATTACATATACACAATATGGTAATCAAATATTAGGCGGTCAATTATATCTAAAAAAAACGGACTCGGCTATATTAGGGGGCGCAGCTTCTGCTATTGGTGGACCTGCTCTTGGTGCAGCAACTTATATAAATAATGAAATAAAAAATAAGGAAATCGACCAACATAATAAAAAAGTATGTTCTGATAATGCTAAAATTACTGTTTTGGAAGCAGATGTTGTGCGATGCATGAATAAAATAGAGAGTATAGAGCGAAATGGTTAAATCATAGGTTTGATAAGAATTGAACAATATTAGATGTGGCTGAATAGCATAAGATGCTGTTCAGCCCTTGTGAGACTGTAAAAAATTTTGTGTAAACTAAATACAGAGTAATGTATCTATCCTCTTGGATTAATGTTAAAATAATAGGCTCTAAGTCAATAGTAGGGGTGGGATTTTAACGAATCCCGCTCCATTGTTGCGTTTGAAGGCATTTTAGTGTTGATATGCCAATGCACCTGTTTTATTGCATGGCAAACAAACCTTCAAGTGCCAGTCTATTAAAATTAATTAGTTACAAGAAAAATACGGGTTCTGAGACGTTGGAAGTTCCTAATTCCATATGATGTTCGTTTCAGAACTTTTATTTTGTTATTAAATCCTTCGGTTGGACCATTTGTAATATATGAATGCTTAAAAGCATTTAGGATTTCTTTGGACCAGGTGCGGTAAGTTTTTGCTACCTTTTGAAATTCTTTTAATCCAGAAGATTCAGCCATTTTGATCCAATCGAAGAAGTCTTTTCGCTGCTCAGAATACTTTGTGTTCTGGCAGATTTCGTAAAACTTTTCTTTTAAATAATGAGCTCTTCGCAAGTCATCGTTATAAAGAAGCATTAAATCGCAGGCAACTTTATTCTCTCCTTTAAGTTTATGATATCTCGTTAAAATAAGAGTTCTGCTTCGTTTATAATATTTTCTTAGGTTGGCAGGCATTGTCTTTTGTAATCTTTTTCTTACGCCTTCAATAGCCCATGTGGTTTGCCGAATGAAGTGATATTTATCAATAATAATCTCGGCATTTGGAAAGTATGTATAGGCCATTTCAATGTACGGTCTCCACATATCACAAACAAAGTGTTTGATTCGATACCTTTCATCCTTTGGGATGGAAGCGAAGTACGAGACTAAATGGTTGTGTGTTCTGTCCGGGAGAATATCAAGTACTTTGTGCTTGATTGGATCAACCAATATACATTGAAACTTTCCAGTATTAGCGTTGCCACGGAATTCATCAATAGATAGCGTGGTCGAGAACTTTCTTCTGGAGTAAGAAATGGTATCTAAAACCCTTCCAACAGTAGCAGTAGAAACATTGGTTTGTCTTGCGGTTTCCTTAATGCTTTGGGAGTTGTGTAAACAGGACGCAATGAAAGCAGTTAGTCTAGATGTTCTTTGAAAGTATCTAGGAAGAAAACTATAGGTTTCATAAAAACGTTTTCCGCATTTACATATATAACGTCTTTTGTGTAAAACCAGAAAGCAATGCTTTAACTGAAAAGGTAAGTCCTTGATAGTTTGATAACGATAATCATGAATGCGTCTAGTTGTAGCACCGCAACATGGACAAATCTGTTCTTTAGGCTTGGTATCTAGATAAATCTTTACAAAAGTGTCTGCATGTCGAATGTTTTTGATGATTACATCTTCAATATTTAAAAGTTTGTTGGTATAATGACTATGCATTTGTAATGCACCTCCTAGTGGTTTGTTGTGGTTGACTGGCACTGGGAGGTTTTTTCTTTTTACTATAAACGAAAAAATGTTGAAGTAGATGATTATTTAAAATCATCCACCCCAACATTTATTTTAGAACCGAAATTCGAAGATAAGAGCGTATTTAATACGTTCTTATTTTTTTTGTTGACTTTAATTGTATGATTGTATACAATTATACAAAAGTAAAAGTGGAAAAGAGGATATTGAAGATGGAAAACAGAAAAGTATTTATGAACAAACAAAATAATTTATTATCTCTTGAGGAGCATATGTATCCTTTGGTTGATGTTGAATCACCAAATGTATTTCGTAATTTGTTTCCATATGATGAGGTGCCGAAAATTGCATTTAATAACAGAATTGTGCCACATCATATGCCAGATGAAATTTGGATCACTGATACAACGTTTCGTGATGGACAACAATCCCGTGCTCCATATTCTACGGAACAAATCGTAACGATTTATGATTACTTTAATCGTTTGGGTGGGCCAAATGGAAAGATTCGTCAATGCGAGTTCTTTTTATATAGTAAAAAAGACCGTGATGCAGTCTACAAATGTATGGAAAGAGGATATAAATTCCCAGAAGTTACAAGCTGGATTCGTGCAAGCAAAAAGGATTTTCAATTAGTAAAAGATATCGGTATGAAGGAAACAGGTATTCTTGTGAGTTGTTCGGATTATCATATTTTTTATAAATTAAACATGACTAGACGTGAAGCAATGGAACATTACTTAAAAATCGTAAGAGAATGTTTGGAAATCGGCGTAAGCCCAAGATGTCATTTGGAAGATATTACACGTGCAGATATATATGGTTTTGTAATTCCATTTTGTTTAGAATTGATGAAGTTAAAAGATGCTTATCAAATCCCAGTTAAAATACGTGTTTGTGATACAATGGGATATGGCGTGAATTACCCGGGAGCAGTGATTCCTCGTTCGATTCCGGGAATTATTTATGGTCTCATGGTGCATGCAGGTGTTCCAAGTGAATTGTTGGAGTTCCACGGTCATAATGACTTCTATAAAGCAGTAAGTAATTCTACAACAGCATGGCTTTATGGAGCAAGTGGAGTAAACTGTTCTTTGTTTGGTATTGGCGAACGTACTGGAAATACACCTCTGGAAGCGATGATTTTTGAATATGCTCAGCTGCGTGGGTCGCTGGACGGAATGGATACGACAGTTATTACAGAGTTGGCAGAATACTTTGAAAAAGAGATTGGCTATAAAGTGCCATCTAGAACTCCGTTTGTTGGAAAGAATTTCAATGTAACAAGAGCGGGAATTCATGCGGATGGACTCTTGAAAAATGAGGAAATTTATAATATATTTGATACGAACAAATTTTTAAATAGACCAGTACTTGTAGCAGTATCAAATACGTCTGGATTGGCAGGTATTGCACACTGGATTAACACCTATTATCGTTTGGATGAATCACGAGCAGTAGATAAGAATTCCGAACTTGTAGTAAGAGTGAAAGAATGGGTGGATACAGAATATGAATCTGGTCGAGTGACTGTATTGACTGATGAAGAATTGGTTCGAGTAATCACCGATGTGTGTCATGAATTGCAGATTGTTTTATAATCAGGAGGAAAGAATGGGGACAAATCAAGAGAACTCCTTAAGAGGACGCGTGTTTCAAACGATGCGCGATAACATTTTAAATGGCGTATATCAAGAAAATGATGAACTACGTGAGAATACCATTGCAACGGAGTTGGGCGTCAGCAGAACACCGGTAAGAGAAGCACTTCGACAACTGGAATTGGAAGGACTTGTGAAAATGATTCCAAACAAAGGCGCCTTTGTAACCGGAATCACAGCTAACGATGTAAAAGATATCTACGCAATACGCTCTATGCTTGAAGGAATGTGTGCTAGATGGGCGACGGAGTATATTACAGAAGAACAAATTGAAGATTTGGAAGAGATAATCTTACTTTCGGAATATCATGTAAAAAAGGCAAAGGGCGAGAAATCGCAACAGGTTACAGAGTTGGACGGAAAGTTTCATGAGATTCTTTACAATGCGTCAAACAGTAGAATTTTAAACCATGTATTGTCGGATTTTCACAAATACGTTAGAATGGCAAGAAAGGCATCTGTTGCAAATCTAGAACGTGCAGAAAAGTCAATTGAAGAGCACAAACATATCTTGGAAGCCCTAAAAAATAGAGATGCAGATCAAGCAGAATATTGGGCAAATACGCATATGATGAATGTTATGAAATATTTAAAGATAGAAAAAGAATAAGGAGAATATTACTATGGATAAGATTAAAATGACAACCCCTTTAGTTGAGATGGACGGAGATGAGATGACAAGAATTCTCTGGAAAATGATCAAAGATGAATTGTTACATCCATTTATTGAATTAAATACAGAATATTATGATTTGGGATTAGAACATCGAAACGAGACGAATGATCAAGTGACGATTGATTCTGCAAATGCAACAAAAAAATATGGGGTTGCGGTAAAATGTGCAACGATTACACCAAACGCAGCTCGTATGACAGAATACAACCTAAAAGAGATGTGGAAGAGTCCAAATGGAACCATTCGAGCAATGTTAGATGGAACTGTATTTCGTGCTCCGATTGTAGTAAAAGGAATTGAGCCAGGGGTAAAAAGCTGGAAAAAACCAATTACCATTGCAAGACATGCTTATGGTGATGTGTATAAGAATTCTGAAATGGTTATTCCAGGGCCAGGAAAAGTAGAGTTGGTTTACACTGCTGAAGATGGAACAGAAATACGTGAATTGGTTCACAATTACAAGAGTGCAGGAATTGCACAAGGTATGCATAACTTGAACGATTCAATTGAAAGCTTTGCAAGAAGTTGTTTCAATTACGCGTTAGATACAAAACAAGACTTATGGTTTGCAACAAAGGATACAATTTCGAAAAAATATGATCATACTTTTAAAGATGTATTTCAAGAAATTTTTGATGCTGAATACAAAACAAAATTTGAAGAAGCAGGGATTACTTATTTCTATACTTTGATAGACGATGCGGTTGCACGTGTTGTAAAAGCAGAAGGAGGATTCATTTGGGCATGCAAGAACTATGATGGCGATGTAATGAGCGATATGGTTTCTTCTGCATTTGGCTCTCTTGCTATGATGACTTCTGTGCTAGTGTCTCCACATGGATATTATGAATACGAGGCGGCTCATGGAACGGTTCAACGTCATTACTACAAACATTTGAAAGGCGAAGAAACATCAACAAACTCTGTTGCAACAATTTTTGCATGGACAGGGGCTCTTCGCAAACGCGGAGAATTGGATCAAAATCAAGAGTTGATGATGTTTGCCGACAAATTGGAAAAGGCAACGATTGATACAATTGAAAGTGGTAGAATGACAAAAGATTTGGCACTTATTACTTCTTTAAATGATGTTGTTGTGTTAAATTCAGAAGAGTTTATTAAGGAAATTCGTAAGACTTTAGAAAAAGAGGATGAATAATTTGAGAAAATTGGCTTTGAGCGATGAGATACTTTTGCAAGTAGAAAAACCAGCTCGTTATATTGGAAATGAAGTAAATTCTGTTATGAAAAATAAAGAGGAAGTGGATATTCGATTTGCATTTGTGTTTCCTGATGTATATGAAATCGGAATGTCTCATTTGGGTATCCAGATTCTTTATGATATGTTTAACCAAAGAGATGATATTTGGTGTGAACGTGTATATTCTCCATGGATGGATTTAGATAAAATCATGCGAGAAAAGAACATACCATTGTTCGCACTAGAATCACAAGAACCAATCAAAGATTTTGATTTTGTCGGAATTACAATTCAATATGAGATGTGCTATACCAATATTTTGCAAGTGTTAGATTTGGCTCAAATTCCACTTTTGGCAAAAGATCGTGATGAATCTTTCCCGATTGTCATCGGTGGAGGTCCTTGTACTTACAATCCGGAACCGTTAGCTGATTTCTTCGATTTGTTCTATATCGGAGAAGGAGAAACCGTATATTACGATTTAATGGATCGATATAAAGAGTGGAAGGCATCTGGCAAGTCGAAAAAAGAATTTTTGGAAATGGCTGCACAGATACCTGGAATTTATGTTCCCGCATTTTACGATGTTACTTATCATGAAGATGGTACCATTGCATCGTTTGTTCCAAACAACGAATATGCAAAAGAGACGATTGAAAAACAGATGGTATTAGATGTGTCTGATACATTCTATCCGGAAAAACCTGTTGTTCCGTTTATTAAGGCAACACAAGATCGTATTGTGTTAGAGATTCAGCGAGGATGTATTCGTGGTTGTCGTTTTTGTCAAGCAGGTATGCTGTATCGACCAACTCGTGAGCGTGATGTGAATGTGTTGAAAGAGTATGCATACAAGATGTTAAAGAACACAGGACATGAAGAAATATCTCTCAGCTCATTAAGTTCAAGTGATTATTCTCAGTTGCAAGAACTTGTTACATTTTTGATCGAGGAGTTTAAAGGAAAAGGCATTAATATTTCTCTGCCTTCTCTTAGAATCGATGAGTTTTCTCTCGATGTTATGAGCAAGGTACAAGATATTCGAAAGAGTAGTTTGACCTTTGCACCAGAAGCAGGGTCTCAAAGATTACGAAATGTAATTAACAAAGGATTGACAGAAGAAATCATTTTGGAAGGTGCAGGACAAGCATTTGAAGGTGGTTGGTCTCGCGTAAAATTGTATTTTATGCTTGGACTTCCAACTGAAACAGAAGAGGATATGAAGGCAATCGCACATTTGGCAGATAAAATTGCGAGACGTTATTATGAGATTCCAAAGGATCAAAGAAATGGAAAATGCCAAATTGTTGCAAGTACTTCATTTTTTATACCTAAGCCGTTTACACCATTCCAATGGGCAACAATGCTCAATCGAGAAGAGTATATTGCAAAAGCGAATGTTGTAAACCACGAAATGAAAGCACAACTCAATCATAAGAGTTTGAAATATAATTGGCATGAAGCAGATTTAACTGTATTGGAAGGTGTCTTTGCACGTGGTGATAGAAAGACGTCTAAAGCCCTATTAGAAGCTTATAAGCTGGGATGTATTTATGATTCTTGGGGTGAGCACTTTAAATATGATTTGTGGATGCAAGCGTTCGAAAACGTAGGGCTTGACATTGCATTTTACAATTTGCGCGAACGCGATTTGGAAGAAATTCTCCCATGGGATTTTATTGACATTGGCGTTTCAAAAGATTTCTTGAAACGAGAATGGGAAAATGCGATGGAAGAAAAAGTAACACCGAATTGTCGCCAACAATGTTCCGGTTGTGGTGCTGCAATCTATGGAGGAGGTGTCTGCTTTGAAAGCTAGAATTAAATTTCAAAAATATGGTGTCATGAAGTTTATCGGACATCTTGATATTATGCGTTTCTTTCAAAAGGTAATGCGTAGAGCAGATATTCCGATTGCATTTAGTGGCGGATTTAGTCCGCATATGATCATGTCGTTTGCAAACCCGTTGGGTGTTGGAATTACCAGTGAAGGTGAATATTTTGATATTGAACTTACAGAAGAAATTGATATGAAGGCAGCAGTAGAACGCATGAATCAAGTGGTCGTAGAAGGCATACATGTGGTAAACATGGTCCCAATTTCGGATAATAAGAAAGAAACGGGTATGTCCATTGTGGCTGCAGCAGATTACTTGTCTTCTTTGAAAAAAGGAACATTCCCTGCAAATTTAGAAGAACTAGCAAATCGATTTTTTGAACAATCTGAAATTGTTGTTGTAAAGAAAACGAAAAAAAGCGAAAAAGAAGTAAATATTAAGCCGTTGATTTACAAATTTGAAGTTCGCGGTGAACAAATATACATGAGAGTTGCTACAGGTAGCGTTGAGAATTTAAAGCCGGAACTTGTTATGCAAGCGTTTGGTAACTATATGAATATGAATTTAGATGACAATTCATTTGCACATCATCGTTTGGACGTGTTAGCAAGAGAAAACGACCAATTTGTGGGGTTAGATCAGGTATCGTAATGAATCGAAAACTTATTATATCAAAAGTCGAAAACAAAATATGGTCAGCACTTTTTGAGGATGAGAAGATAGCAGAACTTTACTGCACTTCAACGGAAGAAAAGGAATCCTTTTCGTTAGGGAATATTTATGTGGGAAAAGTAAAAAAGATTGTCCCAAATATTCAAGCGGCGTTTGTTGAGATTGCGCCTCAAATGGAATGTTATTATGCATTGACCGAACATGAAGTGCCTGTTTTCACAAACAAAAAAGGCAGAAAAACGCTGTGTGTGGGAGACGAACTTTTGGTTCAAATTTCCAAAGAAGCGACAAAAACAAAAGTGCCGTCAGTAAGTAGTAAACTTAATTTTACTGGAAAATATGCAGTTTTAACTGTCGGTGATACTAGAATTGGAGTTTCTGGGAAGATTGAGAAATCAGATCGTGAGCGACTGCAAAAATTAGCACAACCTTTTGTGACAGAAACTTTTGGTTTCATTCTTCGAACCAATGCAAGAGATGCGCAGGAAGATGCAATTGTTACAGAAATAGAGCAGTTGATTTTAGAGTATCAACAGGTGGTTGAAGCGGGAAAAACGAGACTTCCTTATACTTGTTTAAAAGAATCTGAAAAACAATACTTGACAAAAGTGTTAGATATCTATCAAAATGGACAGGTGGAAATTATAGTAGAAGAAAAAGATTTGTATGATGAAATAAGTTGCTTTTTGCAAAAACATCAGCCAAAAGATTTGGAGAATTTGAAACTATACAAAGACTCCTTGCTTTCTCTTCATAAATTATATTCTATAGAGGCTCATATAGAACGAGCGTTGAAAGAGTACGTGTGGCTAAAGTCTGGAGCGTATATTGTTATACAACCAACGGAAGCGTTGACTGTCATAGATGTAAATACAGGCAAATGTGTCACAAAGAAAAAAGATAATGATGCATTGTTGAAAATCAATCTAGAAGCGGCTACAGAAGCGGCAAGGCAAATACGACTCAGAAACCTTTCTGGAATCATTTTGATTGATTTTATTAATCTGGATGATGCAAAGTCTATGCAAGTGCTGTTAGATTCGCTACGTTTGGAGTTGAAAAAGGATCCGATTGCAACTACTTTAGTAGACGTTACAAAACTACAATTGGTTGAAATTACAAGAAAAAAGATAAGAAAACCACTTCATGAAGCAATTCGTGAATAAAGGAGGAAATAGAATGAAAAAGGTTGTAAAATTTGGAGGAAGTTCCCTTGCGAATGCAGAACAATTTAAAAAAGTTGGAAATATCATTCGTGCAGAAGAAAGTAGAAAATATGTTGTTCCGTCTGCACCAGGAAAACGTTTTTCTGGTGATACAAAGGTTACAGATATGTTATACCAATGTTATGCAGTTGCAGAAGATGGAAAAGATTTTACGGAACTTTTAGATGCAATTCATGACAGATACAAAGAGATTATTGCAGGATTAGAACTGGATCTTTCTTTGGAACAAGAATTTGAAACAATCAAGAAAAATTTTGAAGAAAAAGCAGGAAGTGATTATGCCGCTTCTCGTGGAGAGTATTTAAACGGAATTATTATGGCTGCTTACCTTGGATATGAATTTATTGATGCAGCTGAAGTTATTTTCTTTGACGAAGCAGGTATCTTTGATGATGTTCGTACAAACGAAGTGCTTTCAGCACGATTAGAGTCTGTTGAGAGAGTGGTTGTGCCAGGTTTCTACGGTTCTATGCCAGATGGAAAAATCAAAACATTTTCAAGAGGTGGATCGGATTTAACTGGTTCGATTGTTGCAAAAGCAGCACAAGTAGATATGTATGAAAACTGGACAGATGTTTCTGGATTTTTGATTGCAGATCCTCGTATTATCAACAATCCAAAGCCAATTGAAGCGATTACATATAGAGAACTTCGTGAATTATCTTATATGGGTGCAACTGTACTTCATGAAGATGCAATTTTCCCTATTCGTAAAGAAGGAATTCCGATTAATATCCGTAACACAAATGCTCCAAGCGATAAAGGAACATTGATTGTAGAAGCAACATGCAGACATCCAAAATACACCATCACAGGATTGGCAGGAAAGCAAGGATTTGCAGCGATTACAATTGAAAAAGCAATGATGAACTCGGAAATTGGTTTCTGTAGAAGAGTATTGCAAGTATTTGAAGATAACGGAATTTCGATTGAACATATGCCTTCAGGAATTGACACAATGACTGTATTTGTACATCAATCAGAGTTCGAAGAAAAAGAACAACAAGTAATTGCAGGAATTCACCAAGCTGTACAACCAGATTCAGTAGAACTTGAATCAGATTTAGCATTGATTGCAGTTGTAGGAAGAGGAATGCGTTCAAAACGTGGTACATCAGGTCGCGTGTTCTCGGCATTGGCTCATGCGCATGTTAATGTGAAAATGATTGACCAAGGTTCTAGTGAGCTTAATATCGTTGTCGGTGTTCGCAATCATGACTTTGAAAATGCAATTCGTGCATTGTACGATATTTTTGTTACAACAAAACTTTAAGAAAAGATTAGAAAATGTGGTTTCGTATGGAATCACATTTTTTTGTTGTAAAACATTGTTACAAAAAAGTTACAAAAACATTGACGTCGATGATTCTTTTGTATTAAAATGATGAGGCACTCGTAAACGTGTATATAGAAATGAGGACGTAATATGAAACACTATATTCGAGAGAATTTTAAATTAATTTTATCGGTAACTGTTATATTATTCTTCTCGGTTGCTTTGATAGGGACAAATGAGATTTTGGCACAGACTTTGCCGGATATTTCAGAGTTTCATGTGATTCAATGCAATGTAGAAGATGAAACGTATGCCTTTAGTTATGATGGAAAAGAAATTATTCCACAGATCACAAGAGTTGTTCTTGGTGATAAAGAAGGAAATACAACCATTGTTTATCAAGATGAAATTACATCTGTAAAATATAAAAACAACATAAAGATTGGAAAGGCAGATGCTGAGATTTCTTTCGCAGGATATCGTGGCAGTTTGATTGCGAATGATGTGTTTGAGGTTGTACCTGCGGCAATCACTGATTTACAAGTTGCATCTGCTAGTCGTGAAGCGATTGAATTAAAGTGGGAAGCGATAAAAAAGGCAGATGGGTACCTTGTGTATAGAAGTTCTGACAATGGAGAAAATTATGAGTTGTTGGAAACAATCGAAGATAAAAACGTATTGACATATAAAGATACAGATATGAAATTCAACGCAATGTTTCATTACTATGTGAGTGCATATGCAAATCAAGAAAAGGAGCAATTCGTTGGATTAAAATCAAATATTGTAGAGCAAGTAACTCCACTGGCAATACCAGAAATTATTAATGGAACCAGTGTGGCGTACAACTCTGTAATGTTAACATGGAATCTGGTTGATGGCGCAGTTGGATATCAAGTTTATAAAAGTTTGTCGAAAAAAGGCGAATATACATGTATTGCTGAAATCAAAGACGGAACTGTAACTTCTTACACAGATGCAAAATGTGAATGTGGAATAGATTATTACTATTACATAAAAGCATGTCAATCTGTAAATGATCAAGAGTTCTACGGAGAAGCATCTAATATTAAAGTTGTTAAAACACTTCCAAATAAGGTTGCGTTAAGCGGAACAACAACTGGAGGAACACAGGTGAATTTGAAGTGGAATGCTTCAACTGGTGCACAAGGTTATGAATTGTACAAAAGCGTGGGAGCGACATCTGCATTCCAATTGGTTCTTAAGATTGAAAATACGGAGACATTATCTTGGTCTGAATCGGGATTGGACAAGAGTACGGATTATTACTATCGAATTCGTCCGTATTGTGTAGTGAATGGTACAGTTGTTTATGGAAATTATTCAGGTGTTTATCGCAAAGCAGCGGTGATTGAATACAATTATACTCCAGGTTCAGGTGTTGATGTTTTAAGACAGTATGCTGGAAGAAAATATGTATACGGTGGAACCTCGCCTACATCGGGATGGGATTGTAGTGGTTTTGTACAATGGACATACAAAAATCATTTTGGAATCAGTTTGGCACGTACAGCTGCGTCACAGGCGTCAGGGGGAACTGCTGTAAGCATAGGAAATCGTTCTTCTTGGAAAGCGGGAGATTTGCTCTTTTACAAAGGGACAAATGGTAGAATTAGTCACGTTGCTGTGTACCTTGGCGGAGGACAGATGATTCATGCTTTGAACAAGGACTATGGAACTCTCATTCAGGGAGTAGATTATTATGAATCTTGGGATCCAAAGACAACATTGGTATCTGTGAGACGTTATTTACCTTAAAAGAAAAAAATAGTTGACGAACCCCATTGTGTGTGATACAATACTTGAGTATGCCGCACAGTGGGGTTTATAAGTTTACATAATTATAGTGTGTAACACCGAAGCTGGCGAGTAATGATAATAGGAGGTGCCATATGTACGCAATTATAGCAACAGGTGGTAAACAGTACAAAGTAGCTGAAGGCGATATCATTAGAGTAGAAAAGCTTGGTGTAGAAGCTGGAGAAACTTTTACATTTGACCAAGTACTTGCAGTAAGCGATGCTGAATTAAAAGTTGGAAACCCAACTGTAGAAGGAGCAACTGTTACAGCTTCTGTAATCGGTGACGGAAAAGCAAAAAAAGTGATCGTTTACAAGTATAAGAGAAAAACTGGTTACCATAAGAAAAATGGTCATAGACAACAGTACACAGAAGTTAAGATCGAAAAGATTAACGCATAGTTTGATGTTATGACTAAGGTAACAATTTTTAAAAATCTTAAAAATGAATGTGTTGGTTTCAATGTCCATGGACATGCTGGTTATGCAGAAGCAGGAGAAGACATTGTATGTGCAGCGATATCGGTCCTTGTAATTAATACAATGAATGCTATCGAAACATTTACAGATGTAACGTTTTCCCAAGATGTGAAAGATGCTTCTATTTGTTACAGAATAGAGACGCCGACCAAAGAGACAACACTATTATTGAACACAATGATGTTAGGATTACAATCATTGGAAGAAAATGAAATTTACACAAAGTATATTGATTTAATAATTGAGGAGGTGTAACACCATGATGAATTTAAACCTTCAATTTTTCGCTCATAAAAAAGGAGTTGGTTCTACAAAGAACGGTAGAGACTCTGAATCAAAAAGATTGGGTGCGAAAAGAGCTGACGGACAATTTGTAAAAGCTGGAAATATTCTTTACAGACAACGTGGAACAAAGATTCACCCAGGCGTTAACGTAGGACGCGGTGGAGATGATACATTGTTTGCATTAGTTGACGGTGTTGTAAGATTCGAAAGAAAAGGAAGAGATAAGAAACAAGTTTCTATCTATCCTGTAGCTGAATAATTTATTCAAACAAAAATAGGCTTCAAATCAGTTGGTTTGAAGCCTTGTTTTTTGTTACATACTTATATATACTAAAGATATATTTGAAAAGTAGGTGAGAATATGTTTGCAGATAGAGCCAAAATATACATTCGTTCTGGAAAAGGTGGAGACGGACATGTTAGTTTCCGACGCGAACTTTATGTTCCAAACGGTGGTCCGGATGGAGGTGATGGAGGTCGAGGCGGAGATGTCATTTTTGAAGTGGATGAAGGCCTTAACACCCTGGTTGATTACCGACACAAAAGAAAATATGTAGCCAAAGATGGAGAGCAAGGCGGCAAGCGTAAATGTCATGGCGCAGACGCAGATGATATTGTATTAAAGGTTCCAGAAGGAACAGTAATTAAAGAAGCAGAAACGGGAAAAGTTATTGCAGATATGTCTGGAGAAAATCGCAGACAGGTTATTTTGAAAGGTGGTCGCGGTGGTCTTGGAAATCAACATTTTGCAACAGCTACTATGCAGATTCCGAAGTATGCACAACCAGGTCAACCATCTCAAGAACTTAATGTTTTATTGGAATTAAAGGTTATTGCAGATGTGGGTCTTGTTGGATTCCCAAACGTCGGAAAATCCACGTTGTTGTCACGTGTGACGAATGCAAATCCGAAAATAGCGAATTATCATTTTACAACATTAAATCCGAACTTGGGCGTTGTTGATTTGGAAGGCAGTGAAGGGTTTGTGATTGCTGATATTCCAGGGTTGATTGAAGGCGCCTCGCAAGGCATTGGACTTGGACACGAGTTCTTAAGACATATAGAACGAACAAAAATGATGATTCATGTAGTGGATGCGGCTTCATCAGAGGGTCGTGATCCAATTGATGATATCTATAAAATTAACGCAGAATTAAAAGCGTACAACGAAGAAATTGCGTCTCGACCACAGGTTATTGCAGCAAATAAAACTGATTTAATCTATTCAGAAGATGAAAATCCAGTGGAGATGATTCGAAGAGAATTTGAACCACAAGGAATAAAAGTATTTGCAATTTCTGGCGTTTCAGGAGAGGGAATCAAAGAATTACTATATTATGTGAATGAACAGTTGAAAACTTTAGATTCAAAACCAATTGTATTTGAACAAGAATATTTCCCAGAAGAAGAGTTGATTCATATTGATTTACCATATGAAGTTACAATAGAAGATGGCATGTATGTGGTAGAAGGACCTAAGATTGAAAAAATGCTTGGTTATACAAATCTTGATTCGGAAAAGGGATTTGCTTTCTTCCAAAAATTCTTGAAAGATTCTGGCATTTTAGATGAATTAGAGGCTGCTGGAATTGAGGAAGGCGACACTGTTCGAATGTACGGATTGCAATTTGACTATTACAAATAAAAGGAGAAGATAATATGACTTCGAAACAAAGAGCATATTTAAAGAGTTTGGCTATGGTAATGGATCCAATATTCCAACTCGGAAAATCGAGTTTAACACCGGAATTTACAGATGCAATTGCCGAAGCATTAGAAGCAAGAGAGTTGATAAAAATCAGTGTACTACAGAATTGTGCAGATGATCCAAAAGAATTGGCTCAGATCTTAGCAGAAAGAACTCGCGCGCAAGTTGTACAGGTAATTGGAAAGAAAATTGTCTTGTACAAAGAAGGAAAAGACGATAAAAAGAAGATTGTTTTGCCGTAATCTGTCCGAGGTGATTCTATGAAAATAGGGATTTTAGGTGGTACATTTGATCCAATTCACAACGGCCATTTGGCGTTGGGGCGTTATGCCAAGGAACAATTTTTATTGGACCAGATTTGGATTA
This sequence comes from Faecalimonas sp., assembly GCA_045650645.1. Classification (GTDB taxonomy): domain Bacteria; phylum Bacillota; class Clostridia; order Lachnospirales; family Lachnospiraceae; genus Faecalimonas. The sequence continues at coordinate 125,337 of JAZRRJ010000009.1, read as the reverse complement.
TGCCGAATGGAAATCCACCACACAAGAACAACCATACAATTGAATCCAACACCAATCATAGAGTAGAAATGGTTCGTTTGGCAATTCAAGAAGAAAAAGATTTTGTTTTGGAACGATATGAGGTTGAGCGAAAAGAGACCAATTACTCTTATATGACAATGGAATATTTTAAAAGTCGTTATCCAGAGCATGAATTTTATTTTATTATAGGGGCAGATTCTTTGTTTTCGATTGAGACATGGAAATGTCCGGAAAAGTTATTGAAAACATGTGTTGTGTTAGCGGCATATCGAGAAGGCAAAAGCCATGAAGAAATGGAAGAACAGATTCGTTACATCAATCAAAAATATGAAAGCGATGTTCGATTGTTAAATATGCCAAATGTGGATGTTTCATCTACGGAAATCAGAGAAGACTTAAAAGAACATGAATCAATCAAAAATCTTGTTCCGAAAGTTGTTTATGATTATATTGTAGAAAATCAATTGTTCAAGGATGGAGTATCATGAGTCGATATAATCTGGATGAAATGCAAAAGAAAATGAAATTATTACAAGATAAGAAACGATATGAGCATACACTTGGCGTGATGTATACGTCAGCCTCATTAGCGATGCGATACGAGGAAGATCTTGAGAAAGCACTTGTGGCAGGATTGTTACATGATTGTGCAAAGGGCTTTTCGACGAATCTGACACACGGACCAATTGGAGCGAAGATGGCAGAAGAGGATTTTGGTGTGAATGACCCTTATATTACAGATGCAATTTGTTTCCACACTACAGGACGCCCAAATATGACCTTATTAGACAAAATAATCTATGTGGCGGATTACATTGAGCCTAATAGAGATAAAGCTCCTAATTTGGCGAATTTGCGCAAATTAGCGTTCGAAAATATTGATGAATGTTTGAAGTTGATTTTAAAAGATACATTGAACTATTTGAAACAACAGGAAAAAGAAATAGACGATATGACAGAACGAGCATATCTCTATTACAACTAGAAAGGAGTTAGCTATGCAACAATCAAAAGAGATGGCAAAGCTTGCATATAAAGCATTAGATGAAAAGAAAGCGGAAGATATTAAAGTGATTGATATATCGGAAATATCTGTTCTTGCAGATTACTTTATTATTGCGAACGGAACCAATGACAGCCAAGTAAGAGCGTTGGTTGAAAATGTAGAAGAGGAACTTGCAAAGGCAGGATACGAAGCGAAACAGCGTGAAGGCTATGGTCTTGGAAGTTGGGTATTACTTGATTTCGGAAATGTGATTGTACATGTTTTTGATAAAGAAAATCGTCTTTTTTACGATTTGGAACGTATATGGAGAGACGGAAAAATTATGGATATAGAAAGTTTATAAAAAAAGGTTGCTTATGCAACCTTTTTTTTATAAGAATCTAAATACACCGATTACTTTTCCTAATATCTCGCAATTTGTTACGATGATCGGATCCATGTCGTCGTTTTCTGGCTGGAGACGATAGTAACCATTCTCTTTATAAAATGTCTTCACAGTCGCACTGTCATCTACAAGTGCAACAATAATCTCTCCATTTGATGCGGTAGGTTTTTTCTCGACGAGAACGTAATCTCCGTCATAAATACCTACGTTAATCATACTTTCGCCGCGAACAGTCAACATGAATGTATCGTTGTTTGGCATAAATTCCATCGGAATAGGGAAGTAGTTGGTAATATTTTGTTCTGCCAAAATAGGTTCTCCAGCAGCAACTTGTCCAACCATTGGCACATTTACCATTTCACGTCTTGTTAAGTTAAATGTATCATCAATAATTTCGATTGCACGAGGCTTTGAAGGGTCTCTTCTGATATATCCGTTCTTTTCTAATGATTCCAAATGTGCATGGACAGAAGAAGTAGAACTAAGATTGACTGCGTCACAGATTTCACGTACTGCCGGCGGATAGCCGATTCTTAAAATTTCTGATTTGATATATTCTAAAATTTCCGCTTGTTTTTTGCTGATTTTGCCTTTTCCCATGTGTCAAAACCTCCCGAACATTAATTTATATTAGTATAGTATCATAACAAATAAAAAAAAGCAAACAAATGTTTAGAAAATATGTTCGATTTTTATTGACAAACATTTGTTCGTATAGTATATTAAGTTTAGAAACAGAACAAAAGTTCGAAAACGGAAGGTTTGGAGAGGACATATATAGGGGGAAATAACTTATGACGATCAATGAAAGAAGACGTAAATGTAGAGTGATAAAAAGAAAAAGACTTTTAAAGCAAAAGATGGCTTTGATTATAGCGACTGTTTGTGTGGTTATAATTGGAAGTATTGGATTTGGAAGCATTTTTTCATCGGCAAAAAGTTCCGCATCAGATGTGCAAGAATACAAATATTATAAAAGTATTGTAATTGAAGAAGGCGATTCTCTTTGGAGTATTGCAGAAAGATATAATCATGATTCGTTGAATCATCAAGACTATGTAAAAGAATTAAAAGAATTAAATGCTTTGACAAGTGAAACTATCCATGCAGGACAATATTTGTTGATTGCATATTACGACACGGAATTGCGTTGATTTAAGTGAGAGTGGCCCCAACATAGGCTGTTGTAGGAGATAAAAATCTTATGGCAGCCTATTTTATTGATAACACATCTATACGACAAACACCGATTTTTCCAAAAGATATAGACAAAAAAAGCCGTATATGTTACAATATTCATATATTCCAGAAAGGAACTACTCTTTATGGCTAAAGATATCAAGACCTATTATGAACAACAATATATCGATAATACATTGCGCTTACGTGAAATTCTTTCTACGTTACCGTCCTGCGTTAAAGATTACTTTCGTGCCATTGAACCTTCTACGTCCTCAAAAACACGAATTTCTTATGCGTACGACTTGCGAGTCTTCTTTAACTTTTTGATTGAAAATAACCCTGTTTTTCGCGATTATACGACATATCAATTTACCACACGCGACTTGGAACGTATTGAAGCAATTGATATTGAAGAATATTTAGATTATTTGAAGGTGTATACAACATCTGAAGACAAACAGATTACCAATACAGAACGTGGATTGGCACGTAAGTTTTCTGCGTTATGTAGTTTTTATAGATATCTATATAAGCATAAGTTTATTACACAGAATCCAACTGTTTTTGTCGATAAGCCAAAGATTCACGATAAAGCAATTATTCGATTGGATGTGGATGAGGTTGTAAATTTACTAGATTATGTAGAAACGTGTGGTAATCAATTAACTGGTCAGAAAAAAGTTTATTACGAAAAAACTCGAACACGTGATCTTGCAATTTTAACATTGTTATTAGGCACTGGAATTCGTGTTTCTGAATGTGTTGGATTAGATATTCATGATGTAGATTTTAAAAATAATGGAATTAAAGTCACCAGAAAAGGTGGAAACGAAATGGTTGTTTATTTTGGCGATGAAGTTAGAGATGCTTTGGAAAACTATCTAGAGACTTCACGAGCGGCTACTACTCCCCTACCGGTTCATGAAAATGCGTTATTCCTATCGACACAGCGCAAACGTATGGGCGTTCAAGCTGTCGAGAATATGGTGAAGAAATATGCACGACAAGTGACTCCGAATAAGAAAATAACACCACATAAGCTCAGAAGTACCTATGGTACTAATTTATACAAAGAAACTGGAGATATTTATCTTGTTGCAGATGTTTTAGGCCATAAAGATGTAAATACAACAAGAAAACATTATGCGGCAATCGATGAAGACCGCCGTAGACAGGCAGCTTCCGCAGTAAAATTAAGAGAATCATAGAAAAAATTAATAAAACCGAGAATGTTATATTTCTATTGCATTCTCGGTTCTTTTTTATAAAGTATCAGAGTCTAAAATTATGGTAAATGGTCCATCATTTACCAGAGAAACTTTCATATCGGCACCGAATTCTCCTGTTTGCACATTCGGTACACTTTCCTTACATTTTTGAATAATATATTCATAGAGTTGATTTGCCATATCTGGTGAACCAGAATCTGTAAAACTTGGGCGAAATCCTTTTTTACAATTTGCATAAAGTGTAAATTGAGAAATTAATAATAATTCTCCGCCGACATCTGATAAAGCAAGATTTGTCTTTCCGTCAGCATCTTCAAAAATACGAAGTCCAACTAATTTTTTTACTAATTTATCTGCAATTTCAGGAGTATCATTTTGACCAACACCAATTAAAACTAAAAATCCTTTATCAATCTTTCCAATAACATTTCCATTCACCTTTACAGAGGCTTCTAAAACGCGCTGTATTACAAATTTCATATTACTTAGTCATCTCCTTGTCTTTTCTCATTAATTTGAAAATAACAGCCAAAATAAGCCATGTAACGCACATTGCGAGAAAGGCTGCTAAAAATATATTGGTATTTGGAACAAAAGATGTGGTTCCATCATTATTCACAATCGTTTCTGCATTTTGTAGAACCTTTGCACCAATCCACGGACCAATAATGCCTGGAATAAGAACTTGACCTACGATACGTAGACCTTGAAACATACCTGCACGATTATTTGGAGTCAAGTCACGAATGATTGCTCCAAATACAGCCATACCCATAAGATAACCACTCATCATAAAAAGAGATCCGATGAATACCAGTATGGTGTTTTTGAAGAAAAATAAAAATACATATCCGAGCATTAAGACGGAAATAGATGGAATAACAGCTTTTTTAAAGCCGAATCGATCATATATACGTCCATAAAATGCAGTTGCAATGGCTGCAAGGAGAATTGCAGGTGCCATAATCATTACATAGTTGCTCATATCAAGAGAAACTTCGTAATAAAGAATAAGATAAGGCATAAATATCTGAATCGATATGCAAAACAATGCAAATCCAATCAAAACAATGTAAAACAATTTGTTTTCCTTCATTACGGACGGTCTGAAACCATAAAAAATATTTTTGAAGTAATTTTGATTTTGTGAGGTGTCGACCGGAGCATCTTTTATCAAGAAAAATCCTAAAATTCCCAACGCAAAAACTACAATTCCAATAATTTGATAAATCGTAGTCCAACTCTCTGGCTTATCAAGATTAAAGCTCATAAAACCGCCAAATACAACCAAAATAGCAACTAATGGCATCATAGAATTAATTCCTTCAGCAGAGCCACGATTCGTTTCATCTGTGGTGTCTGTGAGCCAAGCATTAAAGCAGGCGTCATTCGCGGCAGAACCAAAAAACGTCATCACGCAGTCCATAATAATTACGAGCGATACACCGACACTTGCGGCGGAAACGGCCATTGGAAACATTTTATGGATTACATCCATACGAATTAAAGAAAAACTCCAAATGGAGATCCCCCATAAAATGTAACCGCCACAAATAAATATTTTACGTTTTCCGATTTTATCAGAAAGCGCACCAATGAAAATGGTTGTAAGTGTTGCGGAAATGGCACTTGCTGCAACCATTAAAGAAATGTCACTTGCGCTTGCTCGAAACATTTTATAGATGAATACATTAAAGTACATGTTTTCAACAACCCAGGCAACTTGGCCGATAAGGCTAAAAATGGTTAGTGCCAACCAAAATTTAGGTGAAAGTTTTTTCTTCTCCATATCATTTCTTCTCCTGTTTAAACTTTCTTTTATTCTATCATATTCTAGTTTTAAAATCAAAAAAAGATATGGCAATCAAGCCATATCTTTTTATATAAATGAGTTATTTTACAGAACCTGTAGCAACAATGTTGATTCCTGTATCACAAATATTTTCTACTAATACATCATACATTTCTACTGGAGTTTTTGCTACTTGTTTACGAATAACTTCCATACAATCCATCACTTTTTCTTTTGGAAGTGGTTTTTCCGAACGAACTGGAACTAATGGAGTTTTTTCACTATCTGTCTTAATTGTTGTTGTTAAAATACGAACTGGATGACAGAATTCTGCTGAAGCATATACTTCACCACGTTTACAGATGTTACCTGTAACTGAAATAATTTTTTCGCCTTCACCTTCAACTGTGATGCGGCATCCCATAGGGCATACTGTACAAATAATTTCTTTTTTCATATTCCTATGCCTCCTTTACCACTTCTACTACTACGTTGTCACCTGCAACATCAGAAGTATTGAATTCAATGTGTTCCATTTCTCCTGGATTTACACGCTGTGCTTTCTTTGAAGAAATGAATTGGTCTCCTGATTTTACACGGATTGTAACTTTGTTGTCTGGGTGAAGTACACGGAAATACAAACTAACTTTTTCATTCTCTTCTGCTACGCTTAAAGAATGTGGGCAAAGGTATCTCACATTTTCACCGCTGATGTTTTGAACAACTTTTGTTGCTTTTGGTAATGTTCCCATTGCGTATTGTGCTGCAAATTTACCAGCCTTCATACTTTCAACACTTACGTTGTCAACCAAGTCGTTTACGTGAACAACGTTACCACATGCAAATACACCTTCTGAAGAAGTTTGCATATATTGGTTAACTTTTGGTCCGTTTGTAATTGGGTTGATGTCAATACCAGCTTTTCTTGTAAGTTCGTTTTCTGGAAGTAAACCTACAGATAATAACAATGTATCACATTCAATATATTGTTCTGTTTCTTTAATTGGTTTCTTATTTTCATCTACTTGTGCAAAGTAAATACCAGTTACTCTTTGGTAACCTTCAATCTTAGTAATTGTGTGTGATAAGTACAATGGAATACCGAAGTCATCCAAACATTGTACTTTGTTTCTTGTAAGACCAGCAAGGAAATCCATAAGTTCGATAACAGCTAATACTTCTGCACCTTCTAATGTCATTCTTCTTGCCATGATCATTCCGATATCACCAGAACCTAAGATAACAACTTTTTTACCTACTAATTGGTTTTGCCGATTCACTAAACGTTGTGCAGAACCTGCAGTGTAAACACCAGCTGGTCTAGCACCTGGAATCATGATGTTTGCTCTCGTTCTTTCTCTACATCCCATTGCTAAGATAATACTAGATGCTTTTACTTGAGTCATACCATATTCTTTGTTTACACAGATAACTGTGTTTTCTTTTTCATTTACTTCTAATACCATAGAATTCAATAAAAATTCTACGCCTAATTCAACAGCTTCAGCGGCAAATCTTCCTGCGTATTCAGGTCCAGTCAACTCTTCTTTAAAATATGTAAGACCGAATCCAGGGTGAATACATTGTTGAAGAATTCCACCGATACTTTCATCTCTTTCAATAATAAGAACTCTTTGAGCTCCTTCTTTTTTTGCTGCAACAGCTGCAGATAAACCAGCAGGTCCACCACCAACGATTGCTACATCACATTCGAAATTATACATAATCCGTTCTCCTTCCTATTATTTGCCTATTTGCTTTGTCCAACAACCATGAAAGATCCTTTAAGGTTCTTATTCACTTCTTCTGTTGGAATGTTGAGTTCTCTGGCAAGAATCTCGATTACTTTTGGTCCACAGAAACCACCTTGGCAACGTCCCATACCAGCTCTAACACGTCTCTTTACAGCGTCAACACTGCGAGCTCCGAGTGGTCTGTGAATTGCTCTCATAATTTCACCTTCTGTGATTGTTTCACAACGACAAACAATAGTACCGTATAATGGATCTTCCTTGATAATATTTTCTTGTTCTTCAAGTGACATTTCGTGGAAGATAGGAATTCCTTTTCTTGTAGAAATGAAATCATCTTTTAACGAAACATTCATTCCGATTTCTTTTAATTTTTCTACAACATATTTACCCATTGCTACAGACAATGTTAAACCTGTAGATCTTACACCTGATAAATTCACATAACCTTTTACGTCATCGTATACATCCACATGCAAGCCTTCAGGATTTCTGTTTGGACGAAGACCGCTGTATTGTGTGATAGTATCACGAATGTTTACATTTGGAATCATTTTACTTACGTCTTCGTAAATCATTGCTAATCCTTCTGTTGTCACAGCTGAATCAACTTTATCTGGCAAATCTTCTGCTGTTGGTCCAACCAACATGTTTCCATGAATTGTTGGGCACATTAATTTACCTTTTGTAACTTTTGTAGGAATTGGAAGTACAATGTTTTGTACTTTGCAACTTGTGTTCTTATCTAAAATATAGAATTGTCCTCTTCTTGCAACAACTTTATAGTTTGCTTTACCTACCATTGCTGCTATGTCATCACAATGTAATGCAGCTGCATTTACAACATATGTAGTTTCGATTGTACCAGCTGTTGTAACAACAGATTTAATAGCACCATCTTCTACGTTGATATCTGTAACTTCAGTGTTAAGCATAAAAGTTACGCCGTTTGCATTTGCATTTTCTGCAAGTGCTTGTACAAGAATAAATGGATCAATAATACTTTCTCTAGGAATAAATAAACCACCTTTTACTTCTGGATTTAATTCAGGCTCTTTCGCAAGGATTTCTTCTTTTGAAAGGTATTCTACATCATATACATGATTTTTAAATGCTTTCTCCTTGATTGCTGGTAATTGATCAAACTGCTCGTCTGTAAAAGCAGGTAAAATAGCACCAATACGATTGAATGGAATATCTAAGTCTTTTGTTAATTCATCGTACATTGGATTTGCAGCAACAACAAGTTGAGACTCTAATGTTCCAGGTGCAGCATCATATCCTGTATGAATAATTGCACTGTTTGATTTTGAAGCATCTCCTCCAACGTCATCCCTTTTATCTACTACTACAACATCAACATTGTATTTCGACAATTCGCGTGCAATCGCGCATCCAACAGCACCAGCACCAATTACAACTACATCAGTTTTAATCATTTCGTTTCCTCCGTTCTGCAATGAATATTTCATTATGCTGTAGTTTAACACATTTTATATTTGCTGAAAATATGTATTTTTACAACAAATAACGGATCTATTTTGAATAAAACGCAAAAAAAATGTGGATTATCAAACAATATCCACATTTATCCACAATTTAATTAAACTATAATCACTTGCACTCCCATTTCTTTTAATTCTTTTAACATTTTCTTATCGGCTTTTTCATCAGTGATAAGATAATCCAATTCTTGCGCACGACAAACTTGATTAAATGCCTTGATTCCAAATTTGCTGTAATCTGCAAGAGCAATTACTTGTTTTGCTTGTTTAATAAAATGACGTCTCAAATTGGTTTCTTCTATATGATAATCCATGAGTCCGTATTGGGGGATAATGGCGCCTGCACCAAGAAACAATTTATCTGCATAAAAATTACTAATCATTTCTTCTGACCAATATCCCGAGGTTGTGCCTTCCCCATATCGAACCTTTCCACCGAGTAGCAATACAGATATGTTTTTTTCAGTCATTAACTCATACGCAATTTTTAATGAATTTGTTAAGACTGTAAGGTCTTTCTTTCCTTTTAGGAATCGAGCAAACTCCAAAGTGGTTGTTCCTATATCAATAATAATACTATCACCATCATTCACCATCTCAGATGCTTTCTTCCCAATTAAATATTTTTCATTATAGTTTTCTGATGTACGGTGACTATAATCTGGTTCAATTCCATATTCTGTATATAACATAGCTCCACCATGAATACGACGAATTCTTTTGATTTCTTCAAGTTCTTTGAAATCGCGACGAATTGTTTCCAAGGAAACTTGAAACAACTCGGATAATTCAATTGTTGAAACGACTCTCTGTTCTGAAAGTAAGCGAATAATTTCTTCTTTTCTTCCTATCTTCATGGTATACTACTCCTTGTTATAGTTGTTTTTAAAAAAAAATCAACATAAATCATTTGTTTTTATTTGTTAGAATTGCACAAAATATCGATATAAAAACGTTAAAAATTTTACGTCTATTTTCAAGTCTCTCCTTTATATTATCACATTAATTTTCTTGACTCAACTTTATTGTGTATCTATACTGTATTTTAGAGAAAAAAGAAAGGTTTTGACCATCTATGAAACTACAACAGTTATTAAGTTATACTCGAAAAGCAGTTGATGATTATCAGATGATTGAAGACGGGGATCATATTGCAGTTGGTATATCCGGCGGAAAAGATAGCTTGACCTTATTGTATGCATTAAGAGGTTTGCAAAGGTTTTATCCAAAGAAATTTCAACTTAGCGCTATCACTGTAAATCTTGGCTATGAAAAATTTGATACTGCACCATTAAAAAAACTTTGTGAAGAATTGGAAGTTCCTTATCGAGTCGTGGACACAGATATTGCACACATTTTATTTGAAGAACGAAAAGAAAGTAATCCATGTTCTCTTTGTGCAAAGATGAGAAAAGGTGCTCTCAATGACGCTGCAAAAGAAATGGGATGTAATAAGATTGCTTATGCGCATCATAAAGATGACATTATAGAAACGATGTTATTATCACTTATTTTTGAAGGAAGATTTCATTCCTTTTCTCCAAAGACTTATTTGGACCGCATGGATTTAACAGTGATTCGGCCAATGATGTATGTGGATGAAATTGATGTGATTGGATTCCAAAATAAATATGAGCTTCCGGTTGCAAAAAGCCGATGTCCAATTGATGGCTTCACAAAGCGGGAATATGCAAAAGATTTAGTGAAACAATTAAACAAAGAACATCCAGGTGCACGAAATCGTATGTTTACTGCAATTATTAATGGAAACATTTCAGGTTGGCCACAAAGACAATCATAAAAAGATGTTAGGAATATCTCCTAACATCTTTTTTATATTATATTTTAGATTTTTCAATTTTATTTTTTAACTTGATATAATCTTCAATTAGTTTTGCCGTTCCGCCGATGCCTAATTTCCCACTATCGATACAGAGGTCGTATCCTTTTGCTTCTCCCCAACTCTTGTTCGTATAATAATTATAATAACTTGCACGTTGCTTATCATTTTTTTGGATAATGTCTTTTGCAGCCTTATCTGTCAAATCATAAATACGAGCAATTCTACGTATACGCTTTTCTAATTCGGCATAAATAAACACGTTGATCACATCCGCATTTTCTGCAAGTGCATAATCTGCACAGCGGCCAACGATAACACAAGAATCTTCTGTTGCTATCTTTTTAATCGTATTAAATTGTTCTAAGAAAATTTTATGGTTTAATGGCAAACCTGAGTCTGCATTGTATGCCCGACCAAATGCATGATTATCCATAATAAGGGAATATAAAAAACTGCGAGATGTGGTTTCATCATGTGCTTCAAAAAGTTCTTCGCAGATACCACTTTCTTTGGCTGCTCTTTTTAGGATATCTTTGTCATAAAGCTTAATTCCTAAATCTTGTGCAATTGTAGCACCAATTTCATGTCCTCCACTTCCAAATTGTCTTCCAATGGTAATAATTGTTTTTTTCTCTAACATCAATAATTCTCTCCTTTATAATATATAATCGATGGCACTAACTTCTTTTGAATTTCATATGGAATTGGCTAGCTTTCGTAGCAATTCTTCGAAATAATGTGGCAATGGTGCGTCAATTTCAATATATTCCTTTGTTCTAGGATGAATAATGCCTATCGTCTTTGCATGTAGCGTTTGTCCTTGCAATTTATAAGGACATTTTAAAGGTCCATACACTAAATCGCCAAGGAGCGGATGATGTATGCTGGCCATATGAACACGGATTTGGTGTGTTCGCCCAGTTTCCAGTCGACACTCAATGTAAGTAAAATTCTTAAATCTTTGTAGAACTTTATAATGCGTTACCGCTTCTTTTCCGTTGTTGTGATTGATGCTCATTTTTTTTCTTTCAATCGGATGTCTACCAATCGGAGCATCTATGGTACCTTCCTCTTCTTTCAAAACGCCATGTACAATCGCATGATATACTCTGGTGATAGAATGTTCTTTTAATTGTTCTGCGATGTGGTTATGAGTAAAATCATTTTTACAAACAAGTAAGGAACCTGTTGTGTCCATATCGATTCGATGAACAATTCCTGGCCTTGTAACACCATTGATTCCAGACAAATCCTCTTTGCAATAATACATTAATGCATTTACAAGCGTTCCTGTATAATGGCCGGCTGATGGGTGTACAACCATTCCTTTAGGTTTGTTTACAACTAACAAATCAGTGTCTTCATATAAAATGTCTAAAGGAATGTTTTCGGCTAGAATATCTGGTTCTTTTAATTCCGGCTCTTCGAGCAATAAAACATCGCCTAGCTTTGTTTTATAGTTTACTTTGACACTTTTGTTATTTACAAACACTTGTCCGTCTTTTATTAATTTTTGAATATAGGAACGAGACAAATCCGGCAAAACTTCTGAAAGAACTTTATCAATTCGAATATCTTCCTGTTCCTCATTAATTTCAAATTTTATGCTCATCACTTTTCTCCTGTTTACTGTCTCGTTTTAAACGAAATGAAGAAAAAATCAAATCAAAATCTTTATCTTTATAGTAGAACAATGTTAATACAATTAGTATACATGCAGAAACAGAAACAAAAATATCTGCAACATTAAAAATAGGAAAATCGATTAATTCAAAATATAAAAAATCTACTACGTATTGAAAACGAATACGGTCGATCATATTTCCGATTGCACCTGCTGTAATAAAGATTAAACAAATGCGAAGAGGCACAAAACGCTTATCGTGTGGTAAACGCACGTACAGGATTACAATTAATGATAATACGATAACCGCAATCAGCAAAAGAAAAATCCATTGATTTTGAAGCATTCCCCATGCAGCACCTTTATTTTCTAAGTATTCGAAACGAAATACGCCATCAATGACAGATATGGATTCTTGATTCTTTAAGTGAGTTTGGGCAAGACCTTTTGTATACTGATCTAATATAATAGCGACTACAACTGCTACGACAGCGATTACATAGTTCATGTTGTTTTCTCCTTCATTAAATATATAAGTCAATTGAAATGTAGAGCCGCTCTTTTTTTGTTTTTGAAATCAATTCTTTGTATTGGAAGCGCCCTAATCCGCGAACAGATATGATGTCATTTTCTTTTATTTGATATCCGTTCGAAGTAATTAACTTGCCATTTACAAACACTTTTCCAGTTTCAATATAGGTCACTAATTTACTTCTCGATGTTGCAAAGGCTAATGATAATAAACTGTCTAATCGCAATGAAGAAACAGTTCCCTTAATTTCTTTTGTTTTTTGTTGATAACGTTGATGTTCTTCTTCTATGATTTTTACTTGCACAGATGTGTGACGAATGCGAGTCAATTCTTCAAAAATAAACGATTCTAAAGATTTATGCGCGAACAAAACAGCCGAATCTGGTTGCACCAAGATATCACCTAATTTACTGCGATCTATGCCCAAATTTAAAATAGCTCCTAAATAGTCGCGATGTGAAAGCTCCTCGGCAAACTTTTTCTGCAGAGGTTCGATTTTCAATACAGAAATAGGATAATTCTTATTATAACAAAGAGCATCAGGTAGAAATGCAACCATCTGACGCTCTGAGCACTCATATCCACCAAAAGTTTCATAACAAGCATAAAAATCTTGTTTTGGCGTTGTATGAAGAATATTTAATTCATTTAAATTTAAAAAATCTGAATACGTTACTATTTCTCGTTGGTATGCAATTTTAGAGAGTTCTATGAATCTCTTTTGTAACATAAGTTCTTCTTTTTGCATAAACAATCCTTAGTATCTCAATTTGATAGATGGAACATCAAAAGATGTAGTTAACAAATCCTGTAAATCGCCAGAAATATCTACATTAGCTGGTGTTACAAGGAATATGTATGTTGAAATTTTTTGTAAATTTCCATCTATTGCAAATGTTGCACCTGAAGTAAAGTCAATAATTCTTTGAGCAATTTCTAAATCGAGACCTTCTAAATTCAAGATTACTGTACGGCCGCTTAATAATGTTTCGGTAATTTCTCTTGCTTCATCAACTACAGAAGGTTTAATAACACATACTTCCATCGCAGCTCCCCTTCTTACTGGTGGACGCATTGGTGTAACTTTATTGCCTGTTGATTTGCTTGATGCTTTTGTATCATTATATGAAGAGTCGTCTTCTTTTTCAGCCTTTTTAAATCTACTCATAAACCCTTTCTTAGGTTCTTCCTCTTCTTCGAAGTCATCATCTTCTCCAAAGAAATCATCTTCGTAATCGTCTTCATCATCTAATTTCATAATTGATAAAAACTTGTCCAAAATACTCATATTTACACCCCTACTTATTATTTATTATTGATGGCAACACGTACCTATCAACACTATTATTATCAATGTTTTTTGATACTCTGTCAACTTCTTTTTAAAATACCACATCATTTTCGTTGATGCTCTTACTATCTAATGCGATATGGTCATAATTCGATAAGCCAAAACTATTTCCTTCTTCGATAATGTAATATTCGTCACTCTCGCAAAGGATGTGAATTTGTTTAAATACGGCATACCCTTTATTAATACAATATACTCCTTTTAGGGATTTTTTCTTGTTTAATTTGATTGTTTCAGTCGAATCAGGCTTGAGGATAACCGGATTTTTTTCAAAGGAATTTGGATCCAAATAAACCGTTTCATCCTCTTCATAATATACGGTTATTGGCAAAAATTGAGTAATACTATCCCCTTCTTTATTTGTAGATTGAAGCAATACACCGTCGCTATTGCTATTACCTCCCTGTGTTAGATATGCTTTCGGCACAGTATAAAACTCTTTGGACGTTTCTGAGGTCTTTGGAATCTTTAGTCCGGTTTCATCTTCCAGCACTAATTCAACGTCTAAATATCTGTCATTTATATATCGTATCATAGAATGTTGGAAGGTTAAGCATGCAACAGGTTTTTCAGTATTTTCTAAGAAGGTAAGTTGTGCACGAAGTGCTTGACTATCCTTTTTAAAATTCACTTTTACCGTATTTTTTTCCATCAACGCTTCTTTTGTATCTTCAGAAACTTGAACTAAAAGAGACCATTTGTCATTGGTAACAATTTTGTAAACCGGTTCGCCTTCTTTTACTTTGCGGTTGTTAGAGAATTCTGTTTTCTTATATTTTTCTTTTTTTAACTGTTTTGTAGTCACATCTTCGATTGTCAAATCTTCCATTCCGTCTACAGAATAAACAACAATACCATCGTGTGTGGCAGACTTTACACTCAAATCGGAATAGATTCCCGTTTCAAGCATTTCTTCTAATTGTTTCGATTTGCTCTGATTTACATATTTATCCAGAGTTCCTTTTAATTCATCTTTCAATTGATAAGTATCTGAAAAAGAATCTTCAACGAACTGGTCATTATAGCTTTGTATTTTTAATAAAATAGAATCCATTTCTTTGGAATTCAGTACAACGTCATTTTCAGAAGTGGTTTGTTTAAAATCTAATTTTTCATCTGAAATAGTATAGATTTTTGCACCAACTCTTATTTTACTATTGTTTTCAACATAATAGTTTGCAAATCCAGTTTCATCAGAATAGATAACATGTTCTTCTCGTATTGCAAGTCCAGTATAGGCATTGTCTTTTAAAATAGAGCCTTGACGTACTTCGTATACGGTCACATGTGGCGCAGTAAGATACATGATAATCGTTGCAATCAGATAAATAAAAATGATTCCAAAAATAATAATCCCGATATTTATATTTTTTCTACTTTGATAAGGAACAACCTTTGTCTGTTTGTTTTCCTGTGTCATAATTTTTCTAATGCACTCCCATTTAAATAATGAAATTGCTTCCCTTGATAAGAATTTCTTTCTTGCATTTGTTCGAGCAATTCATCTTGTAATTTCCACCAACTGGTATTCCAATTACAGAATTCCGCATCTGCTTCAGGAATACGACTAAAAAGTCTTTCTACAATTATTTGTGGAGCTAAATGTTCTAAAAATAAAATCACACGTTCTATGTATTCTTCTTTTGAACATATTGTAATTGTACCATTTTTATATTGATTACACAACTTTGTGTTTTTTGCAATATATAGAGAATGTATCTTGACAATATCTATTTGTAATGCGGATAAAATTTTAGCAGTTTCTATGACATCTCGAACCTGATCTTGAGGAAGATTCAAGATTACATGGGTGCAAATTGAAAATGAATATTTTTTTATTCTCAGAACTGCATCGATAAATTCTGCTAAACCATGTCCTCGCTCAATTGCATCCAGAGTATGATAATTCACACTTTGTAATCCTAATTCTACAGTAATATCGATTTGATAGCGTTCTTGTATTTCTCTCATCACTTCCAAGTAGGTATCTCTTATACAATCCGGTCTAGTAGAAATTGAAATTTCTACGATGTCTGCTGTTTCGGCTGCTTCTATCAAGCGTTTGCGAAATGTTTCTAGAGGTAGAAATGTATTTGTATAGTTTTGAAAATATGCGATGAATTTTTTCGCTTTATACTTCTCAGAAATATGTGTTTTTGTTTTTGCCAACTGTTCTGAAACGGAAAAACTTGAATGCATCGCTTCAAATCCGGTACCTACTTCTGCACAAAAAGTACAACCAGTATTACCAATTCTGTTAGGACAGGTAATTGGTAAGTTGATTGGCAATTTATATACTTTCTCACCATATTTTTCTAGTAAAAAATTTGAATATCGATTGTAAAAATTTTCTTGATTCATATTTTAAATTCTTTCTGCATAGTTTTTTGTTCATTGGTAATAATGCTATTAGATATTAGAATGAAGGAGGAAACATTCATGAAATGGTTTGATAACATTAGCTTAACACTCGTAATTATAGGTGCTCTTAATTGGCTTTTAATCGGTGTTTTCCGTTTTGACCTTGTAGCATTTATCTTTGGAAATATGAGTTTACTTTCCAGAATTGTCTACATTTTAGTAGGATTATGTGGTCTATATCTTCTTTCCTTATATGGTCGAATCAGTGATAGACGCGAGTAATGAATATATTGTAAAAAGGGTTCTGTACACAGAACCCTTTTATTTTATTCACTTGGTATCGCACGCATCAAAGATGTCATGTTATCATACAAGTTCCTTTTTGATGAAGCTCCCATCATAATTGCTATAAAAGGTGTGCCCTCTTCGTTTTTGCAATACAATGCGAGACAAGAACCGGCATCATAGGTATTTCCTGTTTTACCCCCAATTACAGTGATGCCATTTGGGACTTTTCTTTGACCGTTAATAAACTGATTCGTTTGACTCCATGCAGCAGTTCGACTGCCACCACTTGCTTCTCTTACGGTTGCTTCTTTTACTCTTGAAGAAATGATTTTAATAAATGTTTCATCATTCAGACACTCTTTGAAAATCAAATACAAATCATAGGCAGTTGTATAATGGTCTTTGTCGTGGTATCCATGTGGATTGACAAAGTGAGTATTTGTAGCACCTAAACGTTTTGCTTCCTCATTCATCAATTTTGCAAAGGATTCCACATCTCCTGAAATATGTTCTGCAATGGCAACTGCACTATCATTTCCGGAAGGTAACATCAACGAATATAGTAGATTTCTAAGCGTTAATTTATCTCCTACTTTTAAGTGAGCGGTAGATGAATCTTTTGGAATGTTCGTTGCATTTTTGCTAACGGTCACATAATCATCTAAATTCCCATATTTCAAAGCTAAATATGCGGTCATAATTTTCGTTGTACTTGCTGGGTACAAGCGTTCATGTGCATGTTCGGAATATAAAACTTCTTGAGATTCAATGTCAAATAATAAAGCTCCGTGGAATTCGTCATGTCTATAAAACTCTTCAAATTCAACTTCATCATTTGTGACGCATATGTTATTCGCAAATGTTTCTGCGGCATAAATACTCTTTTGATATCGCTCCGGAGCAATTCCTTTTGCAGCTTTTGCTATAGAAATTCCAACGAAAATTCCAGCAATTACGACTCCAATAGTTATAAAAAACAATGAAATTCGAATACGAAGTTCAGTTTTTCTATTTCTTCTTTTTCGGTATCCGTTTCTATTATTTGTACATTTCACGCCAATCTAAATCTCCTCTATCAAGTGCAAGAACTATCAACTCAGCTGTCGCTAAATTTGTAGCCATTGGAATGTTATACACATCGCAAAGACGAACAACGTCGTTGAAATTTGGTTCATGTGGTTTTGGTTCCATAGGATCTCGCAAAAAAATCAAAGCATCAATATCGTTTTGAGCAACTTGACTTCCTAATTGTTGCATTCCACCAAGTGGTCCCGCCAAATATTTGTGAATATTTAAATTTGTAACTTCCTCAATCAAACGTCCTGTTGTACCTGTAGCAAATAAATTATGTTTTGATAAGATTCCTTTATACGCAATACAAAAATTTTGCATAAGTGTTTTTTTTGAATCGTGTGCAATTAATCCTATGTTCATCCCAACTAGACTCCTTTAATATTTTTTCGGTTGTAATCCTACATTTAACACAAATCCTATTCCAGCAAAAAAACAAATAATAGATGTCAATCCGGCACTTACAAACGGAAGGGATAAACCAGTATTTGGCAAAACTCCCGTGGCCACGCCCATGTTAATAAAACTTTGAAATCCAATTAACGAGGCTACACCGCCACATATGATTTGTCCGGAAAGACTCTGTGCTTTCATTCCAATTATAATACATTGTATAATGATAAACAATATTAAAAATATCACCACGCAACATCCAATAAAGCCGAGTTCTTCACCAATAATTGCAAATATAAAATCCGTATCTGCTTCTAATAAAAAATTTCCATTCTTTACAGAAGTTGTTGTGTTATTGTCGAGTCCTTTTCCGCTTAATTGTCCGGAACCTATGGCCATGATAGAGTTCTGCTGCTGATATCCGGTGTCTGTTGCATATTTTTCTGGATAAACCCAGGCAAGAATTCGATCTTGTTGATAGCCTTTCAAAAACGGTTGATTTGGTAACAAAGCCAAACCTAATAGAAGGGCTGCTAATGGAATTGCTGTTCCAAGAGCGATTCCAATTACTTTATAACTAACACCACCCAAAAACATTAAAACACAAAAAACTGCGGTAATGCAAATGGTGTTCGAGAGGTTTGGTTGTGTGAAAATCAAGTATAGCGATGGTAATACTAAAAGCACGCATTTAAGTATCATGCGGGGTTCTTTTATCTGATTTTCATAGTTCATTAAAAATTTAGCAAAAAACAAAATTAAAAAGATTTTTGTCAAATCGGAAGGTTGCAATGTTGTGAATTTCAAATCAATCCACCGTTGTGCACCGTTGTAATTTGCACCAAAGAACTTTACGCAAAGTAATAAAAAAATGTTAATGCCATAAATAACCCAATAAAAGTTTAATATCCACTCGAAATCAACAAACGATATTACGAGCATAACCACAATTCCAAGACATACACCAACGATTTGCTTCGTTTGCGCAGAAGGTGATGCACTTCCTACTGTTAGGATTCCTATAATTGAAAGAATGGTTACAGCAATCACAAGTATATAATTGTAATCTTTTAATTGATATTTTTTAAAAAAATTCACAAATCTTCTCCTATTAGTTGAATGTATATATAAGTCGAGGTCATTTTGACCTTGAATTCTTCTGGAATTACTTCTATGTATTTTGAAATTGTTTTATACAAATCGTTTTGAAGTTTTTCAAAAGTATCTGGAGTACAGTTCACGCGGTCTGAAACAAGTAACGCTTTAATTCTATCTTTTGCAATATCAACAGATGTATTCTTTTTCTTTGTTTCAAATACGTTCATCCGTTCCACCTCCTAACTTTTAAAAACTTTAGAAAGTTTCCCGAAGAATCCCTTGTGTATATCTAGATTTAAAAATGGTACTTCTTCACCCGTAATACGTTTGCAGATGTTTATGTAAGCTTTTCCGGCCAAAGAATCTACACCAATCACTGGTTCCCCTTGGTTTGTGGAAACCACAATTTGTTCATCGTCTGGAATTGCTCCAAGTAGAGGAATTGCCAAGATTTCAGTCACATCTTCCACAGACATCATATCTCCACGTTTTACCATTTCCATGCGGATTCGATTAATGATCAAGTCCACTTTTTTTATATTGTTTTTTTCTAAAAGGCCAATGATACGGTCAGCATCTCGAATTGCGGATACTTCCGGTGTTGTTACGACAAGTGCATGATTTGCACCTGCAATGGCATTTTGAAAGCCTTGTTCAATCCCTGCTGGACAATCAATTAAAACATAATCAAATTCTTCTGCCAACTCTTCTGTCAGTTTTTTGACTTGTTGAGGAGAAACCGCTGATTTGTCTTTGGTTTGTGCAGAAGGCAATAAATACAAAGTTTCATAGCGCTTATCTTTGATAAGGGCTTGTTTCATACGACAATTTCCTTCTATCACATCCACCAGATTGTAAACAATGCGATTTTCTAATCCCATAACAACGTCCAAATTTCTTAATCCCAGGTCCGTATCTAATACAACCACTTTTTTATTCAACATTGCAAGACCTGCACCAATATTTGCAGTTGTTGTTGTCTTGCCTACGCCACCTTTTCCTGATGTGATTACAATCACTTCTCCCATAATATATCCTCCTTTTTGAATTCGCTATGGTCATTCGGCGTATCTTTTGTATTTCTATTTCTTAATCACTATTTGTTTCAGCTCCAAGCACACCTGCTTTGCCGAATATTAATTCGGAATCGTCAGCTTTACCAAAATACTTCAATGTTAAATCTCTGCCGATTTCAGCCGTGTAACCGGAATTATAACCATTTGTAATACGAATGCAAAACGCGATTTCTGGTTCGTTAATTGGAGCAAAACCTACAAATAATACATTGTTTGCATGTGTCTTGCTTTGTTGTGCCGTTCCGGTTTTCCCAGCTAATTGGATTCCGGCTGTTTTTAACTTTTGGAAACGAGAATCGCTAGAAACCATTTTTGCCATTCCATCATGTACAAGTTCATAAGTTTTATCATTTACTTCTGTAACTTTGTTGTATACAGAAGGCTTGTATTCTTTGATAACTTTTCCTTTTTGATTTACAACTTTTTGTAACAATGTCAAATTGTAAACAGTTCCTTTATTTGCAACACCTGTAATATATTTGGTCAATTGACTTGTTGAGTACACATGGGTACCTTGTCCAATCGAAGAACGAACAGAGTCTTCGTTACTAATGCTAGGAGTTCTTTCCGAAATCTCAAGTCCTGACGCTTCGCCCAATCCAAACAATTTTGCATATTTTTCTAATTTTTCGACACCTCTTGTAGAAGAATAATTCTCTTTTTTGTTTAGACCAAGACGATAACCCACTTCATAAAAATAGCAGTTACAAGAGTTTGAAATTCCATCTACAACATTCAAATAACCATGGCCGGATGGATATACCCAGCAAGTAGGACTTGGTGATACGTTTTCGTATGGCCCCATACAGTTTACGGTCGTTTTACCAGTCACTACTTCTTCTGTTAATCCGGCAATCGCACTCAAAGGTTTGAATGTAGAACCAGGTGCAGTTAATTCTTGCGTTGCTTTATTGTAAAATGGAAGGGATGTGTTTGCATATATTTGATTGTAATATCCAACATCCATTTTATTAGCCAAACGGTTGTTATCATAACCAGGATATGATACGCATACTAACGTGCGTCCAGTGTTCGTATCTGACATTACAACTGAACCTGTGGATGGCTCCACTCCCAATTGTCCCGGTGTAATTTCTAAGGATTCAATCTTTGAGCGAATAAAGCTGTATGCACTATATCCGCTTAACAAACGATTGTATTGTGTTTCGTCATATTCTAATACTTGTTGGTCATATAATAGAACACAGATCATCGTTCCGGAAAGGGTTCCATCTTTGACCATATAACGATATACCAACTTTTCAAAGGTAGAATCTGTTTTTAAACAATCCGAAATATAACTCAAGATGCCTTGATATAACTGTGTTGAATCAGAGTATTTTCCGTCAGATTTCAAATAGTTTTGAACGACAGAAGAATCTACCCAGTTTTTTGAGATGGCATGATTTAAGTATTGATTCAAGTTGATTTTTTCAGCTTTCCATGCTTCGTATACATCATCATTTACATCAATTTTATCTTTGCGTAGTACTCCCGTAGAGGAAAGCATATCTGCAGCAATATAATTCATATAAGCCTGCATTTCTTTTGTGAGATCTTCATATGCAGGTGATGATGAGGATTCTAAATTCTGAATCACCTTTTGAATGGATTTTTCTTGTCTGTTTGTATACAGTTGATAAACTTTCTTTTCAGTTGGTGTTGCATCCTCTTCTGCAAAATGATCAGTGTCTAGAATTTCATTTCCTATAAACGAATAATAGATATCTCCAGCAGGAATGATGACTTCTGAAGCGTTCCCATTTGGATTGCGAGTGTAATCCAATACGTTTGACATTTTGCGCAAAATAATTCCAGCTAATTTTTCTTCTAATAAGTTGTAGGCTGTAATTTGTAATTCTTTATCCAATGTCAGATATAAATCATTTCCAGCCTTAGGCTCTGTTACGCTTTCTGTTTCAACCACTTTACCAACACTATTAACATATACGATTTCTTCGCCTTTTTCCCCTTGCAAATATGCATCCATCATTTGTTCAATGCCTGATTTTCCAACAATATCTGTCAAAGAGTATTCTTTTTGTTTTTCCTTAGGTAAAGCGTCATATTCTTCCTGTGAAATCTTACCTGTGTATCCAAGAACAGATGCAAAATATTTACTGTCCGGATATTCACGCAAGGCGACTTCGCCAATACTAACACCTTGAAGTTCATTCATGTTTTCTTTAATGACCGCTACTGTTTCCGTACTAACATCGGATGCAATGGTTGTTGCTATATATTTCTGAAAACTGTTTAAGTGCATGTCATAGCGTATTGTAACCAACTTTAATACGCGATCTTTTGAATACTTCTTTTGATCGATTCCAAATCCATAATCACTTTTTCTCTTATTTGCACATAAGAAATCCATGACATCTTGTGGCGAAGAATCTTCTAATCCTTGTTCCTTCAATTTATCTATTGTTGCATATCCATAAACATCCGCCAAGAAGCGAAGTCTTTTCGTTCCTTCTGCATATAAAAATTGATAGTGATCATCTTTATCTAAGATAATTCCAAAATCACTGACGATCACATCCCCGTTTTTTTCAATCAGGTCAATAGTATAATTGATGGTTTCATTGATGATTTCGTTCTTTTGTGTACGATTTTCATAAGAACCATTATCTTCAATCTGAACCGTATAAGAAATGCGATTTGTTGCAAGGAGTTCGCCGTTTCGGTCATAGATGTTTCCACGAGTCCCTTGAATCACTTTTACTTTACGAATTGATAGAGTGTAATTTTCCAAGTAGTCTTCGCCTTCAACGATTTGCAAAACAAACAATCTTTGCACCAAAATAAAAGTTAATATGCAAAACAATGCTATTAACACATTTAGTCTGGATTTGAAAATATTTGCAAAAAATTCTTTGATGCTATTAAACAAACTTACTTGCACTCCTTTTTTCTTCAGATTCTAGTTTTTTATTAATATATAAAATGATTTGATACAGTCCCAGCGTCACGATGATTGTATAGATCAATTCCGGTAATATAACGGTTCCTAAATAATAAAAATAATTGAATTTACTTCTCATTATGAACATAAAGATACAAACAAGATGGCCATATATTAAATCACTACTGGCAATCAATACCAACGGTAATTTAATATCTTCATTGTAGAAGATTTTTCGGAACCATCCATTGGCATAGCCTAACAAGCTATAAATCAGTGCATAAAAACCAATCAGTTCACCAAACATTACATCAATTAAGAGGCCGGAAATGAATCCTACCAACAGACCTTCTTTTTTTCCACGCATGAAACCAAACGTTGCGGTGACAATAATCATAAGATTTGGTGTAATGGATGCGAAAGACAGCTTTTGAAACACTGTACTTTCCAAAAGAAAACATATAACAATAATTCCTATGGTAATAATCTTTCGTTTCAAAATTATTCCTCCAACAAATCTGCCTTTGTAGACGTGATAACTAATACCTCTTGCAGATGTCTGAAATCTACAGCAGGTGTAATGTAACCAGATCTAGTTAAATTGTTTGCATCTACTTCAATTTCACTGATATAGCCAATTAAAATACCTTGTACATATTTATCGCTAATATGTGAAGTGAAAACTTTTTCTCCAACTTTTATCTTTGAGTCATTATTTGGTAATTGCTCAAAACGAATTTTTCCATCATTCATAAGTGTCAAATCACCATTTACAATACAAGTATCTGATGTAGATAATACAATGGCACTCACGTTGCTGGAGTCATCAATAATAGAACGAACTCTCGCCCAATTAGGTCCAACTTCTGTCACGATTCCGACCAATCCTGTTCCAGCAATCACATTCATGTCTTTCTTTATTCCGTCTTTTTCGCCTTTGTCAATTACAAAGGAACTGAACCAATTTCCTGAATCGTTTGCAGTAACATGAGCTCCTATTTTTTTGTAATCACCATAATGCATATCGAGTTTATATAATTCTCGCAAACGTTCAAGTTCGTGTTTTTCTTGTTGAAGCAAATTATTTTTTAATGTAAGTTCATCGAGTTCCGCTTCTAATTCTTTGTTTTTTTGACGGACTTCTTTCAATGTTTCCATATTTAACGATAAATCACTCATCCAAAGTCCCACCGTATTAATCCCTTTTTGCATAGGAACTACAGTATAGTTCGCAATGAATCGAAGTGGTCCATTTACTTTGTCTGTCACTAAAGATAATCCCATCAATAAGACACAGATGGCAGCGATTGCTAACAACCAATATTTACTTGATAATGATGTTGGGCTATTTTTCTTCATTACTATCTCATCCACCTATAATTTTCATCTAACATAGAATAAGTCATTTTCATCAGCTCTTTGGAATTGATAATTTTTTTCAATCCATTTACGGCACAAAGTTCAGGCTGCTCTATAGAATGCACTTTCATACTTAATGCATTTCCCATATAAGAAGCGATTCCTGTTAAATTTGCAAGTCCGCCCGTGATATAAATTCCATTGTTTTTTATGGTTCTCTGTACTTCCGGCGGTGTTCGCTCTAACAATGCATTCATTTCTTGAACGCAAGTTTTCATAGTGTCTTTCATTGCAGCTCGTACCAATCCCACAGATACAGTTTTCTGTTCAGGAACTCTTGTGATCAAGTTTCTACCGGCAACTTTTAAGGATTGGTCATCTTGTTCCGCATAAATACCGAATGCTTTTCTGAGTTCTTCTGCAGTGAGTTTTCCAATTAAGAATTCTTGATTGTATCGTACAGAAGAAATAATGGTGTTGTCGATTGTAGAACTTCCGACTTTCAACAATTTGTTTAACACAACTCCTCCGTATGACAATACAGAAAGTTCCACTGTTTCAGCCCCTAGATTAACAATAAACAATCCAGGTTCATTTTCTACATCCAATCCCAGGCCGATGGCATCTGCAATTCCTCTCTCTACAATTCGCACTTCTTTTGCTCTTGCAGTAGAATGTACAACCAAATCATAGAAGGCTCTTTTTTCTACTTCTGTTACGTCTGTTGGAACAGCAATAATATATTTCGAACCACGGGCAAAGCGTCGTTCTTTTTTTAATAAATTTTGCAATAAGTATTGCATATTATAAAAATGCGAAATAACGCCTTCCTTCATAGGAAATTGAATCTCTATGTTATAAGGAGCCTTTTCATACATTGCGTAAGCATCGTCTCCCACAGAAAAGATTTCCTTTTCATTGGCAATTGCTATTGCATTTTTTTCTTTCCATATGACATCTTTCTTTTTATCAAAAACCTTGATTTCATAAGTACCGAGATCAAGACCGTAGACATTTCCAAACATATATATCCTCTCAATTGTTACAGTAATTTTTCTTCAGCAAAACTAATATAACAATTATTTCCAATAATAATGTGATCTAGTAATTCAATTCCGATTAATTTACCGGCTTCCTGTATTCTTTTCGTCAAAAGAACGTCGTTTTCACTTGGCGATGGGTCACCACTTGGATGATTGTGTATTAGAATGATTGCAACGGCTTTCTTTTCTAGAGATTCTATAAAAATTTCCCTAGGAGAAACGATTGCGGCATTCACAGTCCCTTTTGAAATCTCTTTTTCACCAAGCAACTTTGATTTTGTATTCAACATTAAAAGCTTCAGATTTTCTTGCTTTTGATGTCGCATATCTTCCATGTAATAGCGGGCAATTGTGGGTGGTCGATTGAATACGAGCCCTTCTTTCGCATTTGCTTTTGCAAGTCTTTTTGCTAATTCGGAAAGGCATAAAATTTGTACTGCTTTAACCGTTCCAATTCCCTTAATTGCTTTCAACTTTTCCAGGGTAAAAGAATGGATGTTTAAAATTCCATCATCACCACATTCTGTTCCCAATAGGTGTTGTGCCAAATCAAGCGCACTACTTCCCTTTGTTCCCGTCCTTAGCAAAACCGCAAGTAATTCTGCATTTGATAAAATGCTGGCACCATATTCCACGCATTTTTCATAAGGACGGTCTTCCTTATAAATTTGCTTTATCATAAATGATTTTTAAGACTCTCTGGGCTGTCCTTTTAAATAAAACGATAAGCAATTGCAGCAATTATCAATCCGATAATACTAGAAATTGTTATTTTAATAGATAGTGCAAACGTGATTACCAATATCCCTAAATTGAGAACGATTGGATGTTCGCTTGCAAGTCCAAATTCTTGTCCGTAATTTAACCAACTGAGTCCAGGTATGTTTTGTGTGAGTGTTCCTAGAAAACCTCCTAATACAATTCCAGCTAGCAATAAAAGTAATAATACCCAAGGATTTTTTGAACTTATTTTTTTCATATGTACTCCACCTCGTTTTCTTTAAAAACTTTATATATTTTACCATAATTTGAAAATAGTGTATAGAGTAGTTTTTGTCATGATGCGTCGAATGGCAAAAATTTTTCCGCAATTTTTTCTGCGATTTTTATGCCATCCATGGCGGCAGATGTAATTCCGCCAGCATATCCGGCCCCTTCTCCACATGGATAAATTCCGGTCGTATCGATTTGATAGTTTTCATTTCTTAAAATACGAATCGGTGAAGAGGTTCTACTTTCTACACCTGACAATACAGTATCTTCATTTGCAAAACCATGAATTTGTTTATCAAATGATTTGATTCCATCTTCTATGGATGCATTGATTTCAGTTGTAAATATTTCTCTAAGGTTTGCCAAAGTATAGGCCCCTTTTAATTGTGGCTCGACTGCTCCAAGTTGTTTTGTTGTTTGGTTTTGACAAAAATCTGCAAAACGTTGAACTGGTATGTTTCCATTTCCGATTTTAAAAGCCTTCTCTTCTAACATTCGTTGAAAATACATTCCGCTCAAAGGATGATCGCTCCCATAGTCTTCTGGCGTCACGGTAACAACAATGGCACTATTCGCATTTTTTCCATCTCGTGCGTGGTAACTCATGCCATTGACCGCTAACAGGCCTTGTTCAGAAGATGCATTCACCACATATCCACCAGGGCACATGCAAAATGAGTAGACGCCTCTTCCATTGTCCAAAGTGGTTGCTAATTTATAGGATGCAGCAGGTAAACGATAAGGATGTTCTGTGCCATATTGAGATGCATCAATTTTGGATTGCAAATGTTCCACTCTTACACCGACAGCAAAAGCTTTTGCAATCATTGGAAGTTCTTTTTTGTGAAGCATTGCAAATGTGTCTCTTGCACTGTGTCCAATTGCCAAAACCAGAGTTTGTGCTGCGATTTTTTTCGGTTCATTGTTTGATTCAATGGTAATAGAATTTAGTTTTTGTTCCACCATTTCAAAGTCTACGAACTTACTTTCAAAGTGAACTTCGCCACCCCATTCTATAATGTTTTTACGCATATTTCGAATGACATTGATTAAGATATCTGTTCCAATATGAGGTTTGTTTTGAAATAAAATTTCTTTCGGAGCACCATTTTCTACAAAAATTTCTAAAACTTCTTTGTTCCTTCCGGATACATCTTTTACTAAGGTGTTTAGTTTCCCGTCCGAAAAGGTGCCTGCACCGCCTTCGCCAAATTGAACATTTGTTTCTGGATTCAACACACCTGTCTCCCAAAAATGTTCAATCTCTTTTTGACGTTCCTCTACGGATGCACCTCGTTCATACACAATTGGCTTGTAACCATGCTTGGCTAATTGGTATGCGCAAAATAATCCAGCTGGACCAGAACCAATAATTTGTGGACGATGCATCATTTTTTCATTTCCGGATGTTGGAAAATGATATGTGATATCTTTCGCAATTGAAACGTTTGGAATCATCTTCTTTGTAACTTGCTGTTCGTTTGAAACGGAGACATCGATGGTATAAACATATTTGATATCTTGTTTCTTGCGTGCGTCAATTGATTGCTTTTTTATTTCATAATTATTAATATCGTGTTCTGAAATTCGCAAGGTTTTCGCAAGCTTCTGTAACAAGTCTTTCTCTGTATGATTTGGTTGTAATTTTAATTGACTGATACGAATCATATTCTATCCTTTCGCAGCGTTTTCTCCTGCAATAATTCCAGTTGCCCAGGCCCAGTGTAAATTATACCCTCCACAAATTCCATCTACGTCAAGCACTTCTCCAACCAGATAAAAATCTTTTTCATAAATAGATTCCATTGTTTGAGGGTTTACTTCTGTTGTTTTCACACCACCTGCACAAACTTGTGCTTGTTCAAAATCATTTGTACTTTCAATTTGTACATTAAAATGTTTGCATAAAGCGATTAGATTTTGAATTTTATGTTCGTGTACATCACTTATTTTTAATTGAAGTGGTATATTGGCTTCTTTCAATAACATTACTGCAAGTTTCTTGTGGAAAATGCCAATCAAGAATTCTTCTGCTGTTTTGTCTTGGTGTTGAATCAATCTTTTTTCTAGAAGTGTTTGAAACTCCGATTCCTCCCATTCTGGTCTGAAATCAAGTTCAGCTACCACTTCCTTTTTTTCTCGCAACGCTTTTGCCGCAAAGCGACTTACTTGAAATACCGGAATACCGGAAATTCCATAATTCGTCAGTTGCAATTCTCCGATGTCACTCGCTACAAAATCTCCATTTACATACAAGGACACTTTTGCCTGTGTGCGAACGCCTGCAACTTGTTTGAAATAAGATCCGATTCCTCTTAGTTGTACCAGTGCAGGTACGACCGGAGATATTTGATGTCCAAAGTGTTTTGCCAATGCATATCCTTTCCCATCTGATCCCAATGAAGGAGCTGCTTTGCCACCTGTGGCAAGAATTACAGCGTCACTTTTATATTGAGAATGATCTGTTAGAACGAGAAATTGTTTTCCTGTTCTGGATATGCTTGTCACACATGCGTCTGTGAAAACCTTAACGCCAAGAGATTGTAGTTCCATTCGTAGTACATCTAAAATGGTGGTTGCTTGGTCTGATATTGGATAAATATAACCATTTCTGACTTTGTAAAGAACACCTAATTCTTCAAAAAACTGTGTTACTTTTTCATATCCAAATTGATTAAGAATTTCTGTAATGAACTGCATGTTATCGCCACGAAAGCATTCAGGTGTCATGTGTTTGTTTGTGAAATTGCATCGGCCATTTCCAGTGGATAATATTTTCTTTCCCACACGTTCTTTTTGTTCGAGTAGCGTTACTTTTGCTCCGTTTCTTGCTGCAGCAATCGCTGCCACAAGTCCGGAAGCACCACCACCTACGACAATGATATGTTTCATTTTATACCTTCCTAACTTGGAAGAGTGATAAGTCCTCTTCGAACCAACTCTTCTAACGATCTTAAAATTCCTAATTTTGCATGTGTCCATGTTAAGCCACCTTGGAAGTAAACTGCATATGGAGGCTTGATTGGTCCATCCGCACTTAATTCTATGGAAGAACCTTGTACAAAAGCACCTGCTGCCATAATAACTTCACTATCATACCCTGGCATTGCCCATGGTTCAGGAGAAACAAAACTATCGACAGCCGCCGCCGCTTGAATTCCCTTGCAGAATGCAATCACTCCCTCTGGAGTTCCTAACGTAACTGCCTGAATGATATCATGCCTACTCTCTGTACTATTTGGAATAACTGGAAAGCCCAATCTCTCGTAAATATTAGCAGCGAATATCGCACCTTTTAACGCGCCTGAAACTACGGTTGGAGCCATGAAAAATCCTTGGAAGAATGATTGCATAACGCCTAATGATGCTCCAACTTCTTTTCCTAATCCAGGAGAAGTCAATCGATAAGCACAGTTTTCAATACAAGCTTCTGTGCCGACAATGTATCCACCAATTGGTGCAAGTCCTCCACCAGGATTTTTAATCAACGAGCCGACAACCATGTCTGCTCCTACATCGCTTGGCTCGATTGTTTCTACAAATTCACCATAACAATTGTCAACCATGCAAATTAAGTCTGGTTTTATTTCTTTTACAAATGTAATGAGTTCTCCTATTTGTGAAACAGAAAAACTTGGACGTGTCTGATAGCCTTTGGAACGCTGAATAGTTACCACTTTTGTCTTATCAGAAATTGCGTTTCGAATGGACTCATAATCAAAAGAACCATCCTCTAACAAATCCACTTGTTTGTATGAAACACCATACTCTGCCAACGAACCCTTTGATGGGCGAATTCCTATCACTTCTTCTAGGGTATCATACGGTTTTCCGACTGGTGAAAGCAATTCGTCACCAGGTCTTAAATTTGCACTTAACGCTAAAGCCAAGGCATGTGTTCCGCAAGTAATTTGTGGTCTTACTAATGCGGCCTCTGTGTGAAACACTTTTGCATATACTTCTTCTAATGTATCTCGTCCTTGGTCGCTATATCCATATCCACTTGCATAATGAAAACAAGCCTCACTTACCTTACATTCTTGCATGGCGTGAATCACTTTAAGCTGGTTGTATTCTGCTATACGATCAAGCGCAGCAAATCGATCAATTAGTTGATCTTCTATTTGTTTCCCAAATGCGAGAACTTCCTCTGAAATTCCTAACTTGTTATACATTGGTAGTTATCCTCTCTTTTATAATGTCAAGCATTGCTTGTAGTATTTTTTCTTCATCTCTTTGGTAAGCATCTTTTTGAATCCATATTACATCACGCTCTCTTCGAAACCATGTGAGCTGTCTTTTAGCAAAATGCCTAGTATCTCGTTTTAAAATATTGACTGCTTCTTCTAAGGTACATTCTTCATTTAAATAGTCCAATATTTCTTTATATCCAAGGCCTTGCATGGAAACCATATCTCTTGTATATCCTTTTCCTTTCAAGAAACGAACCTCGTCAACTAGCCCTTCTTCCAACATACAATCGATTCTTTGATTAATTCTGTCATATAGATACTCTCGATTATCATTTAACACAAAATAACAAAATTCATATGGAGATTCTTTTGCTCGTTCTTGTTCGTTGTGTTCTGAAATTTTTCTTCCTGTCAAATGATAAAATTCCAATGCACGTGTCACTCGTTTTACGTTGTTTGCATGTATCAACTCTGCAGATAAAGGATCTACTTCTTGTAACATGGCATGAAGCATTTCAGCCCCCTTCTCTTTTGCTAACATTTCTAGAGTTTTTCTATAATTTCCATCTTCTTGATTCTCTGTAAAATCAATATCATAGAGTAATGCTTGAATATAAAATCCAGTTCCACCTACAAGGATGGGAACTTTTCCTTTTGCATAAATCTCTTCCAAGGCTTGCTTTGCCATTTGCTGAAATTTTACAACGTGAAATTCGTCATCAGGTTCTAGTACGTCCACTAAATAATGTGGAATACCATCCATTTCTTCCGGTTTGATTTTTGCAGAACCGATATTCATATATTTGTACACTTGCATAGAATCGGCAGAAATAATTTCTCCGTTTAAGGCTTTCGCCAGTCCTATAGAGGCTTTTGTTTTACCTACTGCTGTTGGTCCTGTTAAAATAATCAAAGGTCGTTTCATAATTCTCCTAAACAATTCGTTTAAATTTCTTTTCTAATTCCCGTTTTGTCATTGCAATAATTGTTGGTCTTCCATGAGGACAATGATATGGATTGTCTAACTTTAAAAGTTCTTTCACCAATTCTTCCATTTCTATCGATGATAATCTGGAATTGCCTTTTACAGCTGCTTTACAAGACATAGAAGCGATTTTTTCTGCAATCATATCAGGGGCTATCGAAGCGTTGATTCCTTCTACTAATCCATCTAACATTTCAATAAACAATTCTTTTTTGGCAATACCAAACAAATTATCCGGAATTGCACGAACTGCATATGAATCGCCACCAAAGGATTCAATCTCAAAACCGATATTTGTGAAAATATCTATATGTTCTTTCAATACTTCTGCTTCTTGCATCGACAAATTCAGGACAATCGGTGGACTTAAATATTGTGATGTAAATTCGCGTTCTTTCATGCCACGCAATGTCTTTTCGTATAACACGCGTTCATGCGCCGCATGTTGATCAATAATGTATAATTCATCATTGAACTCAACAAGCCAATATGTGTCAAAGAGCTGACCAATCATTTTGTGTTCAATAAGTGTTTCTTTTGTCAGCAATTTTTCTTCAAACAAATTCAACTGTTCTTCTTTTTGAACTTGATAATTGATTGGTTCTCGAATAATTTTTTCTTGTTTTATATTTGCCTTTTCAACTGTTTCAAACACTTCCAAGGTTTCTACTTTTTTAGGTGGTTCAGATTTGTGATGAGACGTTACTCGTTCCTGCATTTTTTTCATGAAATACTCTAAATCATGCTCTTCTTTTACAACAGGTTTTGGTACAACCATCTCCTTCATTTCCTGTTTTGCAGGCGGTACTTCTACTCTCGGAATCAGTTCTGGCTCTGTGAGAGCAGTTTTGATCGATTGGTATACAAAATTATAAACCTCCTGCTGTCGGCTAAAACGCAATTCCATCTTTGTTGGATGTACGTTTACATCCAAATCATTTCCATTCATTGAAAAATGTAATACCGTAAATGGATATTTGTGTTGCATCGTAAAGTCTTTGTATGCATCTTCAATTGCTTTTGCAATGATTTGACTTTTGACATATCTTCCGTTGATATAATAGTTTTCATAATTGCGATTGCCGCGAGAAATCAACGGTTTCCCGATGTATCCAGTTACTTTTAAACCGGATATCGCTTGGTCTATTTCTAAAATTTCTTTTGTAATTTCACGACCAAACACTTGGTAAATCACATCTTTTAATTTTCCGTTTCCTGAAGTATGTAGTTTTGATTGGTTATTGGTAATAAATTCAAAAGAAACCTCAGGATGAGACAACGCCAAACGAATCATTAATTCATTAATATGACTCGCTTCTGTCATAGGTGTCTTCAAAAATTTTCTTCTTGCAGGTGTGTTGTAAAAGATTTGACGTATCAAAAACGTGGTTCCATCTTTTGCTCCGATTTCTTCCAACTTTTTTTCTACGCCGCCCTCAATCACATAACGAGTTCCCAGCAAAGATTCTTTTGTTTTTGTAATCAATTCCACTTGTGCAATTGCTGCAATACTTGACAAAGCTTCACCGCGGAAGCCCAAAGATGCAACGGTTGTCAAATCTTCTACTGTACGTATTTTGCTTGTGGAATGACGTAAAAATGCTAATGGAACTTCTTCCTTTGGAATTCCACAACCATTATCTGTAATTCGAATGAAGGAAATTCCACCTTCTTTAATTTCCACAGTAACAGCTGTTGCTCCTGCATCAATTGCATTTTCAACCAATTCTTTTACAATCGAGGCTGGTCTTTCAATCACTTCACCCGCTGCAATTTTATCAATTGTAATCTGATCTAAAACTTGAATGTTTGCCATATTACTCCTTTTTATTACCATCGATTCTTCAATCTGTTTTGTAGACGATAAATGGTGTTCAACGCATCCATCGGCGTTAAATTGCTTACATCAATATTCTTTAATTCTTCTAGCACGTCATCGTCTTTTACGGTGTCAAACAAAGACATTTGTGCTAAATCAACTTCGTCATAGCGTTTTACTTTTTTTGTAGGTTCTGCTGTCTGAACAGAAATGTCACGAATTCGATTTGTGATATCAACGTCTATCAACTCGCTTACAATCTCTTTTGCTCTGGAAATAACACTTTCCGGAACTCCAGCCAACTTGGCTACTTGAATTCCGTAACTCTTATCAGCGCCACCTTTTACGATTTTTCGCAGGAACACAATATCATCGCCATTTTCTTTGACTGCAATGCAATAATTATTAACACTTTCAATTTTTCCTTCTAATTCAGTTAACTCATGATAATGTGTTGCAAACAGTGTTTTTGCTCCAAGAAGTCGTTTGTTACTAATATGTTCTACGACAGCCCATGCAATACTAAGACCATCGAACGTACTTGTACCACGTCCGATTTCATCTAGAATCAAGAGACTCTTATTGGTCGCATTTCGAAGAATGTTTGCAACCTCTGTCATTTCTACCATGAATGTACTTTGACCAGATGCAAGGTCATCGGATGCGCCTACACGGGTAAAAATACGGTCTACAATTCCGATATTTGCGCTCTCGGCTGGAACAAAGGAACCAATCTGTGCAAGTAATACAATTAATGCGGTTTGACGCATATAGGTGGATTTACCAGCCATATTAGGTCCTGTAATAATCGAAATTCGATTCTTTTTATCGTCAAGATAGGTATCGTTCGCAATAAACATATCGTTTGGAATCATCTTTTCTACCACTGGATGACGTCCATTTTTTATATCAATAATACCTTTGTCATTGATTTTTGGTCGCACATAATTGTTACGTTCTGCTACCAAGGCTAAAGACGCTAATACATCAATTTGAGCAATGGCTTTTGCTGTTTTTTGAATACGAAGCATTTCTGCTGCAATACGTTCACGAACTTCACAGTACAATTCATATTCTAATGCGTAAAGCTTGTCCTCTGCACCAAGGATCATATCTTCTAATTCCTTAAGGCGTGGTGTGATGTAGCGCTCTGCATTTGCAAGAGTCTGCTTTCTTGTATAATAATCTGGAACAAGATTTTGGTAAGAATTTGTCACTTCCAAATAGTATCCAAACACTTTGTTATATTTAATTTTTAAATTTTTAATACCGGTTTTTTCACGTTCATCTGCTTCTAATTCTGCCAACCAAGTTTTTCCTTCTACTTTTGCATTGCGAAGTTGATCTACCGTTTCGTTATAGCCCTCTTTAATGATGCCGCCTTCTTTCATAGCAAGAGGTGGTTCATCTTGAATAGAGCATTGAATCAAAGCGCACAGTTCTTCTAATGTATCTAAACTTTGATGAAGCTCTTCCAGTAATGGCGTTGACAGATCCCCTAAAATATATTTGATATGTGGTAACATCTCAAGGGAACTTCGAAACGCAATCATATCTCTTGGATTTGCGGATTGGTATGTGACTTTACTGATTAATCTTTCTAAATCATACACCGGTGTCAAATACTCACGAATTTCTTCTCTTGAAATTGCATTTTCTTTGAGCTCTTCTACTGCGTCCAAACGTTTTAATACTTCTTCTTTGTCAATCAAAGGTTGTTCTACAAAACTACGTAACATACGAGCGCCCATCGCCGTCTTTGTCTTGTCTAGCACCCATAATAAAGAGCCTCTTTTTTGCTTTTCACGAAGCGTTTCGCATAATTCTAAGTTTCTTCTAGAAGAACTATCCAATAACATGTATTTTCCAGTTGTATAACAACTAATATGTGATAAGTGTGCAAGAGAATTCTTTTGTGTTTCATACAGATATTGCAAAAGCGCTCCAGCACCAATTGATCCGCAATTAAAATCAGAAAGGCCTAAACCCTCAAGGGATGAAACTTTGAAATGCTCTTTCAAAGATTTTTCGCATAAAGCATCATCAAAATACCATGAATCCAATGGATATATTGCGATTCCAAGTCTGTCTTTTAAGTCATTCAAATCGATTCCACTTACGTACAACGGCTCGTTGCATATAATTTCCGAAGGTGCAAACTTTGTGATTTCATCTAATAATTTTCGAGAGTTATCTAATTCTGTCACAAAATAATCTCCAGTTGTGACATCCGCCACAGCCATTCCAAAATGATCTCCAATATAAACAATACACATAATGTAATTGTTTTTTGTTTCATCGAGTGCCTGCATATTCAAATTTGTTCCTGGAGTTACAATACGAACAACTTCACGTTTTACAATGCCTTTCGCATATTTTGGGTCTTCCACTTGCTCGCAAATTGCTACCTTATATCCTTTTTGAACTAATCTATTTAAATATCCATCTACAGCGTGATATGGAACACCGCACATCGGTGCACGCTCTTCCAAACCGCAACTTTTTCCTGTTAAAGTGATATCCAATTCTTTTGTCACAGTCAGAGCATCATCGAAGAACATCTCATAAAAATCGCCTAATCTATAAAACAAAATACAATCTTGATATTGCTTCTTTGTTTCCATGTATTGCTGCATCATAGGTGTTAATTCAGCCACGTTTTTTCTCCTTTGTCAAATCAAACTTATACAGAGTAAAGTATAGCCTAATTTTCATAAAATTACAAATGTTTTCTGTGATTTAAAGGACTCGGTAGCTCGGCTTTTCCTCTCCGAAAATACAATGCAAAAGATAACTTGAAAGGAAAATCCCACCGATACACAAAATTGAAAAAAGAAGAAAAAAAGGAAGGCATATTTGACCAAAAATATGAAAAGGAAGGTCACTATAATCCCACACATTCCAACGGAAATATTTGTTTACAATAAGACCGGTAATGAATTCACAAGCTGTTACAAAAATAGCACATCTTAACACTTGTTTCCACAGAGCTTCTCTCCAACGAGACATTTTTCCTTGAAATGCAAAAAACATCATGCAAATTCCACCTAGCACAAACATTGTCCAATGAGAAAAGCCTCGAAACATAACCTCAACCATATAATAAATACTTCCGCCCACAAACCAAAGAAACCCATACTCTAAAATTTTTTTAAAAAACACAAAACGTCCTCCCTATGCATTTATTACATAGTTTGGACGTTATTATGGTTTTTAGTGATGAAAATTACTCCATTTCACCCAAATAATAGAAACCTTTACATTCTTTCAGTTTTACATTTACTATTTTTCCAATCAACTCTTCACTTCCTGGGAAATGAACCAAAAGATTGTTGCTCATTCGACCGGTCATCAGAGTCTCATCATGGTCATTCGTTGATTCGACAAGAACCGGTTCTGTATTTCCTTCATGCACTTTACAAACTTCTGCAGAAATATCTTGTACTTCTTTGAGTAGACGATCAAAGCGGTTTTTCACTACATCTTCCGGAATCTGGTTTTCCATAATGGCAGCAGGTGTTCCGGTTCGTTTTGAGTAGATAAAGGTAAAAGCACTGTCATATCTCACTTTTTTTACAACATCCATTGTTTCCAGGAAATCTTCTTCTGTCTCGCCAGGGAATCCTACAATAATGTCTGTTGTAAGGGAAATATCTGGAATCGCAGTCTTGATCTTGTTTACCAATTCAAGATACTGCTCTTTCGTGTATCGACGATTCATTTTTTTCAGAATTTCTGTACTTCCAGATTGTACTGGGAGATGAAGATGTTTGCATATTTTCTTTGAGTTTTTCATCACCTCTATCAATTCATCTGATAAATCCTTTGGATGCGAGGTCATAAAACGAATGCGTTCTAAACCTTCAATCTTTTCAATCTCTTTTAAAAGTTCTGCAAATGTCATCGGTTCTTCCAATGTTTTTCCATAAGAATTTACATTTTGTCCCAATAACATGACTTCAACAACGCCATCTGCAACCAGAGTTTCGATTTCACGAAGAATATCTTTTGGATTTCGGCTTCTTTCTCTTCCGCGAACATATGGAACAATGCAATAACTACAGAAATTATTACATCCAAACATAATGTTTACTCCAGATTTAAATGCAAATTTTCTCTCGCTCGGAAGATCTTCTACGATTAGATTTGTATCTTTCCAAATGTCTATAACCATTCTTTGGGATTCGAATCTTGTTGCGATTAATTCTGCGAATTTATAAATGTTATGTGTTCCAAAAATAACATCCACAAACTTATAACTTGTTTTTAATTTTTCAACCACATGAGGTTCTTGCATCATACATCCACATAGCCCAATCATCATATATGGATTCTTCTTTTTCACGCGTTTTAGTTGTCCTAAACGACCATACACACGCATATTTGCATTTTCACGCACAGTGCAGGTATTATAGATTACAAAGTCAGCCTTTTCCTCGTTTGGTTCTTCTTGATATCCAATCTTTTCAAGAATTCCAACCAACTTTTCCGAATCTCGTGCATTCATTTGGCAACCAAATGTTGTGACACAAAAAGTCAACGGTCTACCCGCTTCTATAGCAGCCTGTTTCACATATTCTTTTGCCTTTTCTATGTAATAAAATTGGCGTTCTGGTTCATTTGTCGGTATATTATTCATGTTAGTTCCTCTCTAAACAAACTGATTCGTTTTGGAATCATATTCATAGTCAATTTTTTTCAATTTTTGAATCAATTCGCTTTTTTCTACATTCATAGCTATGCAAAATTCTTCAAGAGAATCATAGCAATCTCTTAATTTTGTATTTACCACGCTCAAACAAAGCATTGGATCTGTTGGTAAATGTTGTATCATAAATTGTTTCCTCCGTAATCAGGATATTCGGTTGAATATCATAGGCATCAGTCGGTATTTTATCAACTATTTGTAGTTTAAATCCAAGGGCTATGGTACGACAATTTGGGTGTTTCATTAAAAATTTATCATAAAACCCTTTTCCATATCCGATGCGATTTCCTTGCACGTCAAAAGCAACTCCTGGAAGAATTACAAGAGGATTCTCGTCTGTTGCTTTCACACATTCTTGTGGTTCCCAAATTCCTCGATATCCTTCTTTCAAATCCGAATGATTTCTGATGTAATAAAAGTTCATTTCATCGTCTTCTACTTTTGGAACCGCTACTTTCTTGTTTTGATTCCATGCTTCTGCGATAATTTCTTTTGTACCCACCTCGTGGCGGTAATCCACGTAACAATAAACGGTATCCGCTGCCAAAAAGAAAGGATGATTCACCACTTTTTCATAAATCCGGTGGCTCTTGTCATCCCATTCTGATTCTGTCATTTGATTTCGCACTTTAAGAACATGACTTCTAATGCCCTTTTTTGTTTCCATATTTTTCCCCTAAGTTTGTGATGGTTCCATCTTCATCCTGAACAGAAATATTGTCTAATTGTCCTCTTAAGTTTCTTTTGAAATCTTCTATAAATTGTTTCCTTAACTGTTGTTGTTCTATTTTTTCTTCTTCTGTCAAACCTTCTGTTTTCGCTTTGTTATACAGTTCATTAATTCTTGCTATTTTTTCTTCAGTCATTGTTTTGTGTCCTTCCTCAAATCTTCTTTTATCTTACACTATATCTCTTTTTCCGTCTATATCTTTTAACTTGAATAATTTTCTAAAAAACCATATATTTGGCCAAGTGAATTCACTTTTATCCCTTTTTTTATCGCAGCTTGTGTTTTCTCTGGCAAATCCTCTACACGGATGGTTGTATATTCATATACTGTTTTTTCATCACCCTCGTAAACAATCACATAACCGTCTTTTTCTTTTATATAATAATAATTTTCTACATTACCCTGTGTTCTTGCTTCGATTTCTTTCTCGGATTCATCTCTTACTCGTTGATAACTCATGCGATATGCAAAACTAAAAGCGACAATCACCAATAAGGTTATAACCAAAAAACCAATACTATATTTTTTTTGCATAAAAGTCTCCTTTTTGCTATATAGTATTGGTTTAATTTTTTTTATTATACAAGTCTTGATAAGTTTCTCTCTATTAACAATCCTTCTTTTTGAGGATAGTCATATTTGCAACTATCATGAATACAATCAAACACAAATTGATGTGCGGCTAAAATGGATTCTTTCATGGTTTTTCCTTGCAAATATGAGCCAATTAGTACGGCGTCAAAGACGTCACCTGTTCCATGAAAATCAGTTGCTTGTGTCTCTACATTCCAACGCTTTATTTCTGCATTATCAGAGGATAAAATTCCACGTTTACCTTCCGGTGAAGGTGTACTGGTAATGATGATCTGTTTCACATTTGTTTGATGTAATCGTTCACATAGATTCAACAAAAAACTAGCATCCGGAGTTTCTTGAAACGGTTGTCCCGTCAAGAAACATGCCTCTGTAAAATTCGGAATGATAATGTCCATATCCGAACAAAGTTCATGGAATGCATTTGCATGATTTTGACTTATATTTGAATAAAACGTTCCATGGTCTCCCATGATTGGATCTAATATTTTTTTCGCTTTTGGAAATTGCTTTACAAAATAGCGAACTGCAGATAATGCCTCGCTGCTTCCTAAATAACCCACAAATATGGCATCAAATTCGATTCCGTTGTCACGATAATGATCTGCACTTGCACGAATATAATCTGCGGAAATTTCTTGTTTGGCAGGAATTCCAAAACCACCAGTATGTGAAGATAGTAATACGGTTGGTATTGGACATGCCTCAATTCCCATTGTGCTCAAAATAGGCATCATATTTGTAAGAGATGCTTTTCCGATTCCACACATGCTGTGTAACAGAGCAATCTTTTTCACTGGTTTCATACTAATATTCCTCATTTACTAAATGCATTTTTCGCAAAACTTTATATAACATTGCCCCTTTTGGTAAAGCAAGAATTTCTTTTGAAGTTAAAGCACCAATTTTTAAGAGTACTAAGCCATATGCGCCCCCTGCAACGGCAATGGTGACAATGGTAGCGATTTTATCTGGCATAAGCAATACAAGACAATACCAAACTACGATGATAAGAACTCCCATTATTGCAGCTGCACATAAAGGAAGGATAAATGATTTCTTTATCTCTTGTTGATAACCCGAAGCTTTTTTGATTGCTCTTGCATTTAATATACACATCGTCAAAGAAAATACAATATTTCCTGCAACTAATGCATAAATTTCCCATTTAAATGCGACTAACATTAAAAACACAGCTATCAAATGCACACCAAGTGAGATCGCCCCGTGCATAACAGGTGTAGACATTTTGTTTAGTCCTTGTAATATTGAGTTTGTTACAGTCGACAAACAATAAAAAATGACTGTAATTGCACCAATACGAAGCATATTGGCAGGTACGTTTATGTTTCCGACATAGAGCAACGATAAAATCTGTTTTGGCATTACTAAAAATGCTACAAAACTAGGAATGGCAATTAACATAACAACACGTATTACCATGCCGATTTTTTCACGCACTTCTCCCTTGGTCCCATTGGTAACTGCTGCCGTTAAGCTAGGGATTAAAGAAGCTCCCAATGCATTAGCAATCGCCAATGGAATGTGTATTAATGTATTATACTTCCCAGTAAACATCCCTAAAAATTTAGCAGCTTCTTTTTGAGTATGTCCCTGTGCTACCATAATACTGCTAAAAATTCCTTGATCTAAAGTGTCATTTACATTATAAATTGCAGTGCTTAAAATAACTGGTGCAATCGTTAAAAATAACACGGAATAGATTTTCTTATAACTTTCAACCTGCTGTGTTCTGTCACTCAGTAATTGACGTCGCATCTTTGGATAATAAATTCTTAATAAAATCAGTAAAAAAATCAATCCAAAAAGAGCACCGGATACGGTACCAAGTGTTCCACCTGCTGCTCCCCATGCATATGGCAATGACGGATTTGTTTTATATTCGGAAGCCAATTTTCCCATTTTGACTAAATAACTAGCCCCTATCACACTGACAATTGCATTTACAATTTGTTCTAAAATTTGCGAAACTGCTGTTGGTACCATCGTTCCCATTCCTTGGAAATAACCACGAACAACTCCCATGATTGCAACGATAAATAATCCCGGTGCAAGTACTCGCAATGCATAAGCACTTAATTTTAGTGACATTATATCCCCAGCTATAAAATCAGAGAAACAAAATACAATCAATGCAGCGATTAAACCTGCAACAATTGCAAACAATAACGCACCTTTTAAAATACCAAGGACATTCTTGTATTCTTTTTTTGAAACCCGTGCAGATACCAACTTTGAAACGGCTAACGGCAAACTATATGAAGTTAATAAAAGTGCGATGTTATAAATTGAAAATGCGCACCCGTAAAATCCTTGGCCTTCGTCGCCAAGAATGTTATTAACCGGAATACGATATGCGATTCCAATTAATCTGGTGATAATCCCAGCTCCGGCAAGAATCATGCCCTGTATTAAAAAACTATTGTTTTTCTTCTTTTGTTGTTCGCTCATAACATACCTCTATCTCAAAATTTGCAATTGCTCTAAAATTTCTTTCTGCATACGCTCCATCGTTATACGTTCATTCTCTTCCATATGATCAAAGCCAAACAAATGCAACATACTATGTGCGATCAAAAATGCATATTCACGTTCTACTGAGTGACCAAATTCCTCGGCTTGGGCGATAACTTTTTCTTTAGAAATTACAATATCTCCTAAAATCAATTCTCCAGTTTCAGGATGAAAGTACACATCATTTTCTTCTAAGAAATCAAATGCGCCAGCTTCTTCGTAATCAACCATCGGAAACGAAAGAACATCCGTTGCGCGGTCTATCTGGCGAAAATCACGATTCATTTCTTGAATTTCAGCATTCATAGTCAATAATAAATTTACTTCTGCCTCATACGGACACTTCATATAATCCAAAGAAGCATCGATCACCTTTTTTGCCAATTCTTCACAAGGTAATTGCAAAGATAAACTTCCTTCTTCTTCAAAAAATAACGCCATTATCTTCTCCTTTTGTCTTTAGTTCGTTCTGTCTTATGTTCATATTCCTCGTATGCTTTTACAATTTTTTGTACAAGTGGATGTCGAACAACATCCTTGCTTGTTAAGTTACAAATTGCTATATCTTCTATATTTTTCACAACTTTTGTTGCAACGTCCAAACCCGAAACCATTCCGGCTGGAAGGTCTTTTTGTGTTGCATCTCCGGTAATGACAACTTTTGATCCGAAACCAATACGAGTCAAAAACATCTTCATTTGTGCCGGAGTGGTGTTTTGCGCTTCATCCAAAATAATAAATGCATTATCTAAAGTTCGACCTCTCATATACGCGAGTGGTGCCACTTCAATCAGGCCTTTTTCAGAGTTTTTTATAAAACTTTCAGCCCCCATAATTTGATATAACGCATCGTATAACGGACGTAAATAAGGATCGATTTTACTTTGCAAATCCCCTGGTAAGAATCCTAGTTTTTCACCTGCTTCGATGGCTGGACGTGTTAGGATAATTCTGCCTACTTCATTGTTTTTAAATGCAGTAATCGCCATTGCCATTGCCAAATAGGTCTTTCCTGTTCCGGCCGGACCTAATCCAAACACAATCATTTGTTTGCGAATCGCATCTACATACTTCTTTTGTCCAACTGTCTTTGGCTTGATAGGCTTTCCTTGTAATGTATGACAGATGATATCTTTGTCAATTTCCACAAGTTCTTTCTCGTTATCTTCAAACACCAACGAGATTGCATAATCTACGTTTTGTTCCGAGATAATATTGCCACGTTTTGACAATTCCATCAATTGTGTTAATACGCGTTTTGCTTGATTTACTCGAATCGCTTCTCCTAAAATTTTTACTTCACCATCTCTCGCAATAAGGGTAACGTGAAGGGTACGTTCTATCTTTTTTGCATATGCATCAAATTGACCAAATATATTACTTTCATGTTCAGCTGGTATTTCAATAAATTCTTCAAGAATACTCATGTAAGATTCCTTTCGTCTTTTCATAATCCATTATATTTTACCATAGCCAATTATTAGAAATCAACGATTTTCCTCCGAACACCGCATTCTTCTCGTAGCTGCAGTCTAACATTTGCCGTTGCTCCAGTTTGATCGTGTTCAATAATCCATTCTTTTTCTAATATTATTGAATTTTTTTGTTCTATTTTTTGGAAATATTTTTCGATTTTTTCATTTAATAACTTTTCCATTTCTTCTTTTGTATATTCTTTTGTTTTTAGTTTGTATTCTTTCAGTACTTTTTTACCAAACCGCACAGGGAAATAAAAGGAATCGCCCATCTTTAATTGCTTTTCTTTTGTTTTGATATCATATTTTTTGTAGGATGTTTCAAAAAAGTCAAAACAAATCATATGCTCTTTGAGTTTTAAATATGGGATGGTTTTACTCTTTTTTGTATAGATTTTTTCTTGATAGGTTTTAGAGATGTGTTCTTTAAATTGTTCTACGGTT
Organism: Faecalimonas sp.; assembly: GCA_045650645.1. Classification (GTDB taxonomy): domain Bacteria; phylum Bacillota; class Clostridia; order Lachnospirales; family Lachnospiraceae; genus Faecalimonas. The sequence continues at coordinate 81,046 of JAZRRJ010000009.1, read as the reverse complement.
TCGATTGTGATATCTGCATCAGCAATTACGGTATGTGTTGCAACCACTTCTTTTGCATCATTCAAAACTTCAAGTTGACCTGAAACCAAAAGATCCCCTTTTTTTACTTCACTTCCAACCTGAACCTTTGGAACGCCACTTCTTACAATAATATCTGTTATAATTCCGGTTTTGTCCGATATAATATCGCAAGCGGTCATGATTTCTTCCTCCTCTTTAAATGTGTCTGTATTTTCCTTTATATGGACCAGCAGGTTCGTTCCTTCCAGTGATACGGTTACCCATATAATCTCGTCAAACTGCTTCCGAATATCTTTTGCAATTTGTTCACAGTTTATTTTCTGTTTTACCATTCCGTGTTTGATTTCTTTTGTTTCTAAAAATTCTAGAAGAACTTCATCTGTGATTGCTTGATTTCCTTGAACATCGATTCTCCACACAAAAAAAGTACATGAAAAAATCATAAGAATACAAAAAAGTGAACCTATAAAAAACGCTGTTCTTTTTCGGTATTTATAAAAAAAGAAGGGCAATCCAATACGCTCTTCTATCGTCACTCTTGTTTTTGTTTTTCGCAAAATAGGTTTTAATTTTCGAAATCCATTTATGTTTATATACATTTCGTATGCATTATGAACGGCTTCCAATCCCCAGATGTCCAAGTTTTTATTTTTGCATAAATTTAAGAATCTCTCAGGTGAATATCCTGTTACACGTATTTTCAGATACCCTTTCATATAACGAAAAAACGAAATAAACATCATGCACCTCCTTCAAGAAACTCAATTTTCTCTACATGCCCTATGATTTTCATTTCATCGTTTGTATAATATTCAATTTGTAATTCTCTTCCTGTTACATGAATTTTCCCTAATTTTGTCTGTATTCGAATTAATTTATCTGTATATTCTAAAATCCCTCTATAATTTTCAATACAGGTTTCGCTTTGACCAATAACTGCTACCAATGGCACTCCCAAAACAACATCTTTGGGCATCCCTGATGCATTTGCAATTCGGTCTTTCAAGGTCTTTTTTTCCATAAAAAACCACACATATACTTTTACAATAAATATATGTGTGGCCATTTATTTTATACTAAAATGCGTTTGATCAGTACTGGTTTTTCTACGGTTTCATTGATGATATGATATGCATCTAGCAGTCTTCTTTTTGCTAGGTTTAATTTTTCTTTGTCATTGGCATAGATGGTTGCCAAATCCTCATTCTCATTGACATAATCCCCTTTTTTCTTATGCAAAATCAAACCAACAGATAAATCAATGCTGCTTTCTTTTGTTTCTCTTCCACCTCCTAGTAGCAAAGAAATTTGTCCAATCTCTTCTGTAAGTATATTTGAAACATATCCAGAAACAGGACACTTTACGCTCGCAACAATCTGTGCTCGTGGAAGCAATTCCGGGTGCAATACTTCTTCTTCATTTCCGCCTTGTGCCGCAATGAACTTTTTAAAAGTTTCAAAAGCACTCCCGTCTTCAATAGTTTGTTTGAGTCTATATCGAGCATCTTCCAAAGAATCTGCTTTTCCGGCTAATACAACCATATGTGAACCAAGGGTAAGCACTAATTCTTCCAAATCTTTTGGCCCATGGCCTTTCAATGTATCCATTGCCTCTATCACTTCCAAAGAATTTCCCACAGCATTTCCTAACGGTTGATCCATGTCTGAAATGACGGCTATCACTTTTTTGTTTGCAAGTTTTCCTATGCGAACCATTTCTTCTGCTAGTGCAACGGAGTCTTCAAGTGTTTTCATAAAAGCACCGTCTCCTGTTTTCACATCTAGGACTATCGCATCTGCTCCAGAGGCTAGCTTTTTACTCATAATACTACTTGCAATCAATGACATTTCATCTACGGTACCTGTTACATCACGAAGCGCATATAGTTTTTTGTCAGCAGGTGCCAGATTCGCGGTTTGTGCTGCAATTGCAATGTGAATTTTATTTACGTTTTCTATAAATTGCTCTTTCGAAATTGCGGTTGTAAATCCCGTAAAACTTTCCAGTTTATCAATGGTCCCTCCAGTATGTCCAAGCCCTCTTCCAGACATCTTTGCAACTGGCACACCAAGTGTCGCCACCATAGGAGCTAACACGAGAGAGGTCTTGTCTCCAACGCCACCTGTACTGTGCTTATCTACCTTAATTCCTTTGATTTCAGACAAATCAAGCATTTCACCGCTATTTGCCATGGCCATTGTCAAATCTTTTGTTTCCTCAGGTGTCATACCTTGGAAACAGATAGCCATCATCATGGCAGACATCTGATAATCTGGAATATCTCCATTTGTATACCCTTGAATCATTTCGTAAATTTCTTCTTTTGACAACTCCTGACCAAGTTTCTTTTTCATGATAAGGTCGTACATATTCATATGATACCCTCCCTTGTTTCGCGTTTTATTCTAACCGCATCATTCCATGTGTTGATATGATACCATCAATTAACTTAGACATATCGCTTCTCGTCATTTCCTCAGCATTCTCTTTCATTGGCAAGTTGTGGTGATTGCAGAGCATTCTTAAATACTCAATTTGTTTCGATGTACAAGCTTGCACTTTTTTTGGTTTGAATTGCAATGCTTCCGGTTCAAATAATTGTGGATTATCCTGTTCAAAATCATGCGCCAACATATGATACACTTTTGCGGTTGCTAACGCATCATGATATGCACGGTGTGCCGCTTGGTTTGTAATACCATAATAAGCACATAAACTCTCTAAGCTTTTGGACTTTAAATTTCGGTGCATTTTTCTGGCAATATGAAGGGTATCTATCCCTTTCTTTTCAAATGAATATCCATATTGAACAGCGTATGTTTTAATGAATTTATAATCAAACAAAATATTGTGTCCAACTAATATATAATCTTCACAAAAATTTATAAAGTCATGTATTACGTTTTGTGAATCTCTGGAATTTTGAACCATGTCATTCGTAATTCCTGTGATTTCGGTAATTCTGCTTGGTATACGCATTTCAGGTTTTAAAAATTCGATGAAACGTTCACATACTTTCCCATTTCGAACCTTCAAAGCACCTATTTCAATAATATAATCACTGTCCGCTTCAAAGCCCGTGGTTTCTAAATCAAATGAAATATAATCTTTTATCATAAATGTAACTCCTCGCGCAAGTCATAACCCATAAACAAGAATTGTATTACTTGCTCATAATCCTTCAAACGTTCACATTTTTTGATTTTTTTCATCATTTTATCGGATTCCAGGAATAATGGAATCATGTAATACCATAATTCTTTCATTTTGAATAACACATTTCGTTCTCCAGAACTAATGCGGATGTATTCTTCTAAAATTTCCTGATGAAAAGCATATAATTGTTCTTTTGTAAGAACTGTTAACATCCCTGGATTTTGAATCATTCCACGCCCAATCATTACAGCTCCTAAATTTGGAAAACGTTGTTTCAAATTTTCTAAATCTTTGACGGACGTAATATCTCCGTTATAACAAATCGGATTCTTGCTTTCTTGATATGCAACTTGAAACATCTCCAAATTTGGTACGTTTTTATAATAATCTGTTTGAATCCTAGGATGGATTGTGAGCTCTTTAATCGGATATTGATTATAGATTTCTAGCAATTGATGAAATTCATCCGGTGATTCTTTCCCAATTCTTGTTTTTATTGATATTTCTCCTTGACTTTCCGAGAAAATTTTATCCAAAAATCGATTGAGTTCTTCAGGATATGCAAGAAAACCGGATCCTTTATTTTTAGAGACTACTGTTTTCGATGGACATCCTAAATTCAAATTAATTTCACTGTATCCCATTGCTCTGATATCACCACTTGTTTTCAGAAAATCTTCTGCATTGTTTGTTAAAAGCTGTGGAATAACAGTCAATCCATCATTATGTTCTACAGATAATTCTTTTAATTCTCTTGTGTTAAATCGTTTTTCTTTATGCGGAACTATAAATGGAGTGAAATATTTATCCATTTTCCCGAAGAATTTGTGATATGCATTTCGGTACACATAAGTTGTAATGCCCTCTAAAGGTGCCAAATAATAGTTCATCCGTATCTCCGTTATTGTTTCATTAATGTGTTAATGATACCCTTTGCTTTTTCTAATCGCAGTGAAAATTGCTCGTAAAAATCTTCCTCGCAATTATATTTTTCAAGGAAAAATTGTTGCAAAATAAAGATATCTATTTTCTTTACGAGTGCGTCATTGGTAAGCGACGCAATTTTGTTTTGAATATCGTCAATAAAATCATGCCAATCCATGATAAATTTCTGATTTTGAGGCAAATTAGGCGTGTCGATCCACTTTTTCACCTTCACCTTGGTTTTGTTTGGATGCTTGCACTCGTGTATTTGTAAGAAGTATTTAAAACCATGCTCCTCATAAAATCTTCCTAAAGGAAATAGCCTGCAGATTCCCGGTCGAATTTGATGAATGGTACATCGTCCTTCTTCATTTAAGAAATAACAAGCTTCTTGATCGTTTGTCATTTTTAGATTTGGAAGGATAACGCCATCAAACACATTCAATTCAATTGCATGTTCTAAAAGCTGTTCAAAGGTCATATTCAATCCGGTTGTCAAATTATAGGAATCTAATGGATCCAAAACAATGGATTGCCCCATGCCACGACAACAAGCAGAACAGCCTTTGCAATCCTGGCAATCCGCTTTCACCATATCGTTTAAATCGTATAAATTTCCGTCGGAGATTTCACTCATATCTACATTGCGTTTCATCTTATTTTCCTATCTATTTTTTCGTAAAATATCTAATGTGTGCGCACTGGCACCTAACAATTCTGGTCTTTCGCAAGTGGATAAATGATATTGAATAAATAATTCATAAGTCTCTTCATCCATTGCATTTAACGTTTGTCTCATGTAATTTGCAGGACCATCTGCGGCTACAATCTGAATGCGTTCTACATCCGCTCCTTGATTCACCGCTTCAATATCTTCTAAGCGAACATAATCATACAAATCTTCTGGCTTTGGCGTGACGCGAAACATTTCATTCACTTTTCCATGTTCAATGCTTTCTTTTATGTAATTATCTTTAAATCCATGTACCAATATGCTGTATTCATTCATACAATATGCAACCAGAATGATTCCACCTTTTTTTGTCACGCGCGTTGCCTCTTGCAAGGCCTTTTGCTTCTCTTCCATACTATACAAATGATACATTGGTCCAAATACTAATGTCATATCAAATTGGTCATTTTCAAATCGTTTAAGGTTTAAAGCGTTTCCTTGATATGCTTTTACAGTACTCCCTTTTTGTTTTAAAATTCCCAGGTTGTATTTCACCAATTCAACAGCGGTCACATCATACCCCTCTTCTGCTAAGGCAACCGAATATCGGCCCGTACCAGCTCCTACATCGAGAATTTTAGCATCCGCCGGCAATTGCTGTAAGTATTTATGAATATATTTCATAGATGTAATATATTCAATATTTCCATGTCTTCTAGTAAGTCGTTTTTCTTCACAAAATTTATTGTAATAAGTTTCTAATTCTTTTGACATCGCTCTCTCACTTTGAAACAAAGGACTAACTCTCGTTAGCCCTTTTCATATTTATGTATTATTTTTCTTCTAATTCTGATGTACAATGTGGACATCTTGTTGCGTCAAGTGCAATTTCCGATTTACAGAACGGACAAGTTTTTGTCGTAGGTGCTGCTGGTGCTTCTTCTTTCTTTGGTCTCAACTTTCCAGTCAACATATTCATAAGTTTAATAAACAAAAAGATTACAAATGCCATTAACATGAAATTTATAATCGCACTGATGAAATTGCCATAATTTAATGTAACAGCAGGTATTTCTTCACTCACGGCTTCTACTAATGTAATTTTCCACTCTGAAAAATCTGTTCCACCTGTAATCACGCTTAACAATGGCATAACCATATCGTCTACTAGAGATTTGATGATTGCCTGGAAAGCACCACCAATAATAACACCGACTGCCATGTCTATTACATTTCCACGACTGATAAATGTTTTGAATTCATTAAAAAATTTCTTCATTTGTTATTCTCCTTCTTTGATTAATTAAAGCCCATGCATATATTATAACGCATGGGCTCATAAATAGCATCCTATTTTTTATTTTTTTCTGCATCTTTCAAAGAATTTGTTACCATTTTTGTAAGAGCAAATAATGCCAAAGCATTCGGAAGAACCATCAAATAGTTAAATGCATCTGTAAGCTCCCAAACTAAATTATTGGAAACAAGTGTACCAATGAATACAAATGCCAATGCAATGATAGCATAAATTATTGAGCAAAGTTTTGGATTTTTCTTGCCAAATAAATAAACTACATTTACTTTACCAAACATGTTCCAGCTTAGGATTGTTGAAAATGCAAAGAAGAATAAGCAGATTGCTACAAACATTGCACCGATATTTCCGTTACTAAACAAACTACCAAACGCTTCTTGCGCAAGGTTTGCTTTTGTGATGCTTGTTGTTGCCAGCTGTTCTGGTGTATGTAACTGTCCATCGATTGTGAACATTGTAGAAATAATTACAAGTGCATTCAAAGTCAATACCACAAATGTGTCGATAAACACGCCAATCATTGCAACAACACCTTGGTCGTGTGGTTTTTCCACGTTTGCCTGTGCGTGTGCATGTGGAGTAGAACCCATACCAGCTTCGTTAGAAAAGAGACCACGTTTTGCCCCTTGGCTGATCGCGTTTTTCAATGCAATACCGATTCCACCACCGATAATTGCATCTGGATTAAATGCATATTTGAAAATCATTGCAAAAGTATCTGGAATATATTTGATTCGACAAATCAATACAATCATACCACCAAGTAAGAAAAGTCCTGCCATAATTGGCACTATTTTCTCACAAACAGAAGCAAGACGCTTCACTCCGCCAAGGAAAATGAATCCGCAAATCACAACCAAAACAAGACCGATTACCCATGTTGGAATGTTAAATGCTTTGTTCATTGTCTCACCGATGGAGTTTGACTGTACCATACTTCCCATAAAGCCGAGTGCTAAAACAGCCGCTACTGCAAAGAATCCCGCTAAAAATTTTCCGAAAGGTCCTTTAAATGCTGTTGTAATATAATAAACAGGTCCACCTTGGATTTCACCATCTTTACTAACTACACGTGTTTTTTGTGCTAATGTTGCTTCCGCATAAATAGTTGCCATTCCTAAGAACGCAATCACCCACATCCAGAAAATTGCACCAGGACCACCAGTTAAAATCGCTCCGGATGCACCGACGATGTTACCAGTACCTACTTGTGCTGCAATCGCTGTTGCCAACGCTTGGAATGAAGTCATACCTTGTTTTTGTGCACCACCTTTTAAAGAAAGGTTTCCAAATACTTTTTTCATACCTTTACCAAAATAACGCACTTGTACAAAACGGGTTTTAAAAGTGTACCATAAACCAACGCCGACAAGTAAGAACACCAAGATGTAATCCGAAAGATATGCATTGATATTCTGCACAACTGGTAATACCGCCCCTTCAAATGAAGCGAATGCTTGTTGAATAGTTTCTAACATAATTTTTTCCTCCTAAAATAAAAAACGGAACAGTTGAAAAAATCACTGCTCCGAAGAATTACATATAAATATACATAGCCAATGTTTACTATGTATTATTCTCTGTCCTTTTACCTGAGAGATTCAGCAGTCTAACTGCCTTGCACCTTCGGTACCCATACCTGGGATTCTCCAGAGCTACATCCATTCTTAGTCCTCATCTAATATTAGACACCTGAGAGTTTTACTCCTTCGGTAGACTTTCGTCATTCCCCTAAGAATTTCATCTGCCGTTATATAATTTTAACCTAATTTATCACTTTTTTTCATGCATGTCAATACTATTTTGTCAAGATTATGATTTGACTTTATTTGTAGGATTATGTAAAATTTTATTATTGATACTATATAGGAGAAAACATATGACTGATACGAAAAACGAACGAAAAAAGAAACGTAGAATACGTCGAATTATACGGATTACTTATCTTCTAACATCGGTTGCTCTCTTCGCTTTATTATTAACACTTTGTTTAAAGAAAGATTACAATCGCGACATTCCCGAAGAAGTTGTTTCTGAATCAATTGAAATAAAAGAACCTGAAGAAAATGTAATTACCGCTTCTATTCTTTCTGCAGGAGATGTCATGATGCATCATCCTTTTATCATTTCAAACCAATACAAAAGTGAAGACGGAAGCTACGATTACAATCATATATTTAAGTATATAAAAAGCACCTACGAATCAGCAGATTTTACAGTTGTAAATTTCGAATCAACGATTACGAATCAAAATTACAAAGGATATCCTCGTTTTCATGCACCGGAAGCCATCGCAACTGCACTTTCTAACAATTCTGTTGACTTATGTTTACTTGCAAATAACCATATTTACGATAATGATGACGCCGGAATGAAAATGACGATTGAAGGAATGGAAAACAATTCCCTTTCTTATATCGGAATCCGCAAGACCACTTCTGAAAAGAAATATCTCATTCGCGAAATCAACGGTATTAAAGTCGGTATTTTCAATTATGTATATGCAAACGGCACAGAGGATGCAAAAGTTCTTAACATATATCCCGTAAGCGCTGAGTCCTCTCCTTTAATCAACACTTTTAATTATGGAAATCTCCAGAAATTCTACAACGAAATTCAAGGTGCTCTTTCTGAAATGAAAGAAGCTGGCGTGCAATACACCATCGCTTATCTTCACTGGGGAGCGGAATATAGTTTAGAATCAAACAGTCGTCAACAACAAATTGCAAACAGTTTATGTGAAATTGGTATTGATGCTTTAATAGGGGCTCATCCACATGTCGTTCAACCAGTTGATTTGTTGACAAATGCAGCAGGTGACCATAAAATGTTATGTGCCTACTCTATTGGAAATCATCTATCGAATCAATACCGTGCAAGAATTGATCAATTACCTACTGGTCATACAGAAGATGGTCTCATGGTGAATCTTGTTCTTCAAAAAAATGATGATAATACGGTTTCTCTTGCAAAAGTAGATTTTATTCCAACATGGGTTTATCGAACTCCTGGTGCTGATGATGCAGACAATCCAGAATTTTATATTTTACCGTTGCATAACAAAAATCAAATTTTAAAGGAAACTTCAAGTTTAAATGTTGAAAATTCCATCAACGAATCATTGGTACGTACTAAAGCGATTATTGAAACTGGTGAAAAGAAAGTGAAAGATGCACTTCCGATAACAAATAAATAAAAAATAAGACTTCCACTCTTTTGTGGAAGTCCTTTTTTTAACCTCTATTTTGTGCAGCAACAAGACTTTCGCCGCAATACATTTTACGAAGTTTCGGCTTTTCAATTTTTCCAGTTGGATTACGTGGAATATCTGCAAAAATAATTCGTTTTGGACGCTTATATCTAGGCATCTTCATACAGAATTTTTCTACATCTTCTTCTGTGCATTCAAATCCTTCTTTCAATTCAATGATTGCAGCAGCAATTTCGCCGAGGCGCTTGTCTGGCAAGCCAATTACCGCAACATCTTTTACAGCACTAAATTCACGAATAAAATCTTCAATTTGCACAGGATACAAGTTTTCACCACCACTAATAATGACGTCTTTCTTACGGTCTACAAGGAAGATAAAGCCATCTTCGTCTTCCTGTGCCATATCTCCGGTATATAACCAGCCTTCTTCATCCATAACATCCGCTGTTGCTTGTGGATCGTGATAATAACAAGTCATAACTCCTGGTCCGAACACGGCCAATTCACCAACTTCACCTTTGCCTACTTCTTGTCTTCGTTCGTCAACAATTTTCGTTTTCCAACCATAACCAGCTTTTCCAATCGCACCTACTTTATGTACGTTTTCTACTCCCAGATGTACGCAACCAGGTCCAATAGATTCACTCAGACCATAGTTTGTATCATACTGATGATTCGGGAAGTATTCTTTCCAACGACGAATCAAACTTGGAGGAACAGGTTGTGCTCCAATGTGCATAAGTCTCCATTGGTCTAATTTATAATCTTCTAATTTTATATCTCCGCGGTCTAACGCATCTAAAATATCTTGCGCCCACGGAACTAACAACCAAACAATAGAACATTTTTCTTCAGATGCAGTTCTTAAAATTACTTCAGGGCTTGTTCCTTTTAAAAGAACTGCCTTTCCACCTTCTAAAAAACTACCAAACCAATGCATTTTTGCACCTGTATGATACAATGGCGGAATGCAAAGGAATACATCTTCTTTTGTTGTACTATGATGGTTTTGCTCCACCTTGCAAGCATGCATAAGACTTGTATGATTATGCAAAATAGCCTTCGGAAATCCTGTTGTACCTGAAGAAAAATAAATAGCAGCATCGTCTTCGTCAGAAATACGAATCATTGGAGACTGACTCGAGCAATTCATTGTTTGAGACAAGTAGTCTTCTGCAAAAAGCGGTGCTCTTTCGCCTACATAATACAAAAGACGATTTACCATGATTTCATCTGCGATTTCTTCCACACGACCAATAAATTCCGGACCAAATACCAAGACATCTGCCTCGGCAAGCTCTACACAGTATTTGATTTCATCTGCAGAATAACGGAAGTTTAATGGCACTGCTAGTGCACCTGTTTTTAAAATTCCAAAGTAAATCGGGAGCCATTCCAAACAGTTCATTAACAGAATAGCAACTTTATCCCCTTTTTTTATTCCTCTTTGAATTAAAAGATTTGCAAATCGATTTGCCTTTTCATTAAAAACATTCCATGTGATTTCACGTCTATAATAAGATGGTGAATTTGATTCGATAAGTTCATACTCTTTCCATGTTACTCTACGATTATCTTTAATCTCCGGATTGACTTCTACAAGACAAACCTCATCACCATATAATTTACAATTGCGTTCCAAAATTTCTGTAATTGGCATTACAATACCTCTTTCTATTAATATTTTGACACTTTAAAGCGTCAACGTAAAATGAATTATAACACATGCGCAAAAAAAAAGGAAGATGTAATCTTCCTAATTTTTTAATAATCTAAGCAAGCTCTATCTTGAACATAAGGACGTACGTACGTATCAGCCACTCTCACGTGTTCTGGATGTGCTCCATATACTGCAACATCTTCTACTTTTTCTAAAGTAGTTACTAGTGCAATGTCATGTGTGCTTGATGGAATTGGATTGGATACAAACTCTACAGTTAACAGCCCAGGAACTTTCCCAACCAATGATTTCAAGTTCTCTTCCATTGCTTTTTTGATTGCTTCTTTTTCAGTTTCAGGAACTTCTGGTTTAAAATTCCACATTACAATATGATTTACCATTTTCATTCTCCTTATTTCTTTGCCATATAATTTCGTATAACTTCAACTTCTGAAAAATAAAACTTGGTTCCGTTAACTTCTTGGTATTCTTCATGACCTTTACCTATTAGTGCAATAATGTCATCTTCTTTGGCATTGTCAAGCATATATTCAATAGCTTCCTGACGGTCATCAATAATCTGATAGGTTCCATTCTCAGAGTCAATTCCTTTAATAATATCTGCATTGATAGATTCCATAGACTCAAATCTTGGATTATCCATCGTAATAATAATATGGTCTGCATACTTTCCTGCCGCTTGTCCCATATCAAATCTTCTTTGTTTTGGTTTGTTTCCACCGCCACCAAAAATACAAATCAATCGTTTTGGCTGATATCCTTTCAAAGTGCTCAATAAACTCTCTGTACTGATTGCATTATGAGCATAATCAATTACAACGGTTGTAATGTCTGCCGCTTCTCGAACAACTTCCGTTCTTCCGCGCACACTTACCTTTGCTAACGCAGAATTTATTGTCTGATTTTCAACCTTTTCGAATGAACAAATAGTGCTTGCAATCAAAGCATTTTGCACATTGTAAACACCTGGCATATTAAGGCCAAATTCACCGGAAAGTTTCCCAATTGTTTGATAAGACACACCCAAAAATCCTTTTGTCCATTTGTTGTTGATATCTTGTGCCATAATATCTGCAGTATGGTTGCAAGACACTGTAAATCGATTCTCGCAATCACAAGTAATCTCATCCCACAAATCAGCATCTGTATTTACCACAGCTAAATCACATTGAGAAAACATTATTTTCTTACAATTCATGTATTCATCAAAATCTTTGTGTTCATTTGGACTAATATGGTCTGGTGATATGTTTAAAAACGCACCGTAATTAAATTGAATGCCATGAGTTCTTTTTAATTTCAATCCTTGAGATGATACTTCCATAACAACATGGGTGCATCCTTTTTCAAGCATTTGATGGAAAAGGGAATGCAATTCATAAGATTCTGGCGTTGTATTCTTTGTTGGAATCTTTTCGTCGCCGATGTATGCGCCGATAGTTCCAATCATACCTACAGTTTTTCCATCTTCTTCTAAAATCTTTTTAATCATATGAGCGGTTGTTGTCTTACCTTTTGTGCCGGTCAACCCTATCATAGTGAGTTTTTTTGCTGGATATTCAAACCATGCTGCGGCTAAAAGAGCTAAAGCTTCACGTGTATCACTTACTTGAATAAAAGTAACATTCTCATCGCGTGTGTCAGGCATGTCTTCGACTACAATTGCTCTTGCACCCTCTTCAATTGCTTTTGTGATATAGGAATGACCATCAAAACTGTATCCTTTAATACATACAAACAACGAATCCTGCACTACATTTCTTGAATCATACACAACTGCAGATATCTCTATGTCCTTTTCCCCATAGATGATGGCGTCTTCTAAATTTGTAATCAATTTATTCAAGTTCATATAGATATTCTCCTTCGTACACCACATGTGATGGTCCGTACATATGCACATTATCTTCTGCATCCCAGACGACATCTAAAATACCACCTGGTTGCTCTACACTTACTTTTCGTCCACATTTACCAAGAATGTTAGAAATGACAACAGATGCACAACATCCGGTTCCGCAACCTAATGTTTCACCGGTTCCTCTTTCCCATTCACGCATTTTGATATAACGATCGTTTACCACTTGTGCAAATGTAACATTTGTTCTTTCTGGGAAGCACTCCAAATGTTCAATTGCGTTTCCATATTTCTCAACATCAAAGCTAGCAACATCATCCACGTAGACAACGGTGTGCGGATTTCCCCATGACATTGCCGAAAGTTTTAATGTTTGATCTACCACCCATTGTGGTTGTTCTAAGAAACGTTCTTCTGTCGTTATAGCTGGCACATTTTTTGCCACCAACTCTGGTTTTCCGATTATTGCATGGATGTTAACAACTTCTCCGTTTTCAACCGTAAGATCAATCGTTTGATTTCCACCATACGTTTCAATTGTAATGGTTTCCTTTGTTGTGAGTTTGTGATAATATACAAACTTTGCAGTACTACGTAATGCATTTCCACACATTTGCGCTTCTGTACCATCTGGATTAAAAATTCGCATTCTAAAATCACAACAATCTGAATAAGAAATCAGCACCATTCCATCAGAACCAACACCATAGTGTCTATTGGATATTTTCTTTGCTAATGTATTATAATCTTTAATGTTATATCCTTCAGTGAAAATATAGACATAATCGTTTCCATATGCCTGCATTTTTGTGAATTTAATTCTCATCTGTAACGATTCCCTTCTGTTCTTATGCAAGTGCTTGCTCTAAGTCAGCAATAATGTCATTCACGTCTTCAATTCCGATTGAAATACGAATAAACCGTTCGTTAATACCCAGTTTCTCGCGTGTTTCAGCTGGAATGGATTCGTGTGTCTGTGTGAGTGGATATGTGATTAACGACTCCGTTCCTCCAAGACTTTCCGCGAATAGAATCATGTTTACATTTGACAACAACTGAATTGCAGTTTCTTCTGAATCCAATTCAAATGAAATCATTCCGCCAAATCCTTTTGTTTGTCTTTTTGTAATTTCATATCCAACATGATCTTCAAATCCTGCATAATAAACTTTTTTTACTTTTGGATGATTTCTAAGCCAATTTGCTACTTTATATGCATTCTCGTTATGACGTTGCATACGAAGTGACAGGGTCTTTATACCACGAAGTAACAACCAAGAATCAAATGGTGCTAATCCGCTTCCTCTTGATTTTAGTTGTGTACGGAAATGTTCTGAAAACATTGCATTTTTCGTAACAACAAGACCTGCAATCACATCGTTATGACCACACAAATACTTTGTTCCACTATGCATAACAATGTCTGCACCTAAAAGCAATGGTTTTTGAAAATACGGTGTTAAAAATGTATTATCTACAACTAAAATCAAATCATGTGCTTTACAAACGTTAGAAACAGCTGCAATGTCTGCTACTTTCATCATAGGATTTGTCGGGGTTTCAACAAAGACCATTTTGGTAGATGGTCGAATTGTTTTCTCTAATAAATCTAAATCAGACATATCTATATACGAAAATTCACAATTGATGTTTGTAAAAATAGTTTCACAAATTCTAAATGTTCCGCCATAAATATCATCCGATAAAATCACATGGTCTCCCGGTTTTAAAAATGCAAATACAGCCATACTTGCAGCTTGACCACTTGAAAAAGCAAATGCTTCATGTCCTTCTTCTAAAATCGCCATCGTTCTTTCTAATTCTTGACGAGTTGGATTTTGAAGTCTCGAGTAATCATAGCCAGTTGAGATACCAAATGCACGATGACGGAAAGTTGCTGTCTGAAAAATAGGAAAGCTTACTGCCCCTGTAATCGGATCGCAACCTTGTCCACCATGGACAACTTGTGAATCAAAACTCAAATTTTCTTTTTTATCATAATCATCATAATAGCATTCGTTAATCATGATTTTCCTCCTTATGAAAACTTTTCATACTACATTTCATAATATCATAAACAACTATAATTTACAAGAAAAGTTGACTTCCAAAAGAAGCCAACTTTTATAAAAACTTAAATTTATTTGTAAATCTTTTTTCTCTGTTGTGTTGCAGCAATTCTTATGTATAATCCAGAAGGAAGAAATCTTGCAAGAACAACCAACGCTTTCATTTTCAAAGCAGGTACAATGGTGATTTTTCTTCGGAACATTTTCGAAATCGCATAGTTTGCACAATAGCTTGCTGTAATTCCTTTGAGTGCAAATTCTACGTTTGCAACCTTGTTAAATTCGGTATCTACAGGCCCTGGACACAAACATCCGATATAAACCGAACTTTTAGCACGACGTAATTCTTCTGCCACTCCTTTTGTGAAACTGGTTACATACGCTTTCGTTGCATAGTAAGCAGACATATATGGTCCTGCTGGAAGAAGTCCTGCGGAAGATGCAACATTTAATAAATAACCTCTATTTTGTTTTGTCATCTTCTCTAATACTAATTTTGATAATAAATGCATTGCTTTTACATTCAAATCAATCATATTTAATTCAGTTTCAGTTTCGATATTGAGAGTCTCTCCGCAGTAACCAAACCCTGCATTGTTAATAAATACCTCTATATCTTTGTCTTTTAACTCGTTCATCACGCGTTTACATTCGTCCATAATTGATAAATCTGCGGTGATAATTTCACAGTTTGCATCTAAAGTATTTGCGAGCTCTTCCAAACGTTCTTTTCTTCTTGCAATTAAGATTAACGAATAGCCTTCTTTGGCTAAACGTTTTGCAAATTCTGTTCCAATTCCGGAACTTGCTCCTGTAATTACTGCAAATTGTTCTTTCATAGTGTTTTCTACCATCCTTCTACTTTATAACATATTGTGCTTGATTGCGAACTTTATATTTGTACAAAATCGAATGCTCATCTAAACGATTTCTCACATCGTTAAATTTCGATAAATCTGTTCCTATCCACAAATTTTTTGAGAAAAAAAGTAAACATCGCTCTTCTCATTACTGTCATTTATGATATGGCTCTCCATTGATAATTCGATAACTTCGATAGACTTGTTCTAACAACACCACTCTCATTAACTGGTGGGGAAAAGTCATTTTCGAAAAACTTAATGCGAAATTTGATCTTTTCAAAACATCTTTTCCTAACCCAATTGAACCACCGATTACAAAAACAATATGACTGACACCTTGTACACCTAGTTTTTCTATTTTATCTGACAGTTCTTCTGAAGATAATTGTTTTCCATTGATTTCTAGTGTAATGACAAACGCGTCGTCTTTAATATTCTTTAATAGACGCTCCGCTTCTTTTGCACGAATGGCATCTTCTAAAACTTCACTGGCATTGTCAGGGGTTTTCTCATCTGCCACTTCTATAATCTCTAATTTGCAATATTTGCTTAAACGTTTACTATATTCATCAATCGCATCCTTGAGATACTTTTCTTTTATTTTTCCTACTGTTAAAATCGTTACTTTCATTTTTTCTTATCCTACATAAAAATCCACTAATAACATTGCAATAAAACCAAAAATCAACGAATACGTTGCGAGTCGTTCGTATCCATGGCTATGGGTTTCCGGAATCATTTCATCACTCACAACATAAATCATCGTTCCGCCTGCGAAAGCCAATGCAAAAGGTAAAATGGTACTTGCAATTGAAACTGCACTATAACCAATCAATGTTCCGATGATTTCTATGATTCCGGTAAAACTTGCAATCATAAATACTCGCCACTTTGGAACACCTGCTAATATCAACGGTGAAACAATAATCATACCCTCTGGTATATTTTGAAGTGCAATTCCGATTGCTACTGTAATTGCATTCGTTACGTTTTCACTTCCAAAACCAACACCTGCCGCGATTCCCTCTGGAAGATTATGTATTGCAATTGCAATCACAAATAACATAATTTTATTAAGCGAATTTTGGGACTCTCTATGCGTTTCTTGATCAACACCTGTTATATGGTGTAAATGAGGTGTGATTTTATCCGCAAAATTCAAAAAAATCGCACCACAGACAATTCCCAAAACAGTAACCCAGATATTTCCTTCTTCCATGGAAGGTACAATTAACCCTAAAATTGCAGCCGCAAGCATCACTCCACCGGCAAAACCTAAAATACCATCATTAAATTTGTGCGGAATCTTTTGAAAAAGGAACCCAATTAAAACTCCAAATATTGTGGCTCCACCGACACCGAATGCTGTCAAAATTGCCAATTGCATTTTGTGACCTCCATATAAAAAATATCGTTATATTATTATATCATATATTTATATTTTTGACACAAAAATAGAGGGAATATTCCCCCTATTTTCTTAGCTTTATGTATCGTTCCTATTTGTTACTTAAATATTCATGAATACCTTTTGCACCGGCTCTTCCAGCACCCATCGCAAGAATTACTGTGGCTGCTCCTGTAACAGCATCTCCACCAGCATAAACACCTTCTTTGGTTGTTTTTCCGTTTGATTCATCTGCCACAATACATTTCCATTTGTTTATTTCTAAACCTTCTGTTGTTGAAGAAATCAATGGGTTTGGTGATGTACCAAGCGACATAATTACTGTATCAAGTTCCATTTCAAATTCCGAACCTTCAACAACAACTGGACGTCTTCTTCCTGACGCATCAGGCTCGCCAAGTTCCATTTTTACACATTTCATACCTTTTACATATCCAGCATCATCCACTAAGATTTCCGTAGGGTTTGTTAAAAGATTGAAAATAACACCTTCTTCTTTTGCATGGTGTACTTCTTCCACTCTGGCTGGCAATTCTTCTTCACTACGACGATATACGATATGTACATCAGCACCCAAGCGAAGCGCTGTTCTAGCAGCATCCATTGCTACGTTACCTCCACCGATAACTGCAACTTTTGTGCCTGCTGCAATCGGTGTGTCGTAAGATTCATCAAATGCCTTCATCAGGTTATTTCTTGTCAAATATTCATTTGCAGAGAATACACCATTTGCATTTTCACCAGGAATACCCATGAATTTAGGAAGTCCTGCACCTGAACCGATAAATACGGCTTCGAATCCTTCTTCTTCAATCAATTGATCAATCGTTGTTGATTTTCCAATTACGACATTTGTTTCAAATTTTACGCCTAATTCTTTTACTTTATCAATTTCTTTCGCAACCACTTTTTGCTTTGGCAAACGGAATTCAGGAATTCCATATACAAGAACTCCACCAAGTTCATGCAATGCCTCGAATACAGTAACTTCGTATCCCATTTTCGCCAAATCACCTGCACAAGTGAGTCCAGCAGGTCCTGAACCAATCACTGCTACTTTATGGCCATTTGTTGTTTCGGCTTTTTCAGGTTTAATATCATTTTCCAACGCATAGTCGGCCACAAATCTTTCCAATTTACCAATTGAAACTGGTTCGCCTTTAATGCCACGAATACATTTTCCTTCACATTGTGATTCTTGTGGACAAACACGTCCGCAAACTGCAGGCAATGCTGAAGATTTTCCGATAATTTTGTATGCTTCTTCAAACTCGCCTTCTTTTACTTTGCTAATGAATCCAGGAATGTCAATTGATACCGGACAACCTTCCACACATTTTGCGTTTTTACAATTGATACATCTAGAAGCTTCTTCCATTGCTTCTTCCTTGTTGTATCCGTAACATACTTCTTCAAAATTCTTTGCACGAACTGCAGGATCTTGCTCTCTTACTGGTACTTTTTTCAATACATCTGCCATTATTCGTCACCTCCACAATGTCCACATCCACCGTGATGCGTGTCTCCTTCTTGCAATTTTAATATTGCACGACCTTCTTTTGATTTGTACATCTGCTGTCTCTTCATTGCTTGATCAAAATCAACTAAATGACCATCAAATTCCGGTCCGTCAACACAAGCAAATTTCACTTCATTACCTACCTGAAGACGACAAGCTCCACACATTCCTGTACCGTCAACCATAATAGGATTCATACTTACAATTGTAGGAATGTTTAATTTTTTTGTTGTTAAACAAGCAAATTTCATCATAATCATTGGTCCAATGGCTACACAAAGGTCATATTGTTTTCCTTCTTCATTCACCAACTGTTCAATTTTAGTTGTCACAAGACCTGCATGACCGTAAGAACCATCATCTGTACATGGGTAATAGTTTCCTGAAACTGCGGTCATTTCTTCTTCTAAAATCAATAAATCTTTTGTTTTCGCACCTACAATGACATCAACCTTCACTCCATGATTATGTAACCACTTCACTTGTGGATATACAGGAGCTGCACCTACACCTCCAGCCACAAAGAGAATTTTTTTATCTTTTAATTCTTCAAGATCTTCATATACAAATTCTGATGCGCATCCTAATGGTCCTACAAAGTCTCTGAAGTAATCCCCTTCTTTTAAATCTTTCATTTTTTGTGTTGATGCTCCAAGTGCCTGAAATACAATTGTAACTGTACCAGCTTCTCTGTCATAATCACAAATTGTAAGCGGTACTCGTTCTCCTTTTTCATCAATTTTAACGATTACAAATTGCCCTGGTTCACAATGTGATGCAACTCTAGGTGCCTCAACATCCATCAAGTAGATGTTCGTTGTCAACTCTTTTGCTTTTTTAATCTGATACATCTTGCGCCTCCTATGTTTTCTACTTTTTCTTCCTTTATATACTAACTCTATTATATACAAAAATCAATTCTTACCGAACAGTCTCAACGCAATTATTCATAAGCATTGCGATTGTCATCGGTCCCACGCCTCCAGGAACCGGCGTAATTGCACTGACCTTATCAATCACATCATCAAAATCAACATCTCCGCAAAGTTTGTTGTTTTCGTTTCGATGAATTCCAACATCAATTACAACAGCACCTTCTTTCACATATTCAGATGTAATGAATTTTGGTTTTCCAACTGCTGCAATCAGAATATCTGCTCTCTTTGTAATCTCTTTCAAGTCTTTTGTTCGAGAATGAGCGATTGTGACAGTGCCATTTTCACGAAGTAGCAAAAGTGCCATTGGTTTTCCTACAATGTTACTTCTTCCAACTACAACACATTCTTTACCTTCTATCTCAATATGTGAACGTTTTAATAATTGAATGACACCTGCTGGTGTGCAAGGTAAAAAACCTTTACTTCCAATGCACATATTTCCAACTGTCTCTGGATGAAATCCATCCACATCCTTTTCAGGCGAAATCGCCTGAATTACAGCTTCTTCATTAATATGCTTTGGAAGTGGCAACTGAACCAAAATACCATGTACCATTTCATTATGATTTAATTCATCAATGATGGTAAGCAATTCTTCTTGTGATATCATCTCTTCTACTTCATAAGATAAAGACTCAATACCGATATACGCACACGCCTTTTTCTTATTGTTTACGTAGACGGAAGATGCTGGATCATTTCCTACTTGAATGACTGCCAAGCAAGGCCTAATCCCCTTTTCCTTCAGCATTATAACTTCTGCTTTTAATTCATCCTTTATTTGCGTAGAAATCAACTTTCCATCTATTAATTGCGCCATATTTCTGCCTCCTAGAACAATCCAGTAATTACGCCTTCTTCGTTTACATCAATCCCATTTGCTGCAGGTACTTTTGGAAGTCCTGGCATGGTCATAATTGCACCTGTAAGAGCAACTACAAAACCTGCACCGGCGTTGACATATACTTCACGAATATGAATTTTGAAATTGGTTGGTCGTCCAAGCAATGTAGCATCATCCGATAATGAATACTGATTTTTTGCCATACAGATTGGGAAATTTCCATATCCAAGTTCTGTTATTTTTGCCAATTGTTTTTCAGCAGTCGGTGCGTATTCCACGCTATCTGCGCCATAGATTTCTTTCGCAATTGTTTCAATTTTTTCTTTCAATGATGCCTCGTCTTCATAAAGCGGTTTAAATTGACTTTCTTTTGTCTCCAAAGTATGTACTACTTTTTCAGCCAATGCAATTCCGCCTTCTCCGCCTTTTGCCCATACTTCTGACAACGCAAAATCACAGCCTCTTTCTTCACAGAAATTGCGAATATATTCATATTCTGCTTCTGTATCAGTAATAAACGAGTTTAATGTTACAATAACCGGAACGCTATATTTTTGCACATTTTCAATGTGTTTTTCCAAGTTTACAATACCTTTTGCTAATGCCTCAAGATTTTCCTCGTTTAAGTCTTTTTTTGCAACACCGCCATTGTATTTTAAGGCTCTTACTGTTGCTACAACTACTACCGCGTCTGGTTTTAATCCACTCATTCGACACTTGATGTCCATGAATTTTTCTGCACCCAAATCTGCACCAAATCCAGCTTCTGTAATTGCAATATCGGCCAATTTCAATGCCATCTTTGTTGCAATTACACTATTACATCCATGAGCAATATTTGCAAATGGACCTCCATGAACAAGCGCTGGTGTATGTTCTAATGTTTGAATCAAATTTGGTTTGATTGCATCTTTTAACAATGCAGTCATCGCACCTGTTGCTTGGAGTTGCTCAGCAGTTACTGGTTGACCTGCGAAATCATAAGCAACAATAATTCGACCCAATCGTGCTTTTAAATCTTGGATGTCATTTGCCAAACAAAGAATCGCCATAATTTCAGACGCAACCGTAATGACAAAATGATCTTCACGTACCATACCATCCATTTTGTTCCCCAAGCCGACAACAACATTACGCAATACACGATCATTCATGTCCAAACAACGCTTCCAAACAATTTGTCTAGGATCTATCTGCAATGCATTTCCCTGTTGAATATGATTATCTAACATTGCAGCTAATAGATTGTTTGCAGAAGTGATCGCATGAAAATCTCCTGTGAAATGTAAATTCAAATCTTCCATTGGAACTACCTGAGCATATCCGCCACCAGCAGCTCCACCTTTTACACCAAAACATGGTCCCAAAGATGGCTCACGAAGTGCGATAATCGCTTTCTTACCAATCTTTGCCATTGCTTGACCAAGACCTACAGATGTGGTTGTCTTTCCTTCCCCAGCCGGTGTTGGATTGATTGCTGTTACCAATACCAATTTTCCATTTGGTTTGTCCTTAATTTCATTCCACAATTCATCACTTAATTTTGCTTTGTATTTTCCATATAATTCCAAAACATCTTCTTGAATCCCTATACTTGCGGCAACATCCTTAATTGGTGCCATCGTTGCTTCTTGTGCAATTTGAATATCTGTTTTCATTTCTGTTCCTCCTGAGTTCTATACATATTCATCAACATATTGTTCGAATTCTTCTGGTGTCATTAAAACTTTTCTTGGTTTTGTTCCTTCTTCTGGACCAACCACTCCTGCTTCTGCTAATTGATCCATAATTCTGGCTGCTCGATTAAATCCGATTTTGAATTTTCTTTGCAACATTCCAATAGAGCCTTTATCGCTTTCAATCACAAACTGCCCGGCATATACAAAGTATTCATCTCTCTCATCTGAACCACCATCTGCAAATCCTGCACCTGATGTGGTATGAGCCGAATTAATGTGATTGGTGATATCTTCACTGTACTGCGCTCCGTTCCCATGATTTACCAAGTAATCAACCACGGCTTGAACTTCCTGATCTGACACGAATGTTCCTTGTACACGTGCTGGTTTTGGATAACCTGCTGGATAGAACAACATATCACCTTTTCCAAGTAATTTTTCCGCGCCATTCATATCAATAATGGTTCTAGAGTCCACGCCAGATGATACTGCAAAAGCAATTCTTGAAGGCATGTTTGCCTTAATCAATCCGGTAATGACGTTTACCGATGGTCTCTGAGTAGCTAAAACTAAATGAATTCCACATGCTCTCGCTAATTGTGCCAAACGACAAATTGCATCTTCTACTTCTCCCGGTGCAACCATCATAAGGTCTGCAAGTTCATCGACAATAATTACGATTTGTGGAAGTTTATCTGGCTTGTTTTCTGATTCTATTGCTTGAACAGATTCAACTTTTTCATTATATCCTTTTAAATCTCGCACATTATATTCTGCAAACAATTGATAACGTCTTGTCATTTCTGTTACAGCCCAATTGAGTGCTCCAGCCGCTTTTTTAGGGTCTGTCACAACTGGGATTAATAAATGTGGGATTCCATTATATACTTTTAGTTCAACCACTTTCGGGTCAATCATAATCATTTTTACTTCGTCTGGACTTGCTTTGTACAAAATACTCATAATAAGTGTATTGATACAAACAGATTTACCAGAACCTGTCGCACCTGCGATCAATACATGTGGCATTTTTGCGATATCTGCAACAACAACTTTTCCACCAATATCTCTACCAGTAGCGAATGCTATTTTTGATGGATGTGTTTTGAATTCTTGCGATTCTAACAAATCACGTAACATAACCGCTGCATTTTCCTTATTTGGAACTTCGATTCCAACCGCTGCTTTCCCAGGAATAGGAGCTTCAATACGAATATCTGACGCAGCCAAATTTAACTTGATATCATCTGCGAGCCCTACAATTTTACTTACCTTTACTCCCTGTTCTGGTTGCAATTCATAGCGTGTAACCGCCGGACCGCAACTTACATTCGTAACCGTAACATTCACATTGAAGTTTTGAAGTGTCTGCTCTAATTTCTTTGCAGTTTCTAATAAATGCGCATCCGAATCCCCCTTTGTTGCACGTCCTTTTGTCAACAAATACAATGGTGGGAATTTATAAGCTTTCTTTGGTTTTATTTCTTGCTTTTTGATCTCACTCTCTACTTGAGATGCTTCTTTTTCTGTGTTTTCACGACTTTCTTTTGTACTTCTTGGTCGTTTTTCAGAACCTTCTTTTTTGACTTCTTCAAAGTCATCCTCTTCAGCAACCAATGCGGTTCTATTAATAACAATGTCCTCTGCTTTTTCTGGTGCAAACAACTGTTCCGCATTACTTTCTTGCGGCGTCAATTCTTTTACATCCGGAGCTTTCTTTTCCAAAGTCGTATTAAACGAAACACCGGAAACTACTTTGTCAACTCTTTTAAGATCCGTTTGTTTTTCGTTTTGCTCTTGACGACGAATTGCTTCTTCTTTTGCAGTTTGATAAATCTTTTCACTTTCTTTTTTTACTGCCCCAACAAATGATTTTCCTGTAATAACCACTAATGAAACAATAATCAATAAAATTGTAACAATATATGTACCTAAAAGTCCAATTGACGGCTCTAATATATTGACGATGCCTCCACCTAAGATGCCTCCACCGGACTTGCATTCTTTATACAAAATACTGATGCCTTCTCCTATTTTCTCCTTGCAAACAATTAATTGCAGTAAGATACTAAACGAAAGCGCTAATATGCCTCCAAAGGTCAACTTTACATAAAGTTTCTTGTTTCCTTTATTAAATAAAACTAAAGCAAGATATACTAAAACAAGAATCGGTATAATATAGCCTATGAGACCAAATAAACCTCTCAAAAACTGAGACGAAAAATCACCAACCGCTCCACCTATGCCAAAATGACTAATTTCAAGATAGATACATAGCGCAACTGTTAATAAGATAAAGATTTCTTTTTTTAAGAAACTTTGTGGTTCTCTTTTCCCTTTATTCGATTGTTCTGTACGACGTTTTGCCTTTGTACTTCGTTTTCTGGTTTTTTTTGACGTAGACATGAAAATCCTCCTTTTCATCTAACCATATTATTATATCATTATAAAATTCCAATGTCACCCATTTTTCCTGAAATTAATCATTTGATGTAATTTTTCAAAGGCTTCTTTGATTCCGCCTACTGCATCTATAATTCCTTCTCGTACAGCATCTTCTCCTTCTAACATGGTTCCAACATCTTTTACGAGCTCAGTTGGATTCATCATTAGTTCTTCCACACGCTGCTTCGTAATGTTTGAATGCTTAGAAATAAAGTTTGTAATGCGATCCTGCGTCTTAACCATGTTTAAATAACTTTGTTTTACACCTATAAACATTCCACTTGTTCGTACAGGATGAACCACCATTGTACCACTCGGTACGATGAACGAATAATCTGATGCAACCGCCAAAGGTCCTCCAATAGAATGACTTCCACCTAGAACAAGCGATACGGTTGGTTTACTCAACGATGCAATCATTTCTGCAATTGCAAGTCCTGCTTCCACATCTCCTCCAAGTGTATTAATCAAAAATAAAACTCCATCCACATCATCCCGTTCTTCTATTTCAGCTAATTGTGGCAATAAATGGTCATATTTGGTTGATTTTGTGTTGCTGCTTGCTAGTTCGTGTCCTTCTATTTCTCCAATGATGGTGAAAACTTTGATTAAATTCTTCTCTTTTTCAATTTCTATCGCACCTGTTTCCTTGATAATTTCTTGCGTTTCTTGATTCATTTTGACATCTCCACTTCTTGTTTTAGAAATAGTATGTCAATTTTCTAAAAAAATATAAAAGAGTTTAGAAAGACTACTCTCTAAACTCTTTATTTCTTAAACATTCTCTAACGCTTGTTTTAAATCTTCAATAATATCTTCAATATTTTCTGTACCCACACTAAAACGAATCAAATCAGATTGAACACCTGCTTCAAGCAATTCTTGTTCATTCATTTGACGGTGAGTATGACTGGCCGGATGCAACACGCAGCTTCTAGAATCAGCAACATGTGTTACAATCGCAATCATTTTTAATGCATCCATCATCTTCACACAAGCATCTCTTCCACCTTTTACTCCAAAGGTAATTACACCACAAGTTCCGTTTGGCATGTATTGTTGCGCCAAATCGTAATATTTGTCGCCTGGAAGTGCCGGGCAATTTACCCATGCAATTTTTTCATGATTCTGTAAAAACTCAGCGGCTTTCAATGCATTCTCACAATGTCTAGGCATTCTTAAATGTAATGTTTCCAAACCAATATTCAAAAGAAATGCGTTTTGTGGTGATTGGATAGAACCTAAATCTCGCATCATTTGCGCAGTTGCTTTTGTGATATATGCTGCTTTTCCAAATCTTTCTGTATAGACAATTCCATGATAGGTCTCGTCTGGAGTTGTGAGTCCAGGGAATTTGTCTGCATTTGCATCCCAATCAAAATTTCCGCTGTCTACAATACATCCACCTACAGTAACCGCATGACCATCCATGTACTTTGTTGTTGAATGGGTTACGATATCTGCACCCCACTCAAAAGGTCTACAATTAATTGGTGTTGCAAATGTATTATCAATGATAAGTGGAACATGATGAGCGTGTGCTACATTGGCAAATTTTTCAATATCTAAAACGTTCAATCCTGGGTTCGCAATCGTTTCACCAACGAGTGCTTTTGTATTTTCACGAAAAGCTGCGTTTAACTCTTCTTCTGTGCAATCCGGATCCACAAATGTAGTTTCAATTCCCATCTTTCGTATTGTATGTGCATATAAGTTATAGGTTCCTCCGTAAACTGCAGACGAACATACTATGTGGTCTCCTGCACCTGCAATATTGATGATTGCATAGAAATTCGCTGCCTGTCCTGAAGATGTTAACATTGCTGCAGCTCCACCTTCCATATCGCAAATCTTTGCTGCAACAGCGTCATTTGTTGGATTTTGAAGACGTGTATAAAAATATCCTGACTCTTCTAAATCAAATAATTTTCCCATGTAATCGCTGTTATCATATTTAAATGTTGTACTTTGATAGATTGGAACTACTCTTGACTCTCCATTTTTTGGTGTATACCCTGATTGAATACACTTTGTTTCAATTCTATAATCACTCATCGTTTTTCTCCTTATTCATCCCAGTTGTGATAAACTTCTTGCACATCGTCATCTTCTTCCAGGAGATCTAATGTTTTTTGGATGTTTTTAAGATCTTTCTCATCTGTTAATTCAACATAAGTTTGTGGAATCATGGTAACTTCTGCGTTAACCATTGGTATTCCCATTTCTTCTAATGCCAAACGAATTTCACTGAAAGAATCTGGATCTGTTAAGATTTCATAACTATCTTCTTCCTCTACAAAATCTTCTGCACCAGCATCAAGTGCCATCATCATCAAATCATCCGCGTCCATATCGCATTCTTCTTTGTCTACAATGATTTGTCCTTTTTTATCGAACATAAACGAAACACATCCTGGTGTTCCAACATTTCCATTTCCTTTTGTAAATGCATTACGCACATTTGAAGCCGTTCTATTCTTATTATCAGTTAAGGCTTCTACAATAATCGCTGTACCGTTAGGCCCGTAGCCTTCATATGTAACATGTTCGTAGTTTGATGCATCCGCATCGCCTGCAGCCTTTTTGATACTTCTCTCTATATTGTCATTTGGCATATTATTTGCTTTTGCCTTTGCAATTACATCACGCAATCTACTGTTGTTTGCAGGATCCGGTCCGCCACCTTCTTTTACGGCAACAGCTAACTCTCTACCTATCTTCGTAAAAATTTTCCCTTTTGCAGCATCATTTTTTTCTTTTTTATGCTTAATATTCGCGAATTTTGAATGTCCTGACATTTTAATTTCTCTCCTATTTTCGTAAAATATTTGTATATTTTAGCATTCTTTTTTCAATTTGTACAGTTCTTTTAGCATTGTTTAGGCTATGTACACAGTCCAAAGCTAATTTTCAATGCTTCTTCTACTTTCGCAATCATTTTCTTATCAACATGACAGATGAAATCTCTCAATCTCTGCTTGTCAATGGTTCGAACTTGTTCTAATAAAATGACCGAATTTTTTACTAGTTGATATTTTTTTGCATCAATCTCCACATGTGTCGGTAACTTTGCTTTATTCATCTTTGATGTAATTGCGGCACAGATTACCGTTGGACTATGCCGATTTCCCACATCGTTTTGAATAATAATAACAGGTCTTATACCTCCCTGTTCAGAACCCACAACCGGGCTTAAATCTGCATAGAAAATATCTCCTCGTTTAATTTGCACAATATTCACACTCCGATTATTAAAGATAACATCATTATTTCCATCTTTTTCGGATGTATTCTAATCAGAGATTAATTCATTATGATTTTAAGCAAAATAATCAACCTGTTCTACTATTTTCCCATCTTTCACATATACTCTAGGGATTCGTTTTCCCAAATTACAGACGAATTCATAGTTAAATCTTCCGGATAATTCACTTAAATCTTCCACAGTGATAAGTTCAGTTCCATCTTTCCCAATTAACGTAACATCATCTCCAAAAGAAACTCCTTCAATATCTGTCACATCTACCATAAATTGATCCATACACACGCGACCTAAAACAGGTGCTTTCTTTCCGTGTATTAGCACATACCCAACATTTGAAAGATTTCTTGAATATCCATCTGCATATCCTACCGGAATGGTTGCAATAACCATTTCGCGCTCAGACACAAACGTTCCTCCATAACTAACAGGAGTTCCCGCTTTAATGTTTTTGACGAGTGTAACTCTGCTTTTTAGTTCCAATGCCGGTTTTAATTTCACATATTCTGTCTGCACTTCCTTTGAAGGGTATAATCCATATATTGAAATACCTGCTCGAACCAAATTGAAATTGGCTTCTGGAACATCAATGATTGCTGCACTATTTGCACAATGCTCGTATTGAAATTCAATTCCTTTTTCTTTTAAACGGTTTACCATCCATACAAATGCTTGAAGCTGCTGATGAGTGAATTCTTTCACTGTCTCATCGGCTTTTGCCATGTGGGTAAAGATACCTTCCATGCACACATGCTTCATCGTTGAAATTCTTTCTATAACGGATATTGTTTTTTCTTCCACATCGAATCCTAATCTTGTCATTCCCGTATCTAGCTTAATATGTACATACGCAGTCATTCCTTCTCTTTCTGCAATTTGTGAAATTGCTTCTGCCATTTCTTCCGTATATACATTCATGCGAATTTCGTGTTTTAACATTTCTTTATATTGATCTGGAAAGACGCATCCAAGCACTAACACAGGTTTGCAGATTCCTTCTTTTTTTAAAACAACTGCCTCATCAAGTGTTGCAACTGCAAATCCCCATACAACTTCCATATGCTCTAACATCTGTGCAATTTGTACTGCACCGTGACCATATCCATCTGCCTTTATAACAGCCATTATTTTTGTCGTAGGATTTAGATTTTGTTTCATCTGTTCCATGTTAGATGCGATTGCATCTAAATCAATTTTTGCATAGACTCTGCTATATGTTTTCACTTTGTCACCTCTAAATTTGTTTCAAAATTTCACCAATATAATCAATGACATCTCCTGCCAACACACTATATTGTCCTTTCTTCTCTGACGCTAATTCGCCAGCCAATCCATGTAAATACACGCCCAGACAGGCACTTGCATATAGTTCTTTCTTTTGCGCCAGAATACCTGTGATCATTCCACATAACACGTCACCAGTTCCGCCTTTGGACAAGGCCGAATTTCCGGTAATATTTAGAAAGAAATCTTCTTTATTACATCCAACCAAAGTTCTTGCATCTTTTAACACACATGTGACGTTATATTTCTCGCAAAAAGTTTCTAACATTTCCATTTTGCGTTCTTTCAATTCACTTACTTCGCAATCAAGAAGCCTTGCCATTTCCTTCATATGAGGAGTCAGTATTATTGGTTGTTTTGCTTCTCTTAAACTTTTTATATCAGTTGCAATTAAGTTTAACGCATCCGCATCAACTACACAAGGTGCTTTTGCATTTCTTATTGTGTAATCCGTTATTTTTCTTGCCAACTCTGACATTCCAATTCCACAACCAATTCCCACAACGCTTGACCAACGAAGAAGTTCCTCTAATTGCGCTTCATCATATTCAGTATATGCGGTGATCATTGCTTCTGGCAAAAGCTTTTGCAAAATTTCTCTATTTTCTTCCGGTGTATAGATTCGTACCAATCCAGCACCCACAGTGTACGCGGCTCTTGCACACAAAAGTGCTGCACCGGACATCCCCTGACTTCCAACAATCAACAATATTTTTCCACAAGTCCCTTTATGAGAGTTGGCAATTCTTTTTGGAAATTCACATCGAAAATCTTCATAATCATAGCAATATGCAAGTTTTTCATTACTAGGAAGCGCTTCTGTACTTATTCCAATATCTACAATAAACAATTTCCCAACATGTAAATTCCCGGCTTCTAACACATGTCCTAACTTTGCATACGCAAGTGCAACTGTAAAATCTGCTTTAAATGCGATGCCTAATACATCACCTGTTTTATCATGTAGTCCAGTTGGTATGTCAATCGCTACTTTTGTCCCAGACATTTGATTTAATTGTTCGAGAATATTTCGATATTCCCCTTCTATATTACGACTTAATCCAGTTCCGAAAACTGCATCGATGATAATTGTATAGTCTTCCTCTTGTAAGGTTTGCTTAACAGGAATTTTATAATATTGTGTTATTTTGTATTGTTGAAGGTTCTCAGTCGTCCGTTTGTTTTCATCTCCCACAAAATAAAGACTTACTTTATGACCTTTTAAATGCAAAATTCTTGCAACGGCATATCCATCTCCTCCGTTATTTCCAGGTCCACATACTACAAGAACATTTTTAAAATCTAAGCGTTCTTTTTCCATGGTTTCCACAACGCATAGGGCTGCTCGTTCCATTAAGACCATCGAAGGTATGCCTATTTTTTCAATTGCATATTTGTCTGCGCTTTGCATCTGTTTTCCAGTTAAAATATATTTCATAACCTCTCCTATACAAAAAAGCGTGTAAGAAAGTATGCTTTGCAAACTCACCTACACGTTTCCTTTTTATTCTTGCGAAAGCCCTTTTTCATAATGTCCTATTTTATATGAGAGCCTCATTAAACTATCAGAAAGATGTACGTCCTCTACAATAATTCTTTCTGGCAATTTCAAATCAGTATGAGCGAAATTCCAAATGCCTTTAATGTCTGTATCTGCCAATAAATCAGCAACATCTGTTGCATTCTTTTTCGGAATAGTCAATACTGCGATTTCAATCTTGTTTTTATTGATAAAATCCTTCAACTCATCCATCATACGTATCTTGACACCGCGAATACAAGTTCCTTCTATCTTTGGATTAATATCAAAGATGCCTTTTAAAACAAAACCACTTGTCTCAAAAGCGCCATAATTTGCCAATGCTTGTCCAAGATTACCTGCACCAATAATAATAAAATTGTGATGTTCATCTAAACCAAGGATCTTTCCTATTTCTGTGCGCAAATATTTCACATTGTATCCATAACCTTGTTGTCCAAATCCACCAAAGTTATTTAAATCCTGTCTAATTTGGGAAGCGGTCACATTCATTCGCTTACTCAAATCACTAGAAGATATACGTTCCACATTGTTTTCAAGTAATTCCCCAAGATAACGATAATATCGTGGGAGTCTTTGAATGACTGCCTGAGAAATTTCTTTTTCTTCCATACGTTCACCTTCCTCTCCAAACTAACTAAAAACAATTATATAGAATTGTGAATATAATGTCAAACTTTTCGTTGTTTTTTATTACTTTTACAGTATAATAAAAAGGTATAACTTTTATTCTATTAGGAGATTGAGAATGATACTAACATGCCATAATATTGAAAAAGCTTTTGGAGACCAAACAATCGTAAAATCTGGCTCTTTTCATATTAAAAATCGCGAAAAAGTAGCTCTTATTGGCATCAATGGTGCTGGAAAATCAACCATTCTAAAAATGCTAGTAAATGAATTGGAACCGGATGCCGGTGAAGTGATTTTGTCCAAAAATAAAACCATTGGATATTTATCCCAACACCAAGATTTATCAAGCAATCATACCATCATAGAAGAATTAAAGACCGCAAAGGCAAATTTAATTGAGCTTGAACGCCAAATCCGTACCTTGGAACTAGAGATGAAATATTTAGATGGAGCGGAATTAGAAAACCGTCTGCACTCCTATCACATTCTCACAGATCGCTTTGAACAAGAAAATGGATATGCATTTCAAAGTGAATTGATCGGTATTCTCAAAGGTCTTGGTTTTACTGAAGAGGAATTCACAAAAGAAATATGCACGCTTTCAGGTGGACAGAAAACTCGTGTTGCACTTGGTAAACTACTATTAACGAATCCAGATTTGTTACTCTTAGATGAACCGACCAATCATTTGGATATGAATTCAATAGCCTGGTTGGAAACTTATCTAATGAATTATAATGGCGCGGCGTTAATTGTATCTCACGACCGCTATTTTCTCAATCGGGTTGTTTCTAAAGTGATCGAAATTGAAAATGGTGAATTACTCATGTTTCAAGGCAATTACTCTGCTTTCGCAGAAAAAAAGAAGTTGCTACGCGAAGCAAAGATAAAAGCTTACTTGAATCAACAACAAGAAATCAAACACCAAGAAGCTGTTATCGAAAAACTACGCTCTTTTAACCGCGAAAAATCAATTAAACGTGCGGAAAGTCGTGAAAAAACATTAGAAAAAATAGAGCGAATCGAAAAGCCGTTAGAATCACAACCCGAATTACATTTTCAACTGGAACCTTCCTGTATCAGTGGAAACGATGTGTTATCTGTAGAAAATCTAAGTAAATCCTTTGGAACACAAACACTATTCAAAGAGGTATGCTTTGAAGTGAAACGCGGGGAACACATCGCAATTATCGGCGATAACGGAACCGGAAAAACTACGCTTTTAAAAATTTTAAATGAATTGATTCCTGCTGATACTGGTTGTTTTCGTTTGGGAACAAAAGTAAAAATCGGCTATTATGACCAGGAACATCAAGTACTACACATGAATAAATCGGTGTTTGATGAGATTTCTGATGATTATCCAAATATGACACATACACAAATTCGAAACACACTTGCTGCATTTCTCTTTACAGGTGATGATGTATACAAATTAATCGGTGATTTAAGCGGTGGTGAACGAGGACGCGTGTCACTTGCAAAATTGATGTTATCTGAAGCGAACTTTTTGATTATGGATGAACCTACGAACCATTTGGATATCGCTTCAAAAGAAATTTTGGAGAAAGCATTAAATGAATATACCGGAACGGTTCTCTACGTATCACACGATCGATATTTCATCAACCAAACAGCAAGCAGAATTTTGGATTTAGTGAATCATACATTCGTAAATTATATTGGAAATTATGATTATTATGTTGAAAAGAAAGAAGAATTGACCGCCGTATATGCGCCTTCTATCAAAGTGAATGAAATATCTCAACTGCCAATTTCTGACACTAAGTTAGATTGGAAGGCACAAAAAGAAGCACAAGCAAAAGAACGCAAACGTCAAAATGATTTGAAAAAGATTGAAGAAAAAATCTCTTCTTTTGAGAACAGAGACGCTGAAATCGATTCATTATTGCTAGACCCGGCCGTTTATTCTAACAGTGTGAAATGTCAAGAACTTTCTTTGGAAAAGGCATCCATTTCAAAAGAACTTGAATTGCTCTATGAAGAGTGGGAACTCCTTGCTGAATAAGTTTTTCTGTACTTCAGCAACAATTTCTTGACTATCAATTGTACCAATGGTGTATTTTTGTTGATTCATAAAGAAGAATAAAGAAAAAATTACAACCGCTATTACAACGCGTATCATAAACGGATTATGTGTTTTTTGTTCATCCATTTCCGTGTTCCCATATATGGAATGATATGCAGCTTGATATCTTGGATGTATCGCAGGGGGAACTGTTTTTTCACTATACATATTTCGCGTTTGTGTTAAAAGTTCTAATCTTCGTTTTTCAATATTTGTCATAAAAAAAGCATATATTACAATTCTTAATGTAATATATGCTTTCTATTTTTCTTTAGAACTATCTATCAGCCAACTCTTTCACTATATCTTCCCAGGTAACTCCTCGTTCTACCATCAATACCATTGCATGATATAAGAAATCGGAAAGTTCATATTTGATTTCTTCTGGGTTTGGATTCTTTGCTGCAATCACAAGTTCTGTTGCCTCTTCTCCCACTTTTTTAAGGATTTTATCAATCCCTTTGTCGAAAAGATAATTTGTATACGATCCTTCCTTTGGATTTACTTTTCTATCTGCAATTGTATCATATACGCTTTGGAATACTTGCAGTGGATTTAACTCATCATACTGATCTTCCACTAATGGTTGGAAAAAGCAGGTCGGAGCTCCCGTATGACAAGCAACTCCTATTTGTTCTACTTTTGCTAAAATGGTGTCATTATCACAGTCAAGAGTTAACGATTTCACAAACTGATAATGTCCGGATGTCTCACCTTTTACCCATCGTTCTTTTCTGCTTCTGCTGTAATAGGTCATTTTACCTGTCTTGATGGTCTGTTCAAATGCATCTTGATCCATATATGCAAGCATAAGAACCTTATCTGTTTTATAATGCTGTACGATAACAGGTATCAATCCTTCTTCATTTAATTTAAATGAAGCAAAATCCAATTTACTTTCTAAGATTGACATGTTTATACATTGTTTCTCGCATGCTTCTTTAAATAATTTAAAATTGAAATTTTGTTCACTCACATACATCCCTGATAATCCGTTAATACCATCCTTTTTTAATATTGCAAAAAGTTTCGATTCATCCACCTGTTCGGACACAATCGTTGTTGGTAACTTTGTAAGAACTTTAACAGATTCTATCTCTTTGCAATTCACAAATATAATTTCACTGGCATATGTTTCGATTAATTCCTGATGTTTTGTTAGAGTCTCAATATCACTTATGGAAACAGCAATTTTTTCTTTTCCAAATCGTTTAGAAACTTCTTCTATTAACTCAATACCCGTTTCTTTTGCGAAATTCAAAAATGCTTTTTTTGCACCAGTATAGAGTATTTTTTTAACATCTTCCTGACGTTTAATATTTCCGCCCGCAATCATTTGGATTGGAATTACTCGATTTATTTTTTTCATTAAATCGATGGCATCATCATGTTCTTTATCGTTGTCAGATAAATCAAATACGATTAATTCATCCGCTCCCATATCACTATATTGTTTTGCCAACGCAACAACATCTTGCGCTATTATTTCATTATTATCAAACCATTGAACTGCCTTCCCCTGTTGTATAAAAATACACGGAATGACTTTTTTATAATTACTCACTTTATAAACTTCCTTTCGTAGACCATACGTCTTTTATACGTGGTTCATCCATTGTTGCCACGTCAAGTGCTTTTCCAAATGCTTTAAACAATGCTTCTGCCATATGGTGATTATTCATACCATCTAAAATCTTTAGATGCAAATTCATTGCTGCACTGTAGGATACTGCATAAAAGAATTCGCGGAACATTTCTGTATCAAAATCTTCTATTTTCTCCACAGTAAAATCTGCTTTAAAATTCAAATACGGTCTTCCTGACAGATCCACTGCGCAAAGCGCCAATGTCTCGTCCATTGGAATCATAAAGCTTCCATAACGCTTGATTCCTTTTTTGTCTCCTAGTGCTTCTGCAATTGCTTGACCGAGAACAATTCCGGTATCTTCAATCGTATGGTGACAGTCAACCTCTAAATCTCCTACTACTTTCAACTCCAAATCAAATAGACCGTGTCTTGCAAAACCATCTAACATATGGTCAAAAAAACCTACACCGGTTTCAATTTTTGTTTTTCCAGTACCATCAAGATTAATGGTTAATTGAATGTCAGTTTCTTTCGTTTTTCGATTACAACTTGCAATTCTCTCTCTCATATTACACCTCTATTTTTCAAAACGTACTTTTATAGAATTTGCGTGTGCGGTCAATTGTTCTGCTTCAGCAAATCGTTCAATATCTCTATGAATTTCTTCAAGAGCTTCTCTTGAGTAAGCAATAATGCTTGATTTCTTTATAAAATCATCCACACCAAGTGGTGAAAAGAATTTCGCGGTTCCATTTGTTGGTAACACATGATTTGGACCTGCAAAATAATCCCCCAATGGTTCACTGCTGTACTCACCTACAAAGATTGCCCCTGCATTTCGCACCTTCATCATGACATCATATGGATTTTTTGTCATAATTTCCAAATGTTCAGATGCAATCTCATTTGCAATATCAATCACATCTTCCATGGAGTTTGCAACAAGAATATATCCATAATTTTCTAACGATTTTTTCATAATGTCAGTACGACTTAATTCTTCTACAAAGATATCTACCTGTTCAGATACTTGTTTTGCCAAAACTTCACTTGTTGTAACTAAAATTGCGGATGCTAATTCATCATGTTCTGCTTGTGACAATAAATCTGCAGCCACATATCTTGGATTGGCAGTCTCGTCAGCAATCACAAGAATTTCACTTGGACCTGCAATAGAATCAATGCTTACATGTCCGTATACAGCCTTTTTTGCAAGGGCTACATATATATTTCCCGGCCCTACAATTTTATCTACTTTAGGAATCGTCTCTGTTCCAAACGCAAGTGCAGCAATGGCTTGAGCTCCACCAACTTTATAAATCACGTCTGCGCCGGCCTCTTTTGCAGCCACCAATGTATTCGGATTGACTTTTCCATCTTTTCCCGGCGGAGTCACCATCACGATTTCATCCACACCGGCCACCTTTGCCGGAATGACATTCATCAATACAGAAGACGGATATACTGCTTTCCCTCCTGGGACATACACACCTACTCTTTGCAGTGCAGTTACCTTTTGTCCAAGCATTGTTCCGTTTGGTTTGCTATCAAACCAACTGTATTGTCTTTGTTTTTCGTGATAAGTTTGGATATTACATTTTGCTTTACGAATAATATCAATCAATGAAGAATCTACTGATTCATAGGCTTCTTGAATTTCCTCTTCTGTAACACGAATGTTTTCACTTGAAAGTTCAACACCATCAAATTGTTTTGTGTATTCAAAAACAGCTTGATCACGACCTTCTCTAACTTTATTTAAAATTGCTGATACGCGTGTTTCATATTCGGTATATTGGTTCGGACTTCTTTTTAGTAAATCTTCTAATAAATTCTTTTTTGTGTTGTCATCTAACTTTTGTATCCTCATTTCTAACCCTCCTGCAAAATACTTCTCAGCCTGGTTAACAAATCTTTGATTCGGTCATTTTCCATTCTCATGCTCACAGGATTTACAATCATTCTCGCAGAAAGTGGACAAACTTCTTCTAATACATCCAAACCATTTGCACGAAGTGTAGAGCCCGTCTCTACAATATCTACAATTACTTCTGACAAGCCTACCAAAGGTGCCAACTCGATAGAACCATTTAACTTAATAATCTCCACTGTTTGATGTTTCTTATTATAGAAATAATCTTTGGCAATGTTTGGATATTTGGTTGCTACACGTATTAATTCTCTATGTTGCAATAATTCTTTTGCAGATTCCGGTCCACATACACACATGCGACATGCACCAAATCGCAAATCACAAACCTCATGAACTTTGCGTCCTTCTTCCAAAATAGTATCTTTTCCGACAACACCGATATCAGCTGCACCATATTCTACATAGGTAGGAACATCTGGCCCTTTTGCCAAGAAAAACTTTAATTTTAATTCTTCATTTACAAAAATGAGTTTTCTGGAATTTTTGTCTTGAATTTCTTCACATGTAATCCCCAGTTGCTCTAATAATTCCATTGTTTTATTTGCTAATCGACCTTTTGTCAAAGCAAACGTTAAATATCTCATATATTTTCCTCCAAAACTATTTCACAGTTCTCGAGACACTCTTTACCGTCCCTGTCAACAAGTTGACCATATCGATGTCTTTTGCATTCTTCAAATACATCATACTTACACACAAATTTTTCTTTGCACATTCCATATACACATCAAACCCGATATCCTGCTTCTTTTTCACAAGTTCCGTTGGTTTTCCACTATTTCTGAATTCCTTCGCAAGTTTGATAGCTTCTTCTTGTCTATGTTCTTCATAAAGAATAAATGTATTTTTATATTGATATGGTATTTCTAATTTTTGTCTTGCAAATGCATTCATTAATTCATCTACTACGATTACAAAACCAATCGATGGTGAGGAATTTCCGAATTTTTCCATAAGATTGTCATAACGACCACCTTTTACAATCGCATCACTTGTTCCATATGTATATCCTCGAAATATGATTCCTGTGTAATATCCATATGCTCCACTCATGCTGAGATCAAATGTCACATATTCATCAACACCAAATGCAACCAACAATTTCGTAAGTTCTTCAAGACGTTTCACTGCTTCTACCGCTGTTTCACTCAAGAAAGCTGCTGTTTCACTCGCATCTTTTAAGATTTCTGTTCCACCTGTTAATTCTGGCAAAATTTGGAATGCTGCTTTTACAGCAAGTGACGCCTGTTCTTGTTCCAGAAGTTCTTCCACTCCAAAATAATTTCGATTACGTATTAATTCACGCAATCTCAATTCACTCTCTTTTTGAAGATTAGTTAATGAAATCAAACTTTCAAAAAATTCTACACTTCCGATATGAATTTGAAAATCTTTGAGGCCGACTTCTTTTAAACTTTCTATGGCCATTACAACCATTTCCGCATCTGCTTCCACTGAATCTATGCCAATTAATTCTGCTCCTGCTTGTGTGTTTTCATGTAATCTTCCTTTGTAACTAGAATGGTTGATAAACGTATTTCCCTTATAACACAAACGAATCGGTACTCGTTCAGATTCATACAACGTTGTGGCTACACGTGCGATTGCCGGAGTCATATCTGGACGAAGCACCAATGTATTCCCTTCTCGGTCAAAAAACTTATACAGTTCTTTTGCAGAAGTAGTTCCCATTTCTTTTCCAAACACATCGAAATATTCAAACATAGGGGTTTGAACATCTTGGTAGCCGTACAAATGAAATACATTTTGTAGTTTTGTTTCTAAAGTTTGTTTCTTTCGATATTCTATACTATAGATATCTCTCACACCTTCTGGGGTATGTAATATCTGTTGTTTCATGTCATTTCCTCCTAGTTATTCCCTGTTTTCTAAATCCAACTGTAATGCATCTAAATAAGGAACAAAACAACCATTTTTTAATTGCATAAAATAAATTGGATTTAATTCTTCATGACGAATGCTTTTTCTACCGCCGTTTTTTGCTCTATCCCAAAAAGATTTCAATTCACGAAATGTCATATAATACAATTCGTTTTTCTTGCTAAAATAAATGATCAAAAAAGCGATGCCTTCCTGTTGTTCAAACTTTTCCATAAACACAACCTGATGTTCATGAATGTTTTGCAATGGAAATGTATCTGTATTACACTCTTTCGCATCAAAACAAATTGGAATTCCTTGAACAGTTCCAATATAATCAACGGTACTTCTCTGATCAAAATACGCCAACGTAATATGTCGGTGCTCTTTATCAATTTGAACAGGAGTAATCGGTGTCGGTATCTTCTGTATCAGTGCCAATCCCTGTTCCGAATATTTTTCATTTGTCCGATTAAGAAATTCTTCTAATGTAGAACCACGAAGTCCCCTTGAATTCCATGTTCCCATACAAATTATCCTTTGCTTTTTTCTGATTTTAAAATATGTTCAAACAGATATGGCAATGGAGCCATAATTGTTTTTTCACTGATTTCTTCTAATTCTTCATTTAAATTAGGGAATTCTAATCGATAAGCATGTAATAATTGACTTGTTAATTTGTACTGCTTCTTATAGTTTTCGTTGATATTTCGATTTCCGTATTTATAATCCCCTATAATTGGATGTCCTTCTGACGCCAAATGAGCACGAATTTGATGCGTTCTTCCGGTGATCAAATGTACTTCTAATAATGTTATTTTTCCATTTGTCCATATTGGTCTATATTCTGTTTCAATCGGAAGAGCATCTTGTTCTTCATTGCTTAATATACATACTTTATTCGTTATTTCATCTTTTGTCAAATATCCTTTAATATATTGTGCTTCTTTTACCTCTCCAACTACCAAACAACGATAAAATTTCTTCAAAGAGCGGTTTTTAAATAACTCACCCATTCTTTGAAGCCCTATTAAACTTTTTCCAGCTACCACAATTCCACTCGTATTTCGGTCCAGCCGATTGCAAATAGATGGGCGGAATTTTTGTAAATCTTCTGCAGAAAGTTGTTCTGACTTAAGCAGATATGAAATGATATGTTCTACCAAGGATTCATCTTTTGCATCAGCCTTTTGGGAAAGCATACCTACTGGTTTATTAATCACCAATATGTTCGCATCTTCATAAAGAATTGCAATTTCCACATTTGTCTGTACAATTTCCGTTTTTGAAAATTTGTCAATGGTCTCCTCTGCTAAAAACAATTTCACAGAATCGCCCTCTTTGAGTTTTTCATTTCCAGTAGCTTTCTTTCCATTCAAAACAATATTCTTTTTTCGAAGCATTTTATAAATGAAACTTTTCGGTGCTTGATTCAAATATTTTCCTAATAATTTATCAAATCTTTGCCCCGCTTCATTTGAGG
The DNA here is from genome assembly GCA_045650645.1 of Faecalimonas sp. Lineage (GTDB taxonomy): Bacteria > Bacillota > Clostridia > Lachnospirales > Lachnospiraceae > Faecalimonas. The sequence goes on along the minus strand of JAZRRJ010000009.1, from coordinate 40,748 downwards.
TAATAATGATTTCTTTCATGCGACATCCTTCTATTTCCAAAGTTTTTTATCTTTCTTACCGTTTCTTTTTGTGTACGTTTCGAATCGCTTTCTTCTTTTTCTGAGCTGTATTTTGGGTTACAGCTTTTTTGTTTACTTGTTTTCCTTGACTTGCACCTTGTCTTGGACGAATCAAACATTTTTTGTCAAAACCGACTAAATCCATTCGGTCAGCAATCTTCAACGCTTCCATAATTAATTCGTAATTTTTTGGATTTCGATATTGTATCAAGGCTCTTTGCATAGCCTTTTCGTGTGGATTCTTTGGAACATATACTGGTTTCATTGTTCTTGGATCTACTTCTGTATAATACATACACGTTGAAATCGTTGACGGTGTTGGATAGAAATCTTGTACCTGTTCTGGCATATATCCCAAATCACGTAAATATTCTGCTAGTTCTACCGCTTCTTTCATCGTTGAGCCAGGGTGGGATGACATAAGATAAGGTACCAGAAATTGCTTTTTCCCTATTTTCTCATTGATTTGTTTGTATTTCTTAGAAAATTCCTGATAAACACTATTTTGCGGTTTCCCCATCTTTTGAAGTACATTTTCAGACACATGTTCCGGAGCCACCTTTAATTGCCCACTGACGTGATGCTCACAAAGTTCACGGAAAAATCGATCGTCTTTATCTGCAATCAAATAGTCAAAACGAATTCCGGAACGGATAAATACTTTCTTCACATTCGGAAGTTCTCTTAATTTGCGAAGTAGCTTCAAATAGTCCTTGTGATCTACTTTTAAATTTTTACAAGGCGTTGGAAACAAGCATTGTTTCTTTGTACACGCTCCTTTTTCCAACTGCTTTTCACATGCTGGTGCTCTGAAATTTGCAGTCGGCCCTCCTACGTCATGTATATATCCTTTAAAATCTTTGTCCCAGATAAATTTCTTTGCTTCTTCAATCAAAGACTCATGGCTTCTTGTTTGAATAATTCTTCCTTGGTGAAAGGTTAATGCGCAAAAACTACATCCACCGAAGCAACCTCTGTTGCTAATCAAACTATATTTCACTTCTTCTATAGCTGGAACTCCGCCTTGTTCCTCGTAAGACGGATGATAAGTTCTCATATATGGAAGACTATATACGCGATCCATTTCAGATTGGGACAACGGCTTTGCTGGTGGATTTTGCACTACAAAAACGTGTTCTGAATATGGCTCTACCAATCGTTTCCCTGCAAATGGGTCTGTATTACAGTATTGAGTATAAAAACTTTTTGCATAATTTAATTTATCTCGTTTTAAATCTTCCCAAGTTTCTAAAATAATTGCATCATACACACTATCCAATGTTTTTACTTTGCAAACAGTCCCATCGATATATGTGATATCTTCAATTGCAAGTCCACTGTCTAATGCATCTGCGATTTCCACAATCGAACGTTCTCCCATACCGTAAGAAATCAAGTCTGCTCCTGAATCTAATAAAATAGAACGTTTCAGTTTGTTAGACCAATAATCATAGTGAGCCATTCTTCGCAAACTTGCTTCGATTCCCCCAATAATAATCGGTGTTTTCTTATAGGTTTGGCGAATGAGATTACAATAGACAACGGTTGCATAATCCGGTCTTTTTCCCATAACACCACCCGGTGTATAGGCATCGTTGGAACGTCGTTTCTTTGAAACAGAATAATGATTCACCATAGAATCCATGTTGCCACCCGACACAAGAAATCCTAATCTTGGTTCGCCAAATTCATTAATACTTTCTTTCTCTTTCCAATCTGGCTGTGCAATAATTCCTACTTTATAACCGTGAGATTCCAAAATACGAGAAATAATTGCATGTCCAAATGATGGATGGTCCACATACGCATCTCCGGTTACATAGACAAAATCTACTTGCTCCCAACCACGTTCTTCCATATCCTTTCTGCAAATCGGTAAAAATCCATTTTTCATCATAATACCTCGTAGGTTTGATTTATAATATCGTCAAAATCTTGTATATAATAATCTGCCAATTCTCGTTTTCGTTCTTCTTGCGGTCTTGAAAACGGATCGTCAATTGCACAGACTTTCATGCCTGCATTTTTCCCTGCCATGATGCCTTTTGGCACATCTTCAAAAACCAAACATCGTTCAGGGGATACTCTCAAGCTTTCTGCTACTCGCAAGTATACATCCGGTGATGGTTTTCCCACTTTTGCTTCATCAGAAGTCCAGATGGAATGGAAAAACTCAAAGATTTTATTATTCCTTAATGTTCCTTCTGCCAGAACCCTTGTATTACTTGTTGCTATACCAAGTTTCTTTCCCTCTTGATGCATTTTTACAATAAACTCATAGGCACCTTTTTTCAAAGGAATTTCTTTTGTATAGATATCATATGCCATCTGATGCCACTCATCTTCCAATTCTTGTCTTGTGTGTGGCAGTTCTGGGAAAATATCCAAAAAATATTGTGCTGTTTCCGAATAGCTCTTTCCTTCCATTCCCTCATGAAAATTCGGAGGTTCAGTTAAGTTGTATTTCGCCAAAAACAAATCATCAATATTTGTCCAAATCCACATAGAATCAATCAAAGTTCCATCTATATCAAAAATAATCGCTTCTATATCTTTTAACATAACATCTCTATCTCCTCTTTTGTGAGCAATCGATACTCACCCAAAGCTAACTGCTCGTCCAACTGTAATGCTCCCATGGACAAACGTTTTAAATAAATCACTTTCTTTCCTACAGCTTCAAACATTCGCTTTACCTGATGGAATTTCCCTTCTTGAATTGTAAGTTTTATCTCAGAAATGATACCTGATTCTAAAATTTCTAATTTCGCAGGCTTTGTAATCTCTCCTTCTCCAATAGAAAGACCTTCGGAAAATGCTTTCTGATCCGCCTCTGTTACAATCCCATCAATTTTTGCATAATACACCTTGTTCACATGCTTTTTCGGAGACAACAGATTATGTGCAGTTTCTCCATCATTCGTAATTAGTAAGAGACCCTCTGTGTCTTTATCTAGGCGTCCCACAGGAAACAAATCTTTTCTCTTCTTATCATCAATTAAATCAATGACTGTTTTTTCTTTTGAATCCTTACTTGCAGATATGACTCCGGCAGGTTTGTTCAGCATGTAATAGACATACGATTCATATTGAATCGGTTTTCCATCGAAACATACGCTTTGTGCATTTGCATCAATCTTCGTTTCTGGAGATTTTTCCACAATCCCATCTACGGTTACTTTCCCCTGTCGAATGTACTTTTTTACTTCTGTTCGGGTTCCTACACCCATGTCTGCTAAAAATTTATCTAAACGAATCATTACGATTGCCATCTCCATCCAGGTAAATATTTATTCTTTAATGTACCATTTGAAAGTTTCCCCCATCCAAGCGGATAGTTATCTACTAACACAAGGAACCACCCTTTTTCTTTTTGAGAAACAAGATCATCCACATCAATCGTTTCCCCTTTTAAATACTTAATCACACGTTCATCATCAGATGAAATGCTGACACAATTCTTATACTCCTCTTTTTTCAAGCACATTGCCAATGATTGACTTGGTTCAAAACGATTTTTCTTTAAATCACCCAAATATAGTCCTGTGCGTAAAAAACGAATCCCTTTTACATTTGGAATTCCTTGTGGCATGTAGTAAATTTTTTCGCTGTAAATTTCTAGTCTGCTCCAATCCATTTCCCAGTCTATATTTTTGAAAAATTCTAAAATCTCATCCGGTACTTTTTTTGCTTTGCCTTTCACAGTTGTCAATTTTGTTTTTTCAACAGAATCCCCTTTTTGAAGCAATGCCAGATAATGACCCTCTCCATGCAACTTATGTGGCCAAATACGAACGGTTTTTTCAAATGCTAAATCCTTTGATTTTGTCACTTCAGGTTTTCCGCATGCAAAACCTTCGTATGGTAAAATTTCTTTAATTTCAAACTCTGGAAATTGTTCTTTCAAATATTCAATTGTACCCTCGTTTTCTTCTGGGTCAAATGTACAAGTAGAATATAAAATCATACCACCTGGTTTGAGCATTCGGGCTGCTTGTGTCACTATGCTTCTTTGTATCTTTGCAAAAAACTCTGGTCCATGCTCTTCCCATGCTTTCACCATTTTTTTATCTTTGCGGAACATTCCTTCTCCAGAACATGGTGCATCAATCAAAATTTTATCAAAATACTCTGGAAAATAATTTTCTAATTTTCCAGGTTCTTCGCTTAGAACTAAAACATTTCCAATTCCAAACACCTCTATATTTTTCAACAATCCTTTTGCTCTCGAATTGCTGATGTCATTTGCAACTAACACACCTTCTCCACATAATTTTGCACCAAGTTCCGTCGCTTTTCCTCCAGGTGCTGCGCACACGTCCAATACTTTGTCTCCTGGTTCAATTGGCAGGCGATTTGCTGGTGTCATAGCGCTTGGTTCTTGCAAATAATAGAGTCCTGCAAAATAATATGGATGTTTTGCGGCTTGCACGGTTTCACCATCATAATAAAAACCATTTTCAATCCAAGGAATCGGTTCGATGTGAAATGGACATATTTTTTTAAACTCTTCCACACTGATTTTTTTTGTATTTACACGAAGACCATACCATCTTTTTTCTTCATAACATTGTATGTATGAATCAAACTCGTTTCCAAGTAATTTTTTCATTTTTTCAACAAACGCAACTGGTAAATTCATAAAATTTCCTCCATATTAGCATTACACTTCAGTATAACATTTTACCCTCTTGTTTTCAATATATCTTAACACCCAATATGGATTCACACTGACTTCTTTTCCGTCTGGATAAATATAGATTCCCAAATGCAAATGAACCACAAACTGGCCGACAGTTCCTTCTTTTCCATATCCGCTGTCTCCCATAAATCCTAGTATATCTCCTGCTTTAACCACATCTCCAATTTCGAAATGTGCATAGGAATCCAAATGTGCATAATAAAAATATGCACCACCTGGTGCGGTCACTCCTATGCGATATCCACCTTTTTCCAACCACCCTTTATTTGTGATTTTCCCGTCCGTCATACTGACAATCGGGTAGAGTCCTCTTTCATTTTTACTCGCAATTAAATCTGTGCCTTCATGTCCTCTTTTTCCACCATATGTTCGTTCTGCCAACCACGTATTCACATAAGACACCGACATTTTCTCTGATGCTTGGAATTGGGGAATCGGGAAATATTTCACATCATCCCAAATTGCCTTTGTGAAATTGTTGTATATATCAAAATTCTCCTCTTTTCTCCAAGACTTATAGTCCCATTCTTTCTCCAGTAAATACTCTGCTACGTATTCCCCTACTTTTTCTTTGTTTATTAATGCATGGCAGATTTCTTCTTCAAGTTCTTGCTTTCGATATTCTTCTGTTAATACTAACTCCTTTGGTAATGTTATTTCTTCGGATGCTCGCAACAAACGTCCGATTCCCACTACACTCAAAACGCTGCTTGAAAGGATTAACAACACAAATAGGATGATTTTTTTATACATTCTAATCCTTTTTTCTTTTACTATATGCGTCATAAATCGTTTGTTTTCACAATAAACTATAAAAAAAGAAGAGGCTTGTATGAAATATCGTTTTTACTTTTTTTCCATCTTAGGTTGTTTTCTATTAATGCTTATTTTCCCACAAGAAACATTTCTCGGAGCTCAGGAAGGATTGTTGTTATGGTTTGAAAAAATCTTACCTTCACTACTTCCATTTATCATTCTTTCAAACTTATTAGTTTCTACAAATGCAGTTTATTATATCTCACAGATTTTAAAGCCTTTTCTATGTTATCTTTTTCAAATTTCCGAACCAGCCAGTTATGCTGTATTTATTGGTTTTCTCTGCGGTTATCCTATGGGAGCAAAGACAATTTCTGATTTGTCAAACGCAAACTATATATCCCAAAAGGAAGGTCAGTATTTACTTTCTTTTTGCAATAATACAAGCCCTATGTTTATCACTAGTTTCATTGTTATGCAGAACCTAAAAGACACCCGTTATCTTTTAGGAACACTCTTTATTTTATTGATTTCACCAGTGTTATGTAGTTTTCTGTTTCGTAAATTCTATCAAACGTCTTCAATCACTTCTCAATTAAAGAACTCTCAAAAATCAGCTCTTCAGTTTGATTTTCAGGCAGTAGATACTAGCATCCTAAATGCTTTTGAAACCATCACAAAAATCGGTGGTTACATGATTCTTTTTTCGATTCTTTTTCAGTATGCAAAAAAGTTACCACTAAGATACTTTCTTCCTTTTTTGGAAATTTCTAATGGCATTCCTTTTATTATAAATTGGGATCTTTCTTTTTCAACAACTTATATCCTGGTGTTAGGCTTATCATCTTTTGGCGGTTTTTGTAGTGTTGCACAAACATGTTCTATGATACAAAACAGTAACATTTCGATATATCCTTATATAATACAAAAGCTGATTACCGCTATGGTAACCAGCCTTCTTGCTTTTTTATATGTTTCTTTTATTCATCGATAAGGTCGATTCCAAATTCTGCTTCCATTCCTCTCGCAGATTTGTCTGGAATTTCTAACTCAGCACGATTTGCACGTACGATTTCATAACATTCACGAAGTGATCCTACTAATCCTTCGTATTTTGATGTATAACTGTCTAATGTATGTCCGATAATTCCTTCAGCAGTTGCCATTAAATCATTTGTATACTGCATTGCACCGATGCGAATATCATTTGCGTCATTTGTTGCATTATCTAAAATTTGTTGTGCTTGTTCTGTAGCTGCCAAAACAATATCATTTGCTTGTGCGTATGCACGTTGCATAATTTCATGTTCGCTCACCAATTCTCTTGTTTGAATTTGAGCTTCTTCAATCATGCTTTCTGCTTTTGCTTGTGCATCTGCAAGAATCGCATCTTTGTTTGCAATGATTTTTTGGTATCTTTTGATTTCATCTGGAGTTTTCATACGCAATTCACGTAATAATTCATCCATTTGTTCTTTGTTTACAATGATTTTTGTTGAAGACAATGGTTGGAATTTACAACTATCAATGTATTCTTCAATTTCTTCAATAATTTGTTCAATACGACTGCTCATTTAATTCTCTCCCTTTTCTTTCATCTTTTCTGTTATTTTTTTCGCCACAATCTCTGGTACAAACTGCGAAACATCACCACCAAAACTTGCGACCTCTTTCACCGTTGTAGAACTCAAATACGAATGCTCAAGGCTTGTCGTCAAAAAAATGGTTTCCACATTGGAATTCAGTTTGCGATTTGTCTGTGACATCTGTAATTCATATTCAAAGTCCGTAATTGCTCGTAATCCACGTACAATTACCTTTGCATCCATTTGTTGCGCAAAATCAATTAGCAATCCTTCAAACGGAACAATTTTGACATTTTTCATGTTTTTTGTGACTTCTTTTAACATTGTAACACGTTCTTCCACAGAAAACAACGGAGTTTTTGCTTTATTTTGCAATACTCCGACAATTAATTCATCTACAATCGTGGATGCGCGCTCTATAATATCTAAATGTCCCATGGTCACAGGATCAAAACTTCCCGGGTAAATTGCTCGTGACATATATCATCTCTCCTTCTCCAAAAATATGTGTTTATTTGTCTTATATTCTTTCACTTTGATCATCGTAAATCCCAAATCTTCTACATATGAAAAGTCTGTTTTTAGAGATGCTTCTACAATGATAATTCCATCTTCTGACAACAAATTTGACGAACTTAAATATTCAAGCACGGATTTTTCTAAAAGTTTATCATAAGGTGGATCCATGAAAATATAGTCGAAAGTTTTTCTGTTTTCTAACAGCTTTAATGCATAAAGAACATCCATTTCGTGGATTTCTGCATTCTTTTCTAATTTGGTAGCCATTAAATTTTTTCGAATACAATTTGTTGCAAGTTTACTTTGTTCAACAAAAACTCCAAAAGCCGCCCCACGACTTAATGCTTCAATTCCAATTGCACCACTTCCGCTGAAAAGGTCTAAAAAATTCGAATCTGCCAAATACTCAGAAATCATATTGAACAAGGTTTCTTTAATCCGATCTGTAGTAGGTCTTGTGTCCATTCCTTCGATTGTCTGCAACTGTATTCTTTTTGCACTTCCCGCTATCACACGCATTTTTTCTGCTCCACACCTCATTTTTGTTAAATTATACTCATAACAAAATCAGTTGTCAACAATTGCACAAAATGCAAAAAGGTGCGATTCTTTCGAATCACACCTTTTGTGTTGAACTTGCTTTATTTACCAGACATTTGTCTTTCTTGTTGTTCGATCATTTTTTTAACCATATAACCGCCAACTGAACCGTTTTGTCTAGATGTTAAATCTCCGTTGTATCCTTCTTTTAAAGGTACTCCAAGTTCACTAGCAACTTCATATTTGAATTTGTCTAATGCAGCTTTTGCTTCTGGCACTGCTGCTCTGTTTGATGAACGACTTGCCATGTTCATTTCCTCCTCATTCTTTAGATTACTTTTTTGTAACTTTATGTTACATCATTAGTATGCGAGAAAATGAAAATGATACACTAGCAGTTGTTTCAACATTTACCATTTTTTGAAACATTATAATGTTGTTTCTAATAAATCGCGTTTTATATACTCTTGTAAATATTCTTTTAAATTTTGATTTTCTTCATCCTGCAAAAATGGATCTCTTTTTACAAGTTGTGTAGCTGCTTCAGCTGCTCGTTGTAAAACAGACGCATCTTGAAAAACATCTGCCAATTTAAAGTCTAAAACACCACTTTGGCGAATACCAAAGATATCGCCTGGTCCTCGGAGTCTCAAATCTTCATTTGCAATATAAAATCCGTCATTTGATTTATTTAAAATTTCCAATCTTTCTTGTGTTTCTATGCCTTTTTTTCCGCTCATGAAAATGCAATAAGACTGATGATTTCCTCTACCTACTCGACCACGCAATTGATGTAATTGCGCAAGCCCAAAGCGTTCTGCATTTTCCACCATCATAACGGTAGCATTCGGAACATTAATTCCAACCTCAATTACGGTTGTAGATACCAAGACCTGGATTTCGTTTTTACTAAATCGCTCCATAATATTGTCTTTTTCAACCTGTTTCATTCGACCATGCAAATATTCAACCTTAATATTCGGTCCCAATTCTTCTTGGAGAGCACTTGCGTAATCAATAACATTCTCTGCTTCTAACGTTTCACTTTCTTCTACCATCGCACAAATCACATAACACTGTCTCCCTTCCGAAACTTGCTTCTGCATAAATTTGTACGCAGTTTTTCTGTAGCTAGTGTCAACTACACAGTTTTTAATCGGCATTCGGTTACTTGGGAGTTCATCGATGACCGAAACGTGTAAGTCACCATATAAAATAATTGCTAGTGTTCTTGGAATTGGTGTTGCGCTCATCACTAAAATATGTGGTAGTTTTCCTTTTTCTGCGAACTTTTCTCGTTGTTTTACACCAAAACGATGTTGCTCATCTGTTACTACCAACGCTAAATTATGATAGATTACTTTTTCTTGTATCAATGCGTGTGTTCCAATGATAATATCCGCATCTCCGGATTCTATTTTCTGATAAGCATCTCGCTTTTCTTTTGCCGTCATAGAACCCGTTAGCAAGGTGACGTTCAACGGAATTTGAAAGTTAGAAAACAATTCAGTTACAAATGCAAAGTGTTGTTTTGCCAACACTTCCGTCGGCGCCATAAATGCTCCTTGATATCCATTCAGCCCAACATACAATAGTGCGAGAACTGCAAGAATTGTTTTCCCGGATCCCACATCGCCTTGTATTAGTCTTGACATCATCTGTTCACTTTGTAAATCCGTCATGATTTCTTGCCATACTTTTTTTTGTGAATTTGTCAGTTCATATGGCAACCCTTGTATAACTTGTTCCACCATTTTTTGTTCAGAAAACTTGAAATTATTTTTTGCTTTCTCATTTGATTCAGCTAATTGACGAAGTCCTAAAATAAAAATCAGGAATTCTTCAAAAACCAATCGTTCCCTTGCTTTAATTAAGGACTCTCTATTATCCGGGAAATGAATTTGACGTATTGCGTAATTATATTCAGCCAAATGATTTTCCAATCGAATACTTGGTGGTAAAAAATCTCTTTTTAAATTGATGTATTCCAGCGCTTGCTTTGTTGTTTTTAGAATGAGATTGTTTGATAACCCTTCCGTCAGGGAATAAATCGGTTGCATGGTATCTTCCTTTTCTGCATATGTTGCACTTGGAAAGTAAACCATTGGTTGTTCCATGCACAATTCTCCTCTGCGTTCTACAACCCTTCCTCTTAGGGTAACAACACCGCCGCGCCCAAGTGTATTGCGTAAAAACGGCATGCGAAACCATGTCGCTTTGATCACTCCTGTTAAATCCTTTACATGAATGGATGTAATTTGTAGATTCTTTGCATTACTTTGTTGCACTTTTCCATAAATCGTACCCGTAATTGTCACAACCATTCCTTCTGTTACTTCTCGGATTGGTATTGCTTTTTCGTAAATTTCATAACTTCTAGGATAGTTATGCAACAAATCTTCAACCGTATAAAGATTTATCTTATGGAACAACTTTTCAGATTTTTCTCCTACACCTTTCAATTCTCGTATTTTGGATTGTTCGTTCATATAAAACTCCTATTATTCACAAAAGAGAGTTCGCAAGCGAACTCTCTTTATTTCGTCTATTCAACAGATACTACATAATAATAGATTGGTTGTCCACCAAAATGTGTATCTATATCTAAGTCTGGATATAATTCTGCTATTTCCTCTGTCAATTTCATTGCATCTTCTTCTGAAACATCTGCTCCATAGTAGATACTAACTAATCCAGATTCCTCATCAATCATTTCTGCAAACATTGCTTTTGTAGTTTCAGCAATGTCTGTTCCTACAGAAAGAATGCCTTTGTCTCCAATACCCATAATATCATCTTTATGAATTTCTTTGTCATCAATATGAGTATCTCTAACAGCGTAAGTCACTTGGCCTGTTTTCACTCTTTTGATTTCTTCTAGCATCACTTCTTCATTTTCTTCCGCACTCATATCTGGCACAAAATTAATGATTGCTGTTATACCTTGTGGAACAGTCTTTGTTGGAATTACAATAACATTTTTATCTTCCACTAACGATTTTGCTTGATTTGCTGCAAGTGTAATATTCTTATTATTTGGGAAAATAAACACATTCTTTGCATTCACTTCATCAATTGCTTTTAACATATCATCTGTACTTGGGTTCATAGTTTGTCCACCTTCGATAATGTAATCAACACCAAGTCCGGTAAAGATTTCATTTAATCCTTCCCCAATCGATACTGCGATAAATCCAAAATCTTTTTGTGGTTCTTGCGCTTTTGCTTGTTCTTTTTGTTCTTGCGCTACTTTTTCTGCTTCACGAATTAATTTCTCTTCATGTTCTTCGCGCATATTATCAATCTTCATACGTGTAAGTTGACCGTATGTCAATGCTCTTTGAATTGCAAGACCCGGGTCATTCGTATGAACATGAATTTTAACAATATCATCATCTGCCACACAAACAATAGAATCTCCGATAGATTCTAAGAATTCTTTGAACTCTTTCTCGTCTTTTTGAGTAAAAGCCTTTTCTGTCATAATAATGAATTCTGTACAATATCCAAATTTAATTTCCGCATTTGTTTCTGCACTGATTTTAGTTGGCGCAACAGATGTACTTGCTGCAATTTGAGTATAATCCACTTCTTTTCCAAGGAATGCATCAAACGCCCCCTTCAAAATTTCAACCAAACCTTGTCCACCGGAGTCTACTACACCCGCTTCTTTAAGTACTGGTAACATTTCTGGAGTCTGTGCTAATACTTCTTCTGCATAATCAATAACTTGAGAAATAAAGCTTTCTAAATCTTTCTCTTTTCTTGACAACTCTACTGCCTTGTCTGCAATTCCTCTTGCAACAGTAAGAATCGTTCCTTCTTTTGGCTTCATAACAGCTTTGTATGCAGTTTCTTTTGCTTTCACGCATGCTTTTGCCAATATTTTAATATCAATTTCTTCATACTCTCTAATTGTTTTTGTAAAACCACGCAACAACTGAGATAAGATTACACCCGAATTTCCGCGGGCACCTCTTAATGATCCTGAAGAAATTGTTTTTGCTAAAATCTCCATACTCGGATTTTGAAGAGCTGCAACTTCTTTTGCCGCTGCCATAATCGTTAATGACATGTTTGTACCTGTATCACCATCTGGAACAGGAAACACATTCAATTCATTAATAATTTCCTTCTTTGCCTCGATGCTTGCAGCCCCTGCCATAAACATCTTTGTCAGCATTTCCGAATTAATTGTCTTTATTGCCACAATAATGTCCTCCTTAATCAATTACTCTTACACCTTCGACAAAAATGTTTATTTTATCCACTTTCATACTTGTGAATTCTTCTACTTTATATTTTACATTACTAACCAAGTTCTCGCATACAGCCGAAATGCTCACACCATAAGAAACGATGACATGGAAATCAATTATAAATTTATTGTCTTTTGAAACATCTACTTTTATTCCATGTGTCAAACTTTCTTTTTTTAACAGTTTAACAATACCGTCTTTCACGCTTACAGCAGCCATACCTACGATACCAAAACACTCTACTGCTACACTTCCTGCATATTGAGCAACCACTTCAGGTTCAATTGTAATTAAGCCTAATTCTGTTGTCATATTTCCTTTCATATCATCTTCCTCCGATATAATATTATTCATCCTCATACATTTTCACGTACTTAACATACATATTATACTCTGTTTTTTCCAATTTTACAACACCTATAAATCCTTTCTCTAATTTATCAAATTTGTGCTTGCATAATCTGTTTTTTTCTGTTAGAATACATATGTTGTGAGTCTGTAATGACTATTAATATCGTTAGGAGGTGCTATGATGGCTAAATGTGCTATTTGTGAAAAGGGTGCTCATTTCGGAAACAATGTAAGTCACTCTAATAGAAAAACACCAAAAATGTGGAAATCAAATGTAAAATCTGTAAAAGTTAAAACAGAATGCGGAAACGTAAAGAAAATGTATGTATGTACTTCTTGCTTAAAATCAGGCAAAGTTGAACGTGCTTAATTTTTACAACGCAAAATAAAACGAGATGATTTTTATCATCTCGTTTTTTTATGTTTAACAACAAAACAAATTATAACCCAGAAGCAGACAAATTAAAATTATCAATACTTCTATAAAAGCGTTTGGCAAAAATATAGAAATGATCATCCCTACGGCAATAAAAAATACTGCAAATCCCGTCACTCGTTTCATACGCTGCTCCGGTCTTATTCTTACTACATTATATGCGTCACGCTTGTCTGTATTACTATTCCGCTTGATCTAACATTTCATTTACATCTTTTTCTGTCACTTTGTCTTCTTTTCTTTCTGTAATTCTATCCATTACATCTGGAACTAAATCTAAGAGTTTTGTAATTGTATCTTGATTTTTAATATTCACTAATTTTGTTCTTCCATTTTGAATAACCAACACTGCGCTTGGTGAAATTTTTCCACCCAATCCACCAGCTCCTTTTTCTTTTGCACCTTCATTGAAAGATCCCGCTCCTACTGCAAAAGATACATCAACTAAAGGTAAAATAATTGTGTCACCAATATGAATTGCTTCTCCTACAACTGTCTTTGAAGAAACCACATTTTCCATACCGCTAAATAATGCTCCTACTGTCGTATTAAATTTGTTTTCTGCCATGTTTTTTTCCTCCTATACACTATGGTTTTAATTGCATTAAATATTCATATGTTTGTTTTGTATTTTTATTAAAAAGTATGTGAATGGCCGTCCTAGTGATATGAACGCCACGAATATATCCTTTGATCGATAACTTTCCTTCTAACACTTGTTGTTCAAACTCCGGAATAATTTCCAGCTCTTTTCCAAAAAAAGGATAAATCCAACTCAAAGCTGCCAGAACAAGACCCGTATGATAAGGGTCCTCCAAACCATATCTGACATAACCCTTCATTCTTCGTGGACGATAATGCTTCAGTAAATAAAAAAGTTCTTTCTTTGCTATTTTTAACGAAGCACGGTGTGTCTCATCTGAGAGAAGCTCGCGAATTTTTTCCTTTATTTTCCAAATTTCCTTTATCTTAGCATAAATCTTTCGAATTGTACATTTAATCTTGTCAATCCACACTTGAAATCGATTTTTCTTTTTTTCTTTACTGTCAACTGGTTTTTTGAATTCTTTTTTTCGTTCTTCTTTGCTGGTTTCTTTCTCGTCGTTATCCAATTGAGATTCTTCTATTTTATCGTTTTCTTCTGTTTGTTCTTCTTTTTTTTCATGGAGTTTTTTCCAAAACACCCTTGCTTTCCACCGATAGACTCCATCTTTATATATTGCATCTGCAGATATTAAATGTAGAAACCAAACGATTTTTGCAGTCACAACAGCATGCTCCCAATCACCATCCGCACTTGCTTCGACTCGATATTGTGCCGGAAATAACAATGCCATGCTTATTGCAAAAAGTATTATCCCCAATATTACAAGCAATATTATACCTATGATTTTTAGAATTGAAAATGCTAACATCTTTGCACCTACACATTACCTTCTTCAAAGATTCGTTGTTTTTCGAGAATATAATTTCTTATATCTGTCCCTTTTGTATTATCATACACTTCTTTGATAATGATTTCAACTGATTCCACCGCTTCATCATATCCTTTGGTAATTCCTACTACAAGCAGTTCCTTATCTACCATACTTTTTTGAAGCAAAAGTGCGGAATTGTAAATTTCCAAATGATTCTTGTCATTTTTTGATAATGTCACCAAATAAATTTCAAATTGCCATTTCTTATTTTCTAAGTTTTGAATAATTTCTTCTTTTTTTATTGATGTATAATCATCTAAATAAAGATTATAATAATATTTCATATTGTTCCCTCGTATTGACTAGTAATATGCGTCTAGTACTTTTTTTGCAATGGAAACGGCATTTATTCCCGAATTATCAGCACCTTCTACTACTACACTAATCGCTATTTCCGGATTTTCTACATTTGTAAATCCAAGAAACCAAGAATGTGCTTTTTCTTTATCACTACTGTACTCAGCCGTTCCTGTCTTCCCTGCAACTGTATAGTGATTGTTCTTTAAAGCTGTGGCGGTTCCAATCTCCACAACAGCCTGCATATATGCTTTCAATTGTGCTGCTTCTGATGAAGTCATTAATTTTGCATATTTCTTAGGCATGTTCTTTTCGACCGAGGCACCCGTATAACTTTCCACCGAATCGACCATATACGGTTCCATTAAAATACCACCATTTCCGATTGCTGCTGCAATCAGGGCCATATGATACGGACTTACTTGGGTTTTCCCTTGACCGATTGCTGTCATCATTGTTTCTGATGAGCTTGAATCCTGGCTTAATTGGAATTTACTTTTCACATAAGGTAATTCACAAGGCAATTTTGTGTTAAACAATAAATCTTGCGCTGTGTTTTTGTATTTTGTAAAATTCAAATTTAAACCAATGTCACAATAAGATGCATTACATGAATTCGCAAATGATTCCAACAAATCTTGTGAACCATGTTTTCGATTTTTCGCACAGTGTATCAGAGTTCCATTATGATTGATTTCACCACTACATTCGTAATGATAATTTTGATAATTGGCATTTTCTCTCATATATGCCAAAGTTGTCACAATTTTATAAATAGATCCTGGCGCATACGCTCCCTGTGTTGCTCGATTCCAAAGAACACTATCTGTATTTTCTGTGAGAGAGTTCCAATCTGTTGCTACCGTATTTGGGTCAAAGTCTGGTTTTGAAACCATTGCAAGTATTTTCCCTGTAGTAACCTCTATTACAACAACAGCCCCCTTATTTGTCCCTAGCGCATCATGCGCTGCTTTTTGAACATCTGTATCAAATGTTGTAATAACATTATTTCCAATGTTTTTCTCTTCTTGAAATTCTCGAATGATTTGTTCCATAAAAAATGCATTTGAGGTTAATAGATTGAAGTTTTCTACCGATTCCAATCCTGATTTTCCGTGTGAATCATATCCAATTGCATGTGCATATAGACATCCATATGGATATACTCTTGTTTCCGTTCCATCCTCTGCCACATCGGTTCTTCCTAAAACATTTCCATCTTTGTCTAAAATCTGTCCTCGAACTACTCGATCAGCCATAGAATCTAATCTGACATTATATGGACTGTTAATAATATCCTTACTTTGAAAAACGTTAAAGTACACCAAATATCCCATTAGAACCAAAAACAATCCAACAAAAAAGTATGTAACTCTAGCGAATTCTCGATTTTCTATTTTATTTTTCTTCTTTTCTTGTCGTGTCTTTCGTTTATCTGTTGCGGTTATCTTCTTTCGATACTCGTCTGGTTTTTCGTTCAGCGATATGATTTCGATTTCTTCTTTCTCCCGCCCCACGCGTCGTCCTTTCACGTCTTTTTTTCTCAAGATTGTCTTCCTCTTCCTCTTTTAAAATATATAAACCTTGAATAATAGCAAATAATATCAAGGTACTAAATACTGAGCTTCCACCATAACTTACCAATGGTAACGTCACTCCGGTAGAAGGGATAAACTTCGTTACGCCACCAATATTTAAAAATGTCTGAAAAATGTAGCAACTTCCCAATCCTAATGCTACCAATTTATAGAATTGATTGTGCAAACGCATCGCTATATTTAAAAACATAACATAGCAGCTGATGCAAATCAAAATCATACACAATCCAAATACCAGTCCCATTTCTTCGGAAATGGCTGAAAAAATAAAATCCTCATCTGCCACCGGTATTTTATTTGCTTTTCCCTGGAACAAGCCTGTTCCCAACCAACTTCCTGTTCCAATTGCAAAAAGTGATTGAGAAACTTGATGTCCGCCTTTGTGATATACCGCAAACGGATCTTTCCATACTAAAACACGAGTTCTTACATGACCAAACATGAAATACGCTGCGACAGATGCGATGCTACCAGCTCCGATTCCTGCCACAGTATACAATGGTTGTCTTGTTGCCACATATAGCATAACCAAATATACAATAAAAATAATCAGTGCCGCACCAAGATCTTTCGAGATTACCAAAATCAAAACATGAACTGCTGCAACAGCCGTTGTGATAACCACGTTTTTAAATTCTGTTGATAGGTTAAAACTAGCAGCCACAAAAAACACAAATATAATTTTTACAAATTCAGAAGGTTGAATTCCGATTCCTGCAATAGAAAATCCTAATTTTGCACCATATGAAACTGTTCCTGCTATAAAAACAACTCCAAGAGCAACAAGTCCCACTACTGCATACAACATTCTCATTTGCGGGAACACCCTGACTCTTTTTAAAACAAACGGAACAATCAAACTGATTGCGACTGCGCCTGCCACAATAATGCTCTGCTTTACAGCCTTATCATAGGAAAGACGTGTAATCATAATAAACCCTATTGTTAGCAGCATACACATGTTGTTTACAACCAATCTTGAAATTTTGGGATAAATTTTAGTATATGCAAGAATAATTGCAATCAGCATGACAAATTGTGCCGCATAAAAAATCAATATTTTATTTTCATTCATCTTAAAATACATGCCCATGAATGCCATAAAATGTATCAAAAACATAATTATGTTCTGATACAAAAGGATTCTTTTTTTTGCCTTTGCATCTTCATATGCAAAAATTGCAAAACATTGATATGCATAAATTGCAATCAAAAAAATCATCATGTATTTTGCACATCCAACTATAATATTTGCCAATGTTTCACCTACTTAATTCCTCGTTTAAAATGTCCTCTTGTAAATTCCATGTCTACTTCACTTACTTCAATTCCCTGTTTAAAAACATCTTCATATAAATGAAGCACCTGTTTCACAGTATCTCGATCTTCTATTGTAAAATTCATTCGAAAAGCCTTTGGACGAAGTCCTATCACTTCATCCTTCTGATCGAACAACATGGTCGGACTACTGTTATAAATGATATTATAGCAATAATCACATAAATTTTTTACTATAAATTCTTTATGATAACGGTCTTTTAGCTTCACCCTTGTTGTTCTTCGATTACATCCGCCCGTTGTTTTTTGTACACATTGAGCTGAAAGCATCATCGGTGCATATCCATATACTACTAATTCACTGCAATTCAAGCCAACGTTACTCAATTCTTTTACATTTAATTCTAACGGTGCAGTTGTTAATTCGATATGATTTTCTATCCAAAACCGTTTTGCATATTGATTAAACTGATAGAGATTGAAATCTGTTACAATACTCTTTTTATAATTATGTTCGCGTAAAAAGATAAAACTTTCGTAATTTCTTACTAGAATACCATCCCAATCGCATTCAAAGATATGCTGATATCCTTCTTTATATTTTTGGATTGTTTCTTTGCGAAATATATGCGGCATTGCCAGATATATTTGTTTTTCTTGTTGTTTCGCTCTTGTGATGTATTCTTCTAAATGTGGATTCTTCCAAATGTTTTCTAATAAATTGCAATCCAGATAAATCCGTTGAATAAACTTAGAGCTTAATACTTCTTCCCATTGTTCTTTTTCTTCAACGCAAACATGGATTGGAATGTTTTGTTCTTGTTTGAAAGATTCGGGTTCGCTTTGATAATTTTTCGGCACCCACTCACGTCTATAGTCATTTAATACTTTATTTTCTAAACATTCAATCCCTCTTCGACGCAAGTCATTTAAACTTTGCAATGGCACAAAAAGTTCATCGTCTATTTCTATAACCAAAGATTCAAATGCAAACTCCGTATTCCCTGTTTTACGCATTTGCTTTTCGATTCGCTCTTTCGTAGTCGGTTGCGTCATTGCTTTCTGTGCCAAATCACCTTCAACTTTTACTGTTAAATCTCGGAAACACAACTCCAATTTCATTGGCTGACTTTCAACAATAATTAACTTTCCGTCTATCATTTCCTTTACACTTGTTTTTATAATTGTGTCCTGAATCTCATTTATTAAAGATTCATTTCTTGTTCGATTCAAAATCTTTCCTTTTTGGAATGTTTGTGGTTTATGCATATATAAATCTGTAACTTGTCCTTTATTTACATCATTTCCAAACGTAAAATTTTCATCTGCAAATTCAATCACGTCACCTTTATGAATTTCCACAAGCGTTTTTACTTTGAGCTGTTTTCCTTTTTGACTTAGAACTTCAAGTGCCGGTACCCCAGCATGATTCGGTCTCGTAAGAGATACCATTTCGGGACCATTTTTAGTATAGTAATAGCCTCTATGGGACCCTCCTCGATTGTACAGATCCATCAACATTTCTCGGTCTTTTGGTTTCACAAAATAATGTTCTTTTCCAACCTTGAAATATAAATCTACATATTTTCGATACATTGCCGTTACCAATGCAACATATTCTGGTTTTTTCATTCTTCCTTCAATTTTAAAGGAATCGATTCCCGCCTCTATTAAATCTGGAATAGCTTCTAATGTACACATATCTTTCAAACTTAGTACATATTGATTCTTCTTATCATTTCCTACGGAATATGGTAATCGACATGGTTGGGCACATTGTCCTCGATTCCCACTTCTTCCTCCAAGCATACTGCTATATAAACATTGTCCAGAATAACAATAACACAATGCTCCATGAACGAAACTTTCAATTTCGAGATTTGTCTGTTCGGAAATTTCTTTTATTTCATTTAATTGCAATTCTCTTGATGTAACAACTCGTTCTACACCAAGTTCTTCTAACAACTTCGCCCCTAACACGTTCGTAATAGTCATTTGAGTGCTTGCGTGAATTGGCATTTGCGGAAATTGCTCCCGTATATATTGAAGAACACCTATGTCTTGCACTATTACAGCATCAATTCCATGCATATAATATGGTAGTAAATAAGAGTACAATTCGTTTTTCAACTCTGCCTCTTTTAGCAGTGTATTTACCGTGAGATATACTTTTCTTCCATGTAAATGTGCATAATCAATTGCTTTCAGCATAGCTTCTTCATTTAAATTATCTGCATAAGCTCTTGCTCCAAAACGTGTTCCACCAATATATACTGCATCTGCTCCGGCTGCGATTGCTGCCATAAAGCTCTCATAGGAACCTGCTGGTGCTAAAATCTCAATCTTTTTACTCATTTCTATTACATCCTCTATCAAGTAACAAAATAGAATCTCGCTCGCGAGATTCTATCTTTATTGATTCTTCATTTCTGTTTCTAATTTAACAATTTGTATTTGTAACTGTTGATTTTCCTCTTTCAAACGTTCAATCTCTTGTTCCAAATTTTCACAACGTATCTGAGTTGAAATTAATTCATGTTTCAGCTCATACATTTCTTTGTCTTTCTGTTGAACATCATTTTCAAGTACTGCACCTTGTCTTTTAGCTTTAAAATAATCATCAGCTATATTAAGCGCAAGCAAAGTGCTTCTGGTTTCTGCTGATTGTCTGTTATAGCCTTCCACGCTTTCACAATCTGCAATTTTATGGTTGAGATATGTGGATATTTTTTGCAAATAATCTTCACTTTCAAATCCGCTCAACGTAAATACTTTTCCACCTATTAATACTTCGGTACAATTTTTTGAAGATGCCATGGCAACCTCCTTATCCATCTTTCTAACTGAGTACCATTATAAACTATTTACTAGAAAAAACCAACTCTTTTATTGATTTTGATACGGAATTCCCAAATGACGATAAGCGCGTTCTGTTGCGACACGTCCCTTTGGTGTTCTTTGGATAAATCCATTTTTCAAAAGGTACGGTTCGTACACGTCTTCTATTGTACCAGAGTCCTCACCTACAGATGCAGCAAGGGTATCCAGTCCTACTGGACCACCTTGGAATTTCTCTATAATAGTTAATAAAATGTTTCGGTCACTGTAATCCAACCCAAATTTATCTACATCCAATAGATCCAATGCATAATTTGCAACAGTTTCAGTAATTACACCATCGTATTTTACTTGTGCAAAATCTCGAACACGCTTTAATAAGCGATTTGCAAGTCTTGGGGTTCCTCTAGAACGTTTGGCCATCTCTACCGCTCCGTTTGGTTCTATTTCCACATCTAAAACACCTGCTGAACGCATGATAATTGTTTGCAATTCTGATTCTGTATAATATTCCAATCGATGCACAACACCAAATCGATCACGAAGTGGTGCTGTCAGCATACCTGCACGGGTAGTTGCTCCCACAAGAGTAAATCTCGGAAGATCTAATCGGATTGAGCGAGCACTAGATCCTTTTCCAATCATAATATCTATTGCAAAATCTTCCATTGCTGGATAAAGCACTTCTTCTACTTGTCGATTCAATCGATGAATTTCATCTACAAAAAGAACATCGCCCTCCTGTAAATTATTCAAAATTGCTGCCATTTCTCCTGGTTTTTCAATCGCTGGACCTGAAGTAATCTTCAAATTCACACCCATTTCATTTGCAATAATGCCGGCCAAAGTGGTCTTACCAAGTCCCGGAGGTCCGTAAAACAAAACGTGATCTAGTGATTCACCACGTGACTTCGCCGCATCAATGTAAATTCTTAACGTTTCTTTTGCTTTTTCCTGTCCGACATAATCTTCTAAAAGCTGTGGTCGCAAATGATTTTCAATTTTCAAATCTTCTTCTAAGTTTTCCGTTGTTATAATTCTTTTCTTCATTTTCATCCCTACCATTTTTAAAACATCATGTTTTTCAATGCTGCCTTGAGAACTTCTTCAACTGTGGTATGCTCTTCTATTTTCACTTGTTTTACAGCCTTTGTAGATTCTGTGCTTCCATATCCCAATGCAACCAATGCTTGCATTGCTTCCGTTTGAATTTCCGTAACATAATTATGCGCATTTGCGAAGTTCCCGATTTCTTCTTTCTTTTCAAACACATCCTCTATATTTAGCTTATCTTTGAGTTCGATGATTAATTTCTCAGCGGTTTTCTTTCCAATTCCTGGTGCTGTAGAAATAGCCTTCGCATCATTTGCCATTACTGCGAAACGCAAATCATCCGGTGTCAATTTAGACAAAATACTTAAGCCACCCTTTGGTCCTATTCCACTGACTCCTATGAGTAATTTAAATACCTCTAAATCATCTCTTGTTAAGAATCCAAACAATTGCATTGCATCTTCTCTTACATTCAAATACGTGTGCAAACGAACCTCTTCCCCCATTGGAGGAAGCATCCCCATAGCTTGTCCTGGCATATAGACACCGTATCCGATTCCGTTCACATCAATAATTACTTTATCTGCTTCCATTGCGACCAACTCGCCTTTTACATATGAAATCATAGTTCCTCCATCATATTTTCTGCAATCTTTTTATTACTTCATTACTTACAATACCTATCACTATACCTGCCACAACTCCCGATAATAATAAGAATGGAAAATAATAAATAACGCTTGTACTTTCCAATACAATTCCGGCAACAATTAATTGTCCGACATTATGAAATACGCCTCCTGCCATACTGACTCCGACAACGCTAAACGTTTCCGTCTTTTTCAGCAGATACATTATCAGAAGGCTAAGGAGAGCCCCTGCTAAACTGTATATTACACTAAACATGCTTCCAAAAAGTGTTCCCACCAATAGTACTCGAACTACCGAAAGAATGATTGCTTCTCCAATTTTCAATTTATAAAGCGCCAACACAATGATTAAATTTGCAAGTCCTATTTTGATTCCCGGTATCGCAATGGGAATCGGAATCATTGTTTCTATATAGCTAAAAATAAGTGCCAACGCTGTGAATACACCAATATATGCTACTCTTTTTTTCAAAACAATCCCCCTATTTTGCCACAGAATCCAGTTCCGCCTCTTCACCACCATTTATTTCTACAACCACTTTGTTTGGCAAACAAATGATGCTCTCTTTGTTTTTTGAAATTGCCTTGTGCTTGACACAAATCTGATCTGGACAATCTGCTTCCATCATGTCTGCGAGTCCGCCCCGTATGCTTAACTCATTTGAATCATTAATTTTAATGGTTTGTTCCTTTTTCAAAGAATAGGTGCCAAATACATCTCCATCTACTGTAATCACAACCATTCCTGTGTCTTTTTGAGCAAAATGCGTATATAATCCCAAACTTAGCACCGCAACAACCAGTATAATACCTAATAATATGAAATCATTTTTCTTCATTATCAACATCCTCTTTTCAAGATATTTTAACATAATTATTGCTCTTATGCAACCATATGTTCGATTTTAGAATGTGTGTTTTTTTCCTCCTATTTTTATGTTATACTACACATGAATATAGGAGGAAACTATGAAACATTTTCAATCATTTATTTTAGTATGTATCATGCTTCTACTAAGCGGTTGTTCATCTAATACTAAAACTCCATACACCAAATCTGGATTTTACTTTGATACCGCTGTCACAATTACACTATACGACAAAGACAAACGGGAACTATTAGACAACTGTTTTTCATTTTGTGAAACTTTTGAAAATCAAATCAGTAGAACAATTGAAAATAGTGAAATATCTCAAATAAATCATGCAAAAGGTAAACCAGTAAAAGTATCTGACACAACACTTGAATTGTTGGAAAAAGGCATTTACTATAGCGAATTGACCAATGGAGCATTTGATATTACAATTGCTCCGTTAAGCGACCTATGGAACTTCAAGACCGAAGTTCCTGCACTCCCTTCGGAATCAGATATTCACGCGACGCTTTCTCATGTTAACTATCAAAATATCATCATTGATGGGAACTATGTTTCATTATCAGATCCATATGCTGCCATTGATTTAGGCGGTATTGCGAAGGGTTATATCGCAGATTATTTAAAAGAATATCTCGTTAAGAACAATGTAAAAAGCGCCATCATAAATTTAGGTGGAAATGTATTAACGATAGGAACAAAACCTGACGGTTCTCCTTTTCAAATTGGAATTCAAAAACCTTTTGACGAACAGAATACATCGATCACCTCTGTGGCATCAATTGGTTCTTCTATCGTAACTTCTGGTGTTTACGAACGCTATTTTGAATTGCAAGATACCATATACCATCACATTTTAGACACCTCTTCAGGTTATCCATGTGATACCGGGCTTTTGAGTGTTACAATCATTTCGGAACATTCCGTTGACGGTGATGCACTCAGCACTTCTTGTTTCGCATTAGGATACGAAAATGCCTTAAAGTTAATCCAAACACTCGATAACGTAGATGCGATTTTCATAACAGAGAATTATGAAATCCTAGACACACGTTCCTTAAACAAATAAGAAAAAACAAAGAAGGGAATCTTACGATTCCCTTCTTTTACATAACAATAATTTTCTTTGGACACTTTGTTGCACACAATCCACAATTTGTACACAAATCATAATTGATGTGCGCAATGTTGTCTTCTACTGCAATCGCTTGTACCGGACATACTTTCTCACACATTTTACAACCAATACATCCTGCTTTACATTTTCTTGTCACATCTTTTCCTTTATCTTTTGAAGCACATTGCACTGTATGCTTTTGATCATACGGTACAAATTCTATCAATTTTCTCGGACAAGTTGCAACACATTTTCCACAGGCTTTACAAGCTTCTTTATCAACAACTGCAACCTTATCAACAATATGAATCGCATCAAACGGACAACTTTTGACACAAGAACCATATCCCAAGCACCCGTATTCACAAGATTTTGGACCACCATTTTGTACATAGTCCATCATCTTACAATCTTGTACTCCATAATATTGATAATCTTGAGTTGCCACCTGCGAAGTTCCTGCACATTTCACAAATGCAACCATTCGAGCTTTTTCTTCTGATGAAATACCCATGATTTCACTAATCAAATGTGAAACTGCACTTCCTCCTACAGGACAAGCATTCACTTCTGCAGTTCCTTCCACAATTGCTGCCGCCAAGCCAGAACAACCTGCATAACCACAACCACCACAATTGTTTCCAGGCAATGCATTCAAAACAGCTTCTTCTCTTTCATCTGTCTTAACAGCAAAAATCTTTCCAGAAACTCCAAGAAAAATTCCAATGGTTAAGCCTACTCCACCAACAATTGCAGCTGCTATTAGAATTCCATTTATATCCATATACAGCCTCCTTTAAATCAATCCTGAAAATCCAAAAAACGCCATCGCCATAAGACCTGCTGTGATCAGCACAATCGGCGTTCCTTTGAATGCAGGTGATACATCATTATGCTCAGTTTTTTCTCGAATTCCAGCCATAATTACAATCGCAATTGTAAAACCAACTGCAGTTGCAAAACCATTTATCACTCCTTCTAAAAGAGTATATGACTTTTGCACATTTGTAAGTGCTACTCCAAGTACAGCACAGTTTGTTGTGATTAATGGTAAATATACGCCTAACGCTTGATATAATGGCGGAATATAGCGTTTTAAAACCATCTCTACAAATTGTACCAAGGCTGCTATTACAAGAATAAATACAATTGTTTGCAAATATTCAAAACCGACTGGTTTTAAAATATATTGATAAATCAGACTCGTAACTGTTGATGCAATTGTTATAACAAAAATTACGGCCCCGCCCATACCAGCAGCTGTCTTTACTTTTTTTGAAACGCCTATAAATGGGCATATTCCAAGAAATTGACTTAACACTACATTATTCACAAGTGCAGAAGCCACTGCAATAATTAATAACTTTCCCATTATACGCTCCTTTCACATGTGCCGCAATTACCACATTCACCATTGCATTCATTTACATGTTCTATTTTCTTTCCTTTTTTTGCTGCTTCAATTTTGACTTTATTTTGAATCGCAGTCAAAATCGCCAGAACAAAAAACGCCCCTGGAGCAAGAATGAAAATTGTAACTGGTTCATAAGACGCAGGTAATACTTTCATTCCAAAGATTTGTCCAGTTCCAATTAATTCTCTAACGATACCTATACTTGTAAGACCAACAGTAAAACCTAGACCCATACCAATACCATCAAATACAGATGGTAACACTGGATTTTTCGAAGCATAACTTTCTGCTCTTCCTAGAATAATACAATTCACGACAATTAGCGGAATATAGAGTCCAAGTGCTTCATAAAGACTTGGAACAAATCCTTCTAAAAGGAATTGCACAATTGTAACAAAGGATGCCACAATTACGATAAATGCCGGCATTCTTACTGAATCCGGTATTATTTTTCTCAGTAATGATATCAAAAGATTTGACATTACTAAAACAGCTGTTGTTGCAAGACCCATTCCCATTCCGTTCATTGCAGATGTCGTAACTGCCAATGTTGGACACATTCCTAACATCAGCACGAAGGTAGGATTTTCTTTAATAAGACCATTTGTCAGTCTTTCGAAACATCTATTCATTTCCAGTACCTCCTAACACATCATAATAATATGCAAGTCCGGCGTTTACTGCACTTGTAACAGCTTGTGACGTAATGGTCGCTCCACTTAAAGCATCAATCTCACTAACTGCTACATGCTCCTCTGTCGCACCAGCATCGCTTGACGAATCACCTTTATCAGAAGATGCAGAACCATTTTTCACAACTTGGAAAGTCTCCGTTCTCTTGTTGGAGAATTGTTTATAAAACGCTGGTTCTTTCGCTTTCATTCCAAGACCTGCCGTCTCAGAAATGGCTAAAAACTCAATTCCATTTACTTTTCCATCTGCACTAATTCCCACAGAAACTTGGATTTCCCCACCATAACCTTCTGTACTTGTCGCCGTTACAATGTATCCGAGGATTTCCTCACCACTCTGACCTACAACCACTTCGTCAATACGACAACCTTGTAGATTTGCGTTTTTCAAAACCTTCTCAGCCTGCTTCTCATCAAATTTTTTATAGGATTCAAAACTAGTTGCTTCTGGCAATACTTTCTTATATGCACTTTGTTTCGCAGCGTCTTTCGAACGCGCTATTGGAGCTTTGGTGATTTCATAAACCCCACCTAACAAAAGACCGGAAACCAAAGTAATTGCTGTCAATATAAATACATTTTTAATTAACTGTTTCATCTTCGTTCGCCTCCTTTACCAAATGGTTTCGGAATCGTAATCTTTTCAATCAATGGAACTAAAAGATTTCCGAAGATAATCGCATAGGAAACTCCTTCTGCCGACGCCCCGAATAATCGGAATAATCCTGTTAGAATTCCCAGACAAATTCCATATATAATTTGCCCTGTTTTTGTAATTGGAGATGTAACATAATCGGTTGCCATGAACCATGCACCAAGCATAAGTCCACCACCCAAAAGGTGTGCTGCTATATAATTTGCATCTAAACCATGTCCTCCAAATACCACAATAAACACTACAAAGCTCAAAAGATATGTTGCTGGAATTCGAACACTAATAATTTTCATAACTACCAAGAACATTGCACCAAATAAAATTGCAATCATAGATGTTTCCCCAATGGTTCCTGCAGTATTTCCAATAAACATATCTAACAATTTTACACTGTTTCCAGCCTTTAATTCCGCTAATGGTGTCGCACTTGAAACACCATCATATACAAACGTTGTCATTCTTCCTGTAAAAGAAATCAACAAAAAGCATCTTGCACCCAGAGCCGGATTCATAAAGTTTTGGCCCAATCCTCCAAACACTTGCTTTACAACTATAATCGCAAATACACTTCCTAATACACACATCCACCATGGTGCTGTCGGTGGCATATTTAATGCTAATAACAAGCCTGTTAATGCGGCACTAAAATCTCCTATTGTCACCTTTTTTCGCATAATCATCTGATAAACAAGTTCTGCGACTACAGCGGAAGCTGTTGTTGTCAAAACCACGATTAATGCTGAAATTCCAAATGTATATATTCCAAATATTGTTGTCGGTAACAACGCAATAATCACATACAACATAATGCTGCCTGTTGTTGTTTTAGAACGCATATGTGGCGAGGATGATACATTATAATTCTCACTCATCTTAGTTCTCCCTTTGTCTCCTGTTTCTTATAACCATTTTTTTCATTGCTGCTATGGATTGTTTCAATTGTCTCTTAGCTGGACATTTGTAACTACAAGTTCCGCACTCGATACATTCCATTCCATTCCATTTTACAAATTCAGTCTCATCATATCGCTCTGCATAATCAGCTAATCTAGCCGGTACGATTCTACTTGGACATACTGTGACACAACGTCCGCATTGAATACATGCACTCGTTTCAGATTCGGCTACAACGTCCTTTTTTAAACATAAAATAGAGGACGATGTCTTTGTAATCGGCGTATCTAACGTAAACATTGCAAATCCCATCATAGGTCCACCCGAAATAATTTTTTCTGGTTCTCCGTCTAATCCCCCTGCTGCTTCAATCAATTCTTGCTGATTGGTTCCCAACAATACTCGGAAATTTGCAGGTTCATTGATTCCATTTCCACTTACTGTTACGATACGTTCTGTAAGCGGCATTCCTTCTATAACTGCTGAATGGATTGCCATTAATGTTTCTACATTATCTACGATACATCCTGCATCCGCAGGCAACTTTGTAGAATCAATTGCTTTTCCTGTCGTAGCGTATATAATCTGTCTTTCTGAACCTTGTGGATATTTTGCCTTTAAAGCTTTTACTTCCATCCTTGGTTCGTCTTTAATTAGCTCACGAATCTTTTCGATACAGTCTTTTTTATTATCTTCGATTGCAATAATACCTTTTGCTTGATCAAACACCTGAAGTACAACTTTCATCCCGCTGACTAAATCCTCTGGATGTTCCAACATACATCGATAATCAGCCGTAATATAAGGTTCGCATTCAGCTCCATTTGCAATAATATATTTGATTTCTTCTGGATTTTTCGGCGACAATTTTACTTTTGTCGGAAAACCTGCTCCACCAAGTCCTACAATACCTGCTTCGCCTATTAAATTTAGGATTTCATCTTTGGTTAATTCCTCAAGCGGTTTTACCTGCGTCTTTTCTATTTCTTTGAATTCCGAATCATTTTCAACAATGATACAATCCACCTTTGTACCTGTTGGGTTAAAATGTTTCTCGATTGATTTTACAGTTCCGGACACAGATGCAAAAACAGGTGCTGACATAACGCCATTTGCTTCTGCAATTTTTTGTCCTTTTAACACATAATCTCCCACCTCAACAATCGGCTTTGCTGGTGCTCCAATGTGTTGTGAAAGTGGATATATCAAATCACCGGTTGGAAGAATGGTTTGAATGGCTTTATCTTTTGACAATGCCTTTCCATCATTCGGATGAATTCCTCCTTTAAATGTAAATATCCGCATATAGTTATTCCTTTCTTTAAGAAAAATAGAGACTAACATGTAGTCTCTATTTCCATATTAATTATACATGACACTCTTATTCTTCAACTACTTCTTCTACTGTTTCTTCAACTATTTCTTCTACATTCTCTTCGATTGCTTCTTCAACAGTTTCTTCTACGACTGGTTCTAACACCTTCATGCTTAAGCTGATTTTTTTATCAGCTTCATTAAGTTCTACAACTTTTGCTGTGATTTCTTGTCCCACACTTAAGATATCTGAAGGTTTTTCAACATGTGCTCTTGAAATTTGAGAAACATGTAGTAATGCGTCAACTCCTGGTGCTAATTCAACAAATGCACCAAAGTCTGTCATTCTTGCAACTTTACCTGTTACATCAGTTCCAACCGCAAAATCTGTTGCTACGTTTGCCCATGGATTCATTTCAGGGAATTTTAAACTTAAAGCAACCTTTTTCTCGTTAATCTCTTTTACAAGAACTTTTAATTCTTCGCCCACTTTGAATACTTTCTTTGGACTTTCAACTCTTCCCCAAGACATTTCTGAAATATGTAACAATCCATCTACGCCGCCCAAATCGATAAAGGCACCAAATTCTGTTACATTTTTTACAGTTCCGGTCACAACGTCACCAACATTCAATTTTTCAAATACAGCTTTTTGTAATTCTGCTTTTTCTGCAACTAAAAGTTGTCTGCGATTACCAATCACTCTATTTCTTCTAGGATTAAATTCGCTAATTACAAATTCAATTTCTTGACCTTGATATTTGCTCAAGTCTTTTTCGTAAACATCTGATACTAAGCTTGCTGGAATAAAGACTCTTGCTTCATCCACAACTACGCTTAAACCACCACCAAGAATCTGTGCTACAGTTGCTTTTAAAACTTCTTGGTTTTCAAACGCTTCTTTTAATCTTTCATTTCCACGTTCTGCAGCCAATCTCTTATATGTCAATAGAACTTGGCCCTCTCCGTCGTTTACTTTTAAGACTTTAACTGTCATTGTATCACCTACAGAAACAAGTGTAGTCAAATCTACGTTTGCTTCATTCGTGTACTCATTGCGAGTAATGATACCATCTGCTTTGTAACCTATATTCAAAACGATTTCATCAGATTTTACATCAATGACTGTCCCGTCTACAACCTCTCCATTTCGTATAGTTTTAAATGAATCTTCTAACATTTGTTCAAAAGTTAACTCTGACATTATTTTGAACCTCCTCAATTATATTGTTCGGTGTCGAAGCACCTGCTGTAATACCGACCGTTCGTACTGACTTTAATTGATTCATATCCAAATCTTCAAGAGTCTGTATATAGTACGTATTTGTACATGCCTTACTACAAATTTCAAATAACTTCTGAGTATTGGAACTATGTTTGTCACCTATAACAATCATAACATCCACCTCATTTGCAATGCTTTCTGCTTCTGTTTGTCGTTCTTTTGTCGCACTGCAAATTGTATTTAAAACACTTATATTATAATTCTTTTTCGAGATAATTTCAACTAAATATTTGAATTTATTGTAATTAAATGTCGTTTGCGAAACGATACAAATTTCAGTGTTTTCTGGCATTTCGAAAGCAATTGCCTCTTCTTCGGTTTTTATCACCGTCACTTCTGTCGAAGACCATCCTTTGATGCCTTGTACTTCAGGATGATTCGCATCGCCAATGATGATAATATGTTTTCCTGCCTTACTTTCTTCTTCTACAATGCGATGTATTTTTTTTACAAAAGGACAAGTCGCATCTACACAACATAATCCTTGCTTTTCCAGCATCTCTTGAATTCGTTTAGGCACGCCATGAGAACGAATGATTACAACTCCAGACTGAATTCCTTTTAAGTCGTCTTCGTCTCGAATAATTTCTACCCCTTTTTTCTTCATGTCTTTTATAACTTCTTCGTTATGAATGATTGGTCCATATGTGTAAATTGGCTTTCCTTCACATTCATCTACTTGTTCATAGACCATTTCAACTGCTCGTTTCACTCCGAAACAAAACCCTGCGGTCTTTGCCACTTTCACTTCCATAAACTTCCACCTACTTGCACAATGATTTTATTTCAGATACCACATCATCAATAGACATATTTGAACTATCCAAGAACACCGCATCTTCCGCTTGTTTGAGAGGTGCTATTTCTCGATTCATATCTCTGGTATCTCTTTCTTCTATATCATGTTCAATTGCCTGTAAATCACACGCAATTCCTTTTTCTGTCAACTCTAAATATCTTCTCTTTGCTCTTGTTTCCACGCTAGCTGTTAAATATACCTTTACATCTGCATTAGGAAGAATGTTCGTCCCTATATCACGTCCATCCATAACTACGTCTTTTGTCCTTGCAAGTTCTCTTTGCAATTCTAAAAGTTGTGCTCGAACTGCAGGAATTGCCGAGCTGACAGATGCCATATTCCCCACTCTTTCTTCGCGCAATTGTGAAGTTACATTCTCGCCATTCAGATACACTTGTTGCATTCCATCTTCATATCCAATGGATACTTCTGCCATTTTACATGCATCTGCAATTTTTTCCGTCTCATCTGGTTGCAAGCCTTGTTTCAAAAAATAAACTGCCAAAGCACGATACATCGCCCCAGTATCTACATATACAAATCCCAATTCTTTTGCAACTCGTTTTGCTACTGTACTCTTTCCTGCCCCAGCCGGACCATCAATTGCTACATTATATCCCATTTTCTTTCCTCCTGAAACCATTAATAAATACTATTTCCCGCTGCATATGCAGTCGACCATGCAATCTGTAAATTAAACCCACCTGTTAACGCATCTAAGTCCAACACTTCTCCTACAAAATATACCCCTGAAACCAATTTCGACTCCATAGTTGCCGGATGAATTTCTTTTACATGGACTCCACCTTTTGTAATAATTGCCTCATTAAAATCACGAAGACTTGTAATTGTCATTGTAAAATGTTTTATCAAATTTACAAAAGTTTGTCTTTCTTCTTTTGAAATAACGTTTACTTTCTTATCCGGATCTATTCCACTCAATTCTAACATAATCGGAACCAATTTTGTCGGGAACAATTTTCCAATTGCGTTTTTAAACTGTTTGTTTTTGTTTTCTTCAAAATCTCGAAGAACTCTTTGATCTAATTGTTCTTCAGAAAGTGCTGGTTTTAAATCAATTACTAATCTTAATTGTTTTTCTTCTAACAATTCTCCGATATAACTACTTGCGCTTAACATCAACGGACCACTTACTCCATAATGCGTAAACAACATTTCCCCGAAATCTTCATAGACTTTTTTCTTATCATCATAAATCATTGCTGTGACATTTCTCAACGATAATCCCTGCAATTCCTTTGCATACCATTCTTTGATTTCTAATGGAACTAACGCAGGCATTCTTTTAGTCACATGATGTCCCAATTTTGTTGCAAAGGTATAGCCATCTCCAGTGGATCCCGTGGTCTGATACGAAAAACCTCCCGTCGCGACGATGCAAGCGTCTCCGTTCACCTTTTTTCCATCTTCCAACTCTATGTATTCAAAAGATTCTGTTCCTACTACCCGTTTCACTTTTGTGTGCAAATGAATCATTACACCCAACTGTTTTAATTCTCTTGTCAAAGCAGCAATCACATCTGATGAATGATCTGATTCAGGAAACACTCGATTTCCTCTCTCCACTTTCGTTTTTACTCCAATTCTCTCAAAGAACTCAATCACATCCTGATTACTATACCCATAAAAACTACTGTATAAAAATTTCGAATTGGTTACCACAGACGAGAATAACGTCTCCATATCACTTGCATTCGTAATATTACATCTCCCTTTTCCTGTAATAAACAACTTTTTTCCGAGTTTTTCATTCTTTTCGAAAAGATGAACTTCATTGCCATTATAGGCCGCAAAAATAGCTGCAAACATACCTGCTGCGCCGCCACCTACCACGAGCACTTTACTCATAACAAATCCCCTATTCTTGTTTTCTTCATATCTCTTTTATTATGCGGCATTTATAAAAAAACATCAAGTTTAATCATTCTTTGCCCATCCATAAGCATACTGAACTGCTTTCTTCCATCCTTTTAACAGTTCTGCACGCACATCTGCCTCAATTGACGGCAAAAACATTTGATCTTCCGACCAATTTTGTAGTATTTCCTCTTTGCTTTTCCAGTATCCCGTTGCGATACCTGCCAAATATGCAGCGCCCATCGCCGTCGTTTCTACGCATTTAGGTCTTCTCACCGGTGCATTCATAAGGTCCGCTTGTATTTGCATCAAGAAATCGTTTGCACTAGCACCGCCATCCACCTTCAATGTTGACAATTCAATCCCTGAATCTTCTTTCATTGCACACAAAACATCATTTACCTGGTATGCCAAAGACTCCAATGTTGCTCTCACAATATGATATTTATTGACGCCTCTTGTAATTCCCACAATGGTTCCTCTTGCGTATTGATCCCAATGAGGTGCACCCAATCCGGTAAATGCCGGCACTACATAACATCCATTTGTATCTTCAACCATTTTTGCCATATGCTCAGACTCTTTTGCTGATTCAATCAACTGCAACTCATCACGTAACCATTGAATCGCTGCTCCTGCTACAAAAATAGACCCTTCCAAGGCATATGTCACCGTTCCATTCATGCCCCATGCAATGGTTGTAACAAGCCCGTTCTTTGAAAAAACAGGTTCTGTTCCTGTATTCATCAACAAAAAGCACCCTGTCCCATAAGTGTTTTTCGCTTCGCCTATTTGGAAACAGGTTTGTCCAAACAAGGCCGCTTGTTGATCCCCCGCTGCACCTGCAATTGGAATTTCACCACCAAACAAGGCAGGATCTGTATGTCCATATATACAACTCGACTCCTTCACTTCTGGAAGCATGCTCTTTGGAATATCCAGTTCGTTTAAGATTTCTTCATCCCATTCCAACGTATTAATATTAAACAACATGGTTCGAGACGCATTTGAATAATCCGTCACATGGACAGCGCCTTTTGTCATTTTCCAAATGAGCCATGTTTCAATCGTTCCAAAAAGTAACTCTCCATTTTTTGCTTTTTCTTTCGCACCTGTTACATGTTCTAATATCCATTTGATTTTTGTTGCTGAAAAATATGCATCAATTTCAAGTCCGGTCTTTTTTCGATATGATTCTGCCCGTCCTTTTTCTTTCAATTCGTCACAATATTCAGAGGTTCTCCGACATTGCCAAACAATTGCATGATAAATTGGTTTACCGGTATTCTTATCCCAAACAACGGTTGTTTCTCTCTGATTCGTAATACCGATTGCAGCGATATCCTTTGCCTTAGCACCTATTATATGCATCGCTTCTTCTGCAACCTCTAATTGGCTGGTCCAGATTTCATCTGCACAATGCTCCACCCATCCAGGTTGAGGGAAATATTGCGTGAATTCTTTTTGCGAAACGCTACAAATTTCACCTTTTTTATTAAAAAGAATGCAACGATTACTCGTCGTTCCTGCATCGAATGCCATAATATATTTACACATATATTCCTCCTATATTTCCTTGCGCTTTCTTTCTTCTGCACCCTGTTTTATTATAAAACAAGCACTTATTATTAGCAAACACTTTATCATTTTCCGCTTTTTTCTAATCTTTACCACCTTGTCCATTTCCCCTTTTTCATGATATAATTCCCACACATAAAGTGAGGTGTTTTTATGAATATTTCAAAACGAATCAACAAACTTCGTGCCAGGATGTCAGAAAAGAATATCGATGTATATATTATTCCTTCTTCTGACTTTCACCAAAGCGAATATGTAGGTGACTATTTCAAAGCCAGGGAATTCATCAGTGGTTTTACCGGTTCAGCAGGTGTCGTGGCTATTACACAGACATACGCTGGATTATGGACAGACGGCCGCTATTTTATACAAGCAGAAAAAGAACTTGCAAATACCGAAATTATACTAAACAAAATCGGATACCCAAATGCTGTTTCTTTTGATGATTTCTTACAATCATCTCTCCCTCAGAATGGAGTACTCGGCTTCGATGGTCGTGTCGTTTCGTCTGCCGATGGCTTGCATTTCGAAACGTTGTTGGCCGATAAAAATGTTCGTATCACATACGAGTATGATTTGATCGATTCTATTTGGGAGAATCGTCCCGACTTACCAACAGCTCCTGTATTCTTATTAGACGAAACATACACCGGAGAAACGACTTCTTCAAAACTGATGCGTGTACGAGCGTCTATTCAAGCACACGGTGCCACAGCGCACCTGCTTTCATCACTAGACGACATCGCATGGTTACTCAATTTGCGCGGAAATGATGTGGCATACACACCTGTAATACTTTGTTACTTGTATTTGACCTCACATTCTGTACATTTATTTATTGATCGCTCAAAGATATCGGATTCTCTCTGCGAGATTCTCAAGCGCGATGAGATTGAACTTCACGATTATAACGAAGTGTACAACTTTATTCAAACAAATATCGACAAAGAAACGGTGTTCATTGACCCAAGCAAAACCAACTACACACTATATCGTACACTTTCTCGCATTACTACCTGCGTAGAAGATATGAATCCTAGTACCTTTTTTAAAGCACAGAAAAATGAAATCGAAATTGAAAACATAAAAAATGCGCATTTAAAAGATGCCATTGCTCATACAAAATTTTTATATTGGCTCAAATCTAACTACGCGAAACAAAAAATCACTGAATTGACGGCTTCGGATAAAATTGAGGAATTGCGCGCAGAGCAAGAACATTATTTAGGACCTAGTTTTGCAACTATTAGCGCCTTTGCAGATCATGCTGCCATGTGTCATTACAACGCTTCACAAGAAACGGACACACTTCTCAAAGAAGGCTCTCTCTATCTCATAGACTCTGGCGGACATTATTTGGAAGGTTCCACAGACATTACTCGTACCATCGCTCTTGGCGAGATAGATTCGACACTAAAATTCGATTACACAAATGTATTAAAAGGAAACTTGGCGCTTGCAAGAGCGAAATTTCTTTACGGATGTTCTGGCGAAAATTTAGATATTCTTGCACGTCAATACCTTTGGAATCACAATCTCGATTACTTGCATGGTACCGGTCACGGCATCGGAAATCTTTTAACTATCCACGAAGGTCCTTGCAATATCAAATGGAAATATCGCCAAAAACCAATCGCTTTGGAATCTGGCATGATTCTTTCTGACGAACCTGGTGTATATATAGAAAATTCGCATGGTATTCGTTTAGAAAACGAACTACTCGTTCGAAAAGGTTCTTGTAATGAATACGGACAATTTATGTACTTCGAAGTACTTACCTACGTACCTTTTGATTTGGATGCAATTGAGATTCCACTTCTTTCTCCGGAAGAAAAAGAGCAATTAAATCAATATCATAAAAAAGTCTTCGAATCTCTTTCTCCATATTTATCTGATGAAGAAAGAGCTTGGTTAATCTCCTATACCAAAGCAATTTAGTTACAAAAAACAAAGGGCTGCTGTTTCACACAGCGCCCTTTTCATGTATCATCTTTCACTGATTTGAGCCATAAAAATATAATTTTGCAACCTCTTTAAAATACCATGTGAGATTTTTTTCTCGAATCGATTCATCCACAACAACATCATATTGAGCGATTATTTCGCCATTCAAGGAATAGGTCACACTTCCAACAACGCTATCTTTTTTAACAGGTGCCTTCAATTCTTTTGGAATTTGAGTTTGAACGTCCACTTTTTCCGTTTCATTTAAAAGAATCTCTAAACTTTCGTTTTCTTTACTATGTATTCGTAGTTCTGCGCGACTTTCATCGTACATGTCACCACCTTCTACAACCCCATTCCTCACTAAAACTGTTGGAAGTTTTATTTTTTCATACACATCATAATACTGATAATTTTTCATTGCATAATCAAACAATAATTTTGCATCTTTCCACTTATATGTTTTATTATTTGGCCAACCACATGCAAGTAAACTTACAATAAATGTTCTTCCGTCTCGTTCTAATGCTCCAATATAACAATATCCTGCTTTTCCTGTATATCCTGTTTTTCCAGAAATTACACCCTCCATCATGGTTAAAAGAGAATTGCGATTGCTACATTGAAAGACGCGGTCTCCTTTCATGTTGGAGAAAGAATATTCCAAAGTCTCTGTTATCGTCAAAAATTCCTCTTTCATTGGAGATTCTAATATACAATAACGCATGATTCGTGCTAAATCTACTGCCGTCGTCGCATGTTCTCCCCCTTCATTCACCTCATCTAAACCATTTGGTGTGACAAAATTTGTTGCTTTACATCCAATTTCTTTTGCCTTTTGATTCATGTTTTCTACAAATTTCTCAACACTTCCTGCCACCTGTTCTGCAATTGCAACTGCAGAGTCATTGTGCGATTCTAACATGAGAGAATATAGCAAATCTCCCAAATAAAATTGTTCTCCTTCTTTCATTCCCAGATGCACCTTCGGTTGCGCAGATGCAGTTTTTGAAGCAGTTACAATATCTTTTATATTTCCTTTTTCTAACGCAAGAATGCAAGTCATTATCTTCGTTGTGCTTGCCATTGGTAATATTTCGTTACCATCTTTTTCAAAAAGAACCCTTCCACTTTCAGCATCCATTAACACCGCTGATTTTGCATATAACTCACTTTCCTCAACCTTCTCACTCGCATAGCTAGTAGTACAATATATTAACAAACAAAAAAATGCCAGGAAGCGTTTCATAAGATTACCTCTGTTATTCTTCCTGACATTATATGCAATATGATTCTTTCTAATTCCTGACTATAGATTCAGTTTTAATTGAATTTCATCTTCTGCTTCCGCTTTAAAATCTTCGATTTTCTCTTGCGAAATTCCTGGTAATTCATCTACTGATTGCACTCCAAATCTACGCAAAAACTCTTCTGTTGTTCCAAACAAAATAGGACGTCCAGGTGCATCAAGTCTTCCCACTTCACCGACTAAATTATACTCAATTAATTTATTTACTGCGTGATCTGATTTTACACCTCTGATTTTTTCAATTTCAATTCTTGTCACAGGTTGTTTATACGCAATAATTGACAACGTTTCAAGCACAACATCTGTCAAATGATAATGTCTTGGTTGTTTTGCAATACGAATCAAGTACTCGTACATTTCTTTCTTTGTACACATTTGAAAGGAGTCTTCTAATTCGAGAATGCGCACACCTCTATCTTCCTCTTCGTATCGAAGCATCATATTTCGAATAATTTTCTTTGTTGTCTCAGTATCCTGTTCAATTGCCTTTGCAATTCGACTCGCTTCAACCGAATCTCCCATCGTAAACAAAATTGCTTCGATAATACTTTCCATTTTCTTAAGTTCCACTTTTGCACCTCATCTATACATTCGATGTAATCACAATATCATCAAATGTATTTTCTTGTTCTACTATAATTGTTCCCAGCTTCATCATCTCGAGTATCGCCAAGAATGTTACCACTAACTGCGTCTTTGACTTTTGTTTTTTCAACAAATCTCGGAAACTGAATTTTTTATGGGATGTAATGTATTTGTTTAAATATTCCAATTTATCTTCGACAGTAACTTCCTCTTTTTCAATCTTTCCAAAGGTATTGTGTCGAGTATCAATCTTGTCTTCTTGTTTCTTCATGACATCTTTAAAGATTTGATTTAACCTTGCTAAGGTCACGCCATCAAGCAACTCATCCATATCAACCGGTGGCTCATAGGCTTTTACCTCATCTGGCACTGTTGATTCTTTAAACATCAATCTTTCACCTTCTGACTGACGTTCTCTCAATTCAAACGACATATATTTATACATCTTATATTGCAACAATTGTTCTACTAATTCCGCTCTTGGATCCTCTTCTTCTCCATCTTCATTTACTTGTGCAGGAAGGAGCATTTTACATTTGATATCCAAGAGAGTCGCCGCCATCAGTAAAAATTCACTCATGATGTTCAGATCTTTTTCCTGCATATCACGAATATATTCCATATACTGATTTGTAATTTCTACAATCGGAATATCATATATGTCTACTTTATTCTTATCAATTAAGTGTAAAAGCAAATCTAGCGGCCCTTCAAACACTTCCAATTTTACTGGTATTCCCATGTGTAACTCTCCTACTTATTCTCTCCATTAATATGCAGAACAACGACTTCTGCGGGATTCATAAAACGCATCTTTATGGTGTGCGTTCCTAGTCCTTTACTAACTACAATTGACTGATTTCCGTCTTTCGTCAATTCCCCAGAGTAACGTGGGAATAGTCGAAATTGTGGTGAAATCACTCCTCCAAGGAGTGGAATTCTCGCAACTCCTCCATGCAAATGCCCAGACAAGATAAGGTCTGCGCCCCATTCTTTATATGATTCCATATACATCGGATTGTGCGCCATCAAAATTTGATATTGAGAATGATTTGCATGACCAATCGCCTCAGATATTTGTTCAACAGAAAGATTTGTACGCACAAATTTGCGATAACCTTCCCTTGGAATTTCCAATCCATAAACCTGGATCGGAACATCTTGCAACAGGATATTCTCACAATTGTTTTCCAAAAAGATAACTCCTGCTTTTTCTAATTTCTTTTTATATTGTTGAAATATATCCCCATATGTTTCAGGATATATTTTCATACGAAATTCATGATTGCCATTTGCATAATAGACCGGACAAATTGTAGTCAATTCTGTTACAAATTTTTCTGCAACAGTATATGGAATATCTCTCTTTCCTACAAGCATGTCTCCGCCAATGAAAATGAAATCTGGGTTTTGCTTTGAAACTGCTTCAATTAATTTCTTATTTTCTGTTCCATATTGATTGTTGTGCAAGTCTGTAAGAAACACAATTTTACACTCTTTTTTCAATCCATTTAGTTTTTTCGAAGTGATTTGATAATGTGTGATTCGAAAGGTAAATAATTCTCGTATCCACTCTATAATACACACAAGCAGTATTCCTGCAATCAGAACGAGCCACTTTTCCATAAATGTACTCCCTACTTATAAATTCCCTTAGCATTATATAATCTTTTTTCTAAATTTACAAGAGAAGAACCAAGAATAAGGTTTTCTTATTAAAGAACATAAAAAAGGGAGTGTGTAAACACTCCCCTTTATCTGCACATATTAGTTAAACTTACGTTTTCTAGCAGCTTCTGATTTCTTTTTACGTCTTACGCTTGGTTTTTCGTAATGTTCTCTTTTACGAATTTCTTGTTGAATACCAGCTTTTGCACAGTTTCTTTTGAATCTGCGTAAAGCACTATCTAACGTTTCGTTTTCTTTTACGATTACATTTGACATAGTCTCACACCTAACCTCCCCTCCAGCCCTATATTGTGCACCATACGACTGTTCGGGTATTTTT
>JAZRRJ010000008.1:0-16044 GCA_045650645.1 Faecalimonas sp. | reverse complement strand
TCCGTTCTTGAAATTTTCTCTTAGAAATTTTCAGGAATGCTTGTTTTGTCATCTATTGTTTAATTATCAATGTTCTTTTGCTATCTTTGCGACAGCTAGATTAGAATATCACAGCCTTTTTGCATTGTCAACCACTTTTTTTGAAATTTTTTCAAACAATTTACACAATTTATTTTCCAAGCAAAAAGCAGGCTTTTCTTTTAGAAAAACCTGCTTTTTTATATGTATATTACATCTCATATTACAAAATCTTTTCAAATACTCTTTTCAAATTTTGATAATAATCAAATGGCTCTAATTTCTTTGTTTTAACTGTATCTGCATCCACCTGCTCATATTTAAGATCATATCTCAGATATTCACCCATGCTACCGCCTGTATGACTGCAACTTACAAGATTTCCATTCTCATCATATGTAAGGTTCGCGGTATTATCTAACTTTCCGTTTTTATAATATCGCACAACACTTACATAACCATTTCCATCATACTCATATTCGTATTTTGCAACTTCATTTTCTTTAGAACCATTTTCTGGATCAATATAAGTGATACTTTCTATCAACTCAATTGCTCGCCCACTTGCATCTTTATTGATAGTAATTTGCACATCATGAATGCTATGAGTACCATCATTAGGGTCACGATAACGCGCGTTCAAAACGCCATCGGTATATGTCCAACTTTCATAGCCTACTGTTCCATCGTCCTTATCTTCAATCTCCGCACGTACAAGAATACCTTCTTCATCGTATTGACATTTTACACTATCGTAGGTTTTCATAATCTCGACAACTCTACCATACTCATCCAATGTAATCTTGTCACCTACACTCATCGTTTTCGGTCCATCTACCCATTTGTACGCAATCTCACTCAAAACCCATACCTGTTCTTTTGGTTCCTCTGAGATTGTCGCATCGCCTTGAGCTCCACATCCAACAACAAGACTCATAGCCATTACCAACGACAAGATTATTGATACTACTGTTAATTTGTTTCTTTTCATTTTACCCTTCTCCTTTGTTTTACTTTTGACTCTCTTTAAAACCTCGTCACATACTTCATCAATATATTTCCATCATACAAAAATCCCAATACCTTGCTTTGACTGATTTGTTCAAAGCACGCCTGACCGATTGACGTATCATAAAATATAGTAATAATCAAAAACAGGATCCAAATTGCCATAATACCAATCACTGTGCCAAGTGCACCTCCGGCCACTCGGTTTACTCCTCCTATAAGAGGGAGTTTATCTACGATTCCCAATACTTTTACCAATACAATTGCAAGAATAATAACCACCACAAAAGAAATCACAAACGCCAACAAATCCGAAATCACCTTTGCAATATATGCACCGACATATTCACCAAAACTCTCCACTCCCAACATTGCATAAGCCTCGTGATTATTATTTTCTAATAGGCTCTGCCGAAACATTTCGGGAATTTTGGCATTTTCAAGCAATGATATTTGTTCTTCCCTTACCAATTCTTTTTCAAGAATATTTTCGCCTGCTTCTTCATCATCTCCAGGGACAAGAATCTCTACCACTTTATTTTGAATCGTCTCTTTTATCGGTGTTTTTTGTTGTATCCACTTGCTGATATAAGGCGAAATAAAACTAACCAGAGACACCACAAGCGTTGCTACCAATAAAGACGCAATCATCTTAATCAATCCTTGTTTATAACCGATGAAAACTCCCAGTCCAAGAACTACAATGACAACACACAATAATACGTTCATTTCTACACCCCTATTTTTCGAGTCTCACTTCGTGAAATCCACTCGCATCAATAATCATATATTTATTGATTCCTTTTAAAGGAAAAATCTCGAGAATGGTTTCATCTGATTTTCCTTCAAATTTATGAACGCCATTTTTCAGATAAATGCTGCACATTTGTCCGTCGTACATCAGCACTTGATTATCTTCGACTTTCAACTGCGTATACTCTTTATCCACTTCAACAACAGCCAACTCTTTTCCGTCCTTATTATATATGTGAAGTTTATATGCAACTTTCCCTTCATTTCTTGTCACAACAGCAACCAACTGATCGCTGTAAGCCACACTTTTTATTTCTTGATTCATTGCTATTCGCAACTCTTCTTTCGGTTTCGTCAATCCCTCGTAAAAAATCAATGCATTGTCTGCAACAAGAAGCGATGTGTCTTTATCCAAAAAAGCGGTCACCGGTATAATTGTATTTTCAAATTCTTGTTCCAACACAACATGATTGTTGTTATTTTCTTCTTTTTTTCCAAAATAGTAATAAGCAACTTTCCCGATTATATTTTTTCCACCTGTTTTCAAATAGGAAACAAGCAGAGTATTTCCATCCTCAGACAACGCAACATCCATCGGATATCCCATGCTATTTACCGACACCTTATGCTCCACCAAAACATTTCCTTTTAAATCGTAACACATCACTTTTGGTTTCTCTTCGTCTTTTAAGATCGCACTCACAATACCTTGTGCCGAAACAGCTACTTTTTCGATTGGTCGAGTTGTTTTAATTTCTCCCTTTAATCCTTTTTCGCCCAAAACGAAAATACTTGTCCCACCTTTATCTGCAACAACCACACTTTCTTTTCCCATTTCTACAATCGGATGATTCATCTGACAAGGTTGGTTCCACTTTTCCTCCCCTTGTTTATTCAACAGCGCAATGCCATCTCTACTATATCTTAAAATACCACTCATACACGAGATATAATCCGCATTGTCTTTATTGTGGTTCTCATAGGTTTTGGAGATTTCTATATGATCATAAGTCTGATATTTTGCGATAAAATAGGTTGCAATAACAGCCGCTATAATTACGAGTATAACAATTGCAATTATTTTTTTCTTCTTATCTTTCATACCTTCGTTTCCTTCTTCTTTATCTGTGCATTAGTATAACATATTTTTCTCTATGGCAACAGTAGTTTTTGTCCAACAAAAATCAGGTTCCCATTCTGCAATCCATTTAATTGACAAATCTCTTCAATCTTTAAGTTATTTCCATATTTCATTCTACTAATAGATTCCAAAGTATCCCCTTTTTGTACGATGTAAGCCTCTGTCGTACTTTCCGACGGAGCCTCTGGCGTTTCCTCTTCCAGTGTATCCTCTTTTAGCTCATCCTCCTCGTCTTTCTCTTCCTGCTTCGACTCTACATCATCTCCCACTGCTTCCATCACTTCCTCTTCCACCTCATCCAATGTATTTTCCTTTACTTGACTTAACGAATTTTTTACGTTTTTCATTTTTTCAAAATTATTTAGCGTGGTAACGCCTATAACAACAAGAATTAAAACCAAAAATGTACTCAGTGCGTACGTAATCCGGGACTGTGTTTTTTTCTCATTTTTCTTTTCTTTT
Organism: Faecalimonas sp.; assembly: GCA_045650645.1. Lineage (GTDB taxonomy): Bacteria > Bacillota > Clostridia > Lachnospirales > Lachnospiraceae > Faecalimonas. Next base: position 12,662 of record JAZRRJ010000008.1, on the reverse strand, counting down.
TCTCGAATTATACTTCTAAAATTTTTAGCAACCCGATCCTCAATAATTTCACTGGGAGTTAGACCTACTTTCTTTCGCGATGCTATCATATAATTTTGCATTTCCAAATTTTTTTCATAATAAATATAGTGTCCTGCACACTCCATCATATGGCGATATTTGTATACATAAAATGTTTCTTCTTTATCTCTTGCATTTTTTGTCACAAATACACTCTGCTCTCGCTGAAAATATTTTTGATGTATTTTACTAATATTGTGGTTCGCTTCTGCCGGAACATCTTCTCCCGCAAGCATCCACCCCAAGATTTCAGCATCTCCAAAATATTCTTTACATGTTTCGCATGCATGTTTCCACACATGGTCTCCTACAACATAATCTTTTCCTTTTTTCTCGAGTTCTTTCATTCGAATTGCACCATATATATAGATGAAATCCTGATCTTCTTCTTTTACTGTTTCTCCGATTAAGAATGCGCCCACAGTTTCTTGTTCTGTCTTTTCACATAGCTGATTCAGAAATGTATCCACATAATCTTCCACATAAATTTTGGAACTGTCACTTACATTTCCTATTTGACGAACATTCTTTGGAAGTTCTCTCTTCATTTTGCTCACCCCATCTGCATATTTTTTCTCATGTTAGCATAGACTTTATGCTGAATTTAGCAGATGCTGTCACGGATACTGAAAAATGTTCGACAAAAAAGGAGAGTAGACGCTTCTCGTCTACTCTCCTTTTGCTTTTTCGATAAATTATAACCAAGCTTTGATTTTGTTGTAAATGCCTGTTGCATCAAGTCCGTATTTTTCAAGCAATGCTTTTGCTGGACCTGATTCACCATACATATCGTTCATTCCGATTTTCAATACGCTTGTTGGTGCTTTTGCTGACAATACGTCACATACTGCACTTCCAAGACCTCCGATTACAGAGTGTTCTTCAACAGTTACTACTTTACCTGTTTCTTTTGCTGCAGCAACAATTAAGTCTTCATCCAATGGTTTGATTGTGTGGATGTTGATTACTTTTGCTTCAATTCCATCTGCAGCTAATTTTTCTGCAGCTGCTAATGATTCTGCTACTTCCAATCCAGTTGCTACGATTGTAAGGTCTTTTCCTTCACGAAGAACCACACCTTTTCCGAGTTCGAACTTGTAATTGTCATTGTCGTTGATTACAGGAACTGCCAAACGTCCAAAACGCAAGTATACAGGTCCTTGGTGATCATATGCTGCTTTTACAGCTGCTTTTGCTTCCACATCATCTGCTGGGCTGATGATTACCATTCCTGGAATTGTTCTCATCAAAGCAATATCTTCATTACATTGGTGTGTTGCTCCGTCTTCTCCTACAGAGATTCCGGCATGTGTTGCACCAATCTTTACATTCAAATGTGGATATCCCACAGAGTTACGGATTTGTTCAAATGCACGTCCTGCAGCGAACATTGCGAATGAACTTGCAAACGGAACCTTTCCTGTTGTTGCAATACCAGCTGCAACTGTAATCATATTTCCTTCTGCGATACCACAATCAATGTGTCTTTCTGGAAATGCTTTCATAAAAACAGATGTCTTTGTTGCACCTGCAAGGTCTGCATCTAATACAACTACATCTGGGCAAGTAGCTCCAAGCTCTGCCAATGCGTTACCATAACTTTCTCTCGTTGCAATTTTCTTTACTTCTGACATAATGCTTCCCCCACTTTCTCTAATTCTTCCATAGCGATTGCAAACTGCTCATCGTTTGGAGCTGTTCCGTGCCATGAAGCTTTGTTTTCCATGAAGGAAATGTCTTTTCCTTTTACTGTCTTAGCAATGATTGCAGTTGGTTGTCCCTTTGTTTCTCTTGCTTCTTTCAAAGCAGCTGCAATCTGTTCAAAATCATGTCCATCAATGTTGATTACATGGAAGTTGAATGCTTCGAATTTTTTATCGATTGGATATGGAGAACATACGTCTTCGATATTTCCATCGATTTGTAAACCGTTGTTATCAACAATTACAACAAGGTTGTCCAAGTTTCTGTGTCCTGCAAGCATTGCCGCTTCCCAAACTTGACCTTCTTGGATCTCGCCATCACCGAGCAATGTATATACACGGTAGTCATCATTTGAGATTTTTGCTGAAATTGCCATACCTACAGCAGCTGAAATGCCTTGTCCCAAAGAACCAGATGACATATCAACACCTGGAATGTGTTGCATACATGGATGTCCTTGTAAATAAGAACCAAGGTGACGGAAAGTCACAAGGTCTTCTACAGGGAAAAACCCTCTGTGAGCTAAAGTAGCGTAATATCCTGGTGATGTATGACCTTTGGATAAAACGAAACGATCTCTTTTTGGATCGTCTGGATTTTTTGGATCTACATTCATTTCTTCAAAATACAAATAAGTGTAGAGTTCTGTCGCAGATAAAGATCCACCTGGATGACCAGCTTTTGCACTATGTACAGAAGTGATAATTCCCTTGCGGACTTCATTTGCTATTTTTTTGAGTTCTAGTGTGTTCATAATAGCCTCCTATTTTTTATATTTCTATTCTACCTTCGAGAGCTCGAAGGAGAGTTACCTCATCAATGTATTCCAAGTCTCCTCCTACTGGAACTCCACTTGCAATACGACTCACCTTAATTCCTGTCGGTTTGATCAACTTGCTAATGTAAATCGCAGTTGTTTCTCCCTCCAACGTAGAATTCGTGGCGATAATTACTTCTTCCACATCTCCTCTGAGACGTTCCATCAGCTCTTTGAGCTTGATATCTCCCGGTCCAATTCCAAGCATCGGCGAGATTGCTCCGTGAAGCACATGATAAACACCATTGTATTTTCCCGTCTTCTCATAAGCAGCTAAATCTCTTGTCGTTTCAACTACCATAATTGTTTTTGAATCTCGCTTAGAATTCATACAAATCGGACAGAGTTCTTGATCTGTCAGGGTGAAACACTGACTACAATAACGAACATTTCCTCGCGCTTCCTTCATCGTGTCTGCCAATCGCTCTACCTGCTCTTTTGGCATATTAATAATATGAAATGCCAATCTCTGCGCTGTCTTTGTCCCGATTCCCGGAAGGTGAGATAATTCTTCAATTAATTTGCTAATTTGACTGCTATAATAATCCATAGTTTCTTCTCACAAATTCTTAGAATGGCATCCCCGGCATATTTCCTAATCCACCTGTCAATTTCGACATTGCAGATGAAGATGCTTCATCCACCTTACGAAGTGCTTCATTTGTTGCAGCTACAATTAAATCTTCCAACATTTCAATATCATCTGGATCAACCACTTCTTCTGCCAACTTCACTTTCAATACTTCTCTAGCACCAGAAACTGTAATCTCTACCGCTCCGCCACCAGCTGCCGCAGTGAATTCTCTCGTTTCCATTTCTTTTGCTTGTTCTTCCATTTGTCTTTGCATTTTTTGAGCCTGTTTCATAAGGCTCGCCATATTTCCCGGCATTGCTCCGCCAGGATATCCTCCTCGTCTTGCCATGACTTTCCCTCCTAATTTTCTACAGTAAGATCCATTTGGATCCTCTTTTCTATGTCCACAAAGCTATCTTCAAACCGACGTCCTTCTTCCACATGCCGAACTTCGATTGCCATGGTTTTCCCAATTTTTTCTTCAATTAAATCGGTTAACTCTTTTTTGTGGCTCTCACTACCAACAAAGCTTGCTGACACTTCATCTTGAAAAACCAAAAGCAGCTGATTTTGTTCTCCTACACTGAGACGTGCCTGCTTCAAATATCCTCTTAGCATTCCCGAAGTGTGATTTGCTATCATTCGGAAATTTTTCACCACTTCTTTTACATCTTCGTGAATTGCTTTTGGCAACATTTCTTTCTGTTTTTGACTGGTCTCTCTCTCTGCTGCATTTGTATAAACCACTTCGGTTCTTGCCACACTCACACCTTGCTCTACTTTTTCTTCAATTGCACGAATGCGGTCAAGCAAAGCATCTTGCTCCACTTCCATCTCTGGTTTGCACAATTTAATAAGCGTTACTTCTAAAAGAACTCTCTTTTGTGTCGCATATTTTAATTGGTTTGACAACTCCGAAAAAATGCGAAGATAACGAATCAGCGCATCATATTCTATCATATTCGATTCTTCTTTTAGTTGCAACAGATTTTCTGTCGATACATCTAACACATCTTCCATGTTGTCAGAACTTTTCACAAGAAGTAAATTTCTCAAATACCATGTGAAATCCGTTGTGAGTTGTCCAAGTTCTCTGCCCTGCATAATCAAATCTTCCAATGATGCAAGCACTTTCACAACATCACGGCTCAAAATCTCCCTCAACAGCTTGCTAAACACTTCGGTATCAACAGCTCCCAAGACTTCCAATACGTTGTCATACGTGAGTTTCTGTCCCAAATAAAATGCAATGCATTGATCTAAAAGACTCAAAGCGTCTCTCATGGAACCGTCTGCCGCCTTGGCAATATACTTAATGGCACGTTCTTCTACTTCAATGCCTTCCTTTTCCATCAAATCAAACAATCTAGCTGCGATGGTATCAATTGTAATTCGTTTAAAATCATATCTTTGACATCTAGACATAATGGTAACTGGAATCTTGTGAACCTCTGTCGTAGCCAAAATAAAAATAACGTACTCCGGCGGTTCTTCCAAAGTTTTCAGTAGCGCATTAAACGCCCCTATAGAAAGCATATGCACCTCATCAATAATGTACACTTTGTACTTTCCTTCTGTAGGACGGTACGCAACTTCCTCGCGAATCTCTCGAATATTATCGACACCATTATTTGATGCCGCATCAATCTCTATCACATTCATGGAAGTGCCTTCACGAATCGCCTTACACATTGCACACTCGCCGCATGGACTGCCATCTATCGGATGTTCGCAGTTCACCGCTTTTGCAAAAATCTTTGCAACCGAAGTTTTTCCGGTTCCTCGCGTTCCACAAAAAAGATATGCATGCCCAATTCGATTTGCCTTTATTTGATTTTGTAATGTTTGGCTGATATGATCTTGACCCTTCACATCCCCAAATTCAGCTGGACGAAATTTACGATACAAGGCTGTATATGACATATCTTTCCTCTCACTTCCTTATTTTTATCACTCTATCTTATAGTATAACTCATTTTTCAGGTGCTAACAACAGAAACTTGCGTTATAATATAGAAGAAAAATTCAACAAAGGAGACTCATATGAAAAACATTTCCATCGAAGAGCGACTTGCAATACTAGCACAAGAAGGTCACATCGTTCCCGATATTCAAATATTAAAAACACAAGAACAAATTGAGGAAATCAAAAAGAGTGCCGCTTTAAACACAGCAGTTTTAGATTATGTAGAAAAACACATTCGCGCCGGCATCAGCACTGCTGATATCGATCGTTTGGTTTATGATTATACAACTGCCCACGGCGGAATTCCTGCGCCACTTGGATACGAAGGATTCCCTCGTAGCGTATGTACTTCTTTGAATAACGAAATCTGCCACGGAATTCCAGACGAAAACCGAATTCTTCAAGACGGAGATATCATTAATGTGGACGTCTCCACGATTCTAAATGGATACTATTCCGACGCATCCCGTATGTTTGCCATTGGCAATATTTCAGAACGCGCAGAAAAGCTGTTATCTGTCACTCGAGAATGTGTAGAACTAGGTTTAGCAGCGGCAAAACCTTGGGGGCACCTTGGGGATATCGCAGATGCGATTCAAACACACGCCTTGGCTAACGGCTATACGGTTGTAGAAGAAATTGGCGGCCATGGCATTGGCTTGGAATTCCACGAAGAACCTTTTGTGAGTTACGTTGCGCCGAAAGGTACCGAGATGGTGCTTGTACCAGGAATGATTTTCACCATCGAGCCAATGATTAACGAAGGTTCTCCTAATTTCTATATTGACGAAGAAAACGGTTGGACCATATACACAGCCGATTCTGGTTTATCTGCCCAAATTGAATATATGGTGTTAGTAACCGAAAACGAAATCGAGATTCTAACAAAATAAAAAAGGAACACTTAACACAAGTGTTCCTTTAATTCTTTCTTCACCGCTTCTGTTGCAAACGCAGTCTCAATTGCATTTCTCGTACAAATTCGAATGAGTTCCTCTGAGAAATAAGTTTGTTCCTTTTCTAGAGTCGTCTTACTCACCGTACGATTATCTGTATGAATCGATACCAAAAGTCCTTCTTTTACAAACTGTTCTAAGGGATATACTTCCATAGAACCGACCGCTTTGGTCTGTAAGTTACTCGTAGGACACATTTCAATTCCAATTCCGTTTCTTTTACAAAGTTCTCTTAACTCCTGACTTTTTTCCAAAGCAATCCCATGTCCCAATCGTTTTGCCCCGAGTGCAATTGCCTCTCGAATGTTTTCCACACTTCCGCACTCTCCCGAGTGAATCGTGAACGGAATTCCCCATTTTTTTGCTTTTTCAAATAATGGTCGAAATAAATTTGTTGGAAACGAAGATTCATCCCCCGCCAAATCCAATGCACACACGCCTTTTCCCACAAAAGGTCTTGCTGCTTTTAGCATTTCCATATTTTGTTCCAAATTGTGATGTCTCATTGCACAGACGATTGCCGAAGCATACACTCCAAATTCCTCTTGTCCCTTTTGGAGACCTTCCACCACACTGGCAATGACCTCTTCACAACTCAGCCCTTTAGCAGTGGACAATGTGGGGGCAAACCTCACCTCGATATACTTTATATTTTCCTTTTCCACATCGCGAACCAACTCATAAGCCGCTCTTCGCAGCCCCTCTTTTGTTTGCAGACATCGCAATGGCAACGCAAACTTTTCCAAATACTCTGTCAGACTTGTGCAATCCTCTGACACAGATAGTTCTTTTTCCAGTTCTTCTCTTTCAACATAGATTCCCTCTTCACGAAGCATCGCATCCACAAAATCAATGTTCAGAGAGCCGTCCAAATGACAGTGTAGTTCTACTTTTACCATAATGATTTTCCTCAAAATATCTTATAATTTAGGATACACCTCATTATAACATATTTTTTTATTCACTTATAGTAATCCAGCTAAATTCGGTAATCCAAGTGAAACGAATGGAACATAAGTGACCAGTAAAAGGCCGACCAATATTGCCACATAGTAAAGAAGCATATACGGCATCACCTTCGCCAAGGTAGTACGCCCCACTTTAATCGCCACAAACAGTGTATTTCCTACTGGCGGTGTAATATTTCCAATGCAAAGATTGTAAACCAAAATCAGTCCAAATTGCACCGGACTCATCCCAAAGGTTTTGACAATTGGAAGAAATAGCGGTGTAAAAATAAGGATTGCCGGCGTCACATCCATAAACGTTCCCGCCACCAATAAAATGGCATTCATAATCAACAAAATAACAGTTGGATTTGTGGTAACACCAAGCAAAGCACTCGAAATTGCCTGAGGAATTTGCGTAAATGCCATAACCCATCCAAGGATATTGGATACCCCAATGAGAAATACAATCATTCCACTCATTTTAGCACTATCAACTACAATCTTCCAAAAAGATTTCAACGTAATGTTTTTATAAAAAATTCCCAGAACAAGTGCATACACCACTGCAATGGCAGACCCCTCGGTGGCTGTAAATATTCCAGCAACAATTCCACCAATGACCACAATAATCAAGGACAAAGACGGAATTGCACGTACCGTTGCAACGCCGAGTGCTTTCCAATCAAACTTCCCTGGAATTCCCTGGTATCCTCTTTTCTTCGCAAGAAGAACCGCAACCACAATACAGCAAATCGCCCAGAGAATTCCTGGAAGATATCCTGCCAAAAATAATGCTGCGACAGAAGTCCCGCCAGACACCAACGAGTAAGTGATCAGTGCATTGGATGGGGGAATCAGTAATCCCGACGGAGCAGACGCTCCATTCGTAGCCGCACAGAGAGCGGGGTCATATCCATGTTCTTCTTCACCTTCACGCACCATGCTACCTACTGCCGCTGCCGCTGCAGACGCAGATCCCGAAATCGCCCCAAAAAGAGCATTCGCTCCTACATTGGTTACCAATAAAGAACCCGGAAGTTTTCCAAGTACTGCAAGCACAAAATCTACCAATCTCTTTGCAATCCCACCGCGATTCATAAGATTCCCCGCTAAAATAAAAAACGGAATTGCAGTCAAACTAAATTTGCTCATTCCAACAAAGGTTCTTTGCGCCGCTGTCAGAACGGAAACATCCAATGGAACAACGGCTAAAATTGCCGCAAGAGAAGAAATTCCAATCGCATAAGAAATCGGAACTCCAATCACTAATAATAAAATTAAAACTACTAAAACAATCCCTAGTGCCTGAAACGCCATTTTTACGCCTCCTTCCCTACATGCTCGTTTTCTTGCAAAATATCTATGATATTCAGCACTGTATAAGCGATATTTACAATACCACTTATTGGAAGCACGATATAAAAGACTCCAATTGGAATTCCAAGAGACGATGTCATCTGTCCCATAGCAAGTGACGTGATTTGAATTCCACCATACACCAAAATGATTCCCGCGAACAACAGTGCAATCACTTCCGCGAAAACAGAAAAGAATTTCTTTCCTACAGTTCCCATTCGTTCCACCAAAATTGGAATATTCATATGACCTCTTTCGCCTACCACGACAGACGCCCCAAACAAGGACATCCAGGCAAACAAATAGGAAACCAGTTCTTCCGACCATGAGGACGGATTTTTAAGAATATATCTTGTGAAAACCTGCCAACAAGTTAGGATTACCATTGCAAGAAAGCTCCCACCTGATAGCAAACACAAACTCCAGTCTAATATTTTTCGAATGCTCTTCATATTCCCTCCTATTCTGCCTGCGATGGATATTTTTTATTGTATTCTTGGATTTTTTGATAAATCGGTTGTAATTTCACATTTCCAGCCAGAACCTTTTCGTGCAAAGGCCTGCACGCTTCCACAAACGGCATTTGATCTGGATAAAGAAAGTGCACGCCTTGTTCGTTCGACGCTTTTTCCTTGGCGGTTTCCACAGCATCCACCCACTCGCTCCGCTGCGTTTCATTCAGCAATCGATATCCCTCTTGAAAAATCTCTTGTTCTTCAACTGTCAACTGCTCCATGAACGCCACATTTCCAATGAGAATATCCGGAACCATCTGATGCATATCATAGGAATAATATTTGCAGACATCTCCATGCCCATTGTCCGTCAATGCCAATTCATTATTTTCCGCACCATCAATGACATTCGATTGCAACGCTGTATATACTTCACCAAATCCCATAGGTGTCGCTGCTCCTCCCAAAAGTTTCATCATTTCAATGTTGGTCGGTGACTGTTGCACACGGATTTTCAACCCTTTCAAGTCACTTGGTTTATCAATCGGTTTATTTACCGTATAGAAATTTCGAGTCCCTGCATCCAACCAAGTCACTGCTACAAATCCCGCCTGCTCCGTAGATTGAAAAATACTCTCTGTAATAAGAGCATCATCCATAACGCTATGGTACGCTTCCTTACTTGCAAACAAATATGGTAAGTTGAAAATTTCATAATTTTTGCTAAACGTTTCTAAGATCGCATTACTTGCCACACAATAATCAATGGCACCGGTTTGTGTCAGTTGTACCATATCCGTCTGCGAACCTAACAATTCACTCGGGTACACTTCGACCACATATTTATCCCCCAAGTGTTCATTGATATAATCACGAAATGCCAATAACGCAACATGTGTCGGATGGGTACTAGATTGGTTGTGTCCAATTCGGACAATTCTTTTTTGCTCGCTTTCTCCACATCCACTCAAAAATATTGTTCCGACCAATATCATACTCAATAGTATTGCCAGCCTTTTTTTCATGACCTTAACTGCCTCCTTTTTACAATTACAAAAGAAGTATGCCCAATTTTTTCTTTTTTTTGCACAAAAAAAGAAGTGCTTTTCAGCACTTCATTAAAAAAAGCGGGTGATGGGAATCGAACCCACGTATCTAGCTTGGAAGGCTAGTGTTCTACCATTGAACTACACCCGCATGAGAGCGATAGACGGGACTCGAACCCGCGACCCCAACCTTGGCAAGGTTGTACTCCACCAACTGAGCCACTATCGCATATTTTATTTTCAATGCCCAGAGCCGGAATCGAACCAGCGACACATGGATTTTCAGTCCATTGCTCTACCAACTGAGCTATCTGGGCATTTAAAATGATTAGCGAGAATCGCTAATCATTTTATAATGGGCGGAGGTGGATTCGAACCACCGAAGCAAGTTGCAGCAGATTTACAGTCTGTCCCCTTTGGCCACTCGGGAATCCACCCATATCATTCTGACAAGTCAAAATGATAGCATAAAAAACTCTAAAAATCAAGCATTTTTTCTTCAAAGATCATGGAACAATGCGGGTCAATCTCCACGGTCATCATACCCTTATCAACCGGCTGCTGCATACGTCCTACGTTGTAGCGGATCTCTGTAGACTTCATAACTCTCCACATATGATCGCCTTCGACCTCAGCCAGCCATACCGGAATGCGCACACGTTTTGTGTATCCTGTACTATTGACAACTACGACGCCGCGATTTTCATTGTCGAAGCGGCCGTAAGCAATAATTCCGGCCTCTGCAAGAAGCGGCTTGATACAACCGTTACGGAATGCCGAATTTTTCTTTCTGATATTTACCAGATAGCGATGGAACTCGATCAACTCCTGATTTTCATGTCCCCACGGATAAGTACGACGGCTGTCCGGATCGGTCCATCCGCATACACCAGCCTCATCTCCATAGTAAATAGTCGGAGCTCCCGGCCATGTCATCTGAACGATCGCTGCAGATCGGAAGGTACCGAAATTGAGTCCTTCATCTGCTACAGCAGCACCTCTTGTATCAATACGACCTATCTTGCGGTTGGTTCTAGTCAGGAAACGAGAATGATCGTGATTGGACAGCTCATTCATCGCACATAACAGGGACGGAGTCTGGAATGCTGTCATATTATCAAGCATGGAAGACATAAATGCCTGGCTGTTCTGGTATAAATGTGCATCGAAACGGTCACTGTGTTTTTCCAGACCGGTCAGGAACCAGGTCAACGGTTCCATGAACGCATCGTAGTTCATAACGGTATCCCACTCGTCGCCCTGAAGCCACGGAGAAACGTCTCCATAATGCTCCGCCAGGATCACAGCTTCCGGATTTGCCTCTTTGACTGCCTTGCGGAAATCCTTCCAGAATCTATGATTCAGCTCCGGAGAATGACCCAGGTCAGCCGCCACATCCAGGCGCCATCCATCGATGTTGTAAGGCGGAGACACCCACTTCTTACCGATTTCTAAAATATAATCATACAGTTCCTGTGACTCTTCGTAGTTCAGCTTCGGGAGGGTATTGTAGTCCCACCATCCCTCGTAAGACTGATTGTCCGGCCACGCGTCTGCACCGGTATCTTTAAATTTAAAGAAATTCTTGTATGGGCTGTCGGCAGATGCATATGCACCCGGCTCATAACCGCCCTGTTTTTCATAGATCTTTTCACGATCTAACCATTTATTAAAGGATCCGCAGTGGTTAAATACACCGTCTAAAATAATCCTCATTCCACGCTTGTGGATCTCTTCCACAAACTTTGCAAAGAATTCGTCACTTGCTTTTAAGTTTTCCGGATCCGCAGTACGTACAGCATATTTCTCCGCATGTTCGTTGCTTGTCGCGTTCGAAATCACCAGACCTTCTGCATCCTTCACGATCACACCATAATGCGGATCGATGTGTGCATAATCCTGACAGTCGTACTTGTGATTGGACGGCGAAACAAATACCGGGCTCAGGTACAAAACTTCGACCTTCAGGCTCTGGAGATAGTCCAGTTTATCGATAATTCCCTGAATATCGCCGCCGTAGAATCGGTCCACATCCAGCAAGGAAACTCCGGAATCCCACTTATCTACCTTCGTAACCGGGAAACCGATATATACATACTCGTCCGAAAGAACATCATTTTTCGGATCACCATTGTAAAAACGATCCACAAAAATCTGATACATTACTGCACCCTTGGACCATTCCGGCACATGAAAGCCCGGAGTAATGCGGAACATTCTGCGCAGATCTTTATTTTCAGACACGCCAAGACGATTGTAATGACATACTTCGTCCCCATGTTTGATCTCAAAATAGAAATAAAGAAACTCTTCTCCTACCGGCATCTTGCACTCATAGTAGTCGAATAATCCCTTGGTCTCTACTTTTTCCAATTCAATTTTTTTATCCTGACCGCAGATCACTGCATGGATGTGGTCTGCGTCATCTTTCGCTGTTCGAAAACGCAGTGTGACAATATCCCCTGAATCCGGTTCTGCCGGAATTCTGTATTCTATCGTTTCGTCGCAAAATAGAGCCGCTCTGTTCATTCGAAACAGCTCCCCCTCTCTCAATCCAAATAATATATGTCCAAAAAACACAATACCTTTTTATTATACAGGAAAATACAATTCTTTGCATCTCTTTTTTTGAATATTGCAAATTTTGTCGAAACTTTATTTCGTGTGCGAAACATGCAGTTTCGTTGTCATTCGAACACAAAAAGAAACACGTTCGATGGGGAATCATCGAACGTTTTTCGGAAAAGGTATTATGTCTCTTATGGGGTATAGCAAAAA
>JAZRRJ010000007.1:0-20385 GCA_045650645.1 Faecalimonas sp. | reverse complement strand
TCCGACAAGCCCGCTGATGAAATCATGGCTGATCCCGCAGTTGCTCCCGTACTTGAACTTATGGCAGCAGTTGACAGCTTTATCCCCACACCTGAAAGAGCTGCTGATCTTCCCTTCTTGATGCCTGTCGAAGACGTATTCTCAATCACAGGCCGTGGTACAGTTGCTACAGGTAGAGTTGAAAGAGGTACACTTAACCTCAACGATGAAGTTGAAATCACAGGTTTAACAGATGAACCCAGAAAAGTTGTTGTAACAGGTATCGAAATGTTCCGTAAACTTCTTGACGAAGCTCAAGCTGGTGATAACATCGGTGCACTTCTTCGTGGTGTTCAAAGAACAGAAATCGAAAGAGGACAATGTTTATGTAAACCAGGTTCTGTAAAATGTCATACAAAATTTACAGCTCAAGTATACGTATTGACAAAAGATGAAGGTGGACGTCATACACCATTCTTCAACAACTACAGACCACAATTCTACTTCAGAACAACTGACGTTACAGGTATCTGCCAACTTCCAGCTGGAACAGAAATGTGTATGCCTGGTGACCACATCGAAATGACATGTGAACTTATCCATTCAGTAGCAATGGAAGAAGGACTTCGTTTCGCTATCCGTGAAGGTGGACGTACAGTAGGTTCAGGTGTTGTTAAGGCAATCATCGAATAGTCCAGATAAACAGACTGATAAAGCATAATAAAATGAGGCTTTGCGAAATCGCAAAAGCCTCATTTTTTTGTGCTTTTGAAGGTGCAACGGGCACGAGGAAACACGGAGTGTTTTCGAGTGGCAGTCTGCTTATCGGACGGACTGGCAATGAGTCGTACGAATAAGTAAATGAAAATAGGGAAGAATGCTTGCATTCTTTCCTATTTTTTATTTCTGTTTACTTATATGCAATAAACTTCGGCAACTCATCTGGCGACCCAACCTGAATCACCAACAAATCATTCACATAGAATACATACAGTTCCTCGTGTTTTCCATCTAATTGATAGAAGATCCCCTTATCGTATTCATTTCCAGTATATCTCTTATTTTTAACAATTGCTTTTTTTCCTTCAATCAGTTTTTCAATATCAAGGTTGGCTGCATTCTCTTTGATTTTCGCACGTTCTATAAAATCTTGAATATAACTTTCTTCTAATAAGAATTGAGTATCGCAGAAGTTGCCCTCTATGTAATCCATCGTGATAACATGGAAGAACCAGAATTTTTTAAATTCATAATTCCGCACGGAAATACCCCTTTTTGCATAGTAGGCATAAATTTCTCCATAAGATAATTCGTCTTCGAATTCATCAATATAATCATTGTAACGAAACGCAATCAATTTATCCTTGGTTTGTATTTCGATATTGGGATAAATGACCAAAAATAATACAATAATAATCAGGGTAACAAGTGCAATCAGGATTCCTTTTTTCTTCATGTAAGCCACCTCCTAATCTCATTATACTCCATCCTAGGAGAAAGTAAATCAAATTGACGGTAGAGCGAAAAAAGGGTATGATTGATACATAAAACAAAAGGAGAATGGATATGAAAAAGAAACTCTGGTTTTCAGGAATTTTAATGATGATTTTGCTTGTGGTAGGAGTCATGTTTGCAAGCGCAGGAAAGGCGCCGAAAAAGGTAGATATGATGTTTTTGCATGACACACACTCGCATTTGAATTCCTTTGCTACTGTAGAAGATGGGAAGTCGCAAGTGTTAGGCGGTTTTTCAAGAATTAAGACATTGATTAATGAGCAAAAGGAAAAGAATCCAGATACATTACTTTTGGATGCTGGAGATTTTTCCATGGGAACATTGATTCAAGTTATGTATGAAGAAGAAGCTTCTGAGATACGTATGCTTGGTGAACTTGGTGTGGAAGTAACGACTTTGGGAAATCATGAGTTTGACTATAAAGTGGAAGGCCTTGCAAATATGTTAAACCGTGCTGTGGAAAGCGGTGATACACTTCCAAAACTCGTTGTGTGCAACGTGGATTGGGATGCGATGGAAGAACAAGACTACACGAAAGAGCAAGCATTATTAGAGGAAGCCTTTGATAATTACGATGTGGAAGATTACGTTGTGGTGGAAAAGAATGGTGTTAAGATTGCGGTAATCGGCGTATTTGGAAAAGATGCGTTGGATTGTGTGCCAAATTGTCCGATCATATTTGAAGATCCAGTAAAGGCAGTCAAAGAAACCGTAGAAGACATTAAAGAAGATGAAAACGTAGACATGATTGTATGCGTGTCTCACAGCGGAACTTGGGATGATGAAGATAAATCAGAAGATGAAATCCTTGCAAAAAGTGTTCCAGAGTTAGATTTAATCATCAGTGGGCATACACACACAAAGTTAGACAAGCCGATTCAACATGGGGATACCTATATCGTCTCTGCAGCAGAGTATGGAAAATACCTTGGAAATTTAAGTATGACTCAGAAGAAGAATGGTCGTTGGGATATGGCTTCTTATGAGCTGATTACCGTGAAAGAAAGTATCAAGGCGGACGAAGCAACGCAGACTAAAGTAGATGGCTTTATGGATGTTGTGGATGAGAAATACTTATCGAAGTTTGGTTACACAAAGGATCAAATATTATGTACAAATGATGTAGAGTTTGCAACGAGTAGCGATATGGGAAGCAAACACACAGAATTAAACTTGGGAAGTATTATGGCAGATTCGTATACTTACGCAGTAGCGAAGTTTGATACGACAGATACACGTCCAGTCGATGTTGCAGTGGTTCCTGCGGGCGTAATTCGTGATACCTATGCGAAGGGAAATATTACAACCGAGAACGTATTTAATTCATTTTCTTTAGGAATCGGGGAAGACGGAATTCCTGGATATCCATTGATTAGTATTTATTTAACAGGTGCAGAATTGAAGATTGCAGCAGAAATTGATGCGAGTATTTCAGATTTGATGACAACGGCAAGACTTTACACAGATGGTCTGTATTGGAATTACAATCCAAACCGAATGATTTTAAATAAAGTAACCGATGTATATATTTGTGATGCAGAAGGAAAGAGAGTGGAGTTGGAAGACGATAAACTGTATCGTGTAGTTACGGATTTCTATACATCACAAATGTTAGGCGGTGTAACAGATTTATCTTATGGCCTTTTATCAATCGTACCGAAATTTGCAGATGGAACACCAGTGAAGAATTATGAGGATACAGTCATTGAAGCAGATGGCAAAGAATTGAAAGCGTGGGCAGCAATTGCAGAGTACATGTCCTCTTTTGAAGATACAGATGATGATGGAATAGGAAATGTTCCAGAAAAATACTCCAAAGAAGAGGGACGAAAAGTCGTAGAAAACAGTAAAAAGATTGGAGATTTATTGAAAAATCCAAATAAGTTCTTCTTTATGATTATCGGTATTATATTATTGATCGTTCTTGTTTTGGTTGGAGTCATTATATTAGGTGTAAAAGTTGTTCGAAAGATACAAAAGAAAGTAAAAGAAAAGAAGAAAACAAAGAAAGAAGTAGACGTATGCGAATAAAAGATGCATTGGCAAATATACACAAAGAGCATAAAGATGATCCGTTAAATCCACTTTACACAGTGTGGGGGGAAGAATTGGATAAGAACCATGTATGGCAAGAGTATCCGCGCCCACAGATGCAGCGGGAGCATTATCAAATGTTGCATGGGGAATGGGATTATGCCATTGTTCCAAAAGAAGAAACATACACATTTGAGAGCCAGGGGAAGATTGTAGTTCCATTTTCTCCTGAGACTCTTCTTTCTGGTGTCCAAAGACAATTACAACCGACAGAATATTTATGGTATCAAAGAGAATTGTCTTTCGGAAGTGATGATCAAATGCGCAAAAAGAATGGAGAACGTTGCATTTTACATTTTGATGCAGTGGATCAGCAAGCAGTCGTATTTTTGAATGGCGCGAAAGTGGCAGAGCATTATGGAGGCTATTTGCCATTTCAGATTGATATTACCGATGCAGTGGAAGACAAGCCATGTTTGTTACAGGTGCGAGTTCAAGATGAGAGTGATACTTCTTATCACACTCGTGGAAAACAAACGTTAAAACGTGGAGGAATGTTCTATACAGCGCAAAGTGGTATCTGGCAAAATGTATGGTATGAGTGGGTTCCGGAGAATTATGTGAAAGAATATCGAATAACTCCAAATTATGATGAGGCTAGTGTAATGATAGAACTCACTTCGAAGGAGCCATTTGGGAAGATTCTCATAGAAATGAAAGATGGGGAAGTTTCCTATGAAGTTGCAACAGCACAAACAGCGGATTTCTGTATCACGACCATTGAACTTCAATTTCATGATAAGAGTTTTCAAGCATGGAGCCCAGAAGTTCCATATTTATATGAGTTTACCTTAACGGCAGGAGAGGATTCGTTCCAAAGTTACTTTGCAATGCGTTTATTTAACATTGAAAAGGATGAGAATGGGATTCCGAGATTCTGTCTGAATCACAAGCCGTATTTCTTAAATGGTCTGCTGGATCAAGGATACTGGCCAGATGGCCTTCTAACCGCGCCTTGTGATGAGGCTTTTATATATGATATTGAGCTTGCGAAGAAGCTAGGATTTAACATGATTCGAAAGCATATTAAGATAGAGCCTCTTCGTTGGTATTATCACTGTGATCGTTTGGGAATGATTGTCTGGCAGGATATGGTAAACGGAGGGACAAAATACAATATGCCGTTTGTTTGCTATTTGCCGACCGTATTGCCTGGTTTGGGAAACGTTATCAAAGATAATCTGTATGGAATGTTCTCAAGAACATCAAAAGAAGGAAGAGAACTTTGGGAGCAGGAGTGTAAAGACACGATTGCACATTTGTACAATGTACCATCTATTTCCACTTGGGTACCGTTTAATGAGGCTTGGGGACAGTTTGATGCGGCGCTCATTGCTGGGCAGGTAAAAACACAGGACGCAACCAGAACCATCGACCATGCCAGTGGATGGTTTGATCAAAAAGCCGGAGATTTTCGAAGTGTGCATAATTATTTCCGCAAATTGAGAGTGGAAAAAGATAAAGAGCGTGCGTTTGTAATCTCCGAATATGGCGGATATGCGTGCCATATTAAAGGGCATTCCAGTGTGGAACGAATCTTTGGATATAAAAAGTATGACAGTACGGAAGCATTATCAAAGGCAGTGAAAGAGTTGATTCAGAAAGAGATTTACGGCTTAGTGGATGCAGGTCTGAGTGGTGCGGTATATACACAACTTTCAGATGTGGAAGAAGAAGTGAATGGATTGGTGACCTACGACCGTAAGATTGTGAAAATATTATAATGCACATAAAAAAGCAGATGTTCAAATGGGACATCTGCCTTTTTGTTATAAGAAAGTTTTTGAAATGTTATTCTACGTTGGAAATTGTACGAACAGGAACGCCATTTACTTCTACATGATCGTTGATTTCAATTACAAGACATTGCTTGCCATCAATCATCTTCGTCTCAACCAAATCCGTTCTTTCTGGGTTGACTTTGATGACCACATCTGGAGTTTGAATGCTGAATTTTCGTGTTTCTGTAATGTTGGTAATAAGAAATTCTGTCTTTTCACCAGCAATATGGTCAAAGTTTGCATCAAACTGTTCTATTTTTTCTTCGGTCATACCACTGTTTGCAAGCAAACGTTTTACTTCTGGTTTTGTTAGAACCGGTGGTTCGGGAGCAGTTTTTGCTTCTTCTACCATTTCGTTTAAACTGTCGTGGATATTTCGAATTACATCATACTCACACTCATCTCCCAAAGTATTTACAACAACAGAGTGGAAGGTGCTCTTTTGACTTCCTGCTGATAGAGGGAATGTACAGCCGAGCATGTTTTCAATAAATTCTGGTTGCAAATCTTCCGCTTGGCGAGAAGAGTATAAAATGCTATGGATATCTGTACTTCGGTCATTGAATGCAGGGAACAGGAATCCCTTCATCGGTGGTTCCACGAGCCAATCGCGAACTCTATTTTCTACTTGGTTTGTTTCTGGATTATAGCATAGGCCTTCTTTGGAAAGATGAACTGGACAAATGCTACAAAGCAAGTACTCATAGACTTCATCAGACGCATCAAACATTTCACTTCCGTCTTTGGCTTTTCCTGGAATGTCGTAAGCTACGTGGATTAAGATGATATAATAATTTTCCCCGTAGGTATATGTATCTATGATTTTCTGAAAAAACGCTTCTGTTAAAGCATCATCCTGCAATTTGCTGTTGCGAAGCTTAAGCAAGAATTCTTGTGTGCCACCAGGCATTTCTTGTTCTAAAGGGAATTCCATATTGAGAAGATTTTTTCCCATGGTTCCAGAAAGGGTTTGTTTAAATATGGTTAAATATTTAAAAATAGCTTCGTCTGGAAGTGAAAGGAAGGCGTCCTTTGATGTGGCAATGATTTCTTTGTTTCCATTTACGTAACAACCGCAAATACGTGTGATAGAGCAGTCTTCTGGTTTATATTGTTTTCGGATTTCTAATACTTCACGTTTGTTCATAATAATAACCTCACTTTTTCATCTGAAAATTATCTTATCATAGGAAAAGTGGATTTACAATAATATAGAAAAAGAGAGTTTAAAAAGGAAACTGTTATGCCAAATCAAAAGTTGGAAAATCTATTAAACCTTGCCCTGGACGCAAGCGAGGAAGAACGAGAGCAGTCGTTAGAGTTGAATGTTGGATATAATCCAATTGGGCGAGAATGGGATTTGATTGTAAAGTATTCAGGGTCTCTTGATTGTGTAAGAGAATTGGGTGCAAGCGTAGTAGAAATGCAAAATGAATATGCCATTATCACTATAGAGGAACGTCTTATAGAAGCGATGTCAAGGTGTCCGCAAATCGAGTATGTTGAAAAACCAAAGAGATTGTTTTTCCAAATTGAGGATGGAAAAAGAGTTTCTTGCATTCCTCCAGTGCAAATACCACCTTTGTCGCTTTCGGG
Organism: Faecalimonas sp.; assembly: GCA_045650645.1. Lineage (GTDB taxonomy): Bacteria > Bacillota > Clostridia > Lachnospirales > Lachnospiraceae > Faecalimonas. Next base: position 13,420 of record JAZRRJ010000007.1, on the reverse strand, counting down.
AAGAGGAGTGTTGGTTGCCATTCTTGATTCTGGAATCGATTACGCCAATGAAGTGTTCAGAAATACAGATGGAACGACAAGAATCCGAGCGTTGTGGGACCAAACGATCCCCGGGAACCCACCGCAAGGGTATGTGATTGGAACAGAATATACAAGAGAAGAAATCAATGAAGCGCTTACTCAAACGGGACGGCGTGAGCGTCTTCAAATTGTGCCTAGTCAAGACGTGTCAGGACATGGTACTGCCGTGGCTGGAATTGCAACGGGAAATACAGAGGACTATCGAGGGGTGGCATATGAAAGCGAACTTCTTGTTGTAAAGTTGGGAAATCCAATGGAGGGAGGATTTCCGAGAACCACAGAACTCATCCAAGGGATGGATTATGTGGTGCGAAAAGCATTGGAATATCAAATGCCGATTTCCATCAATCTGAGTTTTGGGAATTCCTATGGACCGCATGATGGGAGCGGTCTCTTGGAACGTTTTATAGAAGATATTGCAAATGTATGGAAAAGTGTTATATGCATCGGAACGGGGAACGAGGGCAATGGAGCGGGACATACTTCTGGTAGAGTACAAGAATCGGAAGAAGTCATTGTTGAGTTGGCTGTGCAGCAGAATGAGCCTACAATCAATGTACAGATATGGAAAACATATTTTGATCAAGTTGATATTTCCCTTATTACGCCGTCGGGAACAAGAATAGGACCTGTTCAGGAAAAACTTGGTTCGCAGCGATTTGTGGTAGGAAATACGCAGATTTTATTGTACTATGGAGAACCGAGTCCTTTCAGCATTGACCAGGAAATCTTTTTGGATTTTTTGCCGAGAACTACATATATCGATAGTGGTATCTGGAAGATTGTATTAACACCAAGGGAAATTGTAAATGGAGAATATGCATTGTGGTTGCCTACACAAAGCGTTTTAAATCCGGGAACAGGGTTCTTGTTTCCGACAAAAGAACGTACGCTTACGATTCCATCTACATCCTACCGAACAATTGGTGTCGGAGCATATGACCCGAGAACCTTATCTTATGCGGATTTCTCGGGAAGGGGACCTGCAGGACCTGGTAGGAGAGCAAAACCGGATCTTGTGGCGCCGGGAGTTGATATTCAAGTTCCGATGCCAGGTGGGAGTTTCACGGAATTAAGCGGGACTTCATTTGCGACTCCATTTGTCACGGGAAGTGCAGCTCTTTTGATGCAATGGGGAATCGTAAATAGAAATGATCCATTTCTTTATGGGGAAAAAATAAAAGCATATTTTCAAAGAGGAGCAAAAGCGTTTTCGGGAATCACGGAATATCCAAATCCATTCGTGGGATATGGTGCCTTATGTGTGGAAGACAGTATTCCCTATTGAGTCGGTATCCCCTTGAAAGTTCTAGAAACTTTTGTTATGATACAGACACAAAATAAGAGGTGATAATATGAACAAAGAACAATTAGCGGCTTATGCAAAAGAGGCAATGCAATCTTCCTACAGTCCATATTCCAAGTACTGTGTTGGGGCGGCCTTGCTTTGTAAAGATGGAAGTGTATACAAGGGATGCAATGTGGAAAATGCCAGTTATGGAGCCACAAATTGTGCAGAGAGAACCGCATTTTTCAAAGCAATTAGCGAAAATAAACGAGAATTTGTTTCCATTGCAATCTGTGGAGGGAAAAACGGTGTCATTGAAGGAGAATTTCCGCCTTGTGGAATTTGTAGACAGGTGATGCGTGAATTTTGTTCGGATGATTTTGAAATACATTTGGTGTCTGAAAACAGTATCGAGAGTTATACATTAGGACAGTTGTTGCCAGTTAGCTTTCAACCAGATACGATTCGGAAAGATGGTTAGCAAGATGAATTACACGTATATATTGAAATGCAAGGATGGATCACTCTATACTGGATGGACCAATAATTTAGAGAAACGGTTAAGAGACCATAACGAAGGGAAGGGTGCCAAGTACACGAAATCAAGACGCCCGGTTGAATTGGTTTATCAAGAGGTTTTTGGGACAAAAGAAGAGGCAATGAGTAGAGAGTATGCAATTAAGCAAATGACAAGAACTAAAAAGGAAGCGTTAATAAAAAAGCAAGGAAGCGATTAAAGCTTCCTTTTTGTTTGTTAATTTTCCTGTGGCATACAATGTGGACTTTGCATATATTAATGCATAGTAAAATAAAGAGGGTAATGCTATGCGGTTGTGCAAATTGCGTGAAAAAGAAGTGATTAATATGTGTACCTGTAAACGATTGGGATGTGTAGAAGATATATTGTTTGATGCGTGTGAGGGGTGTATCAAAGCTCTTATAGTTCCGGAACGTACAAAATTCAGAGGTCTCTTCGGAAACGATAGCGAGTATGTGATTCCGTTTGAATGTGTAAAAAAGATTGGAGAAGACATTATTATGGTGGAAATTAGTGAAGAAAACTGCCTGAAAGGTTGCAAAGATTAAAATAAATCTGTTAAAATGAAAGGTAGAGATTATTCCTAAGGAGGAAAAAATATGAAATGTCCATATTGTAGTAATGCAGATACGAGAGTAATTGATTCTAGACCAGCAGAGGATGGAAGTTCTATTAGAAGAAGAAGATGTTGTGATGAATGTGGAAAGCGTTTTACCACATATGAAAAGGTGGAGACGATTCCATTGATTGTTATAAAAAAAGATTCGAATCGTGAGCAATATGACCGCTCAAAGATTGAAGGTGGTGTTTTAAGAGCATGCTATAAGAGACCTGTTTCAGCAGCAGATATTCAAAAAACAATGGAAAAAATTGAAACAGAAATTTTTAATTTAGAAGAAAAAGAGATTCCGACAAATGTAATCGGTGAAATTGTTATGGATCATTTAAAAAATTTAGATGAAGTAGCATATGTAAGATTTGCATCTGTTTACCGTGAGTTTAAAGATGTCAATACATTTATGTCGGAGATTAAAAAGATTTTGGAAAAATAAAATCAGCAGGAGAACATTAATGAAATTAATTTCGTGGAATGTAAATGGAATTCGTGCCTGTGTGCAGAAAGGATTCCTGGATTTTTTTAAAGAAGTAGATGCGGATATTTTTTGTATTCAAGAGAGCAAAATGCAAGCCGGACAATTGGAGTTAGAACTGGACGGTTATCATCAATTTTGGAATTATGCAGAGAAAAAAGGATATTCCGGAACTGCGATTTTCACAAAGAAAGCCCCAATTTCTGTGCAATACGGAATTGGAATTGAGGAACATGATCAAGAAGGTCGTGTAATCACATTGGAGTATGATGACTTCTATGTAGTGACTGTGTATACACCGAATTCACAGGATGGACTGAAACGTTTAGAGTATCGCATGAAATGGGAAAGTGATTTCTTAGCCTATTTAAAGAAATTGGAAGAGAAGCACCCAGTGATTTTTTGTGGAGACCTCAATGTTGCGCATAAAGAGATTGATCTTAAAAATCCAAAGACGAATCGAAAGAATCCTGGTTTTACAGATGAAGAGCGTGGAAAATTTGATGACGTATTGAATGCAGGATTTGTGGATACGTTCCGTCATTTCTATCCTGACATGGAAAATATTTATTCGTGGTGGTCTTATCGTTTTAGCGCAAGAGCGAAAAATGCAGGATGGAGAATTGACTATTTCTGTGTGTCGGAATGTTTGAAAGAACGTTTAGAAGATGCGAAGATTTTGACAGATATCCTTGGATCGGACCATTGTCCGGTAGAGCTGGATTTAAAATAGTGGAGGAAGACAGATGAGAATAGAACGAGAACTGGCAGCGGCAATTATCGTAGATTACCAGGCAAAACTTTTGCCTGTTATGAATGAGACAGAAACATTGCTTCGAAACACAAAGATTCTTTTGGAAGGATTAAAGACATTAGAAGTTCCAATGTATATTACTCAGCAATACACCAAAGGGCTTGGCATGACAGAAGAGTCAATCATGGAAGCTGCCGGAACGACAGAATATATTGATAAGATTGCATTTACGGCATATGATTCTGTAAAATGGAAACTTCGTGGAAAGAAGTTTGTAATTGTGTGTGGAATTGAATCACATATTTGCGTATTGCAGACAGTGATTGATTTGAAAGCAGCAGGATATATTCCCGTGTTGGTTGCAGATTGTATTTCTAGTAGAAAAGAAGCGGACAAGCAGATTGCGATAGAACGAGCACGTCAAGAAGGTGCAATCGTGACAACGTATGAATCGTTGTTGTTTGAACTCTTAAAGGTGGCAGGAACAGATACAAGTAAAGTAATTCAGAAATTAATTCGATAAAAACGAAAGGATGAATCGTGATGTTAAAAGGGAAAACAGTGATTCTTGGGGTAACAGGAAGCATTGCAGCATATAAGATTGCAGATTTGGCGAGTAAGTTGTCAAAATTACATTGTGATGTGCATGTGATTATGACAAAGAACGCAACAAATTTTATTAATCCAATCACATTCGAAACATTGACAAATAATCGTTGTTTAGTAGATACATTTGACCGTAATTTTCAATATAATGTGGAACATGTATCTCTCGCGAAAAAGGCAGATGTTGTCCTTGTGGCACCAGCAACAGCAAATGTGATTGCAAAAATGGCTCACGGGATGGCAGATGATATGTTGACGACGACCGTGCTGGCATGCAATTGTAAGAAGATTGTAGCGCCGGCTATGAATACACAGATGCTACGTAATCCGATTACACAGGGGAATCTAGAAATTTTAGAACATTATGGTTTTGAAATGATTAAACCAGCTGTTGGAATGTTAGCATGCAAAGATGTGGGCGAAGGAAAACTTCCGGACACAGATGTTCTTTTGGATTATATACTGAAGGCGATTGCTTTTGAAAAGGATATGGACGGGATGAATGTGATGGTGACAGCAGGGCCAACTCAAGAAGCAATAGACCCTGTTCGATATATTACAAATCATTCCACAGGAAAAATGGGCTATGCGATTGCGAAGAACGCGATGCTTCGCGGGGCGAATGTGACATTAATTACAGGAGAAACATCGCTTCCTAAACCACCGTTTGTGGAAGTGATTTACGCGAAAAGTGCTGCGGAAATGCTAGAGGCAGTAGTTGCATTTTCAGATAAGCAAGATGTGATTATCAAGGCGGCAGCAGTAGCAGATTATACGCCGACTGCTGTGAGCGATGAAAAAATGAAAAAAACAGACGCCGAATTAGCGATTCCTTTGAAACGCACAGTAGATATTTTGAAGTGTTTGGGAGAACGCAAACGTTCTGGTCAGTTCTTGTGTGGTTTTTCTATGGAAACAGAAAATATGTTAGAGAATTCTCGAAAAAAATTAGTAAATAAAAATTTAGATATGATTGTTGCGAACAACTTGAAAGTTAAAGGTGCAGGATTTGGAGTAGATACCAATGTTATTACGATGATTACTCCAGGAAAAGAGATTGCATTAGAACTGATGAGCAAAGATGATGCAGCAGAACAAATTTTAGATGAGATTTTAAGACTTAGAAAATCGTAACAGCAAGGAGGAGGGAGTGCCGTGAAAGGAAAAACAGTAGAACTAGTACAAGTTGCATTGTTCGTTGCGCTGATATTGATTATGGCATTTACTCCTTTTTTGGGATACATTCCACTTGGATTTACGAGGGCTACCATTATTCATATTCCGGTAATTGTTGGTTCCATTGTCTTAGGTCCGAAACGTGGAGCTATATTAGGGCTGATTTTCGGAGCGACCAGTTTTGTGAATAATACAATGAATCCGACGATCACTTCTTTTGTTTTCACACCGTTTTATTCATTGGGAGAGGTGTCTGGAGGATGGCAAAGTATCATTGTCTGTTTTGTTCCTCGTGTGTTAGTAGGCGTGGTTCCGTATTTTGTATATCGAGGGTTTGAAAAACTCTTCAAGTCAGGGAAAAAGGCCGTTTCCCTAGCAGTGGCAGGTGTGTGCGGGTCACTGACAAATACGATTTTAGTTATGAGTTTGATTTATCTGTTTTTCGGAGAAGCATATGCAGTGGCGAGTCAAGCTACGACTAAGACAGTGTATGGATTTATTTTATTGCTGATTGGGAAAAATGGAATTCCGGAAGCGATTATTGCAGCAGTGATTGTTGCGTTTGTTGGTCAAGTGTTAATGAGGCGACGTAGCTGATTGCGGAGGTTTTTACAAGTGTATAACAAAAAAAGCTGGCGAGATGCCGGCTTTTTCGAATTATGTAAACGCATTAAACGGAATGGTTAGTCGAAGTCCAACGGCCGTAAATAAATACTTAAGTGCAACCGTTGTCTTCATTTGATATTTCTATTATATGCATGAAATGTGTGGGAAATTTGTCGATTACAAAAAAGAATTATGAAATATCTAAAAAAGAGGTAAATAAATGATAAAAAAGAAAATAATTTTAGCATCTGCTTCGCCGAGGAGAAAAGAATTGTTGACGCAAGCAGGGTATGAATTTGAAATTCAGGTCAGTCAAAAAGAAGAAGTTTATACAAGTACAATTCCAGATGAGATTGTGAAAGAATTGGCTCTGTTGAAAGCGACAGACATTGCAGAGCAAAATGAAAGAAAGAATCTAATTGTTATAGGGGCTGATACGGTTGTGGCCCATAAAGGAAAGATTTTAGGGAAACCACAGTCGGAAGAAGATGCTTTTGAAATGATTTATGGTTTTCAGGGTGATAAGCATCAAGTGTATACTGGTGTGGCGATTTTAAGTTATGATGAAAGTGGCGTTGAAACCGTTGTCAATCATGCGGTTAGAACCGACGTATATGTCAATGCAATGACAGATGAAGAGATTTGGAAATATATCCACAGCGATAACGTAATGGATAAAGCAGGGAGCTACGGAATCCAAAGTGGATTTTCAATTCACATTGAAAAGATTGAAGGGGATTACTTTAATGTAGTGGGGTTACCGATTTCTTATATTTACGAAGTGCTAAAACGTATTGAAGGAGAGAAAAAACTGTGAAAAAGAAGTACATTTCTTTGACAAGCACACATTATATTCTACTCAGTTTTTTGCTGGCTATTTTGGTTGGAAGTGTGCTTTTGAGTTTGCCAATCAGTTCGTCCAGTGGAAAGGCGACGCCGTTTGTTGACGCAATGTTTACGGCCACTACGGCAACTTGTGTAACGGGACTTGTGTCAGTACCGACAGTTTCACATTGGAGCCTGTTTGGTCAGATTGTGATTCTGATTTTAATACAAATCGGTGGATTGGGTATCATCACAATTATGGCAGGAATTACCGCTTTGCTGCAGAAAAAGATGGGACTGGAAAAAAGAGTGCTTTTACAAGATGCATTTAACTTAAACACTTTGTCGGGTCTCGAAACGTTTGTGAAAAAAGTGATAAAAGGAACATTTGTGATAGAAGGTATAGGAGCAGTGCTATACATGTTTGTTTTTGTACCAAAGTTTGGCCTCAAGGGAATCTGGATTTCTGTATTTACATCTATATCCGCATTTTGTAATGCTGGAATTGACATTTTTGCAGAAAATAGTTTGTGTGATTATGCAACGAATCCTTTGATAAATTTCACGACCGGTGCCCTTATTGTATTGGGAGGACTGGGGTATGTTGTTTGGTGGGATGTGCTTCGAGTGTTGCGAGAAAGAAGGAGCCGCAAAATCAAATGTTTCAGTGCCTTGACGTTACATAGTAAAATCACACTTACGGTTACTGCGATATTAATTCTTGTGGGTGGACTCTTGGTACTAATCTTTGAGTATGGAAATCCTGAAACAATCGCAAACTATTCATTTTTGGAAAAAGTAGAAGTCTCAATTTTCCAATCAATCACAACAAGAACAGCAGGGTTTGCAAGCATTCCACAGGAAAACTTGACAAATGCATCAGCTCTTGTAAGCATGCTACTCATGTTTATCGGTGGATCGCCAGTAGGAACTGCGGGTGGAATCAAAACCGTGACGTTCGCGGTGATTGTTGTTTCGACAATCGCGACAATTAAAAATCAAAGAGAGGTCAATTTGTTTGGAAGAAGCTTGACGAAAGAAATGGTGAGCAAAGCAATGGCAGTAGCAGGAATGTCATTTGTGATTCTGTTTGTTTCGACGGTATTTCTGTCCGCAGTAACTCGTGCAGATGTGCTGGATATCTTATATGAAACAGTCAGCGCAACAGCAACAGTAGGGTTAACAAGAAATTTAACTTCTTCGTTAAATACATATGGTAAGATTATTATTATAGCAACCATGTATTTGGGACGTGTCGGTCCAATTTCACTTGCGTTTGCTTTTAATTTTAAAAGAGAAAAGAAAAATATAATCAAGAATCCGTCAGAACAAATCAGTGTCGGATAAATTTTGCAAAAGAGGAGAAAAACAAATGAGTATTCATAAAACATATGCGGTGTTAGGACTTGGAAAATACGGAAGAGCTGTGGCAGAGGAACTTGTAAAGAGTGGCGCGGAGGTTCTGGCAATTGATATAGACGAAGAACATGTAAATGATGCGAGTGCGGTGATTCCGCTTTGCAAATGTGCGGACATTACGGATCCGGAAGTGATTGCAAGATTGGGAATTGCAGAAATTGATGTTGTGGTTGTAGCAATGGCAAGGAATTTGGAATCAAGTGTAATGGCGATTACACTGTGTAAAGAAGCGGGGGTTAAAACAGTCATTGCAAAATGCGCCAATGAAATGCAACGAAAGATTATGAGCCGTGTTGGTGCGGACAAAGTGATTTTCCCAGAACAAGAATCAGGCATTCGACTTGCGAAGAATCTGTTGAGTTCAGGATTTTCTGATTTAATTGAGCTTTCGGAGGAAGTTTCTATGGTTGAACTGGAAGTGAAAGCAGGTTGGGTTGGAAAAACACTTTTGCAATTGGATTTGAGAAAAAAATATTCAATAAATGTTGTTGCAATTCGAAAAGAAAAGAAAGTAATTACAGACATCGATCCACAACTTCCTTTGGAACAAGATATGGCGTTGATTGTAATCGCTAATTTACAACAAATTAAAAAAATTAAATAAAAGAAGAAAAGGAACTCTTCGTTATGAAGAGCTCCTTTTTTATTTTGCTTCCCAGCGTCCTGAAGCGCCACATGGCAATACCAAACCGTTGCTTGAAACAGGAAGTCCTATTTCTTGTGAGTCAACAGTGCCGTCGAATTGTTTTAATTCCGTGGCGAGCATATACGTCAATACTGCAGGTGCAAGACCTGTTGTATAAGAGTTGATTAAGAAGAAAAGTGGTTCGTCTGATAGAATCTGTGTACAGAGCTTTACTAGTGGATGAATCATATCCTCAATCTTCCAAATTTCACCTTTTGGACCACGTCCGTAGGAAGGGGGATCCATAATGATGGCATCATATTTGTTCCCGCGACGAATTTCACGTTCTACAAATTTTACACAATCATCAACCAACCAGCGAATCGGTGCGTCGGAAAGTCCAGATGAAGCGGCATTTTCCTTTGCCCAGCCAACCATACCTTTTGAAGCATCCACATGAGTAACGTGTGCGCCTGCGGCAGCAGCGGCTAATGTGGCACCACCGGTGTAGGCAAATAAGTTCAACACTTTGATTGGGCGTCCCGCTTTTTTGATTTTATCTGAAAACCAGTCCCAATTGGTTGCTTGCTCTGGGAAAAGTCCAGTATGCTTAAAACTGAAAGGTTTTAAATTAAAAGTCAAACTCTTGTATTGAATTTGCCACTGTTCAGGTAAATCGAAAAATTCCCATTCACCGCCCCCTTTTTTGCTGCGGTGGTAGTGTCCGTTCATATTTCTCCAACCTTTATGTGTCTTTGGTGTATTCCATATTACTTGTGGGTCCGGTCTTACTAGGAGGTAATCTCCCCAACGTTCTAACTTTTCCCCGTTTGAAGTATCAATCACTTCATAGTCTTGCCAATTATCTGCAATCCACATATAGTTAAATTCCTTTCTGTTCGTTTAAAATACCCTCTATAACATTTCCATAGGCATTGGCCATCATGAGGAAACCAATGTCGTTTGGATGGATGTGATCGACGGTGCACAGACTTCTTCCTACTGGAGCGTAGATGGTTCGACCATCGATATAGTAAACATTTTTGTCGCCAGCGGCAACAGCATTGTCATAAGTCTTTTTGATTACGGCGCGTCGTTCCTCTTTGTCAAAGAAATAATCCGCAGCAGTTGCCATAATGATTGGAATGTTTGGATGTTTCTCTCGAACGATCTTGAACATACGCTCATGTGTTTCTTCCAAATATTCTACGGTGAGAGCGTTGTGGTCATAGTCGTATAAGAACATACTCATATCCAAACTTGCAACATATTCCGCCATGTCTAGTTCTGCCAACCCACCAGATGAAAAGCCAAGATTGATAAAGTCTATATCAAAACGGCGTGATAGTTGATTGGCAAAAGCATTTCCAGGATGTGAAGCACAGCCTCCTTGTGTGATGGAAGAACCATAGATAACAAATGGCTTTTCGTAAGTGTACGGCTTTGGCGCTTCGAGAACAGCGTCATCGTTTAACGCGATAAAAACATCATCTACACGATTATAGAGAGGGAAATTGATTAAGATATCCCGCATTTTCTTTTCCCCAACGGTGATTGTGGAATCATAGATATTGCCATAAGTCTTTTTTGAGGAATGGCGGAAAGAGTTCGTGTATTCTCCGTCCACGTATAAGTCAAAGCAGGCAAAACCTGTCTTTGGCATATGGTCAAAGCTATCAAAAGGTCCAAGGACACTTCTCAAGAGAATTTGCGTGGAATCCGTGCGGAAGCGAATTCTGCCGCCAGAAGTGTGGCGGTGAAGTGCTTTGACGCTTGGATTGATTTTCTCTGCTATTTCAGAAGGCATTCTTTTGAATTCCTTTTCTTCGCGTGGGCAATATAGTCCGTGCAGTTGGAAAGGTTCTTCTAATACATGGTGAAATGTCATGCCTTCATATACAATTTCTTCGCCTAAAAAGTTTTTATCGATTTTTGTGATATCAAAATTGCTCATAAGTGCTCCTTTTAGCGAGTGTGACCGTCGCCGGTAATAATATATTTGTAGGTGTTCATTTCGCAAAGACCCATTGGGCCGCGCGCGTGAATTTTTTGTGTGGAAATGCCAATTTCACATCCTAAGGCAAATTCGCCACCGTCGGTAAAACGAGTAGATGCATTTACGTACACCGCCGCACTATCCACCATCTGTGTAAAGTAAGCAGCGTTCTCTTCTGTTTGTGTGACAATGGATTCGCTGTGATGTGTGGAATGTTTTGCAATGTGTGAAACGGCTTCTTGGACATTTTCCACAACCTTAATTGCTAATATATAATTTAAAAATTCTGTGTCGAAATCGTTTTCCTTTGCGGCAGTCCCTTCGATGATTTGAAACGCTTCTGCATCTAATCGAAGTTCACAGTTTGCAAGTCGTTCTTTTAATAAAGGAAGAAATTCATTGGCAATCTTTCGATTTACCAGACAAACTTCTGCGGCATTGCAAACGCTTGGTCTGCTCATCTTTGCATTTTCCACAATGTTCAATGCTTTTTTTAGGTCAGCAGATTCGTCTACATATATGTGACAGATTCCAGTTCCAGTTTCGATACAAGGAACCGTTGCGTTTTCCACACATGCTCGAATGAGTCCGGCACCACCACGCGGAATTAACAAATCCACTTTGCCGGAAGCGGTCATCAGGGCCTTGGCTTCACTGCGGTCCGTGTTCGTAGGCATGCCGATCAAATCTTCTGGAAGTCCAGCTTTAGAAAGTCCTTCTTTTAATGCTGCAACAATTGCCAAGGAAGAGCGAAAGGCCTCTTTTCCGCCTCGCAAAATACAGACGTTTCCACTTTTGATTAGAAGGGCAGCGGCGTCAGAAGTTACATTTGGACGACTTTCATAGATCACTGCGATGATTCCGATTGGAACAGAGACTTTTTTTAAAGTCAAACCATTATATAGAGTCTTTGTCTCTAGTACGCGACCAACTGGGTCTGAAAGAGCACAGACATCTTTGATTCCATTAGCCATTCCTTGAATGCGAGATTCGTCTAATCGCAAGCGGTCTGCCATAACGCCATCGCCATAGGCTTCAAGGTCTGCTTTGTTTGCTTCTAAAATATCAGCTGTATGCGAAAGAAGACTTTCGGCCATGCAGAACAGTGCATGATTCTTTTCTTCTTCGGAAAGAGCGGCAGCAAGCGGTTTAACCTTTAGCGCCGCGTCTAACAGTTCATGAACGGTCATTTTATTTATCCTTTCCGATAAAACGTGTTCCTACAGTTTTACCATCAAATATATCATATAATATGGAAGGATCGCTTCCGTTTGCAATTATCATATCCATGCCTGCGGTCATACAAAGCTTTGCAGCAGATAGTTTGGTAATCATACCACCTGTTCCAAGTGCTGTTCCTGCGGCGCCAGCAAGTTCCAGAATATCGTCTGTGATTTCCTCGACTTCTGGAATTAATATTGCATCCTCAAACAGATGAGGATCCGCAGTGTAAAGACCGTTAATGTCAGATAAAAGAATTAATAAGTCGGCATTTGCACCTACTGCGGTAATGGCAGAAAGCGTATCGTTATCTCCAACCTTAATCTCGGATGTTGCAATCGTATCATTTTCATTAACAATAGGAAGAACTCCCAACTCTAATAATCGATCCAAGGTGTTTTTGAAATTTTCATAGCGCTCTCCATTTTCGAAGTCAGCACCGGTCATCAGAATCTGCGCAACCGTGTGATTGTATTCTTGGAATAATTTGTCATATACATACATCAATTCGCACTGTCCAATGGCGGCACAAGCTTGCTTAGACGGAATGTCTTGCGGTTTTTGCTGTAATCCTAATTTGCCAACGCCCATCGCTATCGCTCCGGAAGAAACCAAAATGATATCCAGACCAGAATTCTTCAAATCAGAAATTACTTTGCATAGATTTTCAATTCTGCGAATGTTGATATGTCCGTTTTGATGTGTAAGAGTAGAAGTTCCTACTTTTATTACAATACGCATGATTTTCACCTCGAAAAGTTTTACTTGAGTATACCAAAGTTTTGGAATCAAGTAAAGAAAATCGAAGGAGTTTCTTCTATATAAATGTGGCTCTAAAATAGCAAAAAAAATATTTTGAAAAAGTGAAAAAAAGTGCTTGCAATGTAGAAACATTTCCTTTATAATAAAAAAGCTGTGACAAGATAGCAATGAAGCGTGAGGTTGCTACCCAACGTGGTAGGTATTCCGTGGAGCGAATGTCAAGTTAGGAAACTGGCGACAAGTCACTGTACGAATCTATAACAGCCGTTGAGAGACGGTAACAACGTGTGAGTACTCACGACACACACGGGAGAGTGTACAGTCACCGCTTGTCGTACTAAACCCAAAGTACGAAAAGGAGGCGACTTTTTTTATGGCAAGTCAAGTAATGAGAATTACACTCAAAGCGTATGAACATCAATTAGTTGATGC
>JAZRRJ010000006.1:0-75559 GCA_045650645.1 Faecalimonas sp. | reverse complement strand
TTGCTTTTACCCATTTTGCTTCTTCTGGGATTGGAGCTGGTCCGTGATTTGCGCCAATTGCTACCGGACACATCGTTTTTACTTCATGTGAATAAATCATGATTAAAACTCCTTTCAAATGTATGTAATTTCTTCTAGGGCTTTTGTTATTTCTTTAACATCCCATACACCGTTATTTTCTCATAAACTTGTGAAATAGTCTAGTTTTTTTTCGTTTTTTTTACGATTTCGACAAGATTTTTAATAACAATTGCAACGTTGCCTCTACAGATGCATTTCGATTCTCTTCTCGGTTCCCTGAAAAATGATATTCTTCCGTCCAAACCTGGTCATTAAGCGCACATCCAACGTACACAAGCCCTACTGGTTTTTCCTTCGTTCCGCCTCCTGGCCCTGCGATTCCGGTGGTACTTAAGCCTACCGTTGCATTTGCCACAGTTTTTGCGCCTACTGCCATCTCTGAAGCCACTTCTGCGCTCACTGCACCATACTGTTCCAAGGCTTCTGCACGAACACCTAAGATTCTTTCTTTTGCCTCATTGGAATAGGTAATATGTCCTTCATTGTAGACTTCGGATGCACCCGACACATTTAAGATTCTGCCCGCAAGAAGCCCCCCTGTACAGGACTCTGCTGTTGTCACCGTATATCCTCTTTTCAGCAATTCCTTTACTACTTTCTCTTCTAAATTCATTTCATTCTCCTAAAAAACCTGACAGAGATATTCTCTGCCAGGTTCTATTTTACATTCCGCCTTTTGTTAATACTTCTTTATTTTTCCATACGTAATCAACTAACGAAATTACAGTCAGTGCCAAACCGATCCATACAACGATTTGTGTTGCCCAATAATAAACGTCAACACCTTTCACAACGATTTCCAAGTTGAGAATCAACATGATAATCATTAGCATGTGTGATACGGTTTTGAATTTTCCCCAAAAGCTTGCTGCGATAACAATTCCGCTATCAGATGCAACCAAACGGAATCCGCTGATAATAAATTCACGTGCGATAATCACTAATACGATCCACGCAGCCAATCTTTCGTCCATTGTTTTTGAACAAAGACAAATGAGTGCTGAGCAAACTAACAATTTGTCAGCCAATGGATCCATAAACTTTCCGAAGTTTGTTACAAGGTTGTGTTTTCTAGCCAAATGCCCATCCAAAAAGTCTGTGAAACTTGCCACACAGAATAATGCCAATGCGATGTATTTGTTTGCACCGCCTCCAAGGCTTGGAATCAACATAAACACTACAAAAATTGGTACCATAATCATTCTTAATACGGTTAACTTGTTTGGTAAATTCATGATATTATCTCTCCTATCAAATCATATTCTAATGCTCCGGTCACTTTCACTTTTGCGAAATCACCTGACATTAGTTCTTCTCTCGTTTCCACGAAAATCAGTCCATCTACATTTGGTGCATCCATGTAGGTTCGTCCAACATAGACATTCTCATCCGCCACTTTTCCTTCAATCATGACAAGCACTTCTCGCCCAATCATGTTTTCAGCCCGTTCGAATGCAATCTCTTGTTGAAGTTCCATCAAGTCTGCTTGACGGTCTTCTTTTACGCTTTCTTCGATTTGGTCCGGCATCGTCGCTGCCGGTGTATCTTCTTCCGGTGAATAAGTAAATACCCCTAACCGGTCGAATTCCATTTCATCTACGAACGTCATGAGTTCTTCGTGTTGCTCGGCTGTCTCACCTGGAAATCCAGTAATTAACGTCGTTCTCAGTGCTATATCTGGAATTTCTTTTCTCAGTTTTTCTACAACCGCAATCAATTGCTCTTTTGAAGTTCGTCTTCCCATCCGTTTTAGCACCTCATTGGATGCATGTTGGATTGGAATATCTAAATAGTTACAAATCTTGTCTTCTTCCTTAATGGTTTGTATCAATTCATCTGTAATCTCTTCTGGATAACAATATAACACACGAATCCATCGAAGACTTTTAATCTCACATAATTTTTTCAGTAATACATGTAAAGATTTTTCTCCGTAGATATCTTTTCCATAGAGCGTGGTTTCCTGCGCTACCAGAATCAGTTCTTTTACCCCTTGGGCAACCAATTCCTCCGCCTCTTTTACCAATCGTTCCATCGGCACACTGCGGAAATTTCCTCGAATCTTCGGAATGATGCAATAAGTACAATGTTTATCGCAACCTTCTGCAATCTTTAAATATGCGTAATGACCGCCTGTTGTAATCTGTCTAGTACTTTCTACAACCGGCAACGCATCCATATCCGACATTCGAATGGATTTCTTTCCTTCTATTGCTTCATCAATGGCTTCTAAAATTTGATCATACGAAGTCGTTCCAAGCACTGCATCTACTTCTTCGATTTCATCGAGGATTTCTTGTTTGTAACGCTGTGCAAGACATCCGGTTACAATCAACGCTTTCAAACGCCCTTCTTTCTTGTACTCAGCCATCTCTAAAATCGTCTGAATACTTTCTTCTTTCGCGTCATTAATAAAGCAACATGTATTGATCACAATCACATCAGCAAGATCTTCGCTCTCTACCATTTGATGTCCTTTTTCTGCCAAAAGCCCTAACATCACTTCGGTATCTACTAGGTTCTTATCACAACCTAATGATACAAATAATATGTTCATCGCATCACGTCTCCTGTATGTTTATCGAGGCAGATACTCCCTGTATCTGCCCCTCATGACTTTTTATACTTCTGCTTCTTTTCCAAGAATCTTGATTTTTGCACTATTTACTTCTTCAATCGCGATAGAAAGAGGCTTTTCACCAGCCTTTGCAGGCACCAATGGTTCTCCTCCGTCAATGATTTGTCTTGCTCTCTTTGCTGTAGCAAGTACGATTGAATAACGGCTGTTCACAATCTTTGTAGCGCCTTCCTCTACGTCTTGGTTTACTACTTGCATTAAATCTGTATAAGATGGGTGTAACATGTGTTATTCTCCTTTCCTAGTTCCCTTTTAATTCTTCTCCAAGTTCTTGAATGAACTCTGCGTTGCGAACAGTTTTGTAATGCTCGCTTTGTATAATATGATGCATCTGCATTACGCAGGTTTGCAAATCATCGTTTACCAAAATGTAATCATAAGACAGAATCCCTTCTGCTTCTTCTGCTGCACGCTTCATGCGTTGCTCGATGACATCCATGGTTTCTGTACCACGTCCTACCAAACGTTCTTTCAAGATTTTCGCATTCGGTGGTGTCACAAATAAGAGTAACGTTTCTGGAAACTGTTCCTTCACCTTTAACGCACCTTGAATTTCAATTTCCAGGATTACATCCTTTCCAAGCATGAGTTGCTGTTCTACGTAATCCTTCGGTGTTCCGTAATAATTTCCCACGTAGTTAGCATACTCTATTAATTCACCTTGTGCAATCATTTTTTCAAATTCTTCCGTAGTTTTGAAAAAATATTCTTTCCCATTCACTTCTGCTCCACGTGGTTTTCTTGTGGTCGCGGAAATGGACAATGCATAGTTGTCAAATTGTGTCAAAAGTTCCTTCATTAATGTTCCTTTTCCAGAACCTGCGAACCCTGAAACAACGATCAAAATTCCTTTTCTCTTCATAATCGTTCCCTCTATTCAATGTTTTGAATCTGCTCTCTTACCTTTTCAATTCCTGTCTTCAAATCAATTGCATAATTTGACGTTTCTAAATCATTTGCTTTGGACAAAATCGTATTTGCTTCTCGGTTCATTTCTTGTGCAATGAAATCTAATTTTCTTCCGATTCCTTCGGATGCATCAAGTGTCGCCTTCATGTGTTCAATGTGGCTTCTGAGACGCACCGTTTCTTCATCTGTACAAATCTTATCCGCAAAGATGACTAACTCTGTCGCTAATCTTCCCTCATCAATCTGTGCATCATCAAGGAGTTCTTTTACTTTTCCCTCCAATTTTGCACGATACTCTGAAACGATTTCTGGAGAACGTGTCTCTACACAGTTCACTAATTCTAACATTTCATCTAATTTGTCAACAATGTCTTTCTTTAGATTTTCACCCTCTACAATTCGAGTGTCACGGAATTGCTCAAATGCACCTTTCAATGCTTTTTCAAGACCCTTCCACAATTCTTCCTCATCAAGAACTTGCTCTTCCATTGTGAGTACTTCTGGACAACGTGACAATGTAGATACTCGAATATCATAATCCAATTCAAAGTCTTCTTTCATTTGATTGAAGTATGTAAGATATTCTTGTGCCAATGTCGGATTGTATTTGAGTGATACTTGACCTTCAGATAAATCTTCGTATGTAATAAAGATATCTACCTTTCCTCTTTGCGCATATTGCTTTAATAAATTTCGAATAGATGACTCAAAGAAATTCAATTTCTTTGGCATACGAATGTTTACATCCAAATATCTGTGATTAACTCCTTTGAGTTCGACCGTAAACTTGCGGTCACCTTCTGTGATTTCATTTCTTCCGAAACCTGTCATACTTTTAATCATCGTGTTTAACCTCTTCATCTTTCTCTTTATGTTTGTGTTAAAATCTCATAATATTATAATTCATTTCCGAAATTGCGTCAACTTTCTTCTCATGTTATACTATCATTATTGAATCTCGGAAAGGATCGAAAAACATGGCTTTTGACGGAATTACAATCGCAAGTATTGTCAGAGAATTACAACAAGAACTTTTAGACGGAAGAATCAATAAGATTGCACAGCCAGAAGCAGATGAATTATTGCTTACAATCAAAACAAGCAATGGGCAAAAACGTCTGTATATTTCTGCAAATGCGTCTCTTCCTCTGATTTATTTAACGGAATCAAACAAGCCTAGTCCGATGACTGCGCCTAATTTCTGTATGCTGCTCAGAAAGCATATTAACAACGGACGAATCGTTGCGATTACTCAGCCGAAATTAGAGCGTATCATTCAGTTCGAAATCGAGCATCTTGATGAACTGGGCGATTTGTGTAAAAAACAGTTGATTGTAGAAATCATGGGAAAACACAGTAATATCATCTTCTGCCATGAAAATGGTCGGATCATTGATAGTATCAAACACGTATCGGCCCAGATGAGTTCTGTTCGCGAAGTTTTACCTGGTCGGGAATACTTCATTCCTGACACAATGGAAAAAGTAAGTCCTTTGAATCTTTCTTATACGGAATTTCAGTCCCTTGTTCTCGCAAAACCAACTGGCCTTTCCAAAGCGATTTACACCAGTTTTACCGGCGTCAGTCCGATTGTTGCAGAAGAAATCTGCTATATAGCGGGGATGGATTCCGAAGGTTCACCAAAGGATCTTTCCGAAGATTTGTGGTTGCATTTGTACAAACAATTCACCCTGTTTTTTGATGCAATATTGAAGAATCATTATCAACCTTGTATCTATTATAAAAATCAGGAACCGAAAGAATTTTCAGCAGTTCCTCTGTCTCATTTTTCGAACTTGGACATCACAGAGTTTGACAGTATCTCTTCTCTCTTAGAGATGTTCTATGCCTCAAGAAATACCGTGACGAGAATTCGACAAAAATCGGTAGACTTGAGAAAAATCGTACAAACTGCTTTGGAGCGAAATCGCAAGAAATATGATTTGCAGACAAAGCAACTTGTAGATACAGAAAACCGAGATAAATATCGCGTTTTCGGTGAACTTATTCACACTTATGGTTATGGTCTTCCTCCGAATTCTAAGCAGTTGGAAGCGCTGAATTATTATACAAATGAAATGGTGACCATTCCTTTGGACCCAACAAAAACTCCACAGGAAAATGCACAAAAATATTTTGACAAATACAACAAGCAAAAACGTACTTACGAGGCGCTGACAGAATTGATTAAAGAAACAAAGGATGATATTACTTACTTGGAGTCTGTAAGCAACTCTCTCGATATTGCATTGAGTGAAGACGATTTGAATCAAATCAAAGAAGAGCTCATTGGTTCTGGCTATGTACGAAGAAAATTCACAAAACAAAAAGTGAAAATCACCAGCAAACCATTTCACTATGTTTCAAATGATGGATATCATATGTATGTTGGCAAGAATAACTTGCAAAACGAAGAACTCACCTTCCAATTTGCAACCGGTAATGATTGGTGGTTCCACGCCAAAGGATGTCCTGGCTCTCACGTGATTGTAAAGACAAATGGTGACGAGCTTCCAGATCGCACGTTTGAAGAAGCAGGAAAATTGGCCGCTTACTATTCGCAAAATCGCGGAAGTGAAAAGGTGGAAATTGACTACATTCAGAAAAAACACATCAAAAAACCAAATGGCGGAAAACCTGGTTTTGTCGTATATCATACCAATTATTCTTTGATGATTGATTCTGATATTTCAGGCATTCCAAAAATAGAATAAAACAAACACAAAAGGGACCTTAATGGTCCCTTTTCTAACTTTATTTACCTAACAAATAATCTACAAATTGTTGTGCCGTTCTTCCCGAAAGTCCACCATGGCTCAATTCCCATTTGTTTGCTTCCAAGAACAATTCCTGTTCTTCCATTTGGATATGGTTTCGTTCTGCCAATGCTTTTACAATCTGTTGAAATTGCTTTTTATCCGGACGTCCAAAATAAATCGTCACACCAAATCTTGCCACCAACGAAAGTTTTTCTTGTACCGTATCGTTGGTATGCAATTCTTCATCCCGATCCTGTTTGTCACGGAAAGTTTCTCTCACCAAATGTCTACGATTTGAAGTCGCATAAATCAAGACATTATTTGGCTTTTTCTCCAATCCGCCTTCAATCACAGCCTTCAAATATTTGTATTCGATTTCAAACTCTTCGAACGACAAATCATCCATATAGATAATGAATTTGTAATTTCGATTTTTAATCTGCGCAATCACATCATTCAAATCTTGAAATTGATGTTTGTAAATCTCAATGATTCGCAACCCTTGGTCGTAGTATTGATTTAAAATCGCTTTGATGGAGCTGGATTTTCCGGTCCCCGCATCTCCAAACAAAAGACAGTTATTTGCCTTTTTCCCTTTCACAAAAGCTTCTGTGTTTTCAATCAATTTTTTCTTTGCAATCTCGTATCCAACCAAATCGTCTAAATGAACATGTGCAATCTTTGTAATCGGAACAATCTCCACGCCCTGCTCGTTATGTTCCACACGAAATGCTTTATGAAGTCCAAACTTTCCTACACCAAACTCTTTATAAAACTTAGTCAGAATCGCTTTGAATCTTTCCACATCTTCGCAAGTTGCCAACTGACAACTCAATTCACAGATGCTATCTCGAATTCGTTCATTAAATACTTTTCCATGTCCTTTTACATTTTCATACGCTGTAATCAAACTCAAGAATGTTGTATCTAATGCCTGTTCCATCTCAGAAAAATCATACGCATATAATTCTTGGAAAATTTCCAAATCGTGCAATGCCACTTGGTTAATACTTCCGTTTACTTCTCCCACTACTTCGCAAGAGGTGCTATATGCATTTTCATCATTTGCAAGTAAAAATGTCAAATAACAATGCCATAAATTCCCTTCAAACCCATGGCTTGCCGTCATTTCTAAAAGTGTATTCAAACATTCATATAGTAATTGCACCAAATCTTCTTTGTTATAATAATCGTTTTGGCAATTCTCCATCAAAAATGTCATATCATTTAGAAGTGCTCCGTATTCTAAGTTTTTATATAACATCAACTGATTTGTTCTCATCATTCAACCTTCTATCTAATAATTTCCTAATATTTTTAAGTTTCTCGCTTCCTCGCGCAAACCATGGATCGCATTTTTTACCGCTCCATCTGCCATGTTTCCTTCAAAATCAACAAAGAAACAATACTCCCAATTGCGTCCTTCAATTGGTCTGGATTCAATCTTAATCATATTTAAATCATTGTAAATAAAATGAGATAATAAATGATATAACGAACCACTTTCATTGGCACCCTCAAAGCAAATGCTAATCTTTGTTGCATCTTTTAGGAATACTTTCTGGTTTGTAACCACGATAAAACGGGTGGCATTTTGACTGTTGTGATTCATCTTTTCTTTTAAAATTTCAAGTCCATAATATTCCGCTGCATATGCACTACAGATTGCCGCCTTTGTGCGAACATTGTCCTCCAATACTTTTTTCGCCGCTACTGCTGTATTTGCCACGCTGATTTGCTGCCATTCCCGATGTTCATCTAAACTCTTTGCGCATTGCATCAATGCTTGTGGATGGGAATATACTCGCTCAATATCACTCAGTTTTGTTCCCGGAAGCCCAACCAATGCATGGTCAATCGGAAGAAAGACTTCTCCCACAATATAGTTTTCAAATTCCATCAGCAAATCATAAACTTCATTCACTGCTCCTGCAGAGGAATTCTCAATTGGCAATACTGCAAAATCTGCAGAGCCTTCTTCAATCGCTTCCATCGCATCTCGGAATGTTTGGACATGGAAACTGTTAATCTCTTTTCCGAAATATTTTTCCATTGCGGCTTGACTGTACGCTCCTTGCACACCTTGAAAAACGATGCGTGCTCCGGCTACATCCAATTGGTCCATTCCGATGAATGGTAATCTTCCCAACGCACCTTTTTGAGTCAACATTTGATATTGGAGTTTTCTACTTAAGGACATCAACTGTTCAAACAGTTCGGTAATTCCTTTTTTATGGAATGCATCTGTCACATTTGCCGTTACGGACGCAATTTTTTCTGTTTCACGTTGTTTGTCAAAAACTTTTCTTCCTTCGTTTACCTTCCATTCTCCGACTTGTTTGCAGATATTCATTCTTTTTTGATATAATTCGACTATCTGCGCATCAATAACGTCCAACTCTGCACGAAGTTCTTGTAATTTCTCCATGTTTCCACCTCCGAAACTATCAAACATTATAATACATTCCTTTTGTAAAATCTACTTTTTTAAAAAGATAAGAGTTGAAAAACACATTTATTTGTTATATTATAATTCTAAAGATTTTCTAATAGGAGGATTTATGATGAACGCTATAGAGTGCATCAAAGGAAGAAGAAGTATTCGAAAGTTTAAAAAGGACAAAATTAGTCATTCACTTTTGGAATCTATTATTTCTAGTTCTTCATTTTCTCCTTCTTGGAAAAACACTCAAATCACTCGTTATATCGCAATTGAAGACACTTCTATTATTCAAAAGATTGCGGATGAATTTACCCCAGATTTTAATGCGAATATTGTGAGACAAGTTTCTACTTTAATGGCTGTGACTTTTATAAAGGGTCGCTGTGGTTTCGAGCGCGACGGTTCTTTTTCTACAAAGAAAAAAGATCGTTGGCAAATGTTTGACGTTGGCGCTGCCTGCCAAACGTTCTGTCTTGCTGCTCACGAAGCAGGTCTTGGAACTGTAATCATGGGAATTTGGGATGAAGACGGAATTTCTGAGTTATTGGACATTCCAGAAACGCAGGAGCTGGCAGCGTTAATTGCGATTGGCTATCCTGACATTGAACCGGAAGCTCCAAAAAGAAAATCTGTAGATGATTTATTAACTTATCGATAAACTAAGGAGGTTGCTATGAGACATTTAATGAGTCCATTGGACTTTTCTGTGGAAGAATTAAACGAACTCTTGGATTTGGCAAATGATATTGAAGCAAATCCAGAGAAATATGCACATGCTTGTGCAGGAAAAAAATTGGCAACATTGTTCTTCGAACCTAGTACAAGAACAAGATTAAGCCACGAAGCAGCGATGTTAAACTTAGGAGGAAGTGTTCTTGGTTTTTCTTCCGCCGATTCAAGTTCTGCTTCAAAAGGAGAAACGGTTGCAGATACTGCAAGAATGGTATCTTGCTATGCAGATATTATTGCTATGAGACATCCAAAAGAAGGTGCTCCAATGGTCGCAAGCCGCTACTCTTCGATTCCGATTATCAATGCCGGAGATGGTGGTCACCAACATCCTACACAGACATTGACGGATTTATTAACGATTCGCTCTTTAGGTGGACGTTTAGACAACTTGACCATTGGCCTTTGCGGCGATTTGAAATTCGGACGTACCGTGCACTCTTTGATTCATGCATTGGTTCGCTATAGCAATATTAAATTCATATTAATTTCACCAGAAGAGCTTCGTCTTCCTGGATATATTCGCAAGGATGTTCTTGATCGTCAAAACATTCCATACGAAGAAGTAGAACGTTTAGAAGAAGCACTTCCAAAATTGGATGTTCTTTACATGACACGTGTTCAAAAAGAACGTTTCTTTAATGAAGAAGACTACATTCGTATGAAAGATTTCTATATCTTAGATGCAAACAAGATGGAACTCGCTCCGGAACATATGCTGGTACTGCATCCATTGCCGAGAGTAAATGAAATTGCTGTAGATGTAGATGATGACCCACGTGCAGCTTACTTTAAACAAGCACAATACGGCGTATATGTACGTATGGCATTAATTCTCACCTTGCTTGGCATCAAGGTTTCTTAATTGCAGGAAAGGAGAACATCATGATTAAAAATTCATTGAACCTCAGTACTCTTTCTGAAGGTTTTGTATTGGATCATATACAAGCCGGAAAAAGTATGGAAATTTACAAACATTTGAAATTAGATAAGTTGGATTGCGTTGTTGCGATTATCAAAAATGCATCTAGCAATAAAATGGGAAAGAAAGATATTATTAAAATCGAATGTCCGATTGATGTTATCGATTTAGATATTCTTGGTTTTATTGATCATAACATTACTGTTAATATCATTAAAGACGATAAAATCATCGAAAAGAAACGTCTTACATTGCCAACAAAAATTACAAACGTAATCAAATGTAAAAACCCACGTTGTATCACTTCTGTGGAACAACAATTAGATCACGTATTTGTGTTAACTGACCCAAATGAAATTGTTTACCGTTGTCAATATTGCGAAGAAAAATATACACCATAAATAAAAAAGTTACACTTCACTGTTTGAAGTGTAACTTTTATTTTTTTCACAATATAAAAGAATTAAAGCAAGACGATAAGCCGGGTTATGTCGTTGGACGATCATCTATCTAGACCTGCTGTTGCCAACAGGTTCAAGCAACCTACCTAAAACGTGACGGGCCGCCACATGGTTTTTATTCGGTCTTGCTTCGGATGGGGTTTACATATGCCCCTCTTGTTACCAAGAAGGCGGTAGTCTCTTACACTGCCCTTCCACCCTTACCTGAATTCAGGCGGTATATTTCTGTTGCACTATCCTTGGAGTCGCCTCCACCGGACGTTATCCGGCATCCTGCCCTATGAAGCCCGGACTTTCCTCACCTGCGGCCTTTCGGCACTTGCAGCTGCGATCGTCTGTCTTACTTTAATCCTTTGTGATTCTATCACAGTTTT
Source organism: Faecalimonas sp. (assembly GCA_045650645.1). Taxonomy (GTDB): domain Bacteria; phylum Bacillota; class Clostridia; order Lachnospirales; family Lachnospiraceae; genus Faecalimonas. Next base: position 64,243 of record JAZRRJ010000006.1, on the reverse strand, counting down.
TATTCTAAAACAATATCATCTATTAAATTTTCACCATCTGCTGCTGTAGTCGCAAGCACATCGCATCTCTCATTTTGTGGATGTCCGTCATGACCTTTTACCCAAACAAACTCCACTTGGTGTTGCTCTTTTGCACACAACAAACGTTTCCACAAATCCATATTCTTAACCGGTTCTTTTTTGCTGTTTTTCCAGTTCTTTTCGAGCCAACTTTCTACCCAATTCTGATTAAATGCATCCGTCAAATATTTGGAATCGGAATAGAGTGTTACATTGCATGGACGGTTCAATGCTTCCAAGCCCACGATTGCCGCCATCAATTCCATTCGGTTATTCGTAGTCTTCTTATAACCGCAGGAATATTCTTTCGTGTGTAACTCACCCTGGGCATCTCGGTATTCTAAGATGGTTCCATATCCACCTGGTCCATCCGGATTTCCTCTTGCTGCTCCATCTGTAAAGATTTCCACTTGTGAAACTTGTGGTTCTTCATTCACTTCCTGTTTATCGGAAACCATCTGTATGATTGCAGCTTTTACAAGTGTTTGGAACAACTTGGATTTTGCATTAGCAATTTCCTGTACCTCTTCATGATTTAATGGGCTTTTTGAAATTCCACATGCCATATTTGTCACACAAGAAATTCCACAGATTCTCATTCCCATATGGTTTGCGACCATTGCTTCGCAAGCAGTACTCATTCCGACTGCATCTGCTCCCAAAGTCGCTGCCATACGAACCTCCGCCGGAGTCTCATAGTTCGGTCCTGTAAATTGAAGGTAAACTCCTTCTCGCAAAGAAATCCCTTCTTTTTTTGCAACGCTTCGAATCACCGCTTGCAAGTCTTTATCATATACTTCGCTCATATCTGGAAATCTGGTTCCAAATTCCTCGATATTTTTTCCAATCAAAGGAGATGGAACAAAGGACGATATGTGGTCTGTAATCATCATGAAATCACCTGCAGAAAAGTTCGGATTTACGCCACCTGATGCATTGGTCAAAAACAGAATCTCTGCTCCCATCATTTTCATCAAACGAATCGGTAATACCACTTCTTGCATGTCATATCCTTCATAGTAATGCACTCTTCCCTGCATGAGTACAACCGGTACTTCCTCAATATATCCAAACAAAAATCTCCCGTTGTGTCCAGCTACAGTAGAGACAGGAAATCCTTCGATCTCTTGGTACGCAATTTCTCCAACCACATCCACCTGATTTGCGAACTGTCCAAGACCAGATCCCAAAACCAGCGCAACTTTTGGTGTGAAATCGATTTTTCTTTTGCAATATTCATAACTCTTTACTAATTGTTCATACATCTTGTTCACCATCCGTACTCCTCTTTCTTGTACTGCACTCAAAATATCATATTTTCAGGCAGAACGCAACCTAAAAGGCCGTTGTACACCTTACAACAGCCTTTTTTCACTAGATAATAATACAAACCAATCCACCATTACTATCATTTACAATTTTTTGCATTGTATCCTGCAATTTCAATTGACTTTCATCGTTAATCATTAAAATCTTGTTTTTCATCCCATCCATAATCATCTCTTCGATCGATTTACCGAAAATATTGATTCCCCATATTCCTGTTTCGGTCTGACTATTTTCTTTGATGTAACGAACCAGGTCGTTTGCCTGCTGCTCACTCCCTACAATCGGCGCGATTTCAGTTTCAATATTTGCACGTATCAGATGAATGGATGGCGCTTCCGAATGGATTTTAACACCATATTTACTTCCTTGTTTAATAATCACAGGATCCTCGACTCGAATCTCTTCTTTTCGTGGTTTTACCACTCCATAGCCTTTCATTCGAACTGCTTCCATCGCTCCTTGAACTTCCTCATATTCTTTTTTCATTTCAGAAAATTCTTTGATCATCCGAACCAATTCATATTCACCGGTGATGGTTTCTCCAGTGAGGTCACTTAGCATTGCATAATAATACGCAGGATCTACTTGAATATAAATGGTTACACATCCGGTATCCATCGCAATCTTTTCCACTTTGATATCCTGAATACAATCACTGTCTGGTTTTTGAACTCCTTTAATTGCATCCTTTATTTCGCATAGCCCTGGCAAAAGTTCACGAATATATTGTAAAATTTCCTTTTTAATCGCATGGTCTCGCGGTAACATTTCTACCCATTTTGGTATGTAAAATCCCACTTCTGAAATCGGAAATTCAAACAATACTTGCTCCATAATATGATGAATATCTTCTTCTCTCAACTGTTCACAGTTCACAGCCATTACTGCTACGTTGTATCGTTTTCTTAACTCCTCGGTCAATTGTTTTGTCTCGTGGCTATATGGTTTCTGAGAGTTGATTAGTACAATAAATGGCTTCCCAATATTCTTCAGCTCTTGAATCGTCTTTTCTTCTGCCGAAATATAGTTTTCCCTGGAAAGTTCACCGATACTTCCATCTGTAGTAATTACCACACCTATGGTGGCGTGGTCCCGAATCACCTTTTGTGTCCCTACAGTTGCCGCCTTAGTAAATGGAATTTCCTCTTCAAACCAAGGGGTCTTTACGCTCCGTTCTTCTCCGTTTTCCAGATGTCCCGATGCACCGTCTATCATATAGCCCACACAGTCTACCAAACACACTTTTACTTTCACATCTTCTAACAGGCAGATTTCTGCCGGCTCTTTTGGCACAAATTTCGGTTCTGCTGTCATAACGGTTTTCCCGGACGCTGACTGCGGAAGTTCATCCCTCGCTCGTTCACGGCTCGGCAAATCTTCCATTTTAGGCAATACCATCAAATCCATAAATCGCTTAATAAAAGTAGATTTCCCTGTTCGAACCGGTCCCACCACACCTAGGTATATCGCACCATTTGTACGTGCATTTATATCTTGATACACATCATATACATCCATGCTGTTTCCCTCCATTTCTTCTACACTTTATGTAAACAGCATGGCAAATATGACAAAAAAAGGACTTTGAAATATTCTTCAAAGCCCTTTTACTAACGTTTTTCTGTTATTTTTTTCCTATTTTAAAAACATTGATTTTATTTTCTGTCTTTGTCAGCAATCGCTTGATATTTGAACGATGTTGGAAGCATGCCAACAATGCCAAAACAATTGCAATGATATACAACTCATATAAAGATTTTCCTGAAAGGTCAAATCCTCCCATTTGCCCATACACAATCACTTCAACTACAAAGCAAATCATAATCAAAATCGATCCCAGCGAAACATATTGTGTCGTCAACAAAATCGTCAAAAAGATGACAGCTACGATGAGAAACATCAACGGGTGAATAGCAAGTATCAACCCTGTGGTAGCTGCGATCCCTTTTCCACCCTTGAATTTTAAGTAGAATGGAAAATTGTGACCCAACACAGCTCCCAGTCCTGCATAAAAAGCCAATAATTCTACAAGATCATTACCCTTATATAAAATTCGCACAAGACAAATTGCTAAAACACATTTCAAAAGGTCTCCCACAAATGTAATTGCAGCTGCCTTCCACCCAAGCGTACGTAATGCATTTGTGGTGCCGGCATTTCCACTTCCCATTTTTCTAATATCTACATGTTGTGTTTTTCCATATATATACCCGGTTTGAAACAAACCAAACACATATCCAATTAACAAACAAAACAATCGTTCCATTCTTATTGCTCCTTTTCTTTCCTTTCACGGATAAAAAACTTTAACGATGTTCCTCGGAAGCCAAATGCTTCTCGAATTTTATTCTCTAAGTATCTTGTATACGAGAAATGCATCAATTCTTTATCATTTACAAAGATGACAAATGTCGGTGGTTTTACAGAAACCTGTGTAATATAGTATAGTTTCAAACGCTTTCCTTTGTCTGAAGGTGGCTGTTGTAAAGCTACTGCTTCTGCCATAATCTCATTCAATACACCTGTCGCAACTCGAAGGGTTTGATTCTCCATAACCATATCAATCATATCATAAAGCTTATTTAATCTTTGCCCGGTTTCTGCAGATACATACATAATTTCAGCATATGGCATATAAGCCAAAGTTTCACGAATCTGTTTTTCATATTCGTTCATGGTCTTATCATGCTTCTCAATTGCATCCCATTTATTGACAACAATGATAATTCCCTTGCCTCTTTCGTGTGCAATTCCCGCGATTTTTGCATCTTGCTCTGTAACACCTTCTGTTGCATCAATTACCATAAGAACCACATCTGCACGCTCTACGGCGGTTACTGTACGAATGATACTATATCGTTCCAGTTCTTCTTTAATCTTATTCTTTCTTCGAAGTCCCGCTGTATCGATAAAGACATATTCTTTTCCATTGTATTTGATTGCAGTATCAATGGCATCTCTGGTCGTTCCCGCAATGTCAGATACAATCACTCGGTTCTTTCCAAGAAGTTTATTTACGATAGATGATTTACCTACATTCGGCTTTCCTACGATTGCGATTCTCGGTCTGTCATCTTCCACTTCTTCTCCATTTCCTTCAGGAAAATGTTTCGTCACTTCATCCAACATATCGCCAATACCAAGTCTGGAAGATGCTGAAATCGGCAATGGATCTCCAATTCCCAAATTGTAGAATTCATATACATCTGGCATAAATTTTTCAAAACTATCTACTTTATTCACAACCAAAACAATCGGTTTTCCTGAACGTCTTAGCATATCCGCAACCTTTGAATCCGCATCCTGAAGACCTTGTCTTACATCGGTCAAAAAAACGATAACGTCTGCGGTATCAATGGCAATCTGTGCTTGTTCACGCATTTGAGAAAGGATAATATCCTTACTATCCGGCTCAATTCCACCGGTATCTATCATGGTAAAATCTTTATTTAACCATGTGACATCTGCATAGATTCGATCCCTTGTAACACCTGGTGTATCTTTCACGATCGAAATCATCTCACCTGCCAAGGCATTAAACAAAGTCGATTTTCCAACGTTTGGTCTTCCGACAATCGCTACTACTGGTTTACTCATATTCTTCTCCTATTACTGATTTTACAAAATCTTGTCCGCTTGATTTTACAATATCTACCTGTACTTGTAAAGATTCTTTTATCTCTGTTAACGTAATATCATCTAGGAATACTTCTTCTCCGTCTCGAAGCATATTGCATGGTAACAAAAGTGTGGTTCCTAATTGCTTCCCTCGAAGTTGGGCAATCAAATCTTGTCCCGTAATCAATCCTGACACCGTAATCTTTTCTCCAAAGAAATCATTTTGAATCTTGTATAAATGAACTTTGAGATTTGAAAATTTCGACTGCAACTGGTTTAACAGTTCTTTCAAATATGGATATGCAAGGCATCCGGTTGCCAACGAAACTTCTCGTATTCTGTCATCTCCTTGTATCTCGTCAAACACTTCCTCAAACTCTGACATCAAAAGGCGTAGCATTCCAACACCATTTTCCAATTGCAAATATCCATCATAACTTTCTTCTTTCGGAAGTTCTCTCTCTGCGAGGATGTACCATTCATCCCCTGCATGGATGAAATGTGTTCCATAGGCTTCATAGATGATCTGTTGCCATTTTTCAATTGTTTGGATAACACGAATGGCATCTTCCTTGTTGAAAGATTCTAACTCACATAGTCCTTCTCTGTATTTTGTCAATCCTACCGGAACAACAGAAACACTCTGCAAATGCGGAAGATACTTGGTCAAATCATGAATACTTCTTTCCAGTTCCTCTCCGTCATTGATTCCCTTACATAACACAATCTGTCCATTCATCTGGATTCCGCTTTCAAATAATCGATCCACTTTTTTCAGTGCTTCTCCTGCAAATCGATTGTGTAACATTTCGCATCGTAGTTCCGGATTAGTGGTGTGGAATGAAATGTTAATCGGCTCCAAATGATAGTTTATAATTCGATCAATATCATGATCGCTCATATTGGTAAGTGTAATGTAGTTCCCCTGTAAAAAAGACAATCTCGAATCATCATCTTTAAAATAAAGGGTCTCTCGCATTCCTTTTGGCATTTGGTCTATGAAACAGAACACACATTTATTTCTACAAGAACGATATTCATCCATAAGACCTTGTTCAAACACAATACCTAAATCTTCTTCAAAATCTTTTTCAATTTCTAATTCCCATTCTTCGCCATCTGCCTTTTGAATGACAAGGGTAATCTCTTCGTCATTCACATAATAGTGATAATCAAATACATCTTCTATTTCCGCATCATTGATAGAAATCAGCTTGTCTCCAGGTTCAATTCCCATCTCTTCTGCAATGCTTCCTACTTCTACAGATTGCACAATATGTTCTCGTTTCATAAGCAGTTCCTCAAATTATATATAATCACTCATATCATACTAAATTTTCGAAAAAAAAGCAATTTTCATGCCCTAAAAATATTGAAGCAATTATTAAATTTTGGTAAAATACATACATTGAATAAACTGTTTTAGGAGGGAACCATGTCAAATATTACACAGTTAGAAAAAACACTCCCTACGGCACCGTTAAAGATTGCTGTTTTAGATAGTTGTAAAGAACTTGGACAAAAGGTAAATGATTATATTGTCTCATTTCGTAAATCATCTGCCGAAGAATTAGCCGAATTATCTACAATTGCGAACTACGATTATGATAATTACTTAGTTGAAAATGTATGTCCGAGATTTGGTTCTGGTGAAGCGAAAGGACTTTTGAAAGAATCTATCCGTGGAAAAGACCTTTTCATTATGGTGGATGTATGTAATTACAGCCTTACCTATACCGTGAATGGATATGAAAATCATATGTCTCCGGATGATCATTATCAAGATTTAAAACGCATTATTTCTGCCGCAACAGGAAAAGCAAGAAGAATCAATGTTATCATGCCTTTCTTGTATGAAAGCAGACAACATAAACGCACAAAGAGAGAATCCTTGGACTGTGCTCTTGCATTGGATGAATTGATATCAATGGGTGTGTCAAGCATCATCACTTTTGATGCACATGATCCACGTGTACAAAATGCGATTCCTTTAAAAGGATTTGATAATTTCTCACCAAATTATCAATTTATGAAAGCACTGCTAAAAGCAGAACCTGAATTAGACGTAGACAAAGACCATTTAATGATTATCAGCCCTGATGAAGGTGCGATGCACCGTGCAGTATATTTATCCAACGTCTTAGGAGTAGACATGGGTATGTTCTACAAACGTCGAGACTACTCTACGATTATCAATGGTAAAAACCCAATCGTTGCCCATGAATTTCTTGGAGATGACCTTCAAGGCAAGAATGCAATTATTGTAGATGATATGATTTCTTCTGGTGAAAGTATGTTGGATGTTGCAAAACAGATTAAAGAACGTGGTGCAAACCGTGTGTTTGTCTTTACTACATTTGGATTGTTTACAGAAGGGCTTTCCAAATTCGATGAATACTATGAAAAAGGATTTATCGACCGTATCATCACAACGAATTTAACTTATCTTCCACCTGAACTCCTTGAAAAACCTTATTTTTCTTGTGCAGACATGAGTAAGTTCATTGCGTTAATCATTGATTCATTGAATCACGATACACCAATTGGAACTGTATTGGATCCTTCTGATAAAATTCACAAATTACTGGAAAAACACAATAATAAAAAGTCCCTTTAAGGGACTTTTTTATTGTTGTGGAAATTTATAATATTTCAATCCATTTTCTAGCGAAACGCCTCTCACTTTTGCCATTTCACTCACAGTTACCAACTGATATCCTTGTTTTTTCAAAAGCGGAATTAGTTCAATTGCTGCATCAACCGTCGTTTCATGTACGTCATGTAAAAGAATAATCTCTCCATCTTTTACAGTGTCCAATACATATTGTTTTACGTTTTCGGCATTTTTCACTTCCCAATCTCTAGTATCCACAGACCACAAAACAAATGGTGCCTGAACAATCGATCTTACAGTTGGATTCATAGCCCCATATGGTGGTCTTACCAATGTGACATCTTTTTTCGTAATCTGTTTGATATAATAAGATGTGACATCAATTTCACTCATAATCTGTTCTGTCGTACACTTTGTCAACTGTACGTGAGTTGCTGTATGATTTCCTATTTCACATCCGATTTCATCCATTTTCTGAACAACTTCAGGATATTTAATAACATCTTTTCCAACTAAGAAAAACGTCGCTCTCGCATGATTCTTTTCCAAAGCCTCTAACAATCGCATAGTATCTGGTCTTGGTCCGTCATCAAAGGTTAACGCAATCATCGGCTTACTTGGGTCTACTTTGTTCTTTGTCATATCCAATCTTCCATCTTCATGAAAATAGTATGTGACACCACCAATTTCTTGTGCTCCCGTTACTTTCGCTCCCTGGCTGTCAAAATAGTAGGTTGCAGATCCCAAATCCATCCATCCAGTAGCAAGATTTCCATCTAACAATCGAAACTTGTTGTCTTCCCAATCACCGTGTTTGTTTAATACCTTGATCAATCCCGATTCCAACTCATATCGAAACTTTAATCCCCAACGATAGGTCATGTTTTCTTTCAAAATCGTTCCCAGATTGATATCCAGTGAATAGGTTCCTTCTTTCAGATTGTTTACAGAGCTCTCTACCGTGTATCCATTTTTATCACTCAAATCCTGCAACAAATCTTGGATAGAATATTGGGATTCTTTGTCTAAAACTGTCGTTTTATCACCGTCAAACTCTACTTTTATCTTATAGTCCGGAAGTGTTTCTTCTTGTCGAATCGCCTCATCTTCTACTGAAAGTTTAATTACCGGTAATGTTTCTCTATATATACTTATCGTTCCACAAAATAATAGTAGGACAACTATTACAAAAAGTCCTACTACTATATTTTTATCTTCAAACTTGCTGTGCATGTATAACATCCTTTATAATCATTTTTTAGCAGTTTATTAGCTCATCAAATTTTTGACATCCAAAAATTTACTCCACACACTTGTCTTTTCTTCTTTCTGCTCCATTTTTTGCAACTCATCATCAAAATTATCTAAACGTTGCATTCCTGTTCCGCTATAATTGATGTTACTTGGTGCTTTATAATTTTGAGCAAACGTATTCTCACTTTCTTCCACCTCAAAAGCTCCTTCAATTTCTCGAACAACTCCTTTTAACTTATCCAATAAAGTTGGTCCCTGTGGCTCTAGCTTTTGCAATTCATCATCATACTTATCGATATTTCTGAACATGTTCGATTCATTGCTTGTTGTTCGATTTACAGGTCTGCTAGTTTGCGCTGGTCTCGCCTGAGTCGACGTCGCTGTCACACTTCTTCCTTGTGTACTCGTTTGACTTGATGACGTTCTTTTTACAGCTTCCGCTTCTTTCTTGATTTTTTCCGCTGCCTTTTCCGCTTCTTTTTTCATTCGTTCCGCTTCTTGGACGGCTTTTTTCATCTTTTCAACTTCTTCTAGCGCTTCCCTTCGAATGCGTTCCGCTTCTTCTTGTGCTTCTTTTCGAATGCGCTCCGCTTCTCTTGCTTCCGCTTCTCTAATTGCTGCAAGTTTTTTATTATGCTCGTCTTCTTCCTTCACTCTCTTTGCTTTATTCATGCACTCTACAACATCTGTGCTAAATTCCAAGTCAAGCTCCATACATATTTTATGTGCAGCAGTATTCTTTTCACAATAAATCACATTTCCATATCCCATGTCATCGAATGCCATCGGCTCGATTTCTTCTGCTGAAGGTGGAATATAAATCGCACAATGCTCTACCTTTGCAAATGCGTGATTTCGAATAATTGTTACATTTTTCGACAAAAGAATCACTTCAAATTGGGTTTGCAAAAATGCATCTGGCCCTACTTCTGTGAATTGGTCTCCCATCTGTATTACTTTTTCATTTTTCAATTTTGTCGCATGACATTTATAAAATTTCACGTTTTCACCTCAAAAATTTATTTACTCTCACTGATTTCCACTATAGGTTTATTCTTGGATTTCTTCAATATTTTCCTTTTTCCCAAATACATGTACTTCACTAATACACGAATCCATAAACTCTTGACCCTCATAGACTTCAAGAATTTCAATAAACATATAGGATGCTGAAATTGGTTTGCTTAGACGAATCGTTTGATATTCCTCCTCAAAAGAATCGTCAAATTCATATATAAAACTTTGGTCACCGGAAAATGAAATTTCCGCCTTTTTAATTCGTTCATTTTTCCAATATAATTCTTCGCTCTTTGCATTTCCTGGGAAAATGAGAATCATATCAATTGTGGTCTCGTTTTCAAAATCAACACGAATGAATTCACCCTCACCACTAATTCCTTGATTTCCATCTTGCCATGCAGTCTCTCGATTCCAATCAACTGCATAAAATACATTATATTCTCCAAGCTGACCAACCAAATTGGAAGACGACTCATATGATACAACTGGGATTTCATAATATTGACTATAATCCGTCTCATTATATGGCTTTGTATCACTTGTCAAAATCCATCCAGTAATCACTTCTGTCTCTGTGACCTTCTTTATTTTCGACCACTCTTCTTCTCCAACCAGTTCTCTTTTCAGAACTTCCACGGTTGTACCTTCTGGTAAAATATATTTTACCTTTGAGTCCTCAGATTTAGAACTATAGATTTGCGAATCCTTTTTCGTCAACTGTACTAATTTTACACCTCTTAGTTTGTCACTACTAAACGCAAGTCGTATAGAATAATCCCATTTATCCAACACCTGTTTAACGCTTGGTTTTGCCATAATCGTATAGGTAAAACAACCAAGTCCCGCTAAAAGAACAAGAAGTACAATGGTTCTGTTTTTCTGGATACCTCTCATACTCCATTGGCTTTTAGATAAATATCCTTTTGCGATACTCATGCGCTTTCTCAATTTCTTTATAATCTGAGACAGCACATTTTTTTCTAACAGAGAAGTCATCCCTTTTCGAATCAAATCAAGCAAGTTCTGAGAATCTTTCTCCAACAATTCATCAAACTGTTGATTTACTTTTCCAACACTCTTATCTGATGTTTTTTTATATTTCGATGTAATTCCTCTTTGGTAAGTCAATACATACTCAGTCTTAATTTCCTTTATGTATATAACCACATAAATCAATGTTGCAATGTGTAAAAGCAAAAACAGTACCCACATTACAATTCCTGTTTTTTCAAAAATCGGCATTCTTGACATCCCATCATACACTGCTATAGTGAAACGCTTTTTATCTCCGATTCCTTTTATAATATCAACAATATTGGTGATTTTCAAAAACAAAATCGTATATACAAGAATCATAATACTTGCAAAAGTTGCAAGGCCTGCACGGAAATAATTCGATTGTTTTACATTCTTATATTGATCATAATTTTTTTGAATTCTTTCCGCTTCTTTTTCGAAGCCTCCCATCAGCTTCTTTTTTGTATCAAACGTTTTTTCTTTTTGCGCTTGGATTTTTTTATTTAACAATAAGATGCTTTCAATTGGATGTTTGATTTTATAATACCCAATTGGAACCATTTGACCGTTATTTTCGATAAAATAACAATCCAAATCATTTGTTTCAACCCCAGCCTCTCTCAATCCATTTATATACGAAAATGGATTGTTATCCAACAGATCAAACAGTTTATAATAACAGTCTTTTAATTTTTGCATCGTTGCTTCATTTGGAACTTCACCATGAAGCAACTGAATTTGCCCAAATTCTGCCTGTAATTCTTTTGCTTTTTCTGTATTAAATTGATACTTCTCTAAGTGATTGTATAACCACATATATTGATTTTCCACATTACACCTCTTATGTAAAATCTTTCTATCTCCTATACATTCGATAGGTTTCATAATCTCGGTAACTGAATACCTCAATTGTATTTACATCAATGATTGTATATCTCCATTGCTTGCTATAAGACGAACCACTGCCAATCATATGACATCCGTCCTCTAATTTATAATAATTACCACTAGATGCGTTTAAATTATACTCACTGCGAGTTCCTGTTTGCGTATCATAATATCTGATATATCTTCCGCTGGTATCTCGCCATTCCCCTTTGAGGAAATTATAAATATTATAGTTATTTAACAAGACTTCTTTCGTATCTTCAAAATCAATCAATGCATAAAGAGCAGATAAGTCTCCCACTCTCGACTTGCTTGCCTTAATCAATGTTAAATAATCCTTCTCTCTTCCGAATTTCTTCGAAATTTCAAAACATTTTTCAGCCTCGCTATATTCCTTTCCTCGGTATAATGCGATTCCCTTGTTATAAACCTCTTCAATAAGATTCTTCGCCTGCTTTTTGGAATCTCGATAATCACCCAAACTAATCAATCGATTATAAGCAGCAACGTAATCGCCTTCTTCTTTCGCTGCCAGAGCTTTTCGGTAATCACATTCATTTACAAATTCAGCAGAATCTTCATAATCGTCTAGTTCACGAAAAATATCTCTTGCCTCACTATACGAGCCTTGTTCAAGCATTGACTTCGCTTGTTCGTATCTGCACGCAAGCAGGCGCTCTTTCGAATCTTTATAATGCTTGATGGATTCGAACTTGTTGTAAGCCTCCTCGTATGAACCATTATTCAAAAGCGTGTTTGCTTCTGTATAAGCGCTTTTATCTTGCATTGTCGGAATTGCTTTTGTGAAGCAAATCGGCATAATACATGTGCAAATCGCCAAAATAATCACCAATGCAACATGACTATGTATATACATACGAATACTATATGTTTTCGCAGTTTTTATTTTTTTATTTAATTGGTTAATTGCGATTGCACCTTTACTTTTCATCGTTTTAAAATTCTTCCCTTGGCGCGTTGCAATGTACACTTCTTCCATTTTATGTGTAATGTCCTCTTTCACATAGGACTCTATATTTTCAGCAGAATGATCAAATTCATCTAACAACTGATCTGTCACTTTTTTATCCAATGCAAGTTTCAATTCCCACGCAGAGAACAATAAAAATGCAAATACAATCAAGCTACTAAAAATCAAAAATGTGATAAACGACGAAACAGTCGAAGCCTGACACCTAGCAAGACAAGGCATTGATTTTTGGATTTTTTGAAGCAATTCAGCATCCATGCCTGAGAATATAACCTGAAAACCTCTTGATAAGAAGAATGCTACCGTTGTCATCAACAAATAAATTACGGAAACAACAATTGATAAAATACACTTTGCCGGACTTGAATGCTTTTTGTTTCTTTTCTCCTGGTAGTATTCAGAGATCTCCTCCAAATCCTTTTCCCATTGTCCTCGTAACCCCTCTTGCTCCAGTGGAATATTTTCCTCGCAATTTTTAAGATACTTTTGAATCAACATCGTTGCTTCTACTGGTCTGATTTCTTTATAGTAGCCAATCGGAATCATGCCATCTGCTGTGTTGATAAAATAGCAATCCAATTCGCTTGACACAATATTTTTGCACGCGATTCCATTTCTATATCCTACAAAATTGTTGTAAAAATTTTCCGTAAGCTGTTGATAATAGCCATCTAGTTTCTGAAGTGCTTTCGGGTGATCTAATGATTCCTCCGACTGCAACAAACCAAGAATACCTTCTTTGATTCTGACTGCATCTTTGCTAAATGAATATTTATCCAAATGATTTAACACCCAAAAATAACATTTGCTGTCCATAATGATTCCTTTCATTTACTAATTTTCCAGAAGTATTTATTTGACTCCTCAAAAATCAGTCTTGCGTCCCACTCTTTTAAGCTTCTACAAATGCTTGTAGAATCCAGTACGGACGCTTTTCCGTCTTTTATTTCTGTTATCACAATAAAGTGACCACTATTTGTGAAACTACCTTTTTTCATACTTGTCACATATACTTGACCTTCCCCAAGAGATGTGCTAAATACATCATAGTTTCGAAAATATAGTTCTTGTGAACTCACACCAATTGTTGCTGGATAATTGCGAATCATGGACCACTTTGTCCCTGAATTTTCTTCATACATTTGATTCAACTCTGCCCAAGCCAAAACATCTTTTAAGTCTACCGTCTCTTGCCCGTAAAGATAATTAATTGCCATTGTCAATGAAATCGGACCACATCCAGAACTTCTCACATTTGCTGTTGCATATGGAACGTTTTCAAAAGCCTCATCGTTTTGAGAGATAAATGCACCTCTACTTTTTTCAACGATTTCATCATTTTTAATTCCAATCAGTTCATAATCTAAACGATTCATCAAATTGGCATCCCAGCTCTCAAGAACGAGCGTCTTATTATCTTTTTTTACAAGATATATAGAATCATCACGTTCCACTGGAATAAAGATGGTCCATAAATACAGTTTAATATCTTCTGGTGTAATAGAATCTTTATCATGCCCTGTAACAATGGACAAATACGTCTGAACATCCTTCTCGTTGTAATAGTCTTCATCAAGAGCATATTGTAGATAGCTGTCTTTTGAAAGTTCTTCCATGACTTCCAACAACATGCTCTTGAATTCTGATTCTTCTTCTTTCTCGATTGTCGAAACGACATTTTGAGTATCTTTTACAACTTTGGGCTTACGGTCATTCAGAAAAAATGCAACGACACTCAATACGATTAACAGGAGTATTACAACAACAATTTTTGTATTATTCTTAATGCATTGTTTTTTTAACACTCCCTTAAATCGTTCAATAATCGATCGCTTTTCTTGTTCTGTATGGCTAGTTTCTTCTACCGTTTTTTCAACAACTTCTTTTACTTCTACTTCATCTTTACTTACGATTTCCGAACTATTTTTTCTTTGATTTAGAGTCGTCAGATTTCTTTTTGTCTGAGTCTTTTCCTGAGTCTTTTCCTTCACCTTTTTGTGGTGTTTTTTGCTCATTTACAGTTCCCTCTTCCGTAGTTTTCTTCGGCTCCTCAACTTCTACTACATCTTGTTTGTAGCCGATGTATTTGAGCAGATTTGCATAGAATACCTTTCCTTCTTCATCTTTAAAAATCTTCTCATCGAACTTTTTTACTTCAAATTTGCTTTCTTTTAAATCCAGTGGAATTTCAAAGATATCACGAATATATACGTTACCACTCTCTGCTCCTTCTTGGAGAACAATTGCATAGTCCATGTTTTCTTTCACATTCTTAATGCTGTAGAAATCCTTTGCATTTTCTCGTGGCTTTCCTTCTGTTATCTTGATTTCTTTATTCAATTTAGATTTTAGAGAATCTTTTATAGTAACAACATAGGTATCCTTTGATTCTTTATCTTTACGAATCGTTCCGAGCACAAGTTCTGCTGATTTGTATTCTGACTCCATATCAAATCCTTTCAGATACTCCTCAATCATCTCTTTTGCTTCTTGTTTCATTGTGATTTTTTCTACTTTTTCAATTGGTTGTGGTTTTGTTTGCTCTGGTTTCAAGAATTTCTTGTACAATACATATCCGCCAAAACCAGCGCCTGTTACGATTGCTAAAATCAAAACAATCGTAAGAATCACTTTGATTGCAGATGGTTTTTTCTTTTTGCGATTCTTCTTTTGATACTCTTTGAACTTCGCAAATGCTTTCTTTGTTTTTTCTGACAAGCGAGTATCATGTTTCTTTTTCATTTCTTTTTCTGCTTTTTTCAAGCTCTTTTCGCTTGCCATTTTTGGATTTTTAGCCAACCATTGATATAAAACATTAGAACCATATTTTTCAAAAAACGATCTCAGTTGGGTTTCTTCTTCTTTAATCGCATTTCGCATTTTCTCAAAAGTTACTAATACCGTCGTCAAACTCGAATCACTTTCCAACTTTTTGATTAAAGACTCAAACAGTAACACAAAGCGATACATTCCATCAGGAACATATTTTTCATCGCCCCATCCACTTCTCAAATATTCGTCATAAACACCATTGTCCTCAAGTAATTTCACTGCTGGTGAAAGCTCTCCGATCAGTTTTTTGAAGTCTGCATAACCTAAGTTATTGTGGTCAAGTTCAACATACATTTTTTTCACAACGTTTCGATATGCTTGTGAGGTTCTGTTCTTCAAGTCTTCACTTAACTGTACTTCAATTTCTGCAAGTTGTACGATTTGATTTTTAAGATCAAGGAATGTGCAATGTCCTCTATGCTCGCGTTCGATACCATATATAATTTCTTGTCCTGCACCCAACGCTTCATTTTTCGCATTGCTCATGTACTTATCTTTATATTTTTCGTACACTTCTTTCACACGGGAATAGTCATTTGCTTCACATGATGCTTTGAAATCACTGTACAATCTTTCTAAAATTGCAAGTTTATCTTTTGCTTTTTCGCAGACATTTGTTTCTTCGACAATTTTCGCCTCAAGACATTCTTCCAAACACAGATTCAACTCTTGTGGTTCGATAAATTTCTTGTCCTTTAACTTCAAATAGAATGCATACATTGCATTCATATCTGCTTCAGCTAACATCGTTGTTCTGAAGTTATTTTTCGCAACTTCTTGATTTAAAATCATTGGATCAATCGCAACAATCTTCTCTGCAACAGAAAATGATTTTTCACTCGTCATTGCTGTTTCAAAGTAACTGTTTGCACTCAGTTTAAACATGTCAAGAATTGTATCAACCATTTCCAATTCACAAACTTGGAATAACGCTGACACGTTGTTATAAACTGCTTTTAAGTCTTTCAATGTATTTGTATCGATAATTCGATTTCTAACATGAGAAACTACGTCTTCCGGACATGCCACAACTCTCTGTTTTGCGAGTTCTTTATATATAGGGAACACGCTTAAGATTTCGTCTACCGATGCAAAAATATTTGCAAGACTTTCTGCAACGTCACCGTTTAACCATAAGTTCTTTGTTTCAACGTCTAAAAGATATAAATCGGATTTCACTTCTAGATTTTTTTCAGACGCAGGCACCTCGATTTCGTTGTAGAGCATTTCGAAGTATTGTTCTCGTTCTGCATCGCTCATAGAAAATACTTTTTCTACGTATCCCGCAAACGCACCATCATTCATACCAAATGTAGCTGCACTCAAACTGATGCAATCATGTGGCACATACTCTGACTGTGCAGGGTATGCAGCCAAGTTAATCATGTCAGGCAATTTTTGATTTGATGCAACGTGAGAAATAAATGAGATGTTTTTTCTCATGCGGTATGGAAGATATTTCATTAAATCAAGCAAAACAAACAGTGATTTTGCCGAAAATTCTTCCACCGAACAATCATCAAAAGAGAAAGTAACATTCTTTCTTTTTCTAACTTTCATGAATGTTTCCATGAGATTGTTAACAATTCTTTTTTTTGCGTTTACATCAATCTCAACTGGCATGGAAGAGATTTTAAATCTCTTCTCATCGTTCAATGTTTTCAAATTTACATATTCGACAAAGCCTTCTTCTGTCAAAAACTCTACATTGTCCATATCTACTTCAACGACTTTTTCATTTAAAGGCTTAACAAGATAGTGACCATAGTCACCACCTCTGCTATCGCTCTCTAATTTTGCATTGTATCCATAGACAGAAAATTTTCCTAATTTATCTACTACTTCACCGATAAACACGAAGTTCTTATCGCCTTCTTGAAGTCGATCGTTTAACATTGATTTTAATTTTGGCACAAACGTTCTGCTTTGTAATTTTTGATACAAAGCTTGGTCCAAATCGATATTGATACCTTCATCACGTCTTCCCGTGTTTCCGTATAACATTTCATTCATACTTTTTCATTCCTTTCATACGTCTCAATCTATAAGACTTTTCTTATCCAAACAAGCCCCCGAATAAGCCTTTCTTTTTTTCAGGTTGCTTTGGTTGTTGACTCACCATAACAATATTTCCACCTTCAGACTCCATTGTTAATCTTGTTTGTAATGTATGAAATTGTGGTCCCGCTGTTGGAACGGTGTTCCAACCCACTCCATCGTTTTCTACACACTGGATAAATCCTGTGTAAGCAAATGTCCACTCTAAGATAGACATGATTCCGAATGGATAAATTGGGTTCAATTTTTTATAAAGGTTTTGGATATAATTGATATCTTCTTGCTCTTTGATAATTGGAAGTTTTCCTTCTCCGTTTTCAAATGCTTCAAGCTCTTTTTCACCAAAAATATCAATGATATCTTCGTAATCTCTTGCTGTCAAACGGTCCTTATGTGACAACAAAAATCTCATTGCTACATCCATCGAATATTTTTCTACTGGACTTCTTCCATAAGATGCTTCTGAGAAACATGGACAAGTTTTCTTGTGGAACGCAGTCGCAATATTACCGATGAAAATATCAGCATATGGTTCGCCGTGGTTTTTAATAAAGTCCACAATTCGTTTTGCATCATTGATGAATTTTTGATAAATCAACTTTCCATCTTGCATATATCCCAATGTATTTGGCTCACCATCATAATAATCGAAGTCATCTTCGTCATAGCTACTCTTCTCACGTGGCGCAGAACAAATTGTTTTAAAATATTCTTTCTTGATCAGCTTATTTCTTGTTGCATCACCGGAAAATACATTTTCCATAATAAAGTTTGAGAGCAAGTCTGATTTTGTCAAAATCAAAGCAACTGCTGGTTTCTTGTCACCATCTTCGTACATTTCATTTGCAAAACGGATGGTATTTTGACCAAGAATTCTCAAATCATTCATTTCTTCGTTCTCAATGGAACCATCATTTCTTGCTCGTCTTGTTCTTCCCATTTTGCTTGAGAATAACTGTTTTGCACTTACACAGAACCAAATGACATCTGCATATTTAATAATTCTTCGGTTTGTCAACATATCACTGACATTACATCCATTTTCATCAATAAATGTTTCACCAGGGATATCAACAAACGTATATAAGTAAATCTTACCTGTTCTGGCATTCTTTAAAGCCATAGAAAGTTGTGGAAAGGTTCCTTGGTTCGTTTTTGTAATTGCAAACCCTTTGGAATATGGGTAAAGACATGCTTCATTAAAAGCAATATAGTCTGAACTTTGATAGTCGAAAATAACTTCCACACCATATTCGCTCTGTCCGGAAGTCAAAAGTTTATTGATTGCTGCTGCCAAGTATGCCGATTTACCTGCTGCTGGAGAGCCAATAAAACTAATGATTTTTTCTTCATATTTACCAGACATCTTTGAAAGTTCATTTCCACAATTGCAACATCTTTTGGACTTACAAATGATACGTTCATCTTCTGAACGAATATCTTTATTGATAATGTTTCCTCTGTCGTCCTTGTCTGCCTCCACTTTTAAATGGATTTTAAACAACACATTGTTTGTTTTTGCATAACGAATCAAATTTAATACTGCTGCATCACGGTCTTCCACCTGAACTTCTGTTCTCAGTAATCGTTCACGAGAAACATTTTTCAAAATTTCTTCTACCAATACGCGTACTCTTTCATTTGACTTAATCGCTTCACTAATATCACTGCTGTTTGCAATCTCATCAATAGTATCCACAGAAATCGCATGAAGCATATCAACTGCACGATATCCAAATCTCTTAATCAAGTTGTCCCCTTTTAAGACAAACATATCGTCCAAATAACATTCTTGAATATCCTCCACTGACATATCCCACAAAAAGTCATTGTCAAGGATTAAGTTGATTTCATCTTCATCAATGACACCTAAAATTCCATCGTTATATTTTTCATCTAGTCTTTGATAAAAAATTTCCTCCACAAATTCCGAAATAGAAAATTTTGTATCCAATGGACCTATAATACTTCCGCAAAACGGACAGTGTATATCGTAATAACCATTCATATCAAATTGCTCCTTATCCTTCTATGTTAAAACATTCTATAAATTCTGGAAGACATTCAAATTTCGGTTTGAAATCTCGTTCCTTAATTGTAAATGTTAAAGTCTCACCTACCATGATATTGTCCGGCAGATTAATCTTTGTTGCCGATATCGGTGACTTATAAAAGATTAACTTTTTGGAGATTGAAATGTCGGATTTTATTTTATATAAATATCCGATTTCTGATGACTCCACTTCCACTCTGACTCTATGTCTGTCACCGATGTATCGTTCTTTTGAAACAAGTTCTTTCTCGTTTTCAACAATTGCACATTTTACCTTACAATTGCTCGGTATCTCATATTTAAATCGATAGATGCCACTATCTTGAGACAAGTGTAATCCACTGATTGGTTGCTTTATATTTGCTTTTGAATCATAGTCACCCTTTTGGAAATTGAAAAAATACAACTCAAAGATGCAATTGTTCAATTCTTTACTTGATGACACTTCTACGGTAATACTTCCATTGTTATATGACATTTTTAATATCTGACACATACATTTGACCTATCTTACAAGAAAGATTTTGGTCCCCCCACCTCCTGTGATCTCGAATTTAAATCATCGAACAAGCTACGTTCGTTTCCATCATTCTTCTTTGTATGAAGAGAATTGTCTAAATCAACCTTCATATAAATGTTCTTCGGAATAATCGTACATGCCCACAAACCACAGAACAATACTCTTACCAAGCCTCCTCCGAAGCCAACTAACATAAACAACTCGCAAAGAACTGCTGCTAAGGAACAAAGTACTAAAGAAATTACCATTGCTGACTTTGTGAATTTACGTTCTCCAACAAGTAACATCTTAATAACCGTCCACAATGCACCTAAAAGAATCAAGAATCCAACTCTCATAAATCCATACCAGAAATTATCGTAAGTTAAATCCAAACGATATCCGATCAAATCACGATTTGCATCTAATGGTAAGGTTTGTGCTTTCACAATCGTATCCAAATTATCTGTTAAATTTTCAAGGTTATCAGAAAATACGTATGTTCCACCTGTTCCAGCCGCCAATTCTTTCAAGAACTCTTCATCTGCATCACCAAAACCAACAGAACTTACAGACGCACCCTTCTTTAGACAATTACGAATTAATTTTTGTTCACTTCCAAGTCCACTATCTGATGGAACTCCATCGGTTAATACGATGATTTTTGTATGTACATTCTTGCTGTTACAAACATCTTTCATGGCATCATCGATTGCGGTAAGCATATAAGTTCCACCGCCCATAAGTTCTTCAGATCCCTCATAGGTATAGTCAAGTGACTGTTTCGATTCCATTGGAGTTACACAAAAAGTTTCATCCGAAAATGAATATACTGCAAATCGATTGGTTGGCACCATATCTCCGATAATCTCTTCTACAGCGTCGTATCTGAGATTATCTTCATCATTTGAAGTCATTGACCCTGAATCATCGATCAAGAATACATATTGTAATTCAGACGCTTGTTTTTGGCTGATTTTATTGCCACCTAATTCATATAAGAATTCAAACAATGCAGTAAATCCCACAAAAGCTACCATTGCAAGGACTGTGAATAACATTACTTTTCCAAAGTTCACGAATGTGCCATTGCGCAATCCTTTAAACAACAAGATGATTCCTAGAATCAATGCATAAATGAATAAATATATCGTCACGGTTAAAATTCTACTATCAAGGAAACGAATTCCCGCCTGGTAAAAAGTCTCCTCAAGCACACCTAATACAATACCTATAACGATTGAAATAATTAAAAATACGATATCTGTTTTTCTTTTCATGTCATTCTCCCTTCTTACACTTGAAATGGTAAGTTTTCACAATCTGAAATTTTATTTTTTGCTGTAAACAAAATGGCGATTTCATGTTCTCTAAACCAATAGTCATCTTGAACGATTTTTAATTTGCCAGGGCAAGCGACCTGAGACGCAGAGAAGAGGTAATAAGAAATGTTCTCAATATCCGGAACAATATTTCGGTTTCCGAATTTTTGTGCAATATCCCCTGCCACTTCTACATTGTCATAATAGCTAGATAAAATATTCGAATAAATATCTGAGTTCTTATTAATCGCTTGAATGACGCTCTGTACATTGATTTTCTCCAAGATATCATCATAACTACACAACAAGTTAATTGCCTTATTGCTAATCAAATCACTAATACCATCAAAATAATTTTGGAAGGTTGCAAAATCATTAATCATCATATTTACTTCCATGTTCATTTGGTTCCAATGATTTTGTACCTGCTCTACGTAACGATTGATATTCTCGTTGTAATATGTAATGATTTTCTCTATAATTTTGGCTTTTGCCTCATTCAACATTTCTTTGTAACGTCTCTCATAATAATCTGCTTCATAACTTCCATTCTTGTCTTTGATAAGAAGTTCATTTTTTATCATTGATAAACTTTTATAAATCAACGCGTCGTTTTGATTACTGTTAACACTGCTCATTACAGTACATTGCTTAATCAATGATAAAATCAGTCGATCAATAAATGAATCTGTAATATTTTCTTCTACATAGTTGTCCATAATCTTCTTCTGCTGATTTAGAAGATCATTAATACTCGCTTCCTCATTTTCTTTTCGAAGTTCGATTGGACTGATTTTGTCTTTCTTCACCAGATTCAATGCTTTTTCAGAAAAACTCAGTTGTCGCTCTATCTTTCTTACAAGAACAGGTATGTAATTGATATCATTGATAGATGCCAATCTTTTTATTTCTTTTTCTTCCTTGGCCAAAACATCTTTAACCGTTTGACTAATTGCCTCCAAAGATACCGTTTCGATTTCTTTTACTTGATTTTCTAACAATTTATTGATCATTTCATAGATAACGAGTGATGCTAAATTCTTTTCAAAAAATGCAAAAGTCGTCCACGTATAATTCTCACCTTCGACAACACTATTTGCTACCGTATGCTGATTAATTTTTTCAATCAAATTCACTAACAACATAAATGTGATAGATTTTGCCGAACGATAATAATCATTACCTGGACACGCTTGATGATAAATTCTTTTTCTAATATAACTTCCTCCATTTTCATCTTTCAGAAAATTTAGGATTGTCTTTTTCGCATTTAATCTATTTAAATACTTTGCAGACGAAGTAAATAAGCCGTAAAAATCATAAAAAATTTCTACTGCATATCCGCCCAAAGCACTTGTTTTCAATTCTTCTATTGCTGAAACATCTATATTATGTTCTGTTTCATATATATCATCATCCATAATTGTGACAAATGAAACAAACAGTTCATTTTTCATAATTGGATTAAACTCAATGTTTTTCACCGCTTGTGCTAACTTTTGCGGCATATCTTCCATTCCATCTTTATCAATTTGAACAAACGTAATTTTATTGGCTGATATCTGTGACTTCAGTGTATCTTCCATAAAATTATCAATATATGGTTTTAACACGTCATAAGACATCTTTCCTAAAAAAACAACAATCGCATTGTTGTTATTTTTGATATCCACAATGTGATTTCCTGCTGTGTAGATCTTATTTCTAATCTTTAATCTCAAGTCTCCCATAGATAAACTTCTCCCACTTTATTATTTCAGGTGGGGCACTAAAAAGTACCCCACCCTAATAACAATTAAATTAATTAAAATTTGATTTTATTGCATTGTAGAATTTTCTGAGTGCATCGAATGTATCATCGTGTTGTGGCAATGGAATCGCAAATTCAGCTGTATGCATTGCTCCATTTTGATTGATTCCAACTCGATTCATTTCACGGTCTAACAAATATGTTGCTGTATTTGGCAAACCTGGTGTGAATAACTTGTCAATATCTGCTTTGATATCTGCAGGCATCATGAAGTTCACTTGTTGGTTATTCACTCTTTCCATAACCAATGCATTTAAGCTTTCTTTGAGTCTGTCATCGAATTTTAATACATACTCAGTAAATACGAAGAATAAGTTATATGTAACTTCGAAAGGTCCTCTCATACCAAAGTTGTAAAGAGGTTTTTCCATAATTCCATCAAAATAGTTCCAGCAACGGAAGTTTGGATTGTATGTAATCAATCCTGTTTTGATGAGATTTGTAAATGCAGTTACATTGTTATTGAAGATAACTTCTTCTTGAATTCCACCTTTGTGTTCTTCTACAATTGCATTCAACACTTCATATTTTGCAACGAATGTTTCTAACTTTCTATAAAGAATTACATTCTTTCTTACGATAATATTTAAGTTTTCTAATGAGCTAAGTAATCCTTTTTCATTAATCTTAATTGGCAATTGAGATACTGGAACACCGCTTGCAACTAAGAATGCATTGATATAATCTGCATTAACAGTCATTGGATTTACTTCATATTTTGCTCTGTCTTTGAACATTGCAATTACGTTTTCTGGAAGTTCAGCTTCAAAATATGATTTCACTCTTGCATCTTTTGATTTTCCATCTGCATCTGTATCAGTAACAACCAATCCGTATTCTAACAACTTCGCTGTCAGTTTTTCAACATCAAAAATGTTGTTTGTCTCAACGTTGCTCTTGTGTTCTCCAACAACCCATCCCCAAGCTTCGCGGATAAATGGTGCTGGAAGTTTCTTGAAGTCAGATTTTTTGTGTTCATCCAAGTGCAAACCTCTAACTGCACTAGAAATTGCTTGATCGTAAGCAACGTCAGCATCGTTGATACCATGAATCTTCGCAAGAGGGATACCAATGTGGCTTGTAACAACATCGATTGAGAATGCGTTATCTCTCTTACATAATTTGATTCCATTCGGGAAGTAAGAAGGTGCAACTTCTGCAAATACTTCATATAAAACGCTTGGACAGCACATATATTTTTGTGGTTCTGCAAATTGTTCAATCGCTCCACCAATGATTTGACAAAGTGGTTTTGCGTTGTGTTGAAGTTCTTTACAGATTGCATTTGCTGCAAGCATAAGTGCTTCTCTCTTTTCTTGTGTATCATTCATGATTGAATCCAATTTACTGATATTGTCCATATCTTGGCTCTTTGAATAATAAACAATTAAGAATCTTTCCACTGCTTCTCTGTAGAATGTTCCAAGTAAATCATCAAATAATTTTTGGATCAAGTGTGTTGCGTTAAACTTATCTGTTGTATCTGTAAATGCAGGTCTGTTTTCTGGAGCTCTTAACAACTCTTCAAATGTAGCTTTGAATTTTGCTAAGAATTCTGGTGTTAAGAATGAATCCAAACATGTTTTCAATCTTCTACCATTTTCTTGTGCTGCATCAAGATTTACAACATCCAAAGAATATGTTTCTCCGCCTGAAGAGTTTGTTGTACGATTGCTCTTAACAACCAAATCACTGTTCTTTGCAAGAATACCTTTGATGTGGTCAAGAACGTTTGTATATACATCAAATACTTTGTTGTTGCTATCTACAAGGAAGTTTCTAACTTCTACAAGTTTTTCTTGCATTCTTGAAAGAATTTCCATTTCAATTGTAAATTTCTCAATTGTAGATTTTGCCATGTACAAGTAGCTGTCTCTGTCTTCTTGTTTTACAATACCAAGAATTGCAGGAACATCTGCTGCTTTTTGGTCTAATGCTGCAATCAAACGATCTGTTGTATTACATCTTTCGATTCGATAATCATACTCTTCAGCCATTGCTTTGATAAGTGCATCTAATTTTCTTAAAATACCATCTACACCATCAGCAGCAAAGGATGCTGTGATTGATTTTGATACAAAGTATGGTCCTTGTTCACCAAATGTTGCATTGAGTTTTGTGTCAAATGAATTGATGATGTTTGAAGTAACTTTATCAATTGCTCTTGAGAATGGTTGCGTATTTTTGAATGTAATATAGTGTTCAATTGCTCTGTTTCTCCATGACTTGTAAGCATTCTTCACACCATGGATTTCTCCACCTGTTGGCAATTCTGCAGGTCTGTATGAACATTGTGCGTGTTCTTTTACAGCGTTGATAATCGTATCCATATCACCAACACCTGCTGATGTCATAAGTCTTGAAATGTAGTCTGCATTTAATGTATTCATGTTGTGATATTCATCAAGCATATTTTCATACATTTTTAATGCGATGTATGACATGATTGCATCAACCGGAATCTTAGCTGTACCATAACCGATTACGTTATATCTGTAGTTTGTACTTCTTGGGAACAATTCTACTTGGCTACCATTTCCAGCGATCATCCATTCTTCAATATTTGTTTCGTAGTTATCAAGGAATGATGTCAAGATTTGTTGTGGTTGGCCGTTCTTGTCTGTAAGTTCTGCATTTGTAATAATTGCCATCAAACTTTCTACAGTTACATTAATTGCCATCTCTTCTGCATCTTTTCCTACGATACCACCTGCAGCATAAGAAGATACTAATGTACAGAAATCATAAATGTTGCTGTTTGAATTCTTAATAGAACCTTCTGCAAATGGCCATACGTATACGCCGTCAACTTTATTAAGATTGTAGAAATAATCCAATTCTTTCAGCGCTGCATATCCATTTCTCTTCAATGCATCTACGTTTGCACCATTACCAAATTGAACATCTGGCATATAAAGATATGCTGACATGTTATAGCTTGATTTTGTTGCCATACCAATATCTGTTTTTAATACGTCTTGTACAAGGTATGCCATATCAATAAATGTACCACTTCCTGTACCACCTGAAATACCTGCAACGAAAATCACATTGATTCTACCAAGTGGAGCTGCTTCTTTTGCAGATAAAATCACTTCTTTTACTTTGTTTCGAACTTTGTTATATACTGCAGGAACAGACAAAATAAATCTACCGTTTTGACGAATACCTCCACAACCTTGTCCTGTGATTGATGGTGTGAAATCGTCATTCAACCAAGATTGGATAAATGTTGGGATAGTTTCTCTTTTTGCTGCCATTGCAGGGATTGTCGGATCGTATAATGATAAAACTTCATCCTTAGTTAAGTTTCCATAACTCATCAGTTGTTCCATATCGCTTTCAGCTGAGTCAATCGCTAACAATCTGATAGAGTTTCCATCTTTGTTTACTCTACGTTTGATTTGGTTTTTCAACTTGTTTAATGTTTTTCCGCCAAGTCCACCCAAACTGATAATTACAGTCGGTTGGTCAACACTGTCTACTTTTGTGTTGTTTGTAAAAATACCTGTACCTTCCATTACGTCAAGTCTTTTTAGGTTCTGTTTTTGCGTTTCATTTAAAGCCATCTTTTTATCCCTCTCTTTATATATTATTTTTGCCTGCATTCGCGCCAAGCAAATATAATTTCATATTTCAACTATTAGACTCTTACAAAAATTAAATTTACGGTGTATGTGTATCCTTGATTTTTGAATCTCAATTCAATTGGCTTTTCAGGTGAACTGAATGTGATGATTCTTTGTTTTGATATATCCATTCCGTCAACTTGCATTTCATATCCAACTGGAATTCTAATAATCGTTTGTTTTTTCTTATTTCCTGAAATAATTATCTTATCGGTAACCTCTGTGAAATAACCGTTGATAAACTGTGTTAAACTCAGTTCTGCCAACTCACTTGAGTTATTGATTCTATATCTTCTTACGTAAGCGGACACAAGATCTGACAATGTATTCTTTCTGCCGAAAACTTGTAAACAATCAAATCTGTCTTGTTGGAAAATCATCGTTTCTTCATTTCCTCGTTTTCCTACAATCTTAATTGATACATTTCCTCTGACCAATCCTGTTCCTTCACCACTTGTTAATTTGCGGTAAACTAACAACAGAACAACTAATAAGATAATTGCACCTGCAATGATTACAAGGATTACCCATGTTGGTGTTACATCTGGATTCACAGCAACATCGATTGTCAAGACGTTACTCTTAATTGTGTTTTTACTTCCTACGATTTCTACATGAACTTCATATTTTCCAGGTTGATCAATCGCATATTCCAGAACGATTTTACCATTCTCTACTTTCATGTCTTTTGTTTTTGATTTTCCTGGTTTTCCTTGATCGTCAAGTTCTGTGACAACCAATTTTGCTTTAAATCCAGCTAAGCTATTGCTATCTGTAATTTCCTGTCCCTTTGTCATTACTTTTGCAATATATTGCACTGGTTGTTTGTGTTTAATGTCGTTTTGATTTTTTGACAATGACACCGTAACATCTGCATGGAAAATAAATTCCGGTGTAATTGTTTGTTCTTTGTCACTCTTGTATGTTACTGACCATTTTCCTGCAACCGGCTCATGAATCTTAAAGTTGGTATATGTCTTTTCCTTTGAACAGATAACACCTTGACTTTTTTCATTGTAAGTCGTTCCATTTGGGTCTGTGAAATAAATTTCAATTGGACTTGTATGGTCACATTGTAAGTTCATTTCAAATACACCGTCTGGTACATCAAATGTTTGTGTCACAGGTTGGCCCGCTTTCAAGTCAACAGGTTCTGCCTTTGAAATATCTGCACCTGTAAGTGCTGTGAAAATCTCATCCATGATTCCATTCAAATCTTCTGGAGTCTTTGGCTCATAAGATTTTCCGTTTGTTGTTGATGCAATGTTTGAAAAATACTGTCTGAAATTTTCAGCAGTTGGATTCATCGCCAATGTATACACAACAATCCCTTTTGACTTCGCAGTTGCAATTGCTGCATTTAACATATTGTTTGACTCTTCATGTGTACGAACAGCTTTGTTACTAACGATATATGAGTTTTCACCATCCCCAATGAGAATGATTGCTTTCTTTCTATCATCACTACTCTTTGCTTCAAATTGTTTTACAGCCCAATCAACACCAACTGCTGCGTCTGTACCCTTTCCGCCTTGGGTAAGGTTGGTATTAGAGAAGTTCTTGATTGCATCTGCAGTCTGCCCCAACTCAAGGCTTCCTGGCATAATATTTACAGAATATGTAGTAATACCTAATCGAATATCTGCACCTGCCGGCAATTTCTCCACAAATTTATTAATTGCAACTGAACTCAAGTGATTCGGGTCAGTTGTCTGCATAGACCTTGTATCATCCACTACAAGGATTACATCCATTCCATCACTCGATGCCAATGCTGTCATTGATGCAAATGGTGTGATCATGGTAAACATCAAAATTGCACAAAGAAATGCTACCATAATGCGTTTCGCTTTTTTGCTTTGAATCATCTTCCACTTTTCCTCTCTTCCTCTAAAATTTTCTTTATCTTTTTCATTTTTAAATCAGATAAATCAATTTTAATAATCTGGTATTTATGCCTTACTGTGTTTCTTTATATTTTATAAAAAACACTTTACCACGGTACAACACCATACTCCAATATTATGTCATTTAGCTGTCGATTTGTCAATCATTTGGACGCTTTTTGTAAATTTGTTATATAAAAAAAAAGTGTGCAAGAAAAAACTGCACACTTTTATTATTTTTTACTTTTTTTCCTTCCAAAAAATACCGTTTGGGGGACAAAAATTCATAATTACAGCCATTAATTTATACAATAACACGCACTCTCAAAACATCTGTGATGTTCTTCAAGTCATTTATAATCTCATCTGTGATTTTATTCTCCACATCAATGATAGTATATGCATATGAATTTCGACTTTTGTTTGTCATATTAGCAATGTTTACACCATCTTCTGCAAGAATTGCTGAGAACTGACCAATCATATTTGGCACGTTGCGATGCATAATTGTAATTCTCGTACAACCGTCATGAAGTTCCATCTCACAATTTGGATAGTTTACAGAATTTTTAATATTTCCCTTTTCCAAGAACTGAACAACTTGTTTTACTGCCATTTTTGCACAGTTATCTTCAGACTCTTCTGTAGACGCTCCAAGATGAGGAATCACAACTACATTTTCTTGTCCTGCAACAGTTGGATTCGGGAAATCGGTTACATATTTCTTGACTTTTCCATCCTTCAATGCAACTAACAAATCGTCTTCTTTCACCAAGACATCACGTGCGAAATTTAAAATCACAACGCCTTCTTTCATCATTGCAATTGTTTCACTATTAATCATGCCTTTTGTTGAATCCAAAGCTGGAACATGAATGGTAATATAATCACATTCTTTATATATCTCTTCTGTTGTCTTTGCGTGACAAATTTGACGCGACAACTTCCATGCTGCATCCACCGACAAATACGGGTCGTATCCATACACTTCCATTCCTAAGTGAACTGCTGCATTTGCCACTAAAACGCCAATGGCACCCAGACCAATAACACCTAGTTTTTTTCCTTCCAACTCACATCCGGCAAACGCTTTTTTTGCTTTTTCTGCCTTTTTCGCAATATCTGGGTCTGATTGGTTTTCTTTCACCCATTCAATACCGCCCACAACATCTCTTGACGCAAGGAAAAGCCCCGTCAACACCAACTCTTTCACACCGTTTGCATTTGCACCCGGAGTATTAAATACAACAATGCCTTCCTCTGCACAGCGTTCTAATGGAATATTATTTACACCGGCTCCAGCTCTTGCAATCACTTTCAATTCTTTCCCAAATTCCAAATCATGCATCGCTGCACTTCTCACAAGAACTGCATCTGCATCCGCCATTGCATCAGTTGCCACATAATTTTCATCAAATCGTGACAATCCCACATTTGCAATTGGGTTCAAACAATGATATTTATACATTTTACAGATTCTCCTCTTCAAATTTCTTCATAAATGCAACCAAAGCTTCTACACCTTCGATTGGCATTGCGTTATAAATACTAGCTCGCATACCGCCAACACTTCTATGTCCTTTTAAATTCTCGAGGCCTGCAGCTTTCGCTTCTTTTACAAATTTTGCATCCAACTCTGCATTTCCTGTCACAAAAGGAACATTCATAAGCGAACGGTCTTCTTTCTCTACGGTTCCTTTGAACAATTTGCTTTCATCCAAGAAATCATAAAGGATTTTTGCTTTCTTTTCATTGTATTCTTTGATTGCCTCAAGACCTCCTTGTGCTTTTAACCACTTGAAGACCTTACCACAAACATAGATACCATATGCCGGTGGTGTATTATAAAGAGACTCTGCATCCGCATGAATCTTGTATTGCAACATAGTTGGTGTCCCTGGAAGAACATCTTCTGTAATTAAATCTTCACGGATAATTACAATTACCACACCTGCTGGTCCAATATTCTTTTGTACTCCACCATAAATCACCCCATATTTGCTTACATCTACCGGTTCTGACAAGAAGCATGAAGAAACATCGGATACCAATAATTTTCCTTTTGTATTTGGAAGTTCTTTAAATTTTGTTCCATAAATGGTGTTGTTTTCACAGATATAAACATAATCTGCATCTTCAGAAATCGGCAAATCCGAACAATCTGGAATATAAGAAAATGTTTTATCTTCTGATGTTGCAATCTTATTTGCCTTTCCATATTTTTGAGCTTCTTGATATGCTTTCTTTGCCCATTGTCCTGTCACAATATAATCTGCAACTTTGTTTTTCATCAAGTTCATTGGGATCATCGCAAATTGTTGAGATGCTCCCCCTTGCAAAAACAACACTTTATAGTTATCCGGAATATTCATAAGTTCACGAAGGTCCGCTTCTGCTGTCTTGATAATCTCATCGTAAGCTTTGGATCTATGACTCATCTCCATAACAGACATTCCTGTTCCGTTGTAGTCAAGCATCTCATCTGCCACTTCTCTCAGAACGCTTTCCGGTAATACTGCCGGACCTGCCGAAAAGTTATACACTCTACTCATTTTTTTATTCCTCCTTCATTATTTCCCTTGTAAATCTTCTTCACTAAACACTTCGCTAATCGCTGCTCCCGGTGCTACCATCGGCCAAACTTTATCATCACTGTCAATTTGACAATCAAGCACTACTGGCTTTCCAAGTGTCAATGCTTTTTCAAATGCTTCCACAAATTCTTCTTTGGTTGTCGCTCTAATGCCAGCTGCACCTAAAGCCTCTGCCAATTTCACAAAATCTACTGCATCATTTAACACTGTCGACGAATAACGTTGTCCATAGAATAAGGTTTGCCATTGACGAACCATACCTAACACGTGATTATTCACCACTACTTGAATGATTGGCACATTGTGTCTTACTGCAGTTGCAATCTCATTCATATTCATACGGAAACAACCATCTCCTGCAATGTTTACCACCGTTTTCTCCGGCATACCCACTTTTGCTCCAATAGAAGCTCCAAGTCCGTATCCCATGGTTCCTAATCCACCGGAAGTAAGAAATGTTCTTGGCTTCGTATATTTATAAAACTGTGCCGCCCACATTTGATGTTGTCCTACTTCTGTTGTAATGATTGCATCTCCTTTAGTCTGTCTATAAACTTCTTCAATAATAAATGGACCTGTTAAATTCTCTTTGTTATATGTAAGTGGATATTTTTCCTTATACTCTTTGATTTGTTGTTTCCACTCTGAATGATCTTGTTGATCCAATTTTTCATTCAACATTCGAAGAATGGTATCTACATCCCCCTGAATGCTCGCATGTGTCATGATGTTCTTATCGATTTCTGTAGGGTCAATATCAATCTGTAAAATCTTTGCTTTATTTGCAAACTTGCTTGCATTTCCTGTTACACGATCGCTAAATCTTGCTCCCAAAACCACCAATAAATCACATTTACTTACACCCAAATTCGAAGGTTTTGTTCCGTGCATTCCAAGCATTCCTGTGTATAACTCATCTGTTCCAGGAAATGCTCCTTTTCCCATCAATGTGTCTGTTACCGGCGCATCTAATTTGCGGGCAAATTCTTGCAATGATTCACTTGCTTCGGAAAGTACTGCACCTCCACCAACAAAAATAAATGGTTTCTTTGATTTTTGCATCATCTTGATAGCAGCATCAATTTCACTTTCCTTAATTTCTGTTTTTACATTTTTTTCTGTGTTTACATCCATTTTCTTGTATTCACAAATGTTTGCAGTAACATCTTTTGGAATATCTACCAAAACAGGCCCTGGACGACCTGTTCTCGCAATCTCAAACGCCTTGCGAATCGTGTCTGCCAAATCTTCTACATCTTTTACAATATAGTTATGCTTTGTGATTGGCATTGTGACACCTGCAATATCAATTTCCTGGAAACTATCCTTTCCAAGAAGCGAAACGCCTACGTTACAAGTGATTGCCACAATCGGAATGGAATCCATGTAAGCGGTTGCGATTCCAGTTACAAGATTCGTTGCACCTGGTCCACTTGTCGCAAAACAGACTCCGACTTTTCCAGTCGCTCTGGCATAACCGTCTGCTGCATGAGAAGCTCCCTGTTCATGAGATGTTAAAATATGCTGAATTTCTTCACTATGTTTGTACAGTGCATCGTAAACATTCAAAATTGCTCCACCTGGATAACCGAATACAGTGTCTACCCCTTGCTCTTTCAAACATTCTATTACAATTTCTGCTCCTGTTAATTGCATGCTGTTTCTCCTTCTCTATCTCGGTATTTCTAAAATTGCTCCTCTGTTTCCTGAAGTAACTAAAGATGCATATCTTGCTAAATATCCTGTTGTTACTTTTGGTTCACGAGGAACCCAATTTGCTTTTCTCCTTGCTAACTCTTCATCTGAAACTAAAAGCTCCATTTTTGTTTCCGGAATATTAATACGAATGATATCGCCTTCTTCTACTAATGCAATCGGACCTCCAACTGCTGCCTCTGGAGACACATGACCAATGGATGCCCCTCTTGACGCTCCACTAAAACGTCCATCTGTAATCAATGCTACGCTAGAACCAAGCCCCATTCCTGCAATCGCCGAAGTAGGATTTAACATTTCACGCATTCCTGGTCCACCTTTTGGTCCTTCATAACGGATGACAACCACATCTCCTGCTACGATCTTTCCGCCTTTGATTGCATCAATTGCATCTTCTTCGCAGTCAAACACTCTTGCTGGTCCTTCGTGTACCATCATTTCTTCTACAACAGCGGAACGTTTTACCACACCACCATGTGGAGCCAAGTTACCAGTCAACACTGCCAATCCACCCGTTTCACTGTATGGATTTTCGATTGGTCGAATGACTTCTGGGTCTCTATTGTATGCATTTGCAATATTCTCCCCTACCGTCTTTCCCGTAACCGTCATACAATCTGTGTATAATAAATTCTTCTTATTCAACTCATTCATAACCGCGTATACGCCGCCTGCTTCATTCAAATCTTCCATATATGTAGGTCCAGCTGGCGCCAAATGACAAAGGTTTGGAGTTTTTTCACTGATTTCATTTGCAAATGTGATATCAAAATCCATTCCGATTTCATGGGCAATTGCCGGCAAATGAAGCATACTGTTTGTCGAGCATCCTAGTGCCATATCAACAGTAAGCGCATTCAAAATTGCTTTCTCTGTCATAATATCTCTTGGTCTGATATTTTTTTCTAACAATTCCATTACCTTCATACCTGCGTGTTTCGCAAGACGAATTCTTTCAGAATAAACAGCTGGAATTGTTCCATTTCCTCCAAGTCCCATTCCAAGTACTTCTGTTAAACAGTTCATACTATTTGCAGTGTACATTCCAGAACAAGACCCACATGTTGGGCAAACTTTTTCTTCAAATTCCACTACATCTTCTGCGGTCATTGTTCCTGCTGCATAAGATCCTACAGCTTCAAACATACTAGAAAGACTTCTCTTACATCCTTTTACCTTTCCTGCCAACATTGGTCCACCACTGACAAACACGGTTGGTACGTTGATTCTGGCTGCTGCCATCAAAAGTCCAGGCACGTTTTTATCACAGTTTGGAATCATAACTAACGCATCAAATTGATGTGCCATTGCCATTGCTTCTGTTGAATCTGCAATCAAATCTCTTGTAACTAATGAATATTTCATCCCAACATGTCCCATTGCAATTCCGTCACACACTGCAATTGCTGGAAACATAATCGGAGTTCCTCCTGCCATAGCAACGCCCATTTTTACTGCGTCACAAATCTTATCCAAATTCATGTGCCCCGGTACAATCTCATTATACGAACACACAATACCAACGAGAGGTCTTTGACGTTCTTCTTCTGTATATCCCAATGCATTGAATAAAGAACGATGTGGTGCTTGTTGCACTCCCTTTGTTACTGTATCACTTCTCATCTCTATATCCTCCTGATTTATAAATAAATATATGTATCCACTTTAATGTATTTCTCTCTATAATATCCCATTTTTGGATTTGGGGCAAGTCTTTAAATGCAAAAAAAAGATGCGCAATATGCACATCTTTCTCAAATTATTCAGCGTTTGGTTTTTCAACTTGGATAATTGCCGCTTTTTGCATCGGAATACGACAATTTTTGTTGTTACCAAATTCAACAATTACATCCTCTTCTGTAATATCAATTACCACTCCGTAAAAACCGCTTGTTGTAAGAACGGTATCTCCTACTTCCATTCCTGCTAACATCAATTGAATTCTCTTTTGCTCTTTCTTTTGTGGACGCATCATAAAGAACCACATAAGACCAATCACTGCGATCCAGATTACAATCATAATAATTGGATCACCTGCTGATGCTGGTTTCGCTGCTAAACTAATCATAAAATTATTCCTCCTAAACACTAAAACACTATTGGTATCATACACAATGAATTCCTTTTCATCAAGTTGTTTTAGCAAAATTTATTATTTTTTTAGATTATCATTTGACATTCTTGCCAATTTTTCTGCTTTGTATTCTTTATAACACCCTGCATCTATCGCCGCACGGATTTCTTCCATCATTGTATTGTAAAAATACAAGTTGTGTAACACGCACAATCTCATACCAAGCATTTCCTTTGCCTTTAATAAATGGCGGATATATGCTCTACTGTATGTGCGACAAGCTGGACATTGACAGCCTTCTTCAATCGGCGAATCATCCAACTCATATTTTGCATTGAACAAATTAATTTTTCCTTGATTGGTGTACACATGTCCGTGTCTTCCATTTCGACTTGGATATACACAATCAAAGAAATCCACGCCTCGGTCGACCGCCTCAAGAATATTTGCCGGTGTTCCAACCCCCATCAAATATGTTGGTTTGTCGACTGGCAAATGTGGAACAACCGCATCTAAGATTCGATACATGTCTTCATGGGATTCTCCTACAGCCAAACCACCTACTGCGTATCCATCTAAATCTAATTTCGAAATTTCTTTTGCATGTGCAATTCGAATATCCTCATAGATACCACCTTGATTAATTCCAAACAACATTTGATTTTTGTTGATGGTATCTGGCAACGAATTCAATCTTGCCATTTCTGTCTTGCATCGTTCCAACCATCTCGTAGTTCTTGCCACAGATTTTTCCATGTAGTCTCTATCTGCAATGCTTGGTGGACATTCATCAAATGCCATAGCAATGGTCGATCCGAGATTCGATTGAATTTGCATACTTTCTTCCGGACCCATAAAGATTTTCTTTCCATCTATATGAGAATTGAAATAAACGCCCTCTTCTTTGATTTTTCGCAATCCTGCCAAGGAGAATACTTGAAATCCTCCGGAATCTGTTAAAATCGGTTTGTCCCAAACCATAAATTTATGCAAGCCACCGAGTTTCTTTACCACTTCATCTCCCGGTCTCACATGCAAATGATACGTATTTGATAATTGTACTTGTGTTTTAATTCCTTGCAAATCCTCTGTAGATACAGCACCCTTAATTGCTGCAATCGTTCCCACATTCATAAATACAGGTGTTTGAATTACACCATGTACAGTATGAAATTCTGCTCGTTTTGCAAGACCATCTTGTTTTTTTAATTTGTACATATATTTCCTCTTTACTTTTTAATAATGAATCACAATTGGAGTTCCGATTGACAACATGTTATATAACTGCTTCGCCATAGATGGTGGCATATTAATACAACCATGCGAACCATTGGTCAAATACCAATCTCCGCCGAAAGTTGGTTGCCAACTTGCATCATGGAACCCGACGCCACTCCATGTCGCTCGCATCCAATATTTTACTGGTGTACGATAGAGTGGTTTTCCATTTACAATTCTTCCTACCAATGTCTTATTTCGCTGCTTTTCTAAGATGCTATAAATCCCGGTTGGAGTGTCGTTTTCTCCCTTCAATCCGGTCACAACTGAAGTCTCTAATTTGACAACATTGTCCACGATATACCACATGTGTTGTTGCGAAATATCCACTTCTATATACGTATTTCCCCAGACATATTCTCCTTCCGGAGTTTCTAATCTTGCAAAAATAGGTTCTCGCTCTATTTTTTCTCCAGACATAATGTCTTCTGTAATTTTCTTTATTTCAGCGTCTACTCCTACCACTCTTCCCAATGCAGCATTTGGAACACTTACAGTCTTTCCATTTGGTGTGGTAAGTTCACCGTATCGATTTGGTGTGTTATAGGTTTCGCTTAACAACTGTATATATTCTTGGATTTTGTTTTCCTGTATCATCGGATTCATCTCTTCATCAACAGTAATCCATGTCGCAAAATCATCACGACCTAAAACAACTTCCAGAGACTCTAAAGAATATCGAATCTCTGCATTCAGACATTGATTCATTTGATCTTTCGCTGCCAATACCTTTTTTGAGTCTTTCAAAAACCGTGGTTGCACATAACACTTTGTTTTCGTCAAATCTAGGTCTTTTCGCAATTCGTGCATCCTTTGATTTACCATTTGAAGCAACTTTTCTTCATCAATGGTTGTACCATAAGTTTCTTCTTGAATCACAAAGGTTCCCTTTTTATAAACAACTGTCGCTGCGACTGGATCTTTCTGGTTTTTCTCTTGCATGCATTCCAATTGGTGAAGCAACATTGTTAATATTTCTTGGTTATATTCTAAATCGAACTGAACCTTTATCCTTCTCGCTGAAAACATTGCTTTTGGCCATAAAAACGGATTTTGTTTGTCCAAACTTTCTTCGATGTATTCAGATCCTTTGTATGTGAGATTGATATCGGATCCCTTGAGCATCTCCGTCTTTCCATTCGAGCGTATCAATTGCAGTTCATACTGTTCTACTTGCTCTTTTATGTGTGCTTCCACTTCTTCAATAGTCATATTGGAACAATCAACATAATTCAGAGAAGTTCTCATAAAGAACCGTTCTTTATAATACCATGCTGTCAGCAAATATCCAACCAACAGAGTAGCCAATGTTGCAATGATGACAACAAGGATTGTCTTTTGTTTCTTTGAAATTGCTTTTTCTGATTTTACTGGTTCCGTATCTTTCACAGCTTCCGTTTCTTCCACAGATTCCGCTTCTTCCACAGTTTCCGTTTCTTCCACAGTTTCCGTTTCTTCCACAGTTTCCGTTTCTTCCACAGCTTCCGTTTCTTCCACAGATTCCGCTTCTTCCACAGTTTCCGTTTCTTCCACAGTTTCCGTTTCTTCCACAGTTTCTGCTTCTTCCACCAGAGTCTTCGTTCCTTCCTCTTTTGCTACTTCTTCGTTATGCATTGCATACTCCTCTTTCCCTTCAATATCCCGTTTATTATAATACGTAGACTTGTAAAAGTACAGCAATTTATTATTGCACTTTTTTCAAAAAAGAGTATAA
This sequence comes from Faecalimonas sp., assembly GCA_045650645.1. Lineage (GTDB taxonomy): Bacteria > Bacillota > Clostridia > Lachnospirales > Lachnospiraceae > Faecalimonas. The sequence continues at coordinate 25,987 of JAZRRJ010000006.1, read as the reverse complement.
TGGAATATGCATATAAAGTTCAGAAATACTAAACTTTTTGTTTATTTTTAACTTCACAATTCGAAAGGGGTTTTGAGATAATGAATATTGGAAATAAAATCAAAGAATTACGAATTGCAAAAAATTTAACTCAAGAAGAACTTGCAGATCGTTCCGAGCTTTCCAAAGGCTTTATTTCTCAGGTTGAACGTGATCTAACCTCCCCTTCCATTGCAACTTTGATTGATATCTTACAATGCCTTGGAACCAACTTAAACGACTTCTTTTCGGAAGAGCCAGATGAACAAGTCGTCTTCCACGAAGAAGACTTTTTTGAAAAAGAAGATATTGAATTAAAGAACACCATTGAATGGATTATTCCGAATGCACAAAAGAACATGATGGAACCCATTCGTCTTACTTTAGCTCCCGGTGGCTCTACTTATCGAGACATTCCGCATGAAGGCGAAGAGTTTGGATATGTATTACAAGGGAGCATCAAAATTCATGTCGGCACAAAAATTTATACCGCACAAAAGGGAGAATCGTTTTACTTTACTCCACATTCAGAACATTACATTACAGCAAACAAAAAAACTGGTGCCAAGCTCATTTGGGTAAGCACACCACCAAGTTTTTAGGAGGAATACAAATGGCAAGAAAATTAATCGACATTTCACATATTTCAAAATCATATGGAGACAATCTCGTACTCGATGATTTGAATCTTTATATTAACGAAAATCGTTTTTTAACTTTATTAGGCCCAAGTGGATGTGGAAAGACAACTCTTCTCCGTATTCTTGGTGGATTTGAAACTCCTGATAAAGGAAATATCATCTTTGATGGTGTAGACATCACAAACTTAGCTCCAAACAAACGTCAATTAAATACAGTATTCCAAAAGTATGCCCTCTTCACACATATGACCATCGCAGAAAATATCGCATTTGGTTTGAAAATCAAAGGGCATACCAAAGCATATATTAATGACAAAATCAAGTACGCTTTAAAGCTTGTAAACTTAGATGGCTATGAAAATCGTATGGCAGATCAATTAAGCGGTGGTCAACAACAACGTATTGCCATTGCACGTGCGATTGTAAATGAACCAAAAGTGCTTCTTTTAGATGAACCTCTTGGTGCATTAGATTTAAAACTCCGCCAGGATATGCAATACGAATTAATCCGATTAAAAAATGAATTAGGCATTACATTCGTATATGTTACTCATGACCAAGAAGAGGCCTTGACTATGTCTGATACGATTGTCGTTATGAACCAAGGATACATTCAACAAATCGGTTCTCCAGAAAACATCTACAACGAACCAGAAAACGCATTCGTTGCAGACTTTATCGGTGACAGCAATATTTTACCTGCTACAATGGTTGAAGACCGTCTTGTAAAAATTTTGGGAGTAAACTTCCCTTGTGTTGATACTGGTTTTGGTCACAACAAGCCTGTTGATGCTGTAATTCGTCCAGAAGACATCGATTTAGTAAAACCTGGCGAAGGGATTCTTGACGGCGTCGTAACACATTTGATCTTTAAAGGTGTTCATTATGAAATGGAAGTAACTGCAAACAACTATGAATGGTTGGTTCACAGCACAGATTTCTTCCCAGTCGGAACAGAAGTCGGTATCAAAGTGGACCCATTTGACATCCAAATCATGAACAAACCTGAATCTGAAGATGAGGAGGCGGTTCCTGTTGAAGAGTAAAAAATTATTAACCGGCCCTTATCTCGTATGGGCAATTGCTTTTATCATTATTCCGATTATCATGATTTTCTACTACGGTTTGACAGATGCCAATCACAATTTTACTTTTATGAACTTAGCTGAGGTTACAACAACAGAGAATTTGAAAGCATTAGGGCTTTCTCTTCTTCTCTCTACAATCAGCACAATCATCTGTCTATTATTGGCTTACCCGCTGGCAATGATTCTCTCAAAAAAAAGTGTGAATCAATCTAGCTTTATTGTATTTATCTTTATACTCCCAATGTGGATGAATTTTCTTCTTCGCACATTGGCATGGCAAAGACTTTTGGAAAAAAGCGGAGTGATTAATTCCGTATTATCTTTCTTAGAACTGCCATCACTCAACATCATCAACACTCCATATGCAATCATTTTTGGTATGGTATATAACTTCCTACCGTTTATGGTATTACCACTTTATAATGTGTTGATAAAAATCGACAAAGACGTTATTAACGCAGCCAGAGATCTGGGAGCTAATGCAATACAAGTATTTTTCAAAATCATATTACCACTTTCGATTCCTGGAATTATAAGCGGTATTACTATGGTATTCGTACCTGCACTTACAACCTTTGTCATTTCCAACATTCTTGGCGGTAGCAAGATTCTACTGATTGGAAATGTCATTGAGCAAGAATTTACCCAGAGTTATAACTGGAATGCTGGTTCCGGACTCTCTCTGGTACTCATGCTCTTTATTGTAATTAGCATGGCTGTAATTGCAAAATATGATAAAGATGGGGAGGGAACTGCATTTTGATTAAATCAACTTTACAAAAAATCTATCTCGGTTTCATTCTTCTCTTGTTATATGCGCCAATCATCACTTTGATTGTACTTTCATTTAACGAATCCAGAACCTCCGCAAAATGGGGTGGGTTCACATTTAAATGGTATGCCAATCTATTTAAAAACGAAGATATCATGAGTGCATTGTATACGACACTTACAATCGCTCTCCTATCCGCTTTAATTGCCACTCTTATCGGAACAGCAGCTGCAATCGGAATGCAAGCATTAAGCAACCGTGCTCGTACATTTATGATGGGCGTAACTAACATTCCAATGCTCAATGCGGATATTGTAACTGGTATTTCTTTAATGCTTTTGTTTATCGCATGTAGATCAATTTTCCCAAACTTTTCGTTTGGTTTTGTAACCGTTCTACTTGCTCATATTACATTTAATATTCCTTATGTCATATTAAGTGTAACGCCAAAATTAAAACAGACAAACAAATACACGTATGAAGCCGCACTTGATTTAGGAGCATCGCCGCTCTACGCATTCTTCAAGGTTGTATTCCCTGATATTTTTCCAGGAGTTTGCTCTGGATTTCTGTTAGCATTTACCATGTCCTTGGATGATTTTGTAATCACCCACTTTACGACTGGGGCTGGAGTTCACACACTCTCAACGAAGATTTACAGTGAAGTAAGAAAAGGTATTAAACCTGAAATGTACGCCCTCTCTACTCTCCTGTTTGTTTCTGTACTCCTTTTATTAATTCTAATTAACTCTGCACCGGATGAAAAACAAAAGAAACCGAAAAAAGCTCCTTCGGGATTTGCAAAAGTTGGTTCCTTTGTTGTTCGCCGATTGGTACCTGCATTCATGGTACTCATTATCATTGGAGGCGGAATATTCTACAGTACCAAGAAGAAACCAATTTCTGACGAGAAAGTCGTGATTTATAACTGGGGAGAATATATGGATCCGCAAGTACTTGACTTATTTGAGGAAGAAACAGGAATTACAGTGGTATATGAAGAATTCGAAACCAACGAAAGCATGTATCCTAAAGTGCAGGCTGGTGCTGTGTTCTATGACTTGGTCTGCCCTTCAGACTATATGATTCAGCGTATGATTGAAAATGATCTTCTAGCGGAAATTAATTATGACAACATTCCAAATATAAAAAATATCGGGAAGCAATACTTAGAACAATCAAAAGCCTTTGATCCCGAAAACAAATACACTGTCCCATACTGCTGGGGCACCGTGGGAATTCTTTATAACAAAACGATGGTAGACGAGCCAATCGATAGTTGGTCTGTCTTGTGGGATGAGAAATACAAAGACCAAATCCTCATGCAAGACAGCGTGCGTGACACCTTCGGGATTGCATTGAAATATTGTGGCTATTCTTTAAACTCAACAGATTTAGATGAACTCTATGAAGCACAGGCTCTTTTGCTCGAACAAAAACCACTTGTACAAGCATACGTCGTGGATCAAGTTCGCGACAAAATGATTGGGGATGAAGCTGCGATCGGTGTTATTTATTCTGGAGAAGCCATCTATACACAATCTGAAAATCCGAATTTAGAATACGTTGTTCCAAAGGAAGGTTCGAATCTTTGGATTGATTCCTGGGTCATTCCGAAAAAGGCAAAGAACAAAGAGAATGCAGAAAAATTTATCAATTTCTTATGCCGACCTGATATTGCGAAGATGAATTTTGATTACATCACATATTCCACTCCAAATACTGCTGCACGAGAACTAATTGAGGATGACGCCATTCGTAACAGTACTATTGCATTCCCGAACGAACAAGTACTGAAACGCTGCGAAACCTATCAATACTTGGGCACCAAATATGATGAAATCTATAACAAACTATGGAAAGCAGTTAGGTCAAAATAATGAAGCGAATGTTTTCATACACCATAACGGAAGAATTTGATAATCGCACTTTATTGGAATTTTTGAAATCAAAAAAATACTCCAGCCAAATCATCACACATTTAAAGCGTACAACCGACGGAATTCTTTTAAATGATGTGTGGGCTCGAGTACATGACAAACTGCATACAAACGATCGGTTGACGATTCAATTGTTGGAAGGGGATTCTTCAGAAAAGATTGTCCCATCGAAGCTCCCACTTCACATTGTCTATGAAGATGATGACCTTTTAATTATCAACAAGAATGCGGACACACCGATTCACCCTTCCCAGGGAAATTTTGATAATACACTGGCAAATGCTGTTGCCTATTATTTTCAAACAAAAGGAGAACCATTTGTCTATCGTTGTATCAATCGCTTAGACCGAGACACCACAGGTCTTCTGATTGTTGCAAAAAATATGTATAGTGCTTCTTTATTATCCGACATGGTTCACCATCGAGAAATTCATCGTGAATATCTCGCAGTTGCAACTGGAGAAGTTCCTACAGAAGGAACGATTATCGCGCCAATTGCTCGTGTAGAAGGTTCAACCATTGAGAGACACGTGGATGAAAACCAAGGAGAATATGCCTGCACTCATTATCGTACTTTAAAAACAAGAAATGGTTATTCTCTTGTAAACCTAAAGTTGGAAACGGGACGCACACATCAAATCCGGGTACACATGAAGCACATTGGTCATCCATTACCAGGTGATTTTTTATACAATCCGGATTACCGCGTCATCAAACGCCAAGCACTACATTCTTACAAATTAAGCTTTGTTCATCCGATTACAGGTGAATCGCTCTCTTTCACAGCAGATTTACCTGAAGACATGGAACAAATCCTATCATAAAAAAAGTGTAGAGAAAAACTCTCTACACTTTTTATATTTGAAAACAACCGCCACCAATAAATTCTTTTAACAGCGAATTGGCTGGAACTTGTTCACTACCAATTCCGATAAAATAATCTAAAAACTTCAACAATCGTTTCGCTTCTATATACTCTTCACAATCTTTTTCAATTCCAAATAACACTGGCTCTGCATATTGTTTTAATACTGCCAACTCATAGATCAACGCTGAATTAAACATCACATCTGCTTCTTCCTGATATGGGAAGATATTTTCTTCCTCTCCTCTTCGTACAGAAGCCCACATTGCGATGGTGCTTTTTGCACTTGTTCCGCGAGTTCGAGCATCTCTTATCATACGTCTAAGCAAACGTCCATCCGTTGTAGGAATTCGATTGTGCTCATCCACATTTAATTGGGTCAATGCACTAATGTATACTTTGAATTTATTCTCCTTTGGCAATTGATATGTGAGTGCATCATTCAAGCAATGAATCCCCTCAATCACCAATACATCCTGTGCACCTAGAATTTTAGGTGGAGTCTTATATTCTCTCTTTCCTGTTTTAAAATTAAAGGTTGGGAGCAATACCGGCTTTCCTTCCAGTAAATCCTTCAAATCTTGATTGAATTGCTCTACATCTATGGCTGCCAGACATTCATAATCATACTTGCCATCCTTATCTTTTGGAGTTTTCTCTCTGTCTACAAAATAATTATCTACCGCTATTGGATGAGGAATCATTCCATGCGCACGCAATTGAATTGATAAACGATGTGAAAACGTCGTTTTCCCCGAAGACGACGGTCCTGCTATCAAAACAAACTTCACATTACCTCGATCTACAATCATTCTGGCAATATCGCCTATTTTCTTTTCTTGCAGCGCTTCTTGCACAAGTATTGTCTCTTGAATATTTCCTTTTGTAATCTCTTCATTCAAATCCGCAACCGTTTGAATTCCCAGCATATCGCCCCACTTACTTGACTCATCCAGAACTTGAAATAATTTCGGATGTGGTCGAAATGGTGGTACAATAGTCGGCGCCTGTTTTTCCGGCATTTGAATCACGAATCCTTCACCATATAAATGGAGTTCAAAATACGGAAGATAAGAGGCATCTGGCACCATATACCCATAATAATAATCTTCAAATTCGTTCATGCTGTAAATATTCACTTTGGAAACACGGCGGTATTCGAAGAGTCTTTCTTTATCTCGCATTCCGTGTTTTCGGAACAATGCAATCGCTTCATCTGTATTTATAGTGCGCTTTTTAATTGGCATTCCTTCTGCCACCATCTCAAGCATTCTATTTTTTACGCGCTCAAGAAAGTCCTGATTCAGTTCTACATTCCCTGATACCGTACAATAAAAACCTTTGCTCACGGAAAAATCAATTCGTACCTTACATGGAGTTTCATGCCCACAGATATCATGAATTGCCTTGACAAGCATGAAGCACATACTTCTTCTATAAGTTTTATTTCCTACGGAATCTCCGGTTGTAACAAACGTTAAAACACAATCCTTCTGTAATGTTTTTCTCAATTCAAATAATTTATAATTTTCACATCCTAAAACAATCTGATGCTCATAATCTGATTGAAAATCTTTTGCTATTTGTTCAAAGGTCGTTCCTTCTTCATATTCCTGTACCTTTCCATTCACTTGTACACGATATATTTTCTTTTCCATCAAACTCCTCCTTTGCTTCAAACCACATGAAAAGGATGTTCCACCTGCGCCCCTAAAACTTCTATATTTCCTATATTTTTCTGCAAAAATCCAACCATATCTTCAATAAAAATATGCTCCAATCCATAATGTCCTGCATCAATAATTGCCAAGCCTTCTGCATTTGAGTCAATTCCCTCATGATGGTCAATTTCTGCGGTCACGAAAACATCGGCGCCTTTTGAAATTGCTAATTCTGACATATGTTTTCCTGATCCTGGCGAAATAGCAACACAGTGAACTACTTGATTTAGATCTCCATACACCTTAACTGCGTCTAATGCGAATTTTTCTTTTACCAATTCACAGCACTCCAAAACAGTCATTGGTTTGTTTAGTGTACCCACCCTTCCAATTCCTTCTGTTCTCTCTGCATTGGTTGCCTCTAAAACACTTGTATCTTTGAGACCTAAAATCGCACTAGATAAATCCGCCATGCTGACAACATCATAGTTGGTGTGCATCGCATAATAACAAATATCATGCTGTATAAGTTTTAAAATACGCCGACCCACAAGGTCTGCATCTGTCACTTGTTTTATAGGAGAAAATACCATTGGATGATGAGTAACAATCAAATCAACATCCTGCTCAATCGCTCGCTCAATCACTGAGTCAGTAATGTCCAATGCCACATAAACTTTTTGGACATCCTTATCTTGGCGTCCAACCAATAATCCTACATTGTCCCATTCTAACGCCTTGTGTCTTGGATATGTTGCCTCAACAACTTGCATAATATCTTTGCAAAGCATTTCTGATTTCCTCCCTCTTTCTTAGTATTTCATCTCTTCTTTCATCAATATGCGTTCCCTGTCTGATTTCCAAATTTTCCAAAACCATCTCTTGCTTTCGGAGTTCAACATTTAAGAATTCTTCTAAGACAGGATGTTTCTTTTCCAACAAACACTTTCCGTATCGCAATTCTATATCATTATACGCTGGTGCTCGTCCATTTATCACCTTCATCATAGGATAAAACTTTCCATCTTCCAGAACCATATCCTCATCGATGATGCAATAACCCTTTTCATAAAGGAACTCTCTCACTTTCCAAATTTCTGACTGTGGTTGCAACACAAACTCTTTCAGAGCTCGAATTACAGGCTCTCCCGCCTCTAAAATTCGTATAGTGAGGGCACCTCCCATTCCAGCTATTACAACGCATTCTACTTCGTTTGGCACCAAACTCTGCACACCATCGGACAATCTTGTCTGAATGAAGGATTGCAACCCCTGTTCTTCGATATGCGATTCTGCACGCAACAAAGGTCCTTTGTTTACATCCATCGCGATAGCACTTGGACATTTCTTTGTTTTTATAAGATGAATCGGAATATATCCATGATCTGTTCCAATATCTGCAATTGCCAATCCCTCACTTACGAGATTGGCAACTGCTTGTAATCGTTTTGATAATTCCATATATATACCTAATCTAAATAATCTTTTAATTTACGACTTCTGCTTGGATGACGAAGTTTGCGAAGAGCCTTCGCTTCAATTTGACGTATACGCTCACGTGTTACGTCAAATTCCTTTCCTACTTCTTCCAACGTTCTTGCACGTCCATCGTTCATACCAAAACGAAGACGGAGTACTTTTTGTTCTCTCTCTGTCAATGTGTCTAACACTTCATTCAATTGCTCTTTCAACAATGTAGCCGCAGCCGCTTCTGCAGGTACTGGCACATTATCATCTTGAATAAAGTCTCCCAAATGACTGTCTTCTTCTTCACCGATTGGAGTTTCCAAAGAAACTGGTTCTTGGGAAATTTTCAAAATTTCACGCACACGTTCTACAGGCATGTCCAATTCTTTTGCAATTTCTTCTGGAAGTGGTTCTCTTCCTAATTCTTGTAACAATTGTCTTGAAACACGAATCAATTTGTTAATCGTTTCTACCATATGAACTGGAATACGGATTGTTCTAGCTTGATCTGCAATCGCTCTCGTAATCGCTTGACGAATCCACCATGTTGCATACGTACTAAATTTGAACCCTTTTTGGTAATCAAATTTTTCTACAGCCTTAATAAGACCCAAATTTCCTTCTTGGATCAAATCTAAGAACAACATTCCACGTCCCACATAACGCTTTGCAATACTTACTACAAGACGCAAGTTGGCTTCTGCCAATCTTTTCTTTGCTTCTTCGTCACCTTCTGACATGCGTTTTGCCAATTCGATTTCTTCATCTGCACTCAAAAGTGGAACCTTACCGATTTCTTTCAAATACATACGAACCGGGTCTTCGATACTGATACCATCTGGTACAGAAAGGTCGATTTTCTCCATGTCAACTTCGACATCTTCCTCTTCTACAGCCAACATAATTTCGATGTCATCCGGCACATCGTCATCTTCAATCGTATTTGAAATTCTTAAAATATCGATTCCTTGAGCTTCCAAATACTCAAAAATCTTATCCATTTGTTCTGCTTCTAGCTCCACGTCTGAGAAAACTTCATTGATTTCTTGGAGCTCAAGAACATTTTTCTTCTTCTTTCCACTCGCAACCAGTGTTTTCAGTTTTTCCTCAAATTTCATAGCTTGTTCTTCCATGTGGTAAAATCCTCCATAATTTGTTAATATTTTATCCTTAATCAATAGAAATATGCAATTTCTGTAAGTCTTGCAAGTTTCTTTTTGCTTCCATTAGTTTTTGCAAACCAGCAATATCTGTCGGGTCCAGCGAACGCGTTGCATATTCTACACTGTATGTTTTAACCCGAATAATCGTCTCCTTCAACGCTTTCTCTTGTTCTTCTCGCGTTGACAATTTTTGAATCCTTGTATGGAACAATGCTGCAACCTCTCTATGTTCTTCCTCATCCATAAAGTGGTTCATAATTTTCGCAGGATTCAGCTCCCCATGCTCGTGTTGTTCAAACAAAAGCGTTGCAACTTTCTTGTACAAGTCTTTTGTAAAATCGTCAGGGGAAATATACGTTTGTATCTGATTGAAAATTCGTTCACTCTCAATCAACCAAGTGAGAAGCACTTTCTGAGAATGCAGATTGCCATCTTCCTTCATACCTGCTTGTCCCATTGCTTTCTTTGGCTTTGTAGCCGGCGTTGCCAATCCTTTTTTCACGGCTGTTTTAGCAACTAAATTTTTCAAACTATCTGGTCCTAAGTGATACTTTTCTGCAACTGCGTCAATATAGTTGTTTCTCTCGATTTCCTCTTCAAACTGCGTAAGTCGAAGTGCAACCTCTTTAAAGAACTCTGTTTTTCCTTCCGGTGAATTCATATCATAGTCTCGTTCTAAGATTTCCAACGAAAACAAGAAGCCGTTTCTCGCTTTATTAATCCGTTCTTCGAACGCTTCTACGCCCATATTCTTAATAAATTCATCTGGATCTTTGTACGGTTCCATACGAATAATCTTGGCCGTAAGTCCCGCTTCTTTTAAGATAGGAATTGCTCTAAGCGCCGCTTTGGTACCCGCATCATCACTGTCAAATGTCAAATAAACTTCATTGACATAACGCTTGATGAGTGTTGCGTGCCCTGGCGTAAAAGCTGTCCCCAAAGATGCAACTGCATTGGTAAATCCTGCCTGATGTAAGGAAATTACATCCATGTATCCTTCACACAACAAGAAATAACTCTTTCGTGAAGTACGCGCTCGATTCAGCCCATATAGGTTACGGCTCTTGTCAAACACCGGTGTTTCCGGTGAATTCAAATACTTTGGTTCACCTTGTCCCATCACACGTCCACCAAATCCAATCACTCGGTTATTCGCATCCATAATTGGGAACATGACGCGATTCCAGAATCGATCATACGCACCACTTTTTTCACTGACTGTAATCAGCCCTGCCTGTGCAAGAATCTCATCTGAATATCCCTTCATTTTCATATATTTGTATAACGAATCGCTATACTTTGTAGAATATCCAAGGCCAAATGCGGTAATAATCTCTTCTGACAATCCACGTTTCGTCAAATAAGCATGTGCACTTTCTCCTTGCTCCGATTTTAGCTGTGCATAAAAATACTTTGCTGCAATCTTATTTGCCTCTAACAAGGTCGCCTTTAAATTTGCTTTTTCTTTTGCCTCTTGAGAATACTCTACTTCTGGAACCTCTACTCCTGCGCGCTCCGCAAGCATTTTGACCGCCTCTGAAAACGTGTAATTTTCATATTCCATAATGAATGTGAATACGTTTCCACCAGCTCCGCATCCAAAACAATAATACATTTGTTTGGAACGACTCACAGAAAAAGACGGTGACTTTTCATTATGAAAAGGACATAATCCAAAATAGGAACTTCCTTTTTTTTGTAACTTCACATAACTTGAAATCACATCTACAATGTCATTTCTACTTCTGATTTCTTCAATCAATTCTTCTGAAAAGTACATCTCTTTCTCCTTTCAACAGTTCTCCTTTATAGTATTCGACAAATATCCTTGATTTCCTTTAATTTTTCCAAGATTCTGGAACAAAAATTTCTTGGAAAGTTTTTACTGCATAATTATCTGTCATTCCTGCAATATAATCACAGATAATTTGTTCCTGGCTATCTCCGTTTAATTCCATCAAACGCAAATATTCTTGCGGTAATTTATCTACATGCTCCATATAGTAGCCATAAAGATTTTTTACCATCTCTACCGCCTTATGTTCTTCTTGTTTTGCAAGCGGATTGCGATATACGTTATCAAACATAAATTTGCGCAGTCCCTGCATCGCTTCTTCCACTTCCTCAGACATCTGAATAGACGATTGCTCCATACTGTTTGTAATAACATCATGGGTAATCGTATTCAAACGTTCTTTTGTAGAGTTTCCTAATACCATGCGAAATTTTGGCGGAATATCTGCCTCAGAAAGAATTCCTCCTCGTATAGCATCATCAACATCATGGTTTACATATGCAATCTTATCTGACAAACGTACAACCTGTCCTTCTAGTGTCATCGGTTGGCTTGCCGTTTGATGCGTCAAAATTCCATCTAGAACTTCTTTTGTTAGATTCAAACCTTTTCCGTCTTTTTCCAAGAATTCCACAACACGAACACTTTGTTCATTATGTCGGAATCCTAACGGACAAATTTCATCCAATGCTCGTTCTCCTGCATGTCCAAATGGTGTGTGACCCAAATCATGTCCCAAACTAATAGCTTCTACCAAGTCTTCATTTAACCGAAGCGCTTTCGCAATAGTTCTTGCATTCTGCGAAACCTCCAATGTATGTGTAAGTCTGGTACGATAATGGTCCCCCCATGGCAATAAGAACACCTGTGTCTTTTGTTTCAATCTACGAAATGATTTGCTATGTAGGATACGGTCTCTATCTCTTTGAAATACTGGTCTCAAATCACATTCCGTCTCTTTTACCTTTCTTCCGATTGACTCCTTGCTCTTTGTCGCATAAGGACTTAAATATTCTAATTCTCTCAATTCTAGTTGTTCTCGAATCGTCATGGTATTCCTCCATTTTACAATGATGTTTCTATTATATCGCAACTCTTTTAGAGATACAAGTTTTCCTAATTTAAATCAAAAAAACTGTTGACAACCTCTACACTGCGTGGTAGTATGTTCGAGTACGGTAATTCGCCGTTATGCAGGAGTGTCGGAACTGGCAGACGAGCAAGACTAAGGATCTTGTAAGCAATGCGCTTGTGTGGGTTCAAGTCCCATCTCCTGCATGAAAAATAAGAGACCTAGATTTTTTCTAGGTCTCTTATTTTGTTGCAGAGCGTGACCTGCCCCCAGGGGGGCAAGGTCTACGCTCCGCTCCGGTCGGCGCAAAGCAGACGTCCACCGGACGTCTTGCGCCCCATCTCCTGCATTTTTAAACCAGCCAAACAAAAAAGGAACAGGTCATTCGAAACCTGTTCCTTTACATTTTTCTTGTTTAATTAGAATGCTTTTTTAGCAACTTCAGCTAATGCTGTAAATCCTTGTGCATCGTTAACTGCCATTTCAGCCAACATTTTTCTGTTGATTTCAACACCAGCTACTTTTAAACCATGCATCAATTTGCTGTATGATAATCCGTTCATTCTTGCTGCTGCATTGATACGAGCGATCCACAATTGTCTCATTTGACGTTTGCGCTCTTTTCTACCAGCGTAAGCTGATGTTAAAGCTCTCATAACTGATTGTTTTGCAACTCTGTATTGTTTTGATCTAGCTCCTCTGTAACCTTTAGCCAGTTTTAATACTCTATTGTGTTTTTTTCTAGCGTTCATTCCGCCTTTAATTCTTGCCATGTCCTTCTAATCCTCCTTCAAATATTGTCCAAATCTTATAAGTATGGTAATACTTTCTTCATGTTCTTAACATTTGTAGCATCTGTAATAGTTGCTTGTCTAAGATTTCTCTTTCTCTTTGTAGATTTCTTAGTTAAGATATGGCTTTTATAAGCTTTGTTTCTTTTTAATTGACCTGTAGCTGTTTTTTTGAAGCGCTTTGCAGCAGCTCTATTTGTTTTTAATTTTGGCATGATATGTTCCTCCTTAATATTGTTTTCGTTCTTTTTAACGTTTTTCAGTTAAAACCATGCTAATGCTTCTTCCTTCGAGTTTTGCCGGCTTTTCTACAACCGCAACTTCCTTCATCATATCTGCGAAATCATCTAAGATATGTTTGCTAGTTTGCATGTGAGCCATTTCTCTTCCTCGAAAGCGTAAAGTAACTTTTACTTTATCACCCTTTTGAATAAACTTCTTGGCACTATTTACTTTTGTGTTCAAGTCGTTTGTATCAATGTTTGGTGAAAGACGCACTTCCTTCACGTCAACAGTTTTTTGTTTTTTCTTTGCTTCTTTTTCTTTTCTTGCCTGTTCATATCTGTATTTACCGTAATCGATAATCTTACAAACAGGTGGTTTTGCTGTTGGAGCAATCTTGACTAAATCTAAATCAGCCTCTTGCGCTAACTTCATAGCTTCTTTTGCTGACATAATTCCTAATTGTTCACCGTCTTCTCCGATGACACGCACTTCTTTGTCTCTGATTTGCTCATTAATCATTAACTCGCTAATGGTAGGCACCTCCATAAAAATAATACTTACTTTACTTTTTTCGCATTCGCGCAAAAAAAATGAATAGTCACAGACTATCCACTCCATATCTGCACACTCAGCCACATATAAAATGCTTAAGTTATGCTTCAATATCGACCACCAGTCATCCTATTATGCTGGGGTGAGAGTGGAACTCTACTTTCTTTTCCGCTTCACGCATTTATGAGTTTACTATAGTTATATTCTAATGTCAAGCATTTTTTACTATATTTTTTACAACTTTTTCCTTGCCTTTACACGACTGCTGTGGCATAATATTATGCAGTAATGTTTTAGCACAATAGCGTGTTAAACGCTTATTTTAAGGAGGATTTATACATATGAAACAACGTAGTAATTTTACGAGCAAGCTTGGATTCGTCCTTGCCGCAGCTGGTTCTGCTGTAGGTCTTGGAAATCTTTGGCGTTTCCCTTATCTTGCAGCACAACATGGCGGAGGAACCTTTTTACTTGTTTACTTAATCCTGGCACTCACCTTTGGTTTCGCTCTTATGGTAGCAGAAATTGCAATCGGAAGAAAAACTGGATTAAGTGCTATCGGAGCATTCAAAGCATTAGACAAACGTTTTGGATTCCTGGGTGTTCTCACTTCAATCGTTCCAATTATTATCTTACCTTATTATAGTGTAATTGGTGGTTGGGTAATCAAATATTTTGCAACTTTTATTTCTGGCGGTATTCAATCAGCTGCTGACGATTCTTTCTTTGGTGGTTTTATCGGAAACCCTATCGAACCTCTCGGATGGTTCTTCTTATTCATCGCACTCACCGCAGTGATTGTTCTCTTCGGTGTTGAAAAAGGAATCGAAAAAGTAAGTAAAATTATGATGCCTGTTCTAGCAATTCTTACAATTGGAATCGCAATCTTTGTTGTGACAAGACGTGGTGCTTGGGATGGCGTGGTTTATTATATCAAACCTAACTTCAAAGATTTTTCATTTACAACAATTCTTGCAGCTATGGGACAACTCTTCTATTCAATGTCTCTTGCTATGGGTATTATGGTAACATACGGTTCTTACATGAAGAAAGACAATAACTTAGAATCTTCTGTTCGTCAAATTGAAATCTTTGACACAGCAATCGCTTTCCTTGCCGGTCTTATGATTGTACCTGCAGCTTATATGTTCTTTGACGGCTCAACAGAAGGATTGAAAAAAGGACCTACATTGATGTTTGTTATTTTACCAAAGGTATTTAACGAAATGGGAACTACAGTCGGAACTATCATCGGTGTTGCATTCTTCTTATTGGTATTCTTTGCAGCATTAACTTCTTCCATCTCATTGATGGAAACAGTTGTATCAATTGTTATGGATAAAACAAAATGGGGTAGAAAAACAACTTGTATCATCGTAGCTGTATTCTCATTATTATTGGGTATTCCATCATCATTAGGATTTAGTATATGGTCACACATTTTACCATTGGGACAAGACTTGTTAACATTCTTCGACTTTGTGAGCAACAGTGTATTGATGCCAATCGTTGCATTCTTCACATGTATCTTAATTGGATTCATTGTAAAACCAAAGACAGTCATCGAAGAAGTAAAAGTAACAGATGGCAAATTCAAGAGCCAAGGCTTATTCGTAGTCATGATTAAATGGATTGCACCAGTTTTCATCCTTGCAATTCTTGCATTCTCAGTAGCTGAAGGTTTGGGTTGGATTACTGTCTAGATAATAGACGATGTTATTTTCAGAAAACTTGTACAAATAAAAAGAGCCACACACTGATAAAAAAGTGTGTGGCTTATTTTTATTTACTTCTATCTCCCATATAGAATATAGCGATAACTCCCGGTCCTGTGTGACTTCCAATCACAGAGCCAATTCCATTAATAATAATATTCTTGATTCCAAATCTATTTTCGATCTCGTTCTTTAAAAACTCTGCATCTTCTATCGCATCTCCGTGGACAATCATTACGGTATCATTGTCAAATCCCATTGATTTTATATCCATTCTATCAATCAACGAAAGCATTGCTCGTTTTCTTCCACGCTCTTTCCCTATTACAATCAATTTTCCTTCTTCATTCACATGAATGATTGGTTTGATTTTAATAATGCTTCCTATAACGGCTGAGGTCTTAGAAACGCGTCCTCCTCGATGTAAATGATACAAGTCATCAATTGTAACATCATGGCAGATGTGTAGCTTATTGTTTTCTACCCATTCCACAATCTCTTCCATGCTCTTTCCTTGATCACGAAGTTCTATAACTTTATAAAGCAAAAGTCCTTCTCCCATGGATGCACACAAACTATCAATGACAACGATTTTTCGTTCTGGATAGTCTTCCATCAACTCCTCTGCTGCAATTCTTACACTGTTGTAACTTCCACTTAATCCTGATGTGAATGCGATATAAACAACGTCGTTTCCATCTTTCAAAAGTGGCTCCAATGCACTTTTTGCCTGTTCAGGATTAATCTGCGAAGTTGTAGGCATAGAACCTTCTCTGATTTTATCAAAAAATTCTTTATCTGATAAGCCAGCGCCATCTTCGTATGTAACTCCATCCATCAAATAGGACAGAGCAATCACAGGTATCTCGTTTTTCACATAATATTCTTTTGGTAAATCAGTAGTACTATCTGTAGCAATAACAAATTTATTCATAATCAAGCTCCTTTTTTCTATATTTTGGACATTATATCATAATTTTGTGAACTTTTTTTGTCCTACCTCAGTCTGACATCCAAATAATTCCTTCCCGACAAGGTTTTATTAAATACAATAGAACCAATCACGACGAGTGTTCCAATTAAGAATCCCACCCAATCAAAACATGCTGTTAAAACCAATAATAGTAGTCTCATGAATTTCAATGCATACCCCAGTTCAAAATTCGGTTGCGTATAATTCGCCACCGCAACAAAACTCATGTATAACATGACTTCCGAGTTGAACCATCCAGATGTTACTGCAAATTCTCCTAACACAATTCCGGCAATAACGCTCAACGGAGTGCTTAACATGCTTGGCGTATTCATCGCAGCCAGTCGCAGACCATCAATTGCCAACTCTAAGATTAGCAACTGAAAAATCAGTGGAATATTCACAGGATCCTTCAGTGCTACAAATTGAAACATTTGTGGTATCCATTCTGTATTCTGCATAAAAAGCAAAAAAAGCGGCGTAAAAAACACGGTTGCTACTGTAATCAGTGCTCTTGAAATCTTCAAATACACATTTGTTAACGTTGGAAAATAATAGTCATTTGCCTCTTCTATAATATCGAATATGGATGTTGGTATCACCATGGCTGATGGTGAGTTATCTACAAGTAAAATAATCTTCCCCTCCATCAAACACACAGATGCTGTATCCGGTCTTTCCGTAAATTTGAATTTTGGAAATGGATTAAACCATTTTCGTTTAAACAAGGCATCTGCAAGACTCTGCTGATTCATGCGCAACGCCTCCAAATCCAAAGACTCAATTCGCTGCGTCAGATTGTTTAGCAGTTCTGGATCCACCTTATTCGACATATAGCAAATTGCCACATCTGTCCGCGAGACTTTTCCCACGTCAAACATCTTCATCACAAGATGCGGGTCTCGGATTCTTCGTCTCATAAGTGCAGTATTAAAAACAATCGTCTCTACGAATCCATCTCGTGACCCTCTCAAAGATTTATCTTTATCCGGTTCATCCACACTTCTGGCAGGATAAGTTCTACAGTCGATTGCTAAACATGCCTCATACCCATCTACAAACAGGCACGTTACACCGGATAAAACATTTCTTATAATCTCATCAAAATCCGCAATTACGTCCACTTCCACATACGGAAGTGCCATTTTCGAAAATCCTGTCGCATTACTTGGCATATCATCTTTTTTCAGCATAAAAAAGCCAGACATAATCTTTTGCATCGTTTCATCTTTCGTCATACCATCTATAAAATAAAATGTGGCCTTTTTTTCACCAATAATGATGTCTCTTTGAATGATATCAAAGCTCTCCTTTACCGGTAATACTTCGTTCATATAAGCAACATTCTCATCCAACGTTCCATATATCTTGTTCTGCTCTTTAGACATAAAAAAACCTCCACACGCCTCACTCTCTCCTAGTGTTGCCAAATGCGAAGGTTTTATACCATTCCTATTTTCTATTTACCAGTAGAACCAAACCCACCAACACCGCGAACCGTATCGCTCAGTTCTTCTACCACGTCAAATTCAACGCTTAAAAATGGAACTACCACTAATTGTGCCACCTTTTGTCCAGGGGTAATTTTGCGCACTTCTGCACTGTCATTGTGAAGAGCTACTTTCACTTCTCCACGATAATCAGCATCTACAACACCTACGCAGTTTGCCGGACGAAGAGATTCTTTTGCTGCAAGTCCACTTCTTGCAAAAATTCCTCCCCAGTATCCTTCTGGAAGCTCCATTGCAAGTCCTGTTGGAATCATCACTGTTTGATGTGGTTGGATCTCTAATACTTCTGCCACATCTGCAAACAAGTCATATCCTGCTGCATACGCACTTCCTCTATCTGGAAGTACTGCTGTCTCAGTTAATTTTTTAATATTTATTCTCATGTAGTACAACTTCTCCTTTTTCTAATGTTTTTTGAACATCAATCACTCTTTGATTCGAACTTCCCACCCAAGGGAGATTTAAATCTTTCTTGTCCACTTCAAACTCGCCATCAATCAATACATCAAGATATGGAATCACTCGCATATTTTTCACATCTTCCCACAATCCACCAGTGTATAACCAGATTGATTTTTGTGGATATTTTTCGCGAATTTCTTTCGCGAATTCTGCAATATCTAACGCGTTATTGATATGTAACGGGTCTCCCCCGCTAAAAGTAATGCCATGCACATAACTTTTTTCTAATTCTGTAAAGATTTCTTGTTTTGCATCTTCGTTAAATTCCAAGCCGCCATTAGGATCCCAGGTAATTGGGTTATGGCATTCTTTACAGCAATGAGAGCAACCCGCAACCCACAATACTACACGCAAGCCGTCGCCGTTCAACATGTCATCTTTCGTTATATTATGGTATCTCATTACATACTTTTCCTTTCCGCAATTTCCGCCATTTTGGCATCATTCAAACGTGTATCACCTTTTACACGTGAATATGATAAATATCCGTTCATTCGGTCGATTTTCGTTAAATTGGTGCTTCCACATTTAGGACACACATCCATAGACAATTCTTCATGACCACAATCATCGCAGTATGCCAGTGACAGATTTACTCCTTCATAAAACCCAAGTTCCATTGCACGACGAACAAGTGCTTTAATCGCCTCTACATTATAGTTAATTGGATATTTTACATATTGAATCTTGCCACCATTTGAAAGGTCCCAAAATCTTCCTTCTAAATCTTGTTTTTGAATCGGTGTAATGTCTTCTGATACATGACAATGGAAACTGTTGCTTACATATTCACGGTCAGACACATTTTCAATAATTCCATATTTTTTACGGAACTGTTGTACCTGCACTCCACAAAGATTTTCTGCCGGTGTTCCATAGATCGCATACAAATGCCCATCTTCTTCTTTGAATTGATTTACCTTTTTATTGATATACTCCAACACTTCCAATGCAAATTGTCCATCTTCTGCCAATGACTTTTTATTGTGAAGTTGTTGTAATTCATTGAATGCTGTAATACCAAAAGAAGCTGTCGCTGCTTTTAATAATGGCTTGATTTTATCGTACAGACCAAGATTTCCACCATAGAAACCACCCTCGCAATAAGCCAGTGGATTTGTCGATGCTTTCATTTCTCCAAGATAGTCATAGGTACGGATATGGAGTTGTCTGATTAACTCTAAATAATAATCTAACACTTCGTAGAAATCAGTTCCTTCTTGTTTCGCTTTCGCATAAATCATTGGAAGGTGAAGACTGATTGCACCAATATTAAATCTTCCCACAAATACTGGTGTATCATTTTCATCCGCAGGATTCATACCACCTCTCTCATACCATGGCGATAAGAACGCACGACATCCCATAGGACTGATAATCTTTCCATATTGCTTGTACATACTTGCCACATAGCCTTTTCCCGTTAAACTGAGCCAATCTGGATACATGGTCTTTCTAGAACATTCAATACCTGCTTCAAATACATCTTCCAACTCTTTCCCAGGTCCATGAAGATTTTCATCATATAAGAACACAATTTTCGGGAATAACACCGGTTTTTTATGACCTTTCTTACCTTGTCCATTTTGACGCACTTTAAGCATAGAAATCGTCACTAATTTACCATACTTTGAAGTATTGGTTCCCGCTGTTACCGTGATAAACGGATAGTCACCACGGCTGGAAGATACGGAATTAAACTTATACTCCCAACCTTGGAATCCTTGTTCCATTTCTTTTTCCAAATCTGCCCAAGCTACCTCTTTTGCTTTTTCTTCCGGAAGACCTAAAGAAATATATTTTTCATAATGCTTGTTATAAGACTTCTCTGCATATGGTTCTAAAATGTCATCTACACTTGGAACTGTAAATCCACCATATTGTTGACTTGCAGCACTCAATACAATATCCCCTATTACGTCAAACGCAACATCTAGCGTTTTTGGTTCGTTATACCAAAGATTTCCCATCTCGAAACCGCCGCTCAACACATTCTTCACATCAAATAAGCAACAGTTCATCGTATCTCTTCTGGCAGACATATCATGAATATAGATATAACCTTCGCGAATTGCTTGGATTTCTTTTACTGTAAGGAAAAATTTCTTATATAATTCTTTATTCAGCTCATTAAAAATCAAGCTACGCTTTGTAGATACCAGGGCACTATCTGTGTTACTGTTCTCTTTATCGCCGATATACATAATCGATTGACTCTTCTTATATACATCATCCAACATTTGAACAAAATCTTGCTTGTAATTTCGATAATCGCGGTAACTTTTTGCAACCAATGGATTCACTTTTTCAAGAGCACCTTCTACCACATTATGCATTTGAGCAATTTGAATATCTTCAATGCCCATCTTTTTCACTTCATCTTCTACAAATTTACAAATAAAGTCTAATTCTTCATCTGTAAATTTAATCAAAGCACGATATGCCGATTTATTTACAGCTACAATTATCTTCTGCACGTTAAAATCTTCTTTTGTACCATCTTTTTTCACAACTCTGATCATATGTTCTTCTTCCTTTCTTATCACTTTTATCTATATTCAGTATTTTCTTAAATTGCAAATCACTAGATATTGTGTTTTCTCGTATTATCTATATTAACACCGAGAGTTGCTATCGTCAACAAATTTCAAGAAGTAATAATACACAAATTTTGCACTGAAATACACCTTCATTTTTGGTAAAAAAATAGATTGCTTTATCAGCAATCTATCTTCCTCTACACATCGTCTTCTAATATATATGGTGTTTCCTGATATACATAATAATTTGCCCAATTGGTATACAAATTATTTGCATGGGAACGCCATGTCAAAAGTGGCTTGTTCTCACAATTATCTTCTGGATAATAATTTTTCGGAACGGCAATTTCTAATCCCTTATTCTTGTCACGCATGTATTCATTATGCAATGTCACTCTGTCATATTCTGGATGACCCATTACAAAGATTTGTTTGCCATCTTCAGACATGCACAAGAACACTCCTGCCTCGTCCGATTCCGCCAAAATAATCATATTTGCAATCTGTTCAATTGCCTCTTTCGGAACCGTTGTATGTCTAGAATGTGGGGCATAGAACACATCATCAAACCCTCTTACAAGTGGCGTTTTTCTATTTTGAACACGATGTTCAAACACACCAAACATCTTTGCATTTAATGGCTCTTTGTCAATTCCATAGTGGTAATACAAACCTGCTTGAGCACCCCAACACAAGTGCATCGTCGATGTAACATGTGTTTTGGTCCATTCCATAATTTCCTTTAATTCTTCCCAGTAATCTACTTCTTCAAAAGGAAGTTGTTCTACCGGAGCTCCTGTAATAATAAACCCATCGAACTTCTTTTTCTTAATATCTTTAAATGGAACATAAAATTTGTTCAAATGGCTTGTGGATGTGTTCTTCGATTCATGACTCGATACATTTACAAACACCACGTCAATTTGCAATGGTGTGTTTGATAGCATACGCAGAATCTGTAATTCTGTCTCCTCCTTTAAAGGCATCAGATTTAACAACCCTATCTTAATTGGACGAATATCCTGTTGCATCGCTCTTGATTCATCCATCACAAATATATTTTCTTCTTCAAGAATGCCTCTTACAGGCAAATCATTCTGTACTCGAATCGGCATGTTCTTCCTCCTCTTTCTTCTCCTCCTGATGCGGAACAAATATACCATCATCCGTCACATGACTCTTGTCTTTATATTCATTCGTATCAATCGGAAGATTTTTTGCTTCTAATTTCTGCTGTATAAACAATTTTGCAATATAATAAATCACCGCAAATGTAGGTACACCTATAATCATTCCTACAATTCCAAATAGTTTCCCTGCTACAAGAATTGAAAACACAACCCAGAACGAGGATAACCCTGTGGATTCACCTAAAATCTTTGGTCCAATTACATTTCCATCTAACTGTTGTAATACGATGATGAAAACAATAAAACCAATTCCCTTCATTGGATCTACCAATAAAATTAGGAATGCACTTGGTATTGCTCCAATATAAGGTCCGAAAACAGGAATTACATTTGTCACCCCTACAATGACACTTACTAGCAATGCATATGGCATCTTAAAAATGCTCAGACCGATAAAACATAGTACACCTATAATTGCCGAATCAATAATCTTCCCAATAATAAATCCACTAAAAATTTCGTCCGCTTTTCTAGATATGTGCAAAATCAAGTTTGCTCGTTTTGGTTTGCACAATGCATAAACCACCTTTTTGCTTTGTCTTAAAAACTTCTCTTTACTGAATAACAAATAAACAGATACGATCACTCCGATTAAAAGATTCGTAATTGTCTGGAACACACTAATCACACCAGCGGTAATACTCGTTAAAAAATTCCCTGTCTGTGGCAGCATGTCTTTCTGTATCCAGTTTACAAAATCCTTGGAAACCCAATCTTCAATTGCATGATTCGCCTTAATAATCGCTGTTTTCAAAATCTTATCCATAGTAGAGTTTGCTTCCATCATAGAATTAAACTTCTCACTCCAACGATGAATCTCCTCCGGAAGCGTAACCACTAAGTCGCGAATACTATTATACAATTCCGGAATAATCATATAGAAAAGAGCAATAATAATAAGTGCCGCAAAAACAAGTGCTACAAAAATGCCAATTGCTCTGGAAACCTTTTGCATCACTTCTTCCTTTTTGAAAATCTTTTTCAAGATTGGTCTAACAATATTTTCTGTTCTTTTCACAATCGGATTTAACAAAAAAGCAAAAACAAATCCATAAATAACAGGCGAAAGTACTTCCACTCCTTTTTTCACTGTATCCGCGATCTCACTGATTCGATACATTGCAAAAAAGAAAAGTACTCCTGCTACAATCACTATGAAAGCGGTCATTCCCCTTTGAAAATGTTCCTTTAGTTTTGATGGTTGTTTTTCTACCAATTTCGGTTCTTTATCATGAAAATTCATATACCTTAATTCCTTTCAAGCATATGCTCATTATACATTGGAAAGGAAATGACCGTCAACTAAAAACGGTATAGTTTTCACTATACCGTTTGCTTTTATTCTTATTTCTTAAATGTTGCACATTCAGTTTCTTCTGTTTTGCAAGCATCAGACCCCATCACACTGATTTTTCCAGCGTAACATTTCTTTGCATCGTTGTATTTACATTCCACTGCTTGACAAACAATATTACTTGTAGGAGAAGCATCTTTTGCTTGATTGCTATATTGCTCTCCTTTTCTCTCTACAAAACTTCCACAGCTAGTTTGCTCTGAAACTTGTGCTGTATTTCCGATTACTTCAATCGAATCTAACTCACAGAGATTTTGTTTGTTGTGAACACAAGTAACTACTCCACATTTTAATTCTGGCATGGCCATACCTCCTTTATTTATAATCTGCATAATTAGTATGACCAACAACCTTTTAAACTATACCTTTAAACTATCGTCCACAACATTTTTTATATTTTTTGCCACTTCCGCATGGACAAGGATCGTTTCTTCCAACTTTCTTCTCTTTTCGAATCGTTGTCGAATTCTTTTGTTCCTTATATAATTCTTTTTTCTTTTCTTCCGTAAAAATATCGTCCCATTGTGGAAGTTCATATAACCATTCCGCTTTTGCTGCAACCATATTTTTATATAATTTTTCTTTATCGAATGCAAGACTAACAACTGTATCTTCTTCCATCTCTTCGATTGGATTTGCTTCTTTTAAGCTATCATTGATACCATCCAAAAATCCAGTCATTGTAAATACTTCGATTCCATATTTTTCTGCAAGTTCTTTTACAGTTCCTTTTACTTCTTCATCTGGATTTGCCAATAATTGCTCATAAATTCCTTTTTCTAATTCAAAATACGTTCCCCAAAATTGTTGTGCTGTATTTTGATCCATTTCGCTTGAATATGCTGTATCACGCCATTCTTGTAATAATGCCATTTTTCTATCTCCTTCTTCTAAAAATCTTCAGTCCATTTTGTATCATATCATTCGCCATTATTTTGGTCAATAGCTTTCTTTTACTTGACATAGAATAGCAAACATGACTATACTATTACTATTGTAAAAGGAGTTAATATTATGGAACATTTAACAATACCAAAAGGTTACTATTCTCCTCTGACGATTCGAGAAACAGAGGTAGCAATTAAAGAAATTAAAGATCATTTTGAACGTGCGCTCGCAAAGTCATTACATTTAACTCGCGTTTCTGCTCCACTTTTTGTGAAGCCGGAATCCGGATTAAATGATAACTTAAACGGTGTTGAAAGACCTGTTTCCTTTGGAATCAAAGAACAAGACGATGCACCTGTTGAAATCGTTCACTCGCTTGCAAAATGGAAACGTTATGCATTAAAGCGTTATGATTTCCACTCTGGCGAAGGCCTTTACACAGACATGAACGCCATTCGAAGAGATGAAGATACAGACAACATCCACTCAATTTATGTGGACCAATGGGATTGGGAAAAAGTTATTTCCAAAGAAGAACGCAATATGGAGACACTCTCATACACCGTTCGAAAAGTCTACGCTGCATTGAAAGAGACTGAGGATTTTATTTCTCGTAGATATAATTACATAGAGCCAATTCTTCCAGATGAAATTTTCATCATCACCTCACAAGAGCTGGCTGATTTATATCCTACTCTCTCTTCAAAAGAACGTGAGTACCAAATTGCAAAAGAAAAAGGAGCTGTATTCATTTCTCAAATCGGCAAGTATTTAACTTCCGGAGAAAAACATGACGGCCGTGCTCCTGATTATGATGATTGGGAATTAAACGGAGACATTATCGTTTACTATCCAGTTCTCGATATTGCATTGGAATTATCCTCTATGGGAATCCGCGTCGATGAAGAAGCGTTACTACATCAGTTAGAGCTTGCCGGATGTCCGGAACGCGCAGAATTGGAATTCCAAAAAGCACTTTTAAACCACGAACTTCCATACACCATTGGTGGTGGGCTTGGGCAATCTCGTATTTGTATGTTCTGCCTCAGAAAGGCTCACATCGGCGAAGTACAATCTTCTACTTGGCCAAAAGAAATTGTTCAAAAAGCTTTAGAAAACGGAATTCAATTATTATAAACAAACAAAAGGTTCAAGATAGTTGATGTGACCCCAAAAAGTTAGACTTTTATTGCGTAACAGATTTAATGTCTGTTACGCATTTTTTATGCAGCTAGGAGCTTATGTCTGTATTCAACCGGACTCATCCATCCTAGTTTCTGCTTAATTCTTTTTTCGTTGTA
>JAZRRJ010000005.1:0-4792 GCA_045650645.1 Faecalimonas sp. | reverse complement strand
TGCTACACTTCCGATGTCATAACTTGTTGATTTAAACAAGCTGTCTGTAATATAGAAATTCTTCACAACACCACTTGCATCAATCTGTCCAAATAAACCAGCATATTGTGAACTTGTATTTAAATAAACTCCACTAATTGTGTGCATCTGCCCATCAAAGGTTCCTGCAAAGGATTTGATTGGCGTCCAATTTCTAAGTGCATCAGTGATATTTGTATTTGTCGTTGTTGCCCATTGAGATGCTTTCCCGTTATTCATCTTAATATCCGCACCAAGTTTTACAGTTACGTCTGAAGCTAAGTTAACACTTGCCTTGTTAGAGAGTTCTGACCAACCATACAAATCTTCCTTTGAATCAATCGTGAATTCTTTTGCAGTTGTGTCATCATAGTACCAAGAAACATCAATCCATTCATCACAGAAACTCTTGAGTACTGGAATACCCTTGATTGCAGAATCTGCAGTCGCTCTACATACCCATTTACCTGGAGTTTCTGCACTAGCATCATAAAAACTTAATGAAGCTTTTCCCGCTGTATAACCTTTATAACCATTGTAATTTGCTGTCTTTGTTCCTGCTGCATCAATACAGTTTGTTGCAGAAGCCCATCCGCTGATACTTCCTACATTCTTTCCTGTTACACCAGTTGGTAAAGTATATGAAATCGTTCCAGCATTCACACAACTTGTTATAAGTGTATCCGTTCCTACCGCATAGGCTCCTCCATTAATTCCACCAATTAACAACGTATGTGATGTGGAACTTGCATTCTTCATAGCTGTCGCTGTATAGGAAATATTTGCAGTATTTAAACAATCTGTGATTTCGATCTTTCCTCTAAAGGTTCTTCCTAAAATACCACCCGCACCATTTGACTGACACTCTGGGTCAACAATTGTAAGACTTCCATCAAACCAACAATTACTTATATATGCTGTACCATCTTCACCTGGGTGCGAACGTCCCACAAGACCTCCAACAGCCATAAATGCACTCTTTACAATAGCATCACTATATACTGAATCAATATTTCCACCAATTTGTCCAACAACACTACCCATTATAGCGCTGTTTGAATATCCAAGTTTACTTTCAAAATAACTATTTTTTAGGCTAAAATTGCGAACAGTACTTCCTGCTAAAGTAACACCAAAAAGACCCGAATAATTTTCATTACTAGCCGTTCTATTTTCATAGGTATCTACCATATAAATACCTTCGATAGTATTCCCACATCCATCAAATGTACCACCGAACATATATGTCGAATTATACCCAATTGGAGTCCATGCATAGGTAGGCACCGACGTTTCCCAATCGGCTGCATTACCTGTGTTGATTATAATATCCGCTCCTAAGCGAACTGTATCACCTACAAATAGTTCTGCTTTATAATCACCCGAAGAAGCATTTACAATCTTCGCAAATCCATAGAAATCCGCTGGTGTTGTAAGAACAAATTCTGCCGCACTTGGATTTTTGTCATACCAACTTGTATCTGCCACTCCGATATATTCAGTTGAAAATACTTTATATTCCACATTAGCGATAGCTTTTCCAAAAGTTTCGCTAATTACAGCAAATGTTGAATTCGAAGGCATAGTTTCTCCATCATTTACTCTGAAACGAAGATTCGCAACCATGCTTTCTGCACCTGTCGTAGCATCTGGTGTTGCTATTGTAACCTTTTTAGCTTCTGCATCATCTGTAGCCTCAACCGAAGCAAAGATATCTCCATTGTCAAAACCAACATATGTAAGAATATCTAAGTACCCCACTTCAAATGTTCCTGATTCTACAGTAGCATCTGTATACATTCTCACTGGAACATTGATAATTCCTTCATAGCTATCAGAAACTCTTGCCATTCTGCTAATACCATGCACTTTTGTTCCGTCCAATGTCTTCCAGTATGGTTTAATGAAGAATGTCTTATCAAAATTTCCATTCGCAATATTTAAAAGATTTACAGTTGTAAAATACTCTGACTCTTCGTTAAAAGCTTCTGGGCTATATCCAAACGAAATATTGCCATCCGCTGCAACGATTCGTTTGAAAACTTTCGTAGATTTTACATTGATAGGATCTGTTGCTCCATTATAGTAAATATCAAATCCTACTTCCTTATAGTTCAATCCATCTACAGTCGCAACAAGACGCATATCTGCTCTCTCAGATTCTGCGGTTGTTCCCGTTGTCACCTGTGCTTTTACGTCCATAATCTCTGCTGGTACAAACTTTTTATATACCGTCTTATCTGTAGACTTTGTAACAGGAGTCTTACACACTGCGTCTGCATAATATCCCGCAAAGATATATGTCTCTTTTCCTTCCGTAGTCGGTTTTGGAGCTACCATATTTGCACTAATTGTAACTCCCTCTTGTGACTCTGTTATATAGTTGCCTGCACCTGCTGCGTAAGCCACTTTGTTTTCATCATTAAAAAGCGAAATTACCGATACTGTCATTGCAATTGCAAGTACTGTAACGATTACTTTCTTGAAGAAATTTTTAACAAAATACTTTTCCACAAATAGTCCCTTCCTTTCTTTACTATTACTTTGTACTATTCCCATGGTTTCGTTCCATCTCCGCCGACTTGTTCATCATTGTCGCCGTACCCACCATCTGTAAGTGACGTACGTACAATATCTTCGGCTTCCAACACTATGAGTTCTATTTTGGGTTTTTGATATTTCATTTTTACACCTCCTAATATCTTGCAACCACACGTTTCTAATCCTTGTTCTTTTAACAATGACATGTTATGAAATAAAATTAGATTTTCTTTTCATCCAATCAACACTTTTCTAAAACAACTTGTTTGCCGTCCTCTTCTATCATATAAAAATTCATAATTATTCAGATTTATAAAATTTAAACGATTATAAATTATAATTTTCCATCTCAATAACGAGCTCTGATTGGCTAGTCTACGACCGCTTTCATTTCCCGTTAACCACATAATTACGCACGCATAATTTTTATAATATTGCACCTTTCTCTACATTCCTATAAATTGGCTTTCCAGGTACTAAAGAAAATATCCAACGTTATTGCATGAGCTAGAAGTTTCTCTCTTTCATAGATAGAAACTTCTACTTCCATGCAAGTTTTAATATTACAATTCAAAAATCCTATTTGTATTCTGGATACACGTCTCTCTTCGCATATCCAAATCTCAACGCATCATTCAGAAGCGTATATTTTGCCCGTGGTACTGTGAAGTCCCAAGGCGCTGTCATATAACCTTTTAATCTTTCTGGCGCAATTTCTGCCTTTCCCAATTCCATCGTTTCATGGGTATTAAAGTTCACAGACCATGTCGATGATGTTGGAACTTGGTCAAATCCGCGTTTTTCTAACTCAACATATGCTTGATAATATTTATCTCTATATGTGCCATCCGGATTTTTCTTCACCTCATGATATGCCCAGTTTGATTGAAGAACTGATTTTGGCATTTTCGAAAAATATTCATCCGGATTATTCCAACATGCATCTGCCCATACCCATGGACGCATTCCTAATTTTTCGCAAATATCAAAAAAGAAGTAAGCATCATGCCACCAGAGATCTTTTTGTCTAACGCAACAATATGCCATCCAACTTTGATTTTCCGGATCTTCTTCATCCATACCAAGATGGAAATACTCCGGATAATCGAAAAGTTCTGCCACTTCTTTGATTAAATCTTCGCACACGCGATAATAAATTGATGTAGAAATCATTCTTCCATATTCTTTCATCCACGCTTTATGTCCCGCAGAGAAATTAAGTTTCGGAAGTGGTGTCAATCCAATGGAACGCATGTAATCCAATTCTTTTTTCAATTTGTCTTTTGACCATGCTCCCGGAATCGAGATTTCAGGATGCGATTCATATTGAATCGCATCTCCGATATCTATTAAGACTGTGTTAAATCCTTGGGAAGGAAGGAAGTCAATAACTTCTCTCCATACTGCATCGTCTGTATTTAATTGAGGAAAATATGGTGCCCATCTTCTAGTACCACCTTCATCTGCCCACATGTTTTCACCGAGCTGTATCATGTACACCCACATCATTTTTTTCATTTTACGCCCTCCGTTAAATGTTAGTTACTTGCTAGTCATTTCACTGTTTCGCCAAGCACTTTCGTAAATACCTTAAGTCCAGGAACATTATCTTTTCTTGCCACCCATGCTCCATTTTCTTCAAAGTCAAGAAGTGTGTTTTGATAGCCGCTTGTTCCTTGCAAATCAGCTTCGTCGAACATAATACCTTTTCCTGTTACGATGGCTGATGTTCCAGAATAGAAGTCATATATCTGCTTCGCATCTGCATAACATTCATTCGTACCATATACATTTATCAAATTTAATTTGAGCGCTTCAACATCTAAACCACCGTACACAGATGACACGCCATTGATTCCTGTTGCATTTTTGTTAGTACTACATTCCATTTTACCTGCACTAAGGCAATTTTCCATATTGATAGTAGGGGTGTCATAATCATGTGCACCACCTATGATTCCACCAATTTTACGTCCCCACGCACTTGTACTTGTCGTAGCAAAGTATATTTCGCCCGTATAGAGGCAGTTAGTTAGGTTGTAAGTTCCTGAACCATCTATATAACCCACAATACCGCCTGACTCTTTTCCTTTTGCAGAGTCTGTAAGACGAAGTACTCCGTCAAACCAACAATTTTCTACTCTTGCAGATTGTGGTAACAATCCTACAATTCCACCACTATATTGTTTAGCACCCACAACAACTGCATCACTGTATACTGTGCTGATTGTTC
>JAZRRJ010000004.1:0-46869 GCA_045650645.1 Faecalimonas sp. | reverse complement strand
ATCAATTTGTGCTGCTTCATGAAGTTCTGAGGATACAGCTGAAAGCGCTGCTATGTAAATGATAGAACTCCATCCAAGGTTCTGCCATACACCCGACCATACGTACAAATGACGGAAGGCCGCTGCTGTTGCTCGAAAGTCAATCGGATAACCGCTTCCTCCCAATAAACGGAAGACGTTTCCGTAGATACCACTTACCGGACTCAAAATAATGTTAATAATTCCGACCATAACACTGATTGAGATAAAATGAGGAATATAAGAAACTGTCTGTACGACTTTTGTATATTTCTCACTTTTCATTGCGTGTAAAACCAACGCAAAGATAATTGCAAGTGGGAATGTTGCCAAACTATAAAGTGACAAGATCACTGTATTCGAAAAAATTTCTTTAAAGTCATGATGAGACAAAAACTGTGCAAACCATTTCAATCCTACCCATTCACTTCCTGAAATTCCATGAAGTGGTCTGTAATCACGAAATGAAATTTGAATACCGTACATCGGTATAAAGTCAAAGATTACAAGGTAGATTAACGGAAGCATCATGAAAATGTGCAATTGCCAGTCTCTTTTGAAATCTTTTTTGAATCTACCCCATTTTGCTTGATATTTACTAGTTTTCATAGACTTCTCCTTTGCTTATCAATCAAGCTTACTATTTCCACTCTCTAGTTATAAGCTCTCGTTTATCTTGACCGGCGTCATATTTCCATTCATTCGGTGGTAATTTTTCCACACTTCCTAGACTATATGGGAACGTAAGAATCAGCGTACCATCACCGTAGTGATAATATTCTTTTACATTTTCCCTCGCATACTTATTTGCCGCCTCTGCTTGTCGCCATGTTTTATCCTGCCAAATACTTCCGGCAAGGAAACTGGTATAAAGCATCGTATCCACCTTTAATGTTTCTGCAAATTCTTGATACATATTAATGGCATGATGAGGGGTTGCAAATATCTCTATTTCAAAATATTCTCTAGCTAACAATGCTGTTGCTGTGTTTTGTGAACAGAAGTTAGCATCACCTGCAACCAAGAATTTCTGTTCCTCGATATTGTGCATCAACCAAATTGATGAATCGTTCAAATCGAAGTTTTCTAGTGTTCCCTTTGTACATTGTTCAATTGTGAAACAAACATCAATTGTGGTATCGCAAAAATACAATCTTTGACCAAATTGTGGACGATATAACTGTGTACTCTCCCCTTTGGTTGTTTTGAATGCTCTATAATACATTGTAACCTTTCTTGAATATTCTCCGCCTGGTTGCAATTTCAAGAAATTTAACATAGAATCACTCAAATCATAGTAGTAGAATCCTTCTACGTAAATACGATTCAAATATTCCGGTGTCGTTGCAATCTTGGTCATTGCACCCGCATGGTCGTCATGTGGATGAGTGATAAACCACGCTTCAATCACCGGTTTTTCACCTTCTGGCGTAAGAGATTCTAGATAATCTAATAAGTATGGTGCATCTGCAGCCTTTCCACCATCTTGTACAATAAAATGTCCATTCTTAAGTTGTGTAACAAAACTATTTCCTTGTGCAATCAATTCCACCATATGTACTTTGGTCTTTGCATCTGCAGGAAGATTTTTTGTGTACTCGTCTTTATAAATCAAGTGCTCTGACAACGGTGTATTTACACCAGCACTGATATAGGTATGATCTGCATGTACCGCGTGTGAAACAGTAACTGACACTTTTCCCTTTGTGAACGAGGTAGTCATTACATTTCCTTCCATTGCATCTTCCCCATTATCACTATGCTTTTTGAATCCCGCATTTTTAAGAGTCTCCAGATATGCTTTGTATTCTTCTACTGTCGAACCATTCACGTCCACAATATAACCCTTGCGCGCGTACTCTTCCGGTTCCTCGATTGCTCCTTCCGTTACCATGACCGGAACCTCTTGTAATGCTTCTGCATTCGTATAAGCAGAGAACATCGTAACATCTTTTTTTTCTACCTCTTTACTCTTGAACTCCCCAGAAAAGAGAAGCAGTGACACTACAAATGCACTCGTTAACAACACTACAAAAAGCGATAAAACAATAATTTTTTTCTTCATTTTTATACCTCCCATTTCGCTTTTACTACATTCATCCCTGGTTGGATGACAGTTTCTTTCCCATTTAGAGTCATCGTCGTCTGCTCCTTCGAATAAACAATCCATTCTCGTAAATCAGAATCGTTGCAGACAAACTGGTCGTTCTTATATGTACAGTTGTAAGTTTGGAAACCTTCTTCGGTCTCATGGACAAAGGCCTTTCCAAACACTGTTTCCATTAGACACTTGAAATGCTCATGCACATCATTGTCACAACTTCCTCCATAATTGGTATGCCATTTGCTCGAATCATTTATCGGTGATAAATATTGTTTCTTGAGTTCATCATCACCCTGTCTCCACCAATCCGAAATCATCGGAAGATAACATTCTCCCACCACGGAAGTTTCCATATGAATCTTTCCATCTTTCGAATCTGGTTGAAGTCTTTCTCCCATCACACATGGGTCAAGCACAAATCCCCAATGTAATGTGCCATTCTCATCCACACACTGCATACATGCACCTATCGTGTCCATGGTATCCTTGAGATAATCAAGATTACCAGTGAGCATATACAAATAATAGGTTGCATAGCTCTTCCAACTGGTCCAACCGTGTGGCGTGTTCATCATATTTGCCAAGAAGTTCAAATCATATCTCGCTTCCCAAAAACGTGCCGTACATCCACGCGTACGACAATCTGGGATAAATTGTTGCTGCAAACATCGATGTTTTTTCAATACGGTCTCTGCTGCTGCCGTAAGATTTCTTTTTTCATCTCCGTTTGGTAACAACATTGCAAGATAAGCAAGTTGAAGACTTTCGCAGGAAATCATTCCATCCTCAAATGTCATCTGCCCTTCTGTCTCTATATTGTCTAAAAGCATTTCCAGATTCTTAATTGCACGATATGCACTGTCAAAATGCTTCTTGTGTCGAATTTCAAATCCTGCTTGTTTTTCAACAACCGCCAACTCCAACATGGATTTGGCTGGATAAATCACGCAGGTATAATGCACATTCTCGTTGCGGTAACTTCCGTCTTCTGCCTGAAGGCTAATAAGATACTCCGCAAAATCATTTGCATCTTCCAAATATTTTTTATCATTCGTAAGTTCATAAAAGTCTGCAAGAAGTGATATCATTGAAGAAATATTTTGCAAACGCTCTGGGTATGCACCATCTCTCATTCTACAGATACCGTCTACTCGCTCAGTCAAAACAAGGAAGAATCTTTCAAATTCCTCACATAATCTTTTTGTATATTCCTCATCTTTTATCACAGTCGCGTAGAGTACTCGAGAAAAGAATCCGTACCAGCTCTCACAATGTGTGCCCGGCTTTTGTTGACAAATCTCCGCACTCCGTCTGCCTGCGTCTAAATAATAAAACCAATCTTTTCTTACATATACAGAAACTTCTGCCGTATTCTCTTCTTGGATAAGATTCATACCTTCTTGAAGTTTCCCCTTCCACTCTTTTCCATCGATATATAATGCTTCTCCGGATTCCAAAGTGTATTTGGAAACTAGTGGAACGTGAATATTTGCATATTTTTCAATAAATTCATACATATCCTTTTCTATGTTTGGACACGTGAAATATAATTCAATGTTTATCGGATTTGCATCCAACATCTGTCTCGATTCAGGATGTCTTCTTGGATTCTCATATGTATTTATAAAATCAAGTGAACTTGTATAGATTCTGTGGCCAACGTCTACGCCCGCTCTCGCATATTCATTCTTCCATGACACAATTTCCGATGGAGAACACACCGAAATCCTTTCCCCAAGAGGTGTCATAAAACAAGACCAAAAACCTTTGTTCTCACACCGAAGTGCTGTTGGGAAGTACTTATTATCCCAATCCGGATAGGTATCCATATAAGTATCTATCCCAAGACGAAGTCCTAATCTTTTGATAGAACGTTCTTTCTTCGATTGAATATGAATACATATCTGTTTCACTTGGTTCCTAGTTACTTCCGATACTCGAAACTGTATCTCTTGCTCACAGAATTCTCCAATTCTATATGGAACAAGTGTGATTCCATTGGCATCTTCAATATAAAAATTCATCCCATATTCATCTGTCCTAAATGGAATTTTCATCATACTTCCTCCATTACTGTTAAAAGCAAGCTCGGTAGTTTCCCGAGCCTGCTTTTAACGAATACTTTTATTTTCTGCTGTATGCACTCTGACAAACCTTAAGAAGATCATTTCGTCCAAGTTCTTTTAATGTTTTTAAGAACTCGTTCCATGCTTCATCACTCTTCGGATCAATTTGTCCTGTTACAAAACGAATAGACTCGTTTACAATATAACTATCCACCGTACCGGCTTTTTCTTCTCTCTTTTGATACTCTTCATCCGTATAGACAAGATTTTCCGCAGTTTCCTTTGGTTTCTTGCCATCTTTCATCACATCCCACAATTCGTTCTGAATACGACCACTTTCTGCGATACGTCCTTCACCTTCTTGTTGAATTGCCAAATAATTCCAATGAGTCATAACTCCAAGCACGTTTCCTGCCCAAGTACTATCTCCACTAAAGAATGCTTCTGAATTAAGCACTTTGATGTGAGCATCTGTACCATATGGTGTTTTTCCTTTTTCTTCAACCCAGTCTACGCCTTCTTCTCCATGACGTTGAATTGTCATTGTTTCATCTAAGTACCAAGCATCCAAGAACTTCATTGCTGCTGCCGGATATTCACAGTCTTTTGTGATGAATCCCATCCAGTCAACAGTCATTGCGTTTGTCACTGTGTATCCACCTTTGCCTGTTTCATCTGCAAGTGCAGGAAGGGCAACAAACTCTTCCAATGCATTTGTGTTAGCACTTGTCATTCTTTCTGGATGTCCAACAAAGATACCCACTTTAGAAGGTCCTTCTGCTGGGCTAATCAATGACTTGTACTCTGCGTCGGAAGTAATTGAGAAACAAAGTTTCATAAATAAATCATCTTTCACTAGCTGATTCATAAAAATAAGAGCTTCTCTGTATTCATCAGTCACAACTGGGTCCCATACTTTTCCTTTTGTAACATTGAAAGAATTTTGTTGATATAATACAAACGCATTTGTAATGTAATTCATAATTCCTTCTTTTCCGATAATCGGAACTTCATCTGTTTGACCATTTCCGTTCGGATCCTGTGTCTTGAACGCTTTAAGCACGGTTCTTAATTCATCAACTGTGGTTGGAGCTTTCAAGCCAAGTTTGTCTAACCAATTTTTATTAATATGCATCATGCTTTGTAATAAGTCAGTCGTTTCGCAATCATTCACACGTGGCATACCGTAATATGCACCATTTTCTAAATGTTTTCCTTTTTCTTGAATGAAGTTTCTTGTCTTGTCATCTAACTTTTCAATAGCCGCTTTATAATTAGGTGCATACTCATCGATATAATCTGTCAAATCAATGAAATAACCATCTTCACCATATTGATTCATCAAATAATTTCCGATTTTGAATCCCAAGAGAACATCCGGCAACTCCTCATTCGCACTACACATAAGTGCTAACTGTTGTGTAGCTTCACTTCCCGAACTCGAAAAAGAAACAAACTCAATATCTACACTAGTTGTCTCCTCTAAATATTTTGTAAATGCATTTTCATCATAGTCGGAAATAGCACTATGTTGTGGAAGTCCTACTGTCAATGTCACAATTCCGTCCGGCATCTTCTCTACATCCTTGCCACACCCGGCCAATGTCCCAAGTAACATAACAGATACTAATAAAACACTAATGATTCTTTTCATTTTTACCTTAATCTCCTTTTACGCGCATTTTAATAACTACATTTTACCTTCCAAGAACTTTGACAACAATAAACAAAACTTGGAAAATTATGCATAAAACGTAATTTTCATTGCCCCGCACCGATTTTATGTGTACTTTGCACAATAAGAGGAACAAAAAACGACGGCCAATTTGACCGTCGTTTTCTTATACTATTTTCGCAATATTCTTTATAGATGTACCAAATCGTTTCTTGTAAAGCTTTGTGAAGAATACCGTATCGCAAAAGCCCACTTCTTCCGCAACTTTACCAACATTTCTATACATTGAATACAGGCGCTGCGCTTCGGCGAAGCGCAGTTCATTTCGATAACTAATCGGGGACATACCTACCGCTTCTTTAAATAGTTTTCGAAAATAACTTTCACTTAAGTTACATTTTTCAGCATAAACCTGTATCGGAAGATTTTCTTTATATGTCAAAGAAAAATAGTCTAGCGCTGGCTGAATTACATTCTTCGCCTGATTCTCATCTTCATACGCCAGATGCGTGATTAAATCTAATAGCAATGCCTTTAGCTTTGTTAGCTTTATAGGAGGGCTACTGCTTACAGCCACCATTTTCTCAAACAATTCTTTTGTTTTAGCATCACAAGGTTGGTGGTATACATCTTGTGGCAATGACATATAAGAATCATCTTCCAATATGATTGTAAACACAATACCAATTCCTACATACTCTTCACCTTTTGCTCGATGCGCCACAGTCTTGTATTTGGTTCCGTCAGGAATGAAAATCACTTCATCCGGAAACACCTCAAAATACTCTCCATTGACATAATATGCCCTCATCCCAGATATCGGCCAACAAAAGGTGTTATACTTTCGACCAGAGGATAAATAGTCCGAGCTTTGTCCTTCTTCAAATGGCACAACAGTAACAATAATATCCTTAATGCCAAAATCCATCAAAGATAACTCCATCATATATTTCCCTAAAATCGTAACCACCTACTTCCCGTTTATTTTTTTATATTACCCTTTAAAATAAAGAATGTCAACAGAATCGAATCACACTATTTTTGAATCGTATAGTATATAGATATAGCGCAAATAAAAAAGTATAATTTATAGTAAATTAAGAACATCCTTCTCATGAAGTTTGTAAGACAATTATTGAACGGAGGTTTCCTTATGCAATATAAACCGCTGACAGTAACTGCTGCCGGGCATCATCGTATTTGCTCAGATCATACGTTTTCAACCTTTCGTCCAAAGGGGAGCGATGACTATCAACTTCTTTACGTCAACTCTGGAAAAGTACGTTTTTATTTTGACGGACAAGAGCATGTGATTTCCCAAAATAATATGGTACTCTATCGTCCGGGCGAACCACAAGTCTATTATCAAGACGCCGTTGATAAACCAGAGATTTACTGGGTTCATTTCACTGGTTCAGACGTGGAACAAATGCTAGATAGTTATCAAATTCCAAGATGCCAAAACATTTTTTATGTGGGAGTCACGCCAGACTTTCCTTGGCTATACAATCAAATGATTCAAGAATTAAAGTTAAAACGTGCCAATTTTGATAATGCACTGGTCTTAAACCTACAACAGATTTTTTTGTCGATGAACAGATATATGCAAGAAAAAAACAAGACGGATACAGAAATGTCAATGCTCATCGAACATGCTACTCATTATTTTCACGAAAATTACAATCAGAAGATTGCGATTGAAGACTATGCGAGAGCGCATAATGTTACGCCACATTGGTTTACACAAAATTTCAAAAAAATCACAAAATCCACACCAATGCAATATATTATTTCTCTCCGAATCAAAAGCGCAATGAACCTGCTCGAAAACACAGATTATAGCATCGTGCAGATAGCGGAAGCTGTCGGATATGATAATCCGCTATATTTCAGTCGCATTTTCAAAAAATATGTTGGAATGTCTCC
Organism: Faecalimonas sp.; assembly: GCA_045650645.1. Lineage (GTDB taxonomy): Bacteria > Bacillota > Clostridia > Lachnospirales > Lachnospiraceae > Faecalimonas. The sequence goes on along the minus strand of JAZRRJ010000004.1, from coordinate 39,080 downwards.
AAGGAATTACAAAAACGAAAAATATAGTACGCAATAAAGGGGCTGGTTAACAGCCCCTTAACTTTGCGATTTTTACAAGCAATTCTTCTTTTCTATCTTTTAGCGGAGTGTAAGGAAGTTCCAATGTGATATCTCCATCGCCGCCCATCAAATACTCTTTCACATCCATGTTGCAAATCAGATGTTGATTATATTCCAGCTCATAGAATTTAAATTTCGTTCCGAGCCACACCCAATCTAGCCCGCATATTAAGCAAACATCCGGCCGAATAAAATCGTATGTTTTTATATCTCCACCCGGAAAACCATGGTGTGGTATCTGGAAGATATCAGATTTTAAATAGGCTCCATAACGCTCATCCATTTTTGTATATTCAAAATAAGTGTCTCCGCTCCAGAGAATCACCTGACCCTCAATTTCCATACGAATCACTAGGGATACTTGGTTAAAATCTTTCACTGGTGGGAAGAGCGTATTATCTGGAGACGATAAAATTTCCATTCTTGCATTTCCTACCTGATATACCTGTCCGGTATGCGCGCGGTACACGCTTGCCCCCGTCTTTTCTACCACCTCATACATTTTCTGAAGATACTTAATCTCTTCTTGCATTGTAAGTCCAGGCATGTCCTCCCAGTTTTCCTCGTCTGTGTCAGGAAAATTATAGATGAATTTCTCTATCTCCACCTGATTCCCATATTTCTTATCAAAAGTCAAAAGACAACGATAATGATCCAAATGCGGATGTGTCATAATCCACGCTGCAATCAGCGGTTTCTCATACACGGAAAATTCCTTAAGTGTTCGCATCAATGCATCGGCGTCGGATTCCTTCTCGAATCCTCCATCAAAAACAATCATCCTTCCATCGCGAAGACGCACCACATAAGATTCTCCAAAATCTTCCAAATCTACTTGGCGAAGCAATGTTGGTACCTTATCTTCCCCTCCTTGATCTGAATACTGTAACCAATTGCTGTTCGGTTCGGATACAATATGCATCTCCTGAACATTCGGATAATAGCTCACAAAGTAAATATCCGTGCCCTTCACATATGTATAAAACGTATTTGCTCCAAAACAATGTTCTTCGTATAATTCAAAACCAGATTTTTCTAATTTTCTGCAATACTCTACGCATTGTTTTTCCGATATCTCCCTGTAATATTCCGCATAAACACCTTTGCCCTCATGTGTGCGATATAATCTTTTATTTTTATACATTTGCATATCCGTATCCTTCCTCTAATTTTCTTTATGTTACAATTGTACTTTTCTTTGTCCAACTTTTCCATAAACACAACTTGAAAATTCATGCACAAAACGTAATTTTCCATTACACTCTCAACAAACCGCCCAAACAGAGGGGTGATTATAGAAAGAATATTCTTTAAGTACCATAAAACTTGACACTCCTCCCAAATATGTTAAAATTTTACTTAATAATACGGACTTGAAAAAGGAGGATTTCTCATGAAAGCAGAAACTATAGAACGCGCACTCGCCGCTTTTACAATCGAAAGTGATTCTATCCTTGCAACTAGAGATGCAATGGATATGGAAGCATTTGCAAAAGCAGTTGAGGCATTATCAAAAGCAGAACGTATTGGAACAGCAGGTTGTGGACACTCAGGTATCGCATGTATGCACTTCGCACACTCTATGTGCTGTGTAGAAAGACCAGCTCGTTTCATTTCTCCAGCAGAAGCAGTTCACGGAGCAACAGGCTACCTTCAAGAAGGAGATGTTATGGTGTGGGCTTCTCGTGGTGGAAAAACAGATGAATTATTTAAGATTCTTGAAATTTGTCACGTGAAGAAAGTAACTGTTATTGGTGTTACCGAAAACTTAGCTTCACCATTGGCAGATATGTCTGATATCGTAATTCCTATGAAAGTAACATCTGAAACAGACCGTTACAACAGCCAAGGAACTTCAAGTTTCACAGCGTTAGCTGCTGTATTTGATGCTCTTCAAACAGCTGTTATTGAAGAAACTGGATATAAGAACGAACAATTTGCTCTTATTCACCCAGCAGGAGCTGTAGGAAAACGATTGAACAAATAATTGGAGGACAATCCATGATCGACTTATTAAAATTACAAAACGGAAGTGATATCCGTGGTGTTGCTGCAGAAGGAATCGCTGAAGAACCAGTAACATTAACTCCAGATGCGGTAAATCTTATCGGACAAGCCTTTGTAAAATGGCTCTCAGATAAATCCGGAAAACCTGCTTCTGAATTGAAAATCGGAGTTGGACACGACTCGCGTATCACAAAAGACTTGATGAAAGATGCTTTTATCATAGGTGCTTGCGCAGCCGGCGCAACTCTTTACTACTGTGGATTAGTTTCAACACCATCCATGTTTATGACAGTCGTTTTTCCAGAGTTTCAATTTGATGGCTCCGTAATGATTACTGCAAGTCATCTTCCATTCAATCGCAATGGTTTAAAATTTTTCAATCCAGACGGCGGATTGGAAAAAGCAGATATCAAAGAAATCTTGACAATCGCTAAGACATTAGAACTTGCATCTTGCGATAAGGAACCGATTGTATGTGACAGTTTAAGCGTTTACACCGCAAGCTTGCGTGAAAAGATCAAAGCTGGTGTGAATGCAGAAAATTATGACAAGCCACTCGCCGGACTTCGCATCGTAGTAGATGCAGGAAACGGTGCCGGTGGATTCTTCGTAGAACAAGTTCTTGCACCACTTGGCGCAGACACAACCGGAAGCCAATTCTTAGAGCCAGATGGAATGTTCCCAAATCACATTCCAAATCCAGAGGATAAAGTGGCAATGGAAGCAATTAAATCTGCAGTGATTAAAAACAATGCAGACCTCGGTATCATCTTTGACACAGACGTTGACCGTATGGCAGCAGTTCTCCCAGATGGTTCTGCAGTAAATCGCGATGCGATTATCGCAATGATGGCAGCCATCTTGGCTAAAGATTATCCTGGAAGCACGATTGTAACAGATTCCGTTACATCAGATCGTTTAACAGACTTTTTAGAAAACGAATTGAAATTGAAACATCACCGTTTCAAACGTGGTTACAAAAATGTAATTAATGAATCCATCCGTTTAAACAAGGAAGGCATTGTTTCTCCTCTTGCGATCGAGACTTCAGGTCACGGTGCGCTCAGTGAAAACTACTTCTTAGACGACGGAGCTTATATGGCAGTAAAACTTTTAATTGCCACTGCGCTCGCTGCAAAAGAAGGAAAAAAAGTGGGTTCCTTTATTGAAAAATTAGAAAAAGGATTCGACGAACGTGAACTTCGCATGAAGATTTTCGCAGAAGATTTTTCTTCTTACGGAAAAGAAGTATTGGCAGCATTTGAAGAACGCGCAAACGCAGCCGGTTATCAAGTTGCTCCAAACTCATATGAAGGTGTTCGCTTATCATTTAACAGCGAAGAAGTGCAAGGTTGGTTGTTACTTCGTATGTCTCTTCACGACCCATTAATGCCAATGAACTTGGAGGGTGTTCGTCCTGGAGATTGCGAAAAGATGTTAGCGATTGTAAAAGAGTTGTTAGCCAGATTTGACCAATTAGATATCTAATACGCGTAACGAGTTTGCAAACAAACTCGCTGCAACATAATCTAAAAAGGGTAGCCATCATAGTTTCTATAATGACTACCCTTTATTTATTTTCCTTATTCATTTATCTATATTCTCATTATTTGGAGGATATTGTGATATAAACCTGTCGCCTTGTCTTTTTTTATTAAAGTTATTCCAAATTTCTTCTGCTTCTTTTGATGTTTCTTTACACATCTTTTGATAACTTTAATATTTTATGTGGTATATTTTTTCAATATGTTTGCAAATATATCATCTTTTTTTCATCCAGATTTATCTTTCTCCCCAAATTCCTTTTCTTTTTTCATATTTGTCTGGAATTATAATCTATGGTAAAGGCCGTCTTCACAGGTCGTTACATTTGCCATACCACTAACATATTGAATTATGCATTCTGAATTGTCCACTGGATTCTTGCCCTCACTTTCTTTCTTATTCTTAATGGAAATTCTTTTTCTTTTTTCAATTTCGTACTTTCAAAATTTTCTTTCCCATTTCGGAAGATCTTATCGCTTTTATTTCCTTTCTCGTCAGAAATATTTGTGATAGAGTCTCTCCTACTTGAAAATCCAAAACTTCTTTTTCGGAAATCTTTTATTAGAAAATTCCTCTTTCCTTAAGTGGTTTGTTTGTTGTAATCATACTAACATTATGCTTTTGATTTGTCAATACTATTTTTAAATATTTTATAAATTATTTTTCTTTTTCATTTTTTCTTTGAAATTGTCTGAATATTTGTCTTTTTTAAAAATTTCACGAATATTTTAAAACGGTTGACATTTTTATGCCAACCGTTCCTTTTTATCCTTTATAATAATTAATCAAGCATCCTTTTAAAATGATTTCTCTTTCATTATCAGTCAAGTCTCCGAGTGTTAACTCTATTTCTTTCAGTTCTTCTCCAACTACATAAGCTTTTATAACATCCCATTTTTCTTCAACCGCTTGTTTTACATTTGGAACGAAGATATAATCGTCATTTTTAAAGCTTAATGAAGTATGTTCTTCCGCTGTAATAAACGGAAGCATTCCCCAGTTGATTAGGTTCGAACGATAACGTTTTGTCGCATATTCGTTTGCAATATTTGCCCATCCTCCGAGAACCTTTTGACAAGAAGCTGCTTGCTCACGTGCAGAACCATCACCTGGTTTCACTGCAAAGATGGTGCTTCCGATTCCGAGATTTCCTTTTCCTGCTTCTGGATATGTTTTATGGATCACTTCCATCACCGGTTTCAATTCGTCCAACACTTCCAATGGGCAAGTCTGTGCTTCAATCGCTTTTTGTGCTTTTTGCACTTCCTTCGCACGTCCCACATAAGCAGGATCTTTTCTTGACAACGCAAACTCAGCAAGTCCCAATGGATTAGAACGGTAAGATGATGTTTCTCCGGAAGGAATCAATTCATCTGTAGTTGTAACTGGATCATGAATTTCCGAAACAACTTTCAACAATAAGTTTTCCGGAAGTGCTGACATCGTCGGCCAGTCTTTGATGTTTGGACCAAATTGGATTTCAACATCTGGGTCTGCAACACCTTTACTATCAAATACACGATTTGCATAAATACTTGCATCAAAGTGGTACTTCGGTGCTTTGTATTCAATATCCATCACTTCTGCTGCAGAAGTTAAGTAACCCTTGTTTGCTGCTGTTGCCGCGATAGAACGAGCATCCATAAGTGCCACGGATGAAATCTGTCCGCTTTGTAATTTTGAACCTTCACGGTTCGGGAAGTTTCTTGTAGAATGACGAATGCTAAATGCATTGTTTGCAGGAGTATCTCCTGCACCGAAACACGGACCACAGAATGCGGTTTTCACAATTGCTCCTGCCGCCATCAAATCTGCCACTGCACCATTTCTTACCAATTCCAGGTATACTGGTGTACTTGCAGGGTATACACTTAATGTAAATGCGTCTGAACCAATATTTCTACCGCGCATCAATTCTGCTGCTGCACAAATATTTTCGAATCCACCGCCGGCACATCCCGCGATAATTCCTTGCTCTACATAAAGTTGTCCGTCGCGAATCTTATCTTGCAATGAGTATTCCACTGCACCATCTAAACTTACAAGTGCTCTTTGCTCTACGTCGTGAAGAATATCTTTCAAGTTTGCCTTCACTTCATCAATTGTGTATGTGTTGCTTGGGTGGAATGGCATTGCAATCATTGGCTTAATCTTGCTCAAATCCACATATACTACGCCATCGTAGTAAGCAACATTTCCCGGATTCAACTCTTTATAATCTTCGACTCTTCCATGTGTTTCGTAGAATTCTCGAATGGTTTCGTCTGTTTTCCAAATCGATGATAAACAAGTAGTTTCGGTTGTCATAACATCAACACCGATACGGAAATCTGCGCTCAACTTCGAAACACCTGGTCCTACGAATTCCATCACTTTATTATTTACATAGCCGTTTGCAAAGGTTGCTCCAATTAACGCAAGCGCCACGTCCTGTGGACCTACTCCGATTGATGGCTCGCCATCCAAATAAATCGCAACCACGCCTGGCATTTTGATGTCATATGTTTTATTCAATAATTGTTTTACAAGTTCCGGACCACCTTCGCCCATAGCCATGGTACCAAGGGCACCATAACGGGTATGGCTGTCTGATCCAAGAATCATTTTTCCTCCGCCTGCCAACATTTCTCTGGCAAATTGGTGAATGACCGCTTGATGTGGTGGTACATAAACGCCACCATATTTTTTTGCACATGTCAAACCAAACATGTGATCATCTTCATTAATCGTTCCGCCTACCGCACAAAGACTATTGTGACAGTTTGTCAAAACATAAGGAATTGGAAATTTCTCTAATCCCGATGCTCTTGCGGTCTGAATAATTCCAACAAAGGTAATATCATGAGATGTTAATTTATCAAATTTAATTTTGAGACGATCCATATCTGAAGCCGTATTGTGTTCTTTCAAAATACGATATGCAATTGTTTGTTTTGCAGCTTCTTCTTTTGTTACGCCTTGACATACATCTCCATTTTCAATGAGCTCTGTTCCGTTAACAAGAAACGCGCCCTTGTCGTATAACTTTATCATGTTCGTGCCTCCTCACTAAGCCTCGATTATTCTTGTGATTTTATAAAATTCATATGGTCAGAAACCATAAGTGCAATCTTAAAGGTAAGTGCATCATCAAATTTCTTTACATCAAGTCCTGTTGTTTTCATAATCTTATCCAAACGATAACCCAATGTATTTCGATGTAAATACATTTTACGCGCTGTCTCTGAAATATTTAAATTGTTCTCAAAAAATGCATTTACCGTCGCGAGTGTTTCTTCGTCAAATTGCTCCAAAGCATTTCCATTAAACACTTCTTTTAAAAACATTTCGCAAAGTGAGATTGGCAATTGATGAATCAATCGTCCGATTCCCAAATCATTATATGCTAAAACATTTTTGTCCTGATAGAAAATTCGTCCAACATCCAATGCTATGCTGGCCTCTTTATAACTCTTTGAAACATCTTTTAGCTCTGTGACAATTGTTCCATAGGAAACTCTTGCATCGACCAATGCTTCAGACATCAGCACATCTGCAATTGCATAAGCGATCTCTTGCACTTGCGAATATCCTTCATCTTCGTCAATACTTTTAATTAACACAATATGATTCTCATTAACAGATGTGACAAAGTCTTTTGTCTCCTCTGCATACATTCCGCTTAGAATTTCATAGACAAGGTCATCTCTTTGTCTTTTCGGTTCGACCACAAATACAACCCTTTTTTCATCAACTTCCAACTGAAGTTTCTTTGCTTGATTGTATATATCTATCAAGAGTAAATTGTCCATTAATAATTGTTGCACAAATCGATTTCTATCAATACGTTTTTCATGGAAATGATTTAATGCCACAATTTGATTTGCGCACAGTCGTCCTATAATTTCAATATTTTCCACAACCTTATGAATGACAAACACAAAAATAAGTTCTCCCTCATCATAAATTGTGAAACAAGCATTCCTTTCTGTCACATACATATCTTCATGGCTCGCCAGAAGCAAGAGCTTTTCAACATCCTCTTGCACATGCTGTACATCCGGACACGTCGCCGCAAGGCATCTGCCGTGTACATTCCATATGGAGCAATCCTCTTTTATCGTATGTTTCATTTCATCAACAATTGTATATAGCATCTGATTCAACAACAAATCGTCTTACCTCTTTCTTATGTGCGAAAGCCAAAGCTCCCTCAGCAGCTCTGGCTTTTCATCTTATAATCTCTTCAATAATTCTTCTCGTTCTTTTTCATATCCAGGTTTACCAAGGAGCGCGAACATATTTCTCTTATAGTCTTCTACACCTGGTTGATTAAATGGATTTACACCTAAAATGTATCCACTTACACCACATGCAAATTCAAAGAAATAGAATAATTGTCCAAGGTAATATTCATTTTGCTCTGGAATTTGAATCATAATATTTGGAGTTTGTCCATCTGTATGAGCGAGAACCGTTCCGTTCATAGCACTCTTATTGATGAAGTCTACCGATTTACCTGCAAGATAGTTCAAACCATCCAAATCAACCGGTTCTTCTTTCATCAAAATTTCTTCTTGTGATTTTTCTACATTCAAAACAGTTTCGAAAAGGATTCTGTTTCCATCTTGAATAAATTGTCCCATCGAGTGAAGGTCTGTTGTTAAGTCAACAGATGCTGGGAAAATTCCTTTTTGGTCTTTTCCTTCGCTTTCACCGTACAATTGTTTCCACCATTCAGACACAAAATGTAATGATGGTTCATAATTCGCTAATACTTCAATTGTTTTTCCTTTGCGATATAGGATATTACGGATTGCTGCATATTTCACAGCATCATTCTCTTCAAATGGAGCTTCCAATGCATTCTTTCTAGCTGAAGCAGCACCTTCCATTAATAAGTCAATGTCTGCACCACTTACTGCGATTGGGAGAAGACCTACTGCTGTAAATACAGAAAAACGTCCTCCTACATCATCTGGAACTACGAATGATTCGTATCCTTCTTCTGTCGCAAGATTCTTAAGAGCACCTCTTGCTTTGTCTGTGGTAGCATAGATTCTCTTTGCTGCCGCTTCTTTTCCATATTTCTTTTCCAACAATTCTTTAAATACACGGAATGCGATTGCTGGTTCTGTAGTTGTTCCTGATTTTGAAATCATATTGATTGAAAAATCACGATCTCCAATTACATCAATCAAGTGTTTGATATATGTACTGCTGATACTATTTCCAACGAAATAAATTTCTGGAGTTTTGCGAATTTCTTTCGATACAATGTTATAGAAGCTGTGTCTCAAAAATTCAATTGCCGCTCTTGCTCCAAGGTAAGAACCACCAATTCCGATTACCAACAACACTTCTGAATCATTTTTAATTCTTTCTGCAGCTTCTTTAATGCGCGCAAACTCTTCTTTATCATAATCAACTGGGAGGTCAATCCATCCCAAGAAATCGTTCCCTGCACCGCTCTTGCTCACAAGAACTTCTTTTGCGTCTTCTGCAATTTTTTTCATAAATTCTACTTCATGTTCTCTTATAAAATCACTTGCTTTTGAATAATCAAATATCACTTTGTTGTTCATTTTATAATACCTTCCTCTCGTGTTTTCACAGATATATTTATTTTAACAAATATACCACCTACAATCAAGCCAAAAACTCTTCTAAAATCGCACGAATTCTCATCTCTTGCTCATTTTTCTTATCTTTTTCTTCTTCGAATTGTGTAGCGGATAGATATTCTTCTTTTTCCGATTGTTCTTCTTCTACAATTGCAATGCTCACAGGATTTATTGGTTCCATTTGCTCTTCCACTTTTTCAGATTCCTGATTTCGTCTTGCATACCGATGCACGCAAACATTCTCCAAATATTCCACAATATAATTTTTCGTGATTTCTAAATTTGTATGTTCGTCCAGCACAAAAATCAGCATGATGCTCGCCAGAAACAAAAGACCCGTCCATTGCACATGTAATACGGTCAAACCACTCCATCCTACTACTCGATAACTTCCAATGATTGCCAATACACCTGCCATTCCGATGCACCATATCATTTTCTTTGAAACGGTTCGCCAAGTGTATAGTCGAATTCCAAACACTTTATATTCGTATACAAATTTGTTTACAAACGCTTCTACATTCTGAACCCGGTCACTCACCAGACTCGCATGCTCAAATTTTGCTTTGATCAATTTCATTAATCTATGATTGCTATTATGTAATTCCCCTGCCGCTTTGACCAGTTTTCTTGCCGTAAATATGGAAATCATTTTTGCGAGTAAACTCACGCCCAATAATGTTCCCATCAAATAAATTAAAATTTGTTGCTTTACAATTGTTTCTAACATAAAAAGTCCCCTTTCCGTTTTTGCTCTATCGGAATTATACAGCAAAACCGGTTGGGGGACTCTAAAAATCATTTTACAAATTTCTACAAAGCACTTGCTTTGGCTGAAATATTTTGTCGTTTTTCTATCTATATTCTTGGAAGCAGATTGCGGACAAGCCTTACGGAATGCTCAATTGCTTTCTTTTCAAAAGTTGGATAATCCATGGTTGCAGAATTGTCGGCTTTGTCCGAAATTGCTCGGATAATGACGCACGAAATTCGATTTAAATATGCAGCATGTGCGATTGCCGCACCTTCCATCTCCGTACATTTTGCTTGAAAATTCTCTACCAATTTTTCTTTCACGCTCGAAGAGGATACAAATTGGTCTCCGCTGACGATACGGCCGGTAAAGGTACGAATGTCCGGATTCGCTTCTTGATTCGCAGCTACTGCCTTTTCTACCAAGGACGCATCTGCTGGGAACGAGAAGGTGTCCATTCTCGGAACCTGTCCCAATGGATCTCCAAATATGGTTGCATCCATATCATGTTCCACCAAGTCAGTAGAAATCACCATATCTCCAATGTCAATATCTGCATCCAGAGAACCTGCAATTCCGGTGTTAATCAAAACATCGACGTTGAATTTATCTGCTAAAATCTGGGCGCAAATCGCAGCATTTACTTTTCCGATTCCACTGCGCACAACTACAACATTTCTGCCGCAAAGTTCACCTTTGCAAAACTGCATAGACGCATACTCTAACATCTCTTCAATTTTCATTTCTTCTTTTAAAAATGCAACTTCTTCATCCATCGCACCGATAATACCTATGATCATATTGTTTCCTCTCTTTGCCGATTGTTTTTTGAATCTATCTTTCAATCAAATAAAATATATCATTATTCTAGATTTTACACAATTACTTTGTTATAATGAGTGACAACAATGATTCACAGGAGGTTATGATGGACTATACATATAAAACAAAAGGTACTTGTTCTCAAATCATTCAATTTGAAATCACAGATAACAAAGTGTACAATGTGCAATTTGTTGGCGGATGCTCCGGAAACACACAAGGGGTCGCTCGTTTAATCGAAGGCATGGATGTAAACGAAGTCATTTCCCGTCTTGACGGAATTCGCTGTGGTTTTCGCCCGACTTCTTGTCCGGACCAGTTAGCAACTGCATTGAAACAAGTTACAAGCAAATAAAAACAACCTTCCAAATTGGAAGGTTGTTTTTTTGGTATTTAGTTTCTTACAAATTAAAAATCTCCTAATTTTCTTTGTCAAGGAATAAGAAGATACCTCCGAGGAGACTAACAAAAAGTAATACAAGAACTTTCCAAGTAGTATCCATTTCGCCATTATCAAGTTTCTTAAGTGCAATCACTCCTAAGATAAGTGGGTAAATTGCCCAAAATTGTAAAATCATACCGATAATGATAAAGATTTTTGCAGCTGCTTTCATAATCGTTCTCTCCTTTAGAATTTATTTGTTACTGAAATTTTATTCCCTTTTTCGACAAGTGTCAACCTTTTTACGACATTTTTCTAATTTGTTTTTACATTTTATGAATTTTTATACAATTTGCACAAAATACAAAATCCCCAATCGCTTGACCGAGCACGATTAGGGATTTTGTATTTAAAAATTGTTGGGTTGTCTTTCCCGCTCCGGGAAAAAATATTGCAACCACTGTAGGGTTGGTTTATACTTCCGCAAGTTTTTCGAGGTCTCAATGTAAGGTATATAACATTTATTTTTTATTTTTTTATATTATTTTACCTTTATTCAATTGTCTAGAGTGGTTGCAATACTTTGCCCCGGATATTCCTCCGGAATGGGTATTACATCCACAACGCATCCGTATAAGATGCACTCATATCTGACCCCGCATAGTGCATTGAACGTGCACGATAATAATATCCGCTTGTGACGCTCAGATACTTGCTGACAGATGCATAAAGTGCATTTTCATTCGTCTGTGAAAAGGATGTGACTCGTGTCCAGCTTCCGTTCACTTTTCGCTCAATCACTGTATTTACAGATACCGTACAGCGTTTTGCTGCATTCGTTACACCGCCACAGCCAATTCTTCCATTCCCTGCATCGTTGATGGAAGAGTATCCCGACATAAGGTACACGCCCCATGTTTGCTGTTCTGCATATCCCACCAACGCATCGTCCAATAACAGGTAAGAAACCGGCATGTCTTCAGCTAATTCAGACGCTTTTGACTCTACACTTCCTGTCCAGATACCAGTCAAAACAACTGCCATCACTAACAGGAATGCAACTATTTTCTTTTTCATTTGTACTCCCTCCTTTCGGTCTTTCTACTATATAGACACATAAGGAGAGGATTTTTGACGCGTTTTTTAATAAAAATGTAAATTTTTTACAATTTTTTGCATTTCTTTCTCTGAAAATCCACTTGCTTCCATAAAATAATGTATTTTTTGGTGTTCAAACTCGACTCTCCATCGAGAATCATCACCATCTTTCACCTGATATTGTTTGAGCAAAACTTCTGTTTCACCAACTTCCATCGTGTACTCTTTGACAAGTTTATCTTCCACATCCACACCCGTCGATGTAGAGCGATAATTAAACCAAACTATATACGATAAGATTTTCTCTTCTCCCGCTTCATAATATAGCCTTGCAGTTTGCAATTCCTCTTCGATTACTCCCTCCGAAAATTCTAGCCCTTCTGGTAAATATTCCATTACTACAGGTTTACAAGCAAATCGTTCTTCTATTTCAATATAAACTTCATGTTCTTTTTCTGCATTCACTTTATCAATTCTCTCATCATCCACATTGACTTTTGTACGCTCTCGTTCATTCACCATCTCACGCACAATCTGAACTACCTTCTGCGGACCACCGATGCTGGTCATACCAACGGCAAGTACCGCAACAATCGCTGCTGCCAAGACCACATAACGATTCCAACGACGAGTTCTTTTGTAAACTCTTCCAAGTTGAATGAGTTCTTGTTCTTCCGCAGTCAATCTGCCTTCTGCTTCTGAAGCGGTTTCTCCCTCATATTCCCGAATCTGTTGCATCAGTTTTTCATGGATTTCTTCTGGAGCCTCCACACCTTGCAGACTCGGTTCGCTATTCACTTCTTCTAGGATGCTCTGGGCATCTTTTACAAACTCCTCTTGAAGTTTCGCTTCCCACTTTTTCTTCATAAATTGTGGTCTCCTTTTTTTCTTGGTCCTTTTTTGCTTCCTCTTGACCTTTCTTGGAATACTGTTTAATATAATGAAGTAAAATCCTTTCATTTTGGAGGCAAATCATGAAACGTATTATTTTAACTGGCGGTGGTACCGCCGGCCATGTTACACCAAATATTGCACTCATACCTGGATTAAAAGAACTCGGATATGATATTCATTATATCGGTTCTTATAATGGTATTGAAAAAGAATTAATTGAACAATTAGGAATCCCTTACCATGGGATTTCATCTGGAAAACTTCGCCGTTATTTCAGTACGCAAAATTTCACAGATCCATTCCGTGTATTAAAAGGCTTTGGCGAAGCAAAAAAACTGATTAAAACATTAAAACCAGATGTGATTTTCTCAAAGGGCGGATTTGTTTCTGTTCCCGTTGTAATGGCCGGAAAACAATGTCACGTTCCTGCGATTATTCACGAATCTGATATGACACCTGGATTGGCAAATAAATTGTCGATTTCTTCTGCGACAAAAGTTTGCTGCAACTTTCCGGAAACGCTCACATTCCTTCCGAAGGGAAAAGCCATTCTTACCGGCTCTCCGATTCGCCAAGAATTATTATCAGGAAATCGCGAAGCCGCACTAAAATTCTGTGGTCTGACAGATGACAAACCAGTCATTTTGATTGTAGGCGGCAGCCTCGGTTCTGTTGCAGTCAATAATGCTGTAAGAGCAATTCTTCCACAATTACTAAAAGAGTTCCATGTCATCCACCTTTGTGGAAAAGGAAAACTTGCAGAAGAATTAAAAGATTTAAACGGCTATGTTCAATTCGAATATATCCAACAAGAATTGAAAGATATTTTTGCACTTACGGATATCGTAATCTCAAGAGCAGGCGCAAACGCAATCTGCGAACTTTTGGCTCTTCACAAACCAAACTTATTGATTCCGCTTTCTGCCAACGCTAGCCGCGGAGACCAAATTTTAAACGCTCGTTCTTTTGAACGCCAAGGATTCAGTATGGTTTTGGAAGAAGAAGAATTAAACGATACCGTTCTCTTAGATGCAATTCAAACATTATATAAAGAAAAGAATACTTACATAGATGCTATGAAACAATCTTCTCAACAAGATTCTATCCGCACAATTTTGGATTTGATTGAACATGCGTCTAAATAATCCAAGGAGTCGCTTGCGACTCCTTATTTTTTATTCATTTTCTCCAATATTTCTTCTTTTACTTCGCTTGTCAAAGAACCTGGTGCCCATTTTATATTTACAGTATCGCTCTCATAACGAGGAATCAAGTGCATATGGAAATGGAATACAGTTTGTCCTGCTGCTTCCCCATTGTTTTGCAAAAGATTATAGCCATCACAACCCAATACTTCTGTCATTGCTGTGACAACGTTCTTCGCAACAATCAAAACTTTCGCTGCAAGTTCTTCCGGAAGCTCATAGAGATTCGCATAGTGTTCTTTTGGCAGAATCAATGCATGTCCCTTTGATGCTGGTTCAATATCGAGGATTACTCGGAAATCTTCATCCTCATAAATGGTTGCAGATGGAATCTCTCCTGCTGCAATTTTACAAAAAATACAATTCTCTTTTTTCATATAAATACCCTTTCCTTTCTCTGTGTCGTCTTTTGTCGAACGATAATATTTGTATCACACCTTTATTAATGCTAAACTAGCATAGAAAGGTGGAATGATTATGGATTATATGATAAGCAAATTTTCTCATGAACTTCGGAACCCGCTTACTTCTTTAAATAGTTCGATACAGTTGATTGAATCTCAACATCCGGAAGTTCGTGATTTTAAATATTGGACAAATTTAAATAGTGATATCCGATACATGCGAGACTTATTGGACGACTTCTCGCATTTTTCAAAATCGGAATCTTTAAATTGTGATTCTTTTTCTCTCCGCACTTTGCTGGAAGAAGTCTCACTTTCTTTTGCTGCAACCATTGCCAACTCCGAAGTGGAATACACTTCTAAAATTGATCCTGCCATTGAGAATATGGTTGGCGACAAAACCAAATTACAAGAAGTTCTTCGCAATCTCTTAAAGAACGCATTTGATGCAGCATCACCAAATAAAACCATCTATCTCGACGCTTCTTTAAAAGGGGCGGATTTTATCCTAACCATCAAAGATACGGGTTGCGGAATGACCAAAGAGCAATTGCAAAATATTTTCGAACCATTTGTTACATATAAAAAAGAAGGAACTGGGCTCGGTCTTGCAATTTGCAAGAAATTCGTTGTAGCTCATGGCGGATGTATCTCTGTAAAATCCACCTTAAACAAGGGCACTACCTTTCAGGTCACTCTTCCATTAAACATACCTTCATTATAAAAAACTTTAGTGGCTTTTACAAGTATTTATCATCTTCGTCAAGGTATCGTAGTTTTACTTTTTCGAAAAACTTTTTCGCCCGCCCTCAAAAGCTTGTATGCTCGGCAATTTCTTCCTCAAGTTCCTGATTTTCCATATGCTCAATGTATTCAACAACCACATCTTCCGGGAAGTTCTCCGCTGTTTCAATCGTTGGTTCCACTCTTGAATCGTATTCTTTTTTTGCTTGTCTAGTGGTTTTCTCAAAAAGATTTATTTTTGTGCAATCTCTATAAAAATGGTACTGCCACTACTCCATAAAGCATCGCCACGCCAGGCAATCCAAGAGCTCCTGACACTAGGAATGTAACCGCATTAAATCCAACTTTTATGGGCACTTCTTGCTGTAATAAGATTTGATTTGTACAAAAAATAATCGACATCCCTAAAATCGCCCGTACCATAAAATTTACCAAAATTTGCTTTTTATTCTTCATATAAATTTCCTTTTTTTATAGTCTATGCCAACACCTTTTTGTCTATACTATTAAAAAGACAAACTTGTATGAGGAGGACTATATGCATTTTTTTCAAAAACCACTTCCTAAAGATACTAAAAACGAAGAACTACTACAAGAAATCGAACGCGTAAAAATGCAAATGGAAAACGCTCATTACAATTTTCAAAATGCAATGGATCCGGACTTAATTGATTGCTATATTTTCGAAAGCAATGCGGCTTGGAAAAAGTATCGTTTTCTCTTAAAACAAGCAAAAATGTTATAAAAATAGGGCGACATGAATTGTCGCCCTATTTGTCATTAAATCGTAAATTTGATTTCTCTTCCAGTTCTTCTGTATTGTCGATAATTTACCCCTGCTGCCTCCATCATTCTCTTAGACGCAATGGTTGCAGGTGTATCTGCGTATTTGTCGCTATCATAAATGACTTCCTTGATTCCACATTGAATAATCGCTTTTGCACACTCATTACACGGGAACAACGATACGTAAAGTTTTGCACCCGCAAGACTTCCTCCGCTATAATTCAAAATGGCATTCAGCTCACTGTGCGCCACATAAAGATACTTTGTATCTAATGGCTCACCTTCTCTTTCCCATGGAAAAGTATCATCTGAACATCCTTTTGGAAATCCATTATATCCCATTGAAAGAATCTTGTTATCCTGGCTTACAATGCAACAACCCACCTGTGAATTTGGATCCTTAGAACGCATTCCCGAAAGAATCGCAACTCCCATAAAATATTCATCCCAAGAGATATAATCTTTTCGCTTACTTGACATCTTCTTATCCTCCGTAAAACTTCTTACTCAATCATTGAAACACGACGTGCATGTCTCTCGTCCCCTGAAAATGGTGTGTGTAAAAAGATGTCTACTATCTTAATTGCTAATTCTGGTCCTACTACACGACCTCCCAGTGCAACAATGTTTGTATCATTATGTAATCTCGTTGCTTCTGCTGAAAAACAATCTGAACAAAGTGCGCAACGAATTCCTTTCATCTTGTTCGCAGCAATTGAAATTCCTATTCCAGTTCCACAAATCAAAATTCCTTTTTCGCACTCTCCATCCAATATGGCTTGTCCTACTTTTCTGGCAAATACTGGATAGTCTACACTTTCCAAACTGTCACATCCAAAATCCTTATATTCCAAACCTTTCTTTTCTAGATATTTGATAATCTCTAATTTCAATTCATATCCGCCGTGGTCACATCCTATTGCGATCATATGCTTTTTACCTCCTCATTTAACACTTTCGCCAATTTTCCAATCTGTTCTCTTAACAGTTCAAAATTTTCTCCATATGCTACTAAAGGTTGTCCATGTGCTGACAAAACTTGTCTTTCATCATCAATAAACTCACTAATAGTATACACGTTTTTTACATTTTCATAGTCGGAAACAATCTTCCACTTCTGCGATTCTTCGAAGGTGAGTATCAATGTATCATCCTCTAAATCTTCTTCCGCAAAAGGGGTTGCTTCATGGCTCGCCAACGTCATCTGCTGACTTCTCATAATTGCTTCTGCTTTCGGGTTTGCAGGTTCCGGGAACAGAACCACTAGCCCTCTTGAACCGATTTTGTACTCTTGCACAAGTTCTTCATGTCGCAAAATTTCTGCTGCCATTGGTCCTCTACAGTTATCACTATTACTAATAAACAGCACTCTTCTGTACTTTTGCAGTCTTGTGATGTCCGTAGCTTGAATCGTATGATGCCCTGCTGCTTTTTCCAAACGGTTCATAATTGCATCGCCAATCCCATTTTTATCAAACGATTCGCTATAAATATAACTTACGTCTTCTTCGTCAAATTCACGGAGCACTCGGTATAAATTCTTTGCAATTGAACTTTCACTGTTTCTCGTTCCAATATTTTTAACAATACCGGTTGTGTATGCCTCCACTGTCTCATTTGTCGCGATAATACCTACCTGATATCCTAACCGTGTCTGCTCATACGCAATCTGTTTGATTGCCTTTACCGCCTCTTCCGCTTCACCTTCCACAATCATAAGCTGAGCTTTCGGTGCATAATGACGATACTTCATTCCAGGCGCTTTCGGTGCTTCTTCGGTATCATCACTCAACAAAGCGCGATCCACATCCACTTCTCCAACTACCTCTTCTAGCATTTCTTTCGTGATTGCCCCAGGTCTTAGAATCATCGGCGGATCAACGGTCATGTCTAAAATAGCGGATTCCACACCTATTTCTACACTTCCGCCATCTAAAATCATATCAATCTTTCCATCCAAATCATCTGCCACATGCTGCGCACTTGTTGGACTTGGTCTGCCGGACGTATTTGCACTTGGTGCGGATACATATCCCCCGCCCACACGGATGAGTTGTCTTGCAATCTCATTCACCGGCATACGAACTGCTACAGTCTCTAATCCACCAGTCGTTCCATACGGCACTTTCTCACTTTTTTCAAAAACCAAGGTTAATGGACCTGGCCAAAATTTTGCCATTACTCGACGTGCCTTCTCTGACACATTTTGTACAATGAAGTCGAGCGCGTCCTCATCCGCAATATGTATAATTAACGGATTGTCTGACGGACGCCCCTTTGCTGCATACGTTTTTCTTGCAGCTTCCTCATCAAGGGCATTCGCTCCCAGACCATATACGGTTTCTGTTGGGAACGCTACCAGTCCACCTTGTTTGAGAATGTTTCCTGCCTTCGTCAATATCTGTTCATCTATTTGGTTTTCATCCAATTTTTCAACTATAGTCTTCATAAATTTTATTATAACATTATTTGGTTGGTTTTTCTAGCCATTTTATTATGCCATCACAAACTGCCTTTGCCAATTTATCTTGATATTCGTCATCCGCCAATTTTTCTGCTTCTTCTGGATTCGTAAGAAATCCGCATTCTACAATAATTGTCGGAACGTTTGTGTTCTTTAACATGTAATAAGTATCATTTGCTTTGATTTCCCTTTGGTTGTCTGGATCAACTGTTCTGAGTTCTTCTTGTACAATCGCAGCAGCTTCTTTTCCCTCTTCACTCGGAGTATAATAAAAGACTTGGGCCCCTTTCACACTTGCATCTGGAAAACTATTTTGATGAATACACAATGTGAGGTTTGGATTTGTTTTATTGATTAATTCAATTCGCTCCTCCAAGTCTTCCTTCTTGGAAGTCGGAACGTTATCATCTTCACGCGTAGTAACAATCTTAATTCCCTCTTTTTCCAAAAGCTTAATTACTTTCTTTGCAATTTTCAGATTTAAATCTTTTTCTAGCATATCATTGCTGCCTACTTTTCCTGGATCTTCGCCTCCGTGCCCTGGATCTACAACAATCACAACTTCTTCATTCTTCTTTTTCGTTTCCTTTGACACGCCCGCCGTCAATTCACTCAATTTCCAACTGGCCACGATTGCTCCTATCAGAAGAAAGAGCACCATGAATAATTCTATCTTCTTTTTCACGCATATACTCCAAAAGTTTTTGATATATATATATGCAAAAGAAGGGCTGAAAATTCAGCCCTTCTTTCTAATTTACATATTTTAAAATCAATTCCCACGTACTCGTGTCTTCAAAACCAAGTCTCCAAGCGGCAACCCCAGCTAACTTGTATTCCTTCATCATCTTAAGCTTTGTCTCAAGAGAATCTGCATCCTCAAGCCACACCTTATAAGTTGCACTACCTTCTTTCCACTCAGCATAATTCATATCCGTATTCTTATCACGAACAATTTTTGCATCTGCATTATCAATCGCAACTTGAATATTCTTGATACCATATGCTTTGCTGGTTACCTTGTATGGATATTCTGCTGCATCTGTTCCCTCTTGTTCCAGTAATTCCTCGTCTGTCTTCAAAACTTCTTTCCAAAGTCTTGTATAGAATGGAACTGCATTAATTAACTTTTCAGCAGGAACAACTTTCAATGCGTCCTTAATTCCTTTTTCTACAAAAGCTGGAGACGCAACCGGTCCACTTTCATAGGATGTACTGTGATGTTCGTCATATCCCATAATAATGACGTAATCTACAATTTTTCCTTGTTCCTCCAAATTGTACTGAGTGCTGTATTGGCTTGGAACAGGATTATCTACAGATAAAATAATTTCATTTTGTCTGCATTTCAACGACAGTTCTCTTAAAAATTGTAAATAGTGTTCGCCACATTCTTTTGAGATATGTTCAAAATCCACATTAATGCCATCAATATCATGTTTTAAAGCTTCTGAAATTAATTGACTAACCAATTTTTCTCTACTTGTAGTACGACTGAGCAATTCCAAAGTTTCTTCCCTCGAATTAATTCCTCCGTCAAAATCTTTTACCGCTGCCCATACTTCAATATCTGACTGATGCGCATAATTTACATATTGTGAACTTGCCAACGAACGAATATTACCCTTCGTATCTTTTACAGTAAACCAAGTTGGTGAAATCGTCGTTAATCCCTTTGTATTGGCAATTGTTTCTAAAACTGCATTATTGGCTGTGCTGTTTGTTACCACGTGCCAAGCCATATTGATGGTGTAATTTTTCGAGATATTCGGATAAACTTGTTCTTCAAACTTTCTGGAAATTGTTTGCTCTTCTTCTTTTTTCAGAGCACTTGATTTTATATATCCAACAACTCCATCTTCTGTACGAACTTTTTTCCAACTGTCTTTTGTCTCAATGATTGTAACAATACTCTTTTTTGATACATCTGTTAAAATATCGCTCTTTCTATCATCACTCGTTCTAACCTGTGTATTTCTTCTTACCGTTGCTACGTTAGTTTTTCCCCATTCGCTTACAATCATCACTCGATTCGGCTCATCATATAACGAAAAATCAATGTTTGTGTATTCTTGCACAAAATCCAGTGCTATGTACGCAGTATCACCATCCATTTTTAGAATTGCGTAATCTTTATGCTTCGTTTCTTTTTGAAGTGTATATTCTTTACTTCCTACATGCGCATTAATGGTTCCATTTGGCAACGTGTATAACAAAAGGTTTTCCTTCATATCCACATAAAATCTTTCATTTAAAAAGTCGCGAACAACCGAATATTCCACATAAGGAACATCCTCTATCAAAACACCTTTTGCACCAACCACCTCATTATCAACAATAACAGCAAGCTGATTCTCTGTTTTTATCCCATAATATTTATCCAAATCCGCTCGTTCTTTTGAGGAGCTAAATTTCTTAATGCAAATCGCACCTACAACGATACTTACTATTATCCCGATAAAAGCAGCAGTCTTGATCATTAGGTCTTTCTGTCTACGCTTTTTTAGATGAGCTCTTCTATTATTTCTTTCTCTTTGTGTTGTTGGTCTGATTCTTTGTTCCATACCACACCTCCTACATGAACCATTATAACATATTTTCGGTGCCCGTCATTAACTATTTCGACAATTTTTTCATCTATTCATAGAGGGGTCTCTCACAAAATTAACTTTCAAGAATATTGTGAAATGTCAATTCCTGAACGCGTCCTTTTTCATCCCATACATAATCTCTCATGTAAGATGAATCTTCGCTCACCATATGCGCAGTCACTATCTGCATAGGACTTGCAGGAAAATCATTCAACTTCATACACACACCTGCATTTTCATACTTTTCTAATTCTGCATACAATGCTTTATACTTTTCTACTTTCATATGTCTCCTATAAAATTGATATCTTTTAAAATTTTCCACATGCTATCCACATCTGTTTCCACAAACTGCAAGCATACTTTATAGAAATTTTCTTTACATATTTTTTGTTTTTGTTTATACTAATACAAATAAATAGATATAATATATAAGATAGGAAGTGATGAATATGAAGATCGAAAAACTGAATGACAATCAAATCCGCTGTACTTTGACACGTGCTGATTTGGCAGATCGTGAACTCAAGCTCAGTGAATTAGTTTGTGGAACAGAAAAAGCAAAATCTCTTTTTCACGATATGATGCAACAAGCTTCTTCTCAGTTTGGATTCGACGCCGAAGATACACCTCTTATGATCGAAGCCGTCCCGGCATCTTCCGACTCCATCGTACTCATCATTACCAAAGTGGACGATCCTGAAGAACTTGATCATAAATTTTCAAAATTCGGTAGCTCATTTACAAATATGGAACACAAGAAAAGCTTGGATTTTGACAAATTAGAAGGGGCCGATGAAATTCTTGACTTAATAAACAAGGTAAAAGATGCCGTTGTCGAGTCTGCAAAACAATTTGTAGAATCAGAAAAACCAGAATCTCTTCCAAGAATTCGCCTTTTCTCATTTTCAACCTTAGACTCTGTCATCTTGGCCAGTCGATTATTGAAAGATATTTACAACGGAGCTAATACTTTATATAAAGATACAGCAAACGATATTTATGTGTTAGCATTGACACAATCGGAACACTCTTCTACAGAATTCCATAAAATCTGTAACATGCTCTCAGAGTATGGGTGCTTAGAAAAAGCGCCTTCTTCTGTTTTGGCATATTTGGAAGAACATTGCGAAGTGATTGTTCCTGTAAATGCATTACAACAATTAAGTACAATTTAAAACATTAAAAAAGGGATTTCGTATAAACGAAATCCCTTTTATATTCTATCCTCTGGGAACTATGCATTCAAAAATGCATTGATTTTTTCTACTAATGCATCTGCGTCCATTCCGTGTACCATTGCAGCATCTCCTATAGATTCTGCTTGTGCTGATGGACATCCAAGACAATGCATCCCAACTTCCATCAATACTGGTGCTACAGTTGGGTGTTCCATAAGAAGTTGACCAATTGTCATTTCTTTTGTTACCATTTCTACTCCTCCTTGTTGTTTTCGTTTCTTCATTATAATACGGTTTTTACAAATAATCAATCTTTTCTCTTACTGTGTTTCTTTATGTTCCTGGTAAGTTTTTGTAAATATATGACTTCCATCCTTTTTATTTGGGTCCGTGTGATAATAAAGGTAATCATGTTCTTCTGGATTTAACGCAGCTTCCATAGAAGAAACATCTGGGCAAGAAATCGGTCCTACCGGAAGTCCTTTATTTCGATACGTATTGTACGGTGAATCAACTTTTGTGTCTTCGTATGTTACCGTCGTTTTGTCGTAGATACCGTTTGTTATTGGATAAAGCGCCGTTGGACACATTTCCAATCTCATACCTTTCTCAAGACGATTCTTGATTACGCCTGCAACCGTAATCTTTTCAGAATTCTTCATCGTCTCTCTTTCAATAATAGATGCTTCGATAACAACTTCGTAAACTGTTTTGTCAAGTTTCTCTGCTTTTTCACGCATGTCTTCCGTGAATCGTTTGTCAAACTCATCCAGCATCACTTTCACAATGGCTTCCGCATTCATATCTTCACTAATTGCATAAGTTTCCGGATACAAAAATCCTTGTAAACGATAATTTACTTCTGCATTTTTCGGGATAGATTCTAAGAACCAATAATCATAGTCTTTTTCTACTGCCTGTAAAAATTCCTCTTTTGTACAAATATTCTCTTTTTCCAATTTTTCGGCAATTAATTCAATCGTATATCCTTCTGGAATGGTAAACATAACTTGTTCTTTTTGTGCACCACCACTGATTAAATCTTCAATGATTGTTTCCAAACCAGACCCTTTTTGAAGAACAAATTTGCCATAACGCAATTTTGAAGAAGCATCCATGTTCTTTGCCTTCAAACAAAAGACGAGCTTATATGTGATTAACCCTTCTTTTTTCAGTTTCGTTGCAATATCCCAGATTCCTTCTCCCTGTTCTATTTCTATCGTAATGGTTTCTCCGTTTCCTTTTCCATTACTTCCATATTCTATAAACATCGTACTCCCGATAATCACCAAGACGAGTACGACAGCAATCAAAATAATCTTTATTACTTTTGTACTTTTTTTGTTTTTCATACCGTTTTCCACCTTTCTTTTGAATCTCTATTGATACTATACAATATTTTCATAAGTTTTAAAAGTGTTTTGAATTTTCAGACATATTTTTTGTATTTTTTTCTATATTTTGACTATTCAAAAGTCAATCTTTTTATAATTTTTTTTCGACAAAAAGTGATTTTCATTATTTATTCACAAAACGTATGTTCTTTTTTTTACAAAAGTATTCCACAGTTTTTAACTGTTTTTATGTGGATAATGTGGATAACTTTGTGTAAAACTCGAGTTTATCGCGTTTTTCCACTTTTTTCATGGGGAAAAGTATTTTTCTACTTTCTTTCAATTTTCTACAAAAAAACAGATATTTGTACAAATTGTACAAATCGAATATTTTCATCAAATTTATTTGCATTGATATATTTAACACAAGACCTTTTTTCATCTACATAAATATATGTTGAACAATTTGATAAACAAAAAATCAACACAGAAACCATCGATTTTTGTGTTGATTTAGATTTGCTTTATTTTATCCTTTTTGTATAGTTAAAAAATTCTTCGAACTGTAATAATCGGCTTGTAATAAACACTTGTCATGCCAATTCCTTTTTGTTCATTAATTGCATTTACAATTTTTCCATTTCCTGCATAGATACCTACGTGTCCACTATAGCACACGATATCTCCTGGTTGCATATCACGTGCGCTTACCTTGTAACCTACGCTTCTCATCGCTGACGATGTTCTTGGAAGTGATACTCCAAAATGTCTGTACACACCTCTTACAAAACCAGAACAGTCTGTTCCTCTAGTAAGACTCGTTCCTCCATATACATATGGATTTCCGATAAACTGTTTTGCATATGCTACTACAGCTGCTCTTTTTTCTTGGCGTGCCGCTTCTGCTGCAATGCGTTGTTCTTCTTGTTCTTTTGCAATTCGTACAATTTCTTCTTCTTTTGTTTCACCGCAAGAAAAAGCCGCTTCAATTTCTTCTTTATTTAAAGAGAATATTTCTTGACCTGCATAAACAGTTGTCAAAATGTTTTTCGCATGCTCTGTCGCTGCACTTCCAACTAGCAACTGCTCTGTTTTTACATAACCCTTTACGTTTCCTGACTCAAGCAAAGTCCACTCTTTATCTTTTTTAACAACCGTCACTGCTGTATCTTGAAATACTTTCCCTATCCAATCACTTTCTTCCTTTGGCTCAGAATAAACGATTGCAGATCCATTTTCTGTCGCTACAAAGATTTTGTTAAGAAGCTTCTTATTAAACTTGATCTCCTTGTTGCTTAACACTGTGACTTCTTTTCTATTTCTTTCTTGTTCTTGAAATCCGGCTGCTGTATTAATTAAGCTATTTATATCGATCTCTACTTTTTTCTCTTTAGCCATTACAACTGTACTGGCATTTTTGCTTGCTATAATATTTTCCCCTGGTGCAACAATTGCCACTACTAATGAAGTTACAATAACTCCTTTTTTTATGAATTTTAAATTCATAAACCCCTCCGAAATACTTCTTTTCTTAAAATGTTACGCAAATGTTACGCGTGACACGGTTGTCATTATAGCAATCCTCTGTTTCCATGTCAATACTTTTTGTAACATTTTCGTAATATTTTAACAAACTTATTACATTTTTATTTTTTTGTTGACAGATGCGCCTTACTTGTTTATATTATAATTATAGTAACTATTATCATTATTGTTTGAAAGGAGGTTTCACTTGGCTACATTAAAATATAGTAGGCAGCGCGAATCTATTAAAGAATTGCTAAACAGTTCTTGCAATCATCCTACTGCGGATATGGTTTATATGAATGTGAGGCAAGAATTTCCTAATATTAGTCTTGGAACCGTATATCGCAATTTAAATCTTTTGGCTGACTTAGGAGAGGCCATTAAGATTACCGCTCCAAATGGAGGCGTACATTTCGACGGACGGACTGCTCCTCACTACCACTTTTGTTGCAACAAGTGTGGAGAAGTAATTGATCTTGATCTCGAAGAATTAGATTGTATCAATGAAGCTGCCGGAAAAAACTTTAACGGAATTATTGAAAGTCACTCCATGATGTTTTATGGAATTTGCGAAAATTGTTCAAAAAGTAATTGACAATAAGAAAAGATTATGCTAAATTAATATTAGTAACTATTACTGATTTAGTTGCAAAAAGAAATTAAAAATTATATATGAAAAGGAGAATTTATTATGAAAAAATTTGTTTGTACAGTATGTGGATATGTTCATGAAGGAGATGCAGCACCAGAGAAGTGCCCAGTATGTAACGTACCTTCTATTAAATTTAAAGAACAAGGTGGAGAAAGATCTTGGGCAGCAGAACACGTTGTAGGTGTTGCACAAGGTGTAAGCGAAGATATCATTATGGATCTTAGAGCAAACTTCGAAGGCGAGTGCTCAGAAGTAGGTATGTATCTTGCAATGGCTAGAGTAGCTCATAGAGAAGGTTATCCTGAAATCGGACTTTACTGGGAAAAAGCTGCTTGGGAAGAAGCTGAACATGCAGCAAAATTTGCTGAATTGTTAGGTGAAGTTGTAACAGACAGCACAAAGAAAAATCTTGAAATGAGAGTAGATGCTGAAAACGGAGCTACAGCTGGTAAATTTGATCTTGCAAAACGTGCGAAAGAACAAGGACTTGACGCTATCCATGATACAGTTCATGAAATGGCTAGAGACGAAGCTCGTCACGGAAAAGCATTTGAAGGTCTTTTAAAGAGATATTTTAAATAAGATAGTAAAAGAGCAGTAATTATTCTAACAATAAATAAAATATTGATTCAGGAGGAAACACTATGAAGAAGTTAACTATAATTTCATTATCTGTGCTTTTGTTATTAGCACTTTCAGCCTGTACCAATAAACCGCCTAAAAAAGACAGTGAAAAGCAACAAAAAAGCACAAAAAAAGAAGTATCAATTGCGAAGTCGAAGGAAGAAAACCTCTCACAAGATACTCTCCTTTCTCGAGAACAGGCAATTGAAATCGCACTAACCAATGCCGGATTCACTGAAGATGCCGTTTATGATTTAGAAACAGAACTTGATAAAGAATACCGCGTAACGATTTGGGAAGTTGATTTCTCAACAGGTTCCCAAGAATATTCTTATGACATCAATGCTGCAACCGGAGAAATTATAAACGTAAAACAAGAAGCTTGGGATTAGAATTTATATGAAAGGATGTCGAAAACAATGAAATATGTTTGTCCATGTGGATACGAATACGATCCAGTTGTCGGAGATCCGGATAACGGAATTGCACCTGGCACTACTTGGGAAGATGTCCCAGAAGATTTCCTTTGTCCGATTTGCGGATTAGGAAAAGATGTCTTTGAAGAAATGTAAAAATGTACAATCGGAGGAAAAAACAATGTCTAAATATGCAGGAACAAAAACAGAGAAAAATTTAATGGAAGCTTTTGCAGGAGAGTCTATGGCTCGCAACAAATACACTTATTTTGCCTCAGTTGCAAAAAAAGCTGGATTCGAACAAATTGCAGCAATTTTCCAAGAAACAGCTGACCAAGAAAAAGAACACGCAAAAATGTGGTTTAAAGAATTCCACGGACTTGGCGATACTGCTCAAAATTTAACTTGGGCTGCTGAAGGAGAAAACGATGAATGGACCAATATGTACGCTCGTATGGCTGATGAAGCTGACGAAGAAGGTTTCCATGATTTAGCTGAAAAATTCCGTTTTGTAGCAGGCGTAGAAAAAACTCACGAAGAACGTTACAACAAAATCTTGAAACATCTTCAAGAAGGAAATACGTTTAAAGGAGAATCACCACTTGGTTGGAAATGTCGCAACTGTGGTCATGTTCACCTTGGAAATGAAGCTCCAGAATTGTGCCCAACATGTGCACATCCAAAAGCATACTTTGAAAGAAGAGCTGAAAACTACTAAGACAAATAGAAAGAACCGTCATTACGACGGTTCTTTTTTTATTTGATTTTTAAAATTTTACTTTTTATTAAAACAGGTCTTAAAGCATTATAAACAATTGCCACTAATATTGTAGATACTACCGCATTCACAAAAGTAGTTGCTGTACTCCACTTTGCAAGAACGGAAGCCATCTCTTGAGGTTGCCCAAGTACCCACTGCTTATAGAAATAACCTACCAGCGGATCAGCAATTACATTAAATCCCAGTCCGCAGATTGTTGCAATCAAACTCCACCAAAATACATAGATTTTATCTGTCTTGTTTTGAATTTTTGCAATTTTATGTGCTACAAGACCTACAATAAGGCCAATACAAAGCTTTAAAACAAACGTCTTCGGAGCAACAGTAATATATACTGGATCCATAATATCTGCAATAGACATACCTATCGCTCCTGCAAGGCCACCTCGCCAACCACCGAGCAACAACGCTCCTAATACACAAACTGCATTTCCTATATGTAAAGATGTCGCATCGCCCCCTGGCATTGGAATCTTAATTTGCAAAAACGTAAAAGCCGCATAACAAAGAGCTGCCACTAATGCGGTCTCAACCAATTTAATTAAATTCTCATTTCTTTTTTCCATTTTTACTACCTCCTCTATTTACTCAAACAGACTACCACACAACTGGCCTATTAGAAAGTACCAGTTGTGTATTTTTAAAACAGTCCAGTTTTTCTATTGATTTTGTTTACAGAGTGTTGTAATATGTATATACTTTGTATGTAGTTATCAAAACTACATGTTGTGATTTCAAGAATAGGAGTGTCTATCTATGAAAAATTTTTATTTAAAAGAACCGGGAAGTGCAATCACCCATTTCATAGGCGTGGTTTTATCTGTTATTTCAGGAATCCCTTTGTTGATAAAGGCTGCGCAACAATCAAACCCGATTTATATAATTTCTATATCCGTTTTCTTCGTCAGCATAATTTTATTATATGCTGCTAGCACCCTCTATCATTCATTGAATATTTCAGAAAAGGGAAATCAACGATTAAAGAAATTCGACCATATCATGATTTCCGTACTAATTGCAGGAACATACACTCCGATTTGTCTGATTTCTGTGAAGGGCAAAATCGGTATTTCATTACTTTCCATTGTTTGGGGATTTGCAATCTTAGGGATTCTTATAAAGGTCTTTTGGGTGAATTGTCCAAAATGGATTTCTTCCATTCTTTATATTGCAATGGGGTGGACCTGCGTTTTAGCTTTTTCAAAAATTTACTCAGCCTTACCTTCTGCTGCCTTTTGGTGGCTTTTGAGTGGAGGAATCACATATACCCTAGGTGGAATTCTTTATGCATTCAAACTTTCAGCTTTCAACAAAAAGTGTAAACACTTTGGTTCTCACGAGATTTTTCACCTCTTTGTAATGGGTGGAAGTTCTTGTCACTTTGTAGTCATGTATTTATTATTTCCATAAAAAAGAGTCGTGTTTTTAAAGCACGACTCTTTCTTATTGTTCTCCGATAAATTCCATTTGTTCACTAATATTTCTTTCTGCCGTCAAGAAATTAATCACATCCATCTTCTTTGAAGTGCACTCTCTGTTACTCCTCCAAATAATCCAATGGATTGATAGGGGTTCCATTTTTCAATAATTGAAAATACAAATTGCAACCCTCTACGCTATAATATCTTGTGGGTTTTGCTAGGATTCCGATCGAGTCCCCTTGTAAAACAACATCACCTTCTGATACTCTTATATCACTTAACTGTCCATAAATTGCATCATATCCATTTCCCATGTTTATGGTAACCGTAGTTCCTGTTTCTATACTCGTTTCTATTTTAATAACTTCTCCATCTTGCGCCGCCAACACGTCTTGTCCTTCTATTCCTTGAATAATCACTGCTGGATTATATTTATATTGGTCTAAAGTTGCAAAATAGATTGTTTGATCCATGCTATAATTCATTAACACATTCCCATCAATTGGCCACAGCAACACTTCTGTTTCCGAAAAGGAAAACTTCGCTGTCTGTTCTTGAATTTGATTGATGGAAGGGGATGGTGTTATAATCTCTGACTGTACATCATCTCCTTGTGTCACTTCGGTTGGTTCTTCCTCCTCTTCCTCTTTCTCTTCTGTCTGTACCAACTTGTTATCTGGTTGCTTTTCTGATTTACGAAACGTAACAAGGCCCGCAAGTGCAATGACTGCAACAAAGCAGAGAACAAGTCCAACGATTAAACTTTTATCTTTTTTCATAATTATCACCTCTGGCATTATTTTTGCCAGAAAGTAATTTCCTTATTCTATCTTCCACAAAATTTCTGCGACCACTTGGACTTTTGTTCCTTCAAAAAAATATTGTAAAATTTCTTTGTATTTTTTCCCTTCTTTTGCCATCTCGTTTGCAGTGTATTGGCTGAGTCCCAACCCGTGTCCGACGCCTTTTGTAATGACTCTTGTGTTATCTTGGAACTCTTGTAATTCAAAACAGCTGGATGCCAACGCATAGGTGTCACGAAACGCTTCCCCGTTACACGTTTCTTCTCCAATCTTCACAGAAAGTACATATCCGGCAGAATCATACTCCATCACTTTTGCCTGTTTGACATCGATGAACTTACTTTCCATTTGTCTGTCTGCCTCAACGTCTTTTGGGCATTCTTTTATTTGCAAATAGGGATATTCGTCACTTTGAAGCACCTCTTTGCCGTTACGTGTTTTCCCATTGCTCACTTGGTGAAATGGAACAAGCGCCAACTTTCCTTCATACAAGATTACTTCTCCTTCTGTCTCATCCCATATTTTTTCTAACTTTTTATACCAAAACGAATCTATATCTTGTATATTTCCAAAATCTTTTTGCGCTAAAACTTTCTCACCCTGTTCTTCAATCTGTTGATAGACGGTCGTCCTTACTAACAACGCTTGTACTTTCAACATTTCCTCTTCATATTCAGTTGAAACTTCTCGCGCTAATATTCCGATACAATGTTGTTTTAAAAGTTCTTCTTTTCCATCTTTTTTTTGCTGTTTTTCCACATGCTTTCCATTAAGAAAAATGGTAACTATGTACGGCAGCAAAACAATAATCAAAAGTACTGCTATATATTTTTTGATTTTTTGCAACATAAGACAAGCCTCCCATATGCTATTATATGGGAGGCTTTTTTCATTTATTACATTTATCAAAATGTCTCTTAATTTATTTGTCAAGGTCAGTACGTTTTCCTTTTTTGCGTAAAAGGTCAAGTACAACATCTGGATTGTTACATGTGATGAGTGTCACACCTCTCTCGATTGCAAGATCAACGGTCGCTTCATCTTTTATTCCAGCACCGCCCCATGGTTCTACTCCACGTTTTGTCAAATAATCACAGGCAGCTTGCTCAGAGATGACCGTCCCTATCACTTTATCCCCAAGCACACAACAGCAGTATGCATATGAATATGGGTCAATTGCAGGTTCTCCTTTTAACTTGTGCATTGGATAGAATACGTGTTGTCTATATTTGTCTCCATATTTCTCATGGATGTATTCGTTCAATTTGTTGCTAAAACTGTTAATAACAATTCTGTCTGTGAAACCATACTCATCCACTATTTTAAGAACTCGATCACACACTTCATAAGCAATGGCGTCATGTCCATCAATCGGATATTCTTTCAACTCGATATCAATTGTAATCTCTGGAAGTGTCTTCATATAATCCATAAATTCGATAAATGTCGGAACCTTATATCCCTTGAATTCTTCCCCTTTATGTATACCTGCATCTAACGCACGAAGTTCCTCTAAAGTATAATCAATCACCTTTCCTGTGCCATTGGTTGTTCTATCTACCGTTGGATCATGAAACAAAACCAATTCTCCGTCCTTGGTCACACGAATGTCTGTCTCAATTTGGTCAACTCCGACTTCAACTGCAGCTTTAATGGCCTCCATTGTGTTTTCCGGATATTTTGAGCACCAACCTCTGTGTGCAGCAACCCAAATATTGTCTTTACTTTGTTTCCAATAATTCATCGTATCTTCCTCCTCGTTTACCATCGCACTTGCCATCTGGCCTGGTTATTTTCTTCACTTTGAACTTTATTTATATTATTTTTTATTCGTTTACTACATGTACAACAGTCATTGAGCATATGTTCAAAAGCTTCTTCATCAAAAGGTAACGTAATCTCAGCATTTCCAGTCCACTCAGACATATATGCAGCATTTGAAATGGCGAGTTCGCAAATTCCATCTTTTCCTGGCGAAATCAGCTGCTCATCAAATAAAATTGCATTTGCAAAATTCTGTAAAATACCAACATGTCCGGATTCTTTTTCTTTTACTGAAAATTCCTCATATTCCAATGGAATCTTAGGAAAATTGACTTCTAATGAATAACAGAATTCTCGCTCAGATTCTGATAATTTCCACCACTTTAACATACCATTTTCTAAAACCAACTTCCCTTTATCACCAGCTATTTCCAATCGATTTGTTCCAGGGTATTCACCTGTTGTAGTAATAAAGATTCCAGTTGCACCATTTTTATATTTGGCATATATTGTTGCTTCATCTTCCACTTCTATGTTATGGTATTTTGCGACATTACAGAATGCTCGAACTGATTCTGGCATTCCACAAATCCATTGCCATAAATCTAGATTATGCGGCGCTTGGTTAATTAAAACGCCTCCACCTTCTCCACTCCATGTAGCACGCCAATCACCAGAATCATAATAATATTGTGTACGATACCAATTCGTAACAATCCAAACAGAACGCTTCAATTCGCCTAAATATCCACCTTGTACGATTTCATGCGCTTTCTGAAACAGTTTGTTTGTACGCTGATTTAGCATAATTGCAAATTTCTTATCCACATGTTTCGAAACCTCAATTAATTTTCTGGCTTCTTTTACTGTGACATCAATCGGTTTTTCTAACATTACATGTAGACCTGCTTGCAATGCTTCTATTGCAATCTTAGCATGCGAACGATGTGGTACAGAAATCACAACAGCATCTACTTCCCCGCTATGAATAAGCGAATGATAATCTGTATAACAAGTAACATCTGAAAATGTATTCTGACAAAAATCCAATTGTGATTGTTTCACATCACAAACGGCGGTTAATTTCATTCCCTGTATTTTATTTTGATAAATATTAGTTGCATGCATCGTTCCAATGTTACCAATACCAATCACACCAACTCGTATATGTATCATGTTATTTTTCTCCTTTTGAGCTATATTGTTCAAGTCTCTATGCTATATTTAATAATATTCCAATAGGAAATTAATGTCAATTTTTTCAACTGTCTTCCAGCATTTTTCCTCTAGTTTTGAATCAATTTGTTTTCCCTCCGTTACAAGGATTGTGCGGAGTCCTTCCTGAACAGCAGCATCTACAACCGCTTCACTAGTACATATAACAACATATTTATGAACATGATCTAGTTGAAAGCATTCTTCTGATTTTCTTGTGGCATCTGTGTGTGGTTCGGCAGGATCTAAGATATCACCACCCATAATCAACTCAAAACAATCACGAATGCCTGCTTTCTCCAAGTCACTTGTCAACATTTTCGTGCTGTTCACGCTATAGGCAGACATATGTACATTATTTTCTTTCAAATATGTAAGAACATCTTTTACGCCTGGTTTCAATTCATTCTCATCAAATATAGCCTGATCTGCATTGAAAATAAAACCTTCAAGTGTACTTTTCGGAAACGTATAGAGATTCATCTGCAAGATTCTCTCTTCATCTTTATGGTAAATCCACTCATTGCAAGGTAGCGTTTTGTAAGAACCTACCTCATAAGGAAATGTTAGTATCTTTGTTCCGTCTCCCCAGTTCAATGCTTCTTCTACCTTAGAGATAAAATATTTCGTCTGACGAATCTTGCGAACCGGCAACTGGTTTTGTAGTGTCAGCAGTAACGTCTTAACGGTTATATAATCAGTAAAAGAGACACTTGTATTAAATCCATGATGATTCAAAGTAAATATATCTAACGTCAAATATTCTTGACTATAGTTTGTCCTAATAAAATCTAATCCCTCTTTATGAATGTCTCCGGAAAAGAAACATTTCTGTCCTTCAATTGTAAACATACATACGGTTGAACTTGTGTTCAAATCACTTTTATACTTTTCAAACGGGACCTGTTCTTGTGTAAGCAGAATATCCATTGTAATATCATTGAAATAATATCTCTGCCCTGTCTGAGGCCGATATGTTGGAGTCTGTTTCCCTTGCGATGTCTTCAGAAGTCTTATCGCCTGCTTCATTTTTCCTATCTGAATACTGCCACCACACTTATCTGTAACTCGCTGGCTTGGCTCACTGAAGTATACTCCTTCCACACAGACTCTACCCAAATGTTGCGGAATATCAACAAACGCATTTATTGCTCCGCAATGATCTGCATGCGCATGAGTGATAACCCACGCCTCAATCACCGGTTTCTCTCCTTCCGGTGTCAGACTTTCCAAATAATCCAAGAGATAGACCAAATCATACTGCATACCACCATCACTAATAAGAAAGTGCCCATTCTTTAATTGAAAGACAAAACTATTTCCAAGTCTGCGAAGCTCCATCATATGGAGCTTTGTTTTGGCATTCTCTATATTACCTTCTACGTAAGAATCCTTATAAATCAAATGCTCTGACACTGGAAAATCCTGATAAAAACTGATATTTGTCTTATTCTCTCTAGTGTAATGCGAAATAGTTATAACAAAGTTATCTTTAATATAAGTACTACAAAAAACCGCATAATCAAGTCCCTCTCCGTTATCCGCGTATTTCACAAAACCTCGCTCTTCAAACTGCTTTAAATATGCCTCGTACTCTGCCTTTGTTGTATTTTCTATGTTGGTAACATAAGTACCTGATCCATAATGTGCTGTCGTTGACATGTGTTTGTCGCCCAAAATATACATTTTAACGAACCTCCATTAGTTACTTTCCGCAATATTACACATAAATACCCACATATTAATGAAGGCCACTATACGTGACCTTCTAAATGATAAATATATTATTTTTATTGTCTGCTATAAGCACTTTGACAAATATCCATGAGTTCCTCGCGACCAATTTGTTTGAGTGTTGACAGGAATTCTTTCCATTCTGCATCGTTTGCAGGATTTTTTTCTCCTGAAACAAAATTGTTTGTCTCTGTCGTAATAAACGAATTCACAGTAGAAGCCTTGTCTTCTCTAACTTCATACTCTTCTGTTGTATATATTAAGTTAACTGCTTCTTCTTTCGGTCTCTTAGCATTTTGATAAATTTCCCATTGTTCTGATTGGAGACGGCTCGCCTGTGCAATACGTCCCTCACCTTTTGTTTCAGTAAGTAAATAATTCCAGTGAGTCATGATACCAAGTACATTCAAACACCATGTACTGTTCCCACTAAAGAATGCTTCCGAATTAACAGCCTTTGCATAAGATTTTGTTCCATATGCATTATTGCTCTCTTCGTATATCCAGTCTACATCTTTTTCACCATGACGTTGACGTGTCATGGTTTCATCCATATACCATGTGTCTAAGAACTTCATTGCCGCTGCAGGATATTCACAATCTTTTGTAATATAAGCTGCCCATGTAACTCCCGGTGGTGTAATCATTGTATATCCACCTTTTCCTGTCTCATCGCTAAGTGAAGGAAGTGCTACGAATTCATCCAATGCATTTGTATTTGCATTTGTCATTGTTTCGTGATGTCCTACAAAAATACCTACTTTGGATGGACCATCTGTCGGGCTAATCAACGTCTTATATTCTGAAGTAGACGAAATTGAAAAGCTCATTTTATCATATAACCCAGCTTTCACTAATTGATTTGCAGTAATTAAAGCCTGTCTAAATTCATCTGTCTGAACTGGATCCCATACTTTGCCATCTGTTACATTGAAATTGTTTTGGTCATATAAAACATATCCATTAATAAGGTAATTGATAATACCGCCTCTACCAATCATAGGAATCTCATCTGAAACTCCATTACCATTTGGATCTTGAGTCTTAAATGCCTGCAATGTACTCTTAAGTTCTTCTATTGTTTTAGGAATAGGAAGACCAAGTTTTGTTAACCAATTTTGATTGATATATGTCATACTCTGCAAATTATCAACTGCAGCACAAGTCACACGTGGCATACCATAGTAAGCACTATCTTTTGTATTTTTACCTTTTACAGTAACATATTCTCTCGTCTCTTCATCTAATTCATTTAACATTTTTTTGTAGTTTGGAGCATACTCTTCAATGTAATCTGTTAAATCAATGAAATATCCATCTTCTCCATATTGGTTTACAAGGTAATGGGTAAGGCTGAATCCAAGAATAACATCTGGCAATGTTTCATTTGCTCCACACATCAATGCCAATTGTTTTTTATATTCACCTTCGTCGCTAGAAAAATAGGTGAATTCAATCTCAACATTCGCTGTTTCTTCCAAATATTTCGTGAATGCATTATTATCATAATCTGTTACAGTCGCTCTTTGTGGAATACCCACTGTCAATTTAACCGTTCCTTCTGGTAAATCTTCTACATCTTTTCCACAACCTGTTATAAGTCCTAACATCATTACAAGAACTAACAACATACTAATCAATCTTTTTGTTTTCATAAGTTCTGCCTCCTTATTTTTATGACTGATGCCATATATGTTTATGTTATCACAAGTGCTTTTTATTTACTGCCCAATTATTGCTCACAAGTTTGCATTTCTTGCCTTTCATCAATTAAAATCAAAAGTAATACAATGTTTTAATTGATTTTTGGCACTATAAATTGCATTTTTTGCTGTAACGTGTTAGAATGCAATCATATAATTAAGATAAAAGAAAGGAAATCACAAAGTATGAAAGGGCTGTATAGTTTAGCTGATAAATATACGGAAGAACCAAATAATTCACACATACATTTTCAACTTCATACTCATGAATACTATGAACTTTATCTCTTTTTTAAAGGAGATACAAAAATGATTGTGGAAGGTGTTTCTTACAATTTAGAGCCATATGATGTCGTAATTATTGGTAAAGGGGAATTCCATCAAGTGTTTCACAATAGTTCTTCTCCATACCACCGAATTACGCTTCAGCTTTCTTCTGATTTTTTTATCAAGAATAATTGTCAAATCTACGAAGAACATTTTGCGCATATTTCTACGTTTTCCGGACACAAAATTCCCGGTAATATGGTTCGTTCATCTGGCCTTTATGATGCTTTTGTGAGATATAAAAAATATTCAAACAATTACCAAAATAGATACGACATTCCTGTAACAAATGCAATTATAATAGAAATCGTACATATCATCAGTCGTTTATCCTTACATAGAACAAGCGACTACTTACATAGCTCTCTTCAACCACTCATAACTTATCTTAATGAGCATTACACGGAAGAGATCACTCTAGATATGTTGCAAGACAAATTCTTTATTTCAAAGTATCACTTATGCAGAGTATTTAAAAAATATACCGGACTTACAGTACATGATTATTTACAAAAAAAACGACTTGCACATGCGCGTGAATTAAAAACACAAGGGATTTCACTCACCGATATTGCAACGATATCCGGTTTTCGCGATTACTCTTCTTTCTATCGAGCTTATCAAAAAGAATATAGTACATCTCCCAAAATTGATTTAAGATAAAAGAAAAACAGTGTGACTCATCATCGAGCCACACTGTTTTGTCGTTATTGATACTATTCTTTCACAAAAGATTTAAGCGCCGGTACTTTTCCAGTTCTTGTTATCCAATATGTTGTAAAATCAAGTTCTGTATTGTCCTTGCCTAAGTTGCCATAAAGCGTAGACGCACTTACTGGTGTGGTAGGCTGTACAGCGCCACCAGTCAATTCTCCAACCGCCAAACTAGCACATTCACTTGTTGCATATACATTCAAGAATGTTTCATTTCCTTGTGCCTGGGCAGCAATTGCTCCGACATATTTGTTACTACCATTGACTGTCGCCTTTATTTCACTTCCTGCACTTAACGAATTCTTAATCGTATAGTTTGTCGTTGAAATTCCATTTGCCTTTCCGAAAACACCTCCAACATACAAGTGTTTGTTACCGCTTGCAGTCTTCGCACAATCCATGTTTCCTGTAAACAGACAATTATCAATATTTGCTGTTCCATGAATCAAGAATCCTACAATTCCACCAGAAATAGTCGTACTATTTGCGCTGATCGTGTGCTTAATGCTTCCGTCAAACCAACAATTATTTACAGTCAGAAGTGTGTTTGCGATACGATCTTTATCATTCTTCTGTAAAGGATCCTGAACACGTCCAACCATACCGCCAACGATTGTTATCGCTGTTGTTTCAATGCGAACGGTACTATCACAATAAATATTCGACAATGTTCCATCACCATTTCCTACAATAGCTGCAATGGCAGTTCCTTTTCCACTAAACGTACTATTTGATAATGTGAAATTCTTAATCGTTGCATCTGCAGTCCATCCAAACAATCCTTTATACTTATAGTCTGCAGTTACCTTAATTCCGCTAATTGTCTTATCATTTCCATCAAACGTACCTTGGAACGGAGTAGCCTCAACTCCTATTGGTTGCCATTTAGAAGCTGTCACTGTAATGTTGTTATTCAATTTTAGAGTCTTATCTTTAAAAGAGTATCCATTGCTATTTACAAGTGCTGCAAACTTCGTGAATTCAGATTCATTTGACAACATATATGGATCTAATTCATTTCCCGCACTCATATACAACCACATCATATCATTTGAAATCGCACTTCGATCTGTAAAATATTTAAGAGCCGGCACTTTTCCTGTTCTTGTTATCCAATATGCTGTAAAATCAAGTGCTGTGCTGTCCTTGCCTAAGTTGCCATAAAGTGTAGATGCACTTACTGGTGTGGTTGGCTGTACAGCGCCACCTTTTAATTCTCCAACTGCCAAACTAGCACATTCACTTGTTGCATATACATTTAAGAAAGTTTCATTTCCTTGCGCCTGGCCAACAATTGCTCCTACATATTTGTTGCAACCGTTTACAGTAGCCTTAATTGCACTTCCTGCACTCAACGAATTCGTAATTGTATAGTTTGTAGTTGAAGTTCCGTTTGCCTTTCCAAAAATACCTCCAACATACAAATGTTTGTTACCACTTGCAGTCTTCGCACAATCCATGTTTCCTGTAAACAGACAGTTATCAATATTTACTGTTCCATGAA
>JAZRRJ010000003.1:0-85979 GCA_045650645.1 Faecalimonas sp. | reverse complement strand
CGCGGACTTCAAGCAAGTTTGGTAGGACAAGTATTAGTAGAAGAATCTATCTTAGGATGGGAAGAATTAGAGTTAGAAGTTGTTCGTGACGCAGAAGGTAACATGATTACAGTATGTTTCATCGAAAACATTGACCCACTTGGGGTTCACACAGGAGACTCTTTCTGTTCGGCTCCAATGCTTACTATTTCAGAAGAAGTTCAAAAACGTTTACAAGAAAAATCATATAAGATAGTAGATTCTGTTCAGGTAATTGGTGGATGTAACGTACAATGGGCTCACGATCCAAAGACAGACAGAGATATTATCATTGAGATCAACCCTAGAACTTCTCGTTCTTCAGCACTTGCTTCAAAAGCAACAGGTTTCCCGATTGCTTTAGTATCAGCAATGCTTGCATCAGGACTTACATTGGCAGACATTCCATGTGGTAAATACGGAACATTGGACAAATACGTTCCAGATGCAGATTATGTAGTAATCAAATTTGCACGTTGGGCATTTGAAAAATTCAAAGGCGTAGAAGATAAACTTGGTACTCAGATGAGAGCCGTTGGCGAAGTTATGAGTATCGGTAAGACATACAAGGAAGCATTCCAAAAAGCCATTCGAAGCCTTGAAACAGGACGTTATGGTCTTGGACATGCAAAAGATTTTGATTCAAAATCAAAAGAAGAATTGCTTAAGATGTTAATTACACCTTCAAGTGAAAGACATTTCCTTATGTATGAAGCACTTCGCAAGGGTGCAACTGTGGAAGAACTTCATGAGATTACAAAGGTAAAAGCATGGTTCATCGAACAGATGAAGGAATTAGTGGAAGAGGAAGAAGCATTACTTGCAAATAAGGGAGCTTTGCCAGCTGACGATGCTTTGATTGCAGCTAAGAAAAATGGTTTTGCAGACAAATATTTGAGCCAAATCTTGGAAATTCCAGAACAAGACATTAGAGAAAAGAGAATCGCTCTTGGACTTGAAGAAGCTTGGGAACCAGTACACGTAAGTGGTACACAAGACAAAGCTTACTACTATTCAACATATAATGCAGAAGATAAGAATCCAATCAGTGAAGAAAAACCAAAAGTAATGATTCTTGGTGGTGGACCAAACAGAATTGGACAAGGTATCGAATTTGACTACTGTTGTGTACATGCAGCACTTGCATTGAAGCAGTTAGGTTTTGAAACGATCATGGTTAACTGTAATCCAGAGACAGTTTCAACAGATTATGATACTTCCGACAAGTTGTATTTCGAACCACTTACCTTGGAAGATGTTCTTAGCATTTATAAGAAAGAGAATCCGGTAGGTGTAATCGCTCAGTTCGGTGGACAAACGCCTCTTAACTTGGCAGCGGACCTTGAAAAGAACGGTGTGAAGATTTTAGGAACAGCACCGTCAGTGATCGACCTTGCAGAAGACAGAGATTTGTTCCGTGCAATGATGGATAAATTGGAAATTCCAATGCCTGAATCAGGAATGGCTGTTAATGTAGAGGAAGCACTTGCAATAGCAGATAAAATCGGTTATCCGGTAATGGTTCGTCCTTCTTACGTACTTGGTGGACGTGGAATGGAAGTGGTTTATGACCCTGAGAACCTTACAAAGTATATGAATGCAGCAGTTGGTGTAACACCAGACAGACCAATCTTGATTGACAGATTCTTAAATCATGCATTGGAATGTGAGGCGGATGCAATTAGTGATGGAACTCGCGCATTCGTACCAGCAGTTATGGAACATATCGAACTTGCAGGTGTGCATTCTGGTGACTCAGCATGTATTATTCCGTCTAGACACATTTCGGAAGACAACGTGAAAACAATTAAAGAATATACGAGAAAGATTGCAGAAGAAATGGGAGTAAAAGGTCTCATGAACATGCAATATGCAATCGAAAACGATAAGGTATATGTATTGGAAGCAAATCCACGTGCATCACGTACAGTGCCATTGGTTTCAAAGGTGTGTGGAATCCGTATGGTTCCGCTTGCAATTGACATTGTGACTTCTGAATTAACTGGAAGAAAATCTCCAATCGCAGATTTGAAAGAAAAAGAGATTCCTTACTATGGCGTAAAAGAAGCAGTGTTCCCATTCAACATGTTCCAAGAAGTAGACCCAGTTCTCGGACCAGAAATGCGTTCTACAGGAGAAGTTCTCGGAATGTCAAAATATTATGGAGAGGCATTCTTTAAAGCACAAGAAGCTACGAAAACGGAACTTCCATTAGAAGGAACGGTATTGATATCTGTTAGCGATAAGGATAAAGAAGAAGTGGTTGACGTTGCAAAAGACTTTGTGTCAACTGGCTTCAAGATTCTTGCAACAAAAGGAACACAAAAGGTTCTTGCAGAAGCAGGAATTCCAGCAGAAGTTGTAAATAAGTTAAATGAAGGAAGACCTGACATTTTAGACTTGATTACAAATAGACAAATTGATTTGATTATTAACACTCCGATTGGGGCAGATAGCGCAACGGATGATAGTTATTTAAGAAAGGGTGCTATTAAAAAGAAAATTCCATATATCACAACAATTGCAGCTGCAAAAGCAACAGCAAGTGGAATGATTTCTATGGGAAAACCAGGATGTGGAAATGTAAAATCTCTGCAAGAGTGGCATTCAGAAATTAAAGACAAATAAGAATAGATACCGAGAAGCCTAAAAGGGTTTCTCGGTATTTTGTATTGACAAGACTATAAGTTGCTTGCCTAAGAATTTGAGTTCTGCTAAAATGAAAGAGCAAATACTTTTTGAAAGAGTAAAGATTATGAGTAAGATATTTTATCTAATGGGAAAAAGTGCATCTGGAAAAGATACGATTTATAAAAAAATGAAAGAGCAATTGTCGGAATTTAAGACCATTGTGATTTATACCACACGCCCTATTCGTGCGGGTGAGACAGATGGCGTAGAGTATTATTTCGTGGATGATTGCGAAGCGGAAAATTTGCAAAAAGAAGGAAAAGTAATCGAATTACGTGAATATAATACAGTACATGGTATTTGGAAATATTTTACAGTAGACGATGGACAATTTGATTCGGATGCCCATTTGCTTGCGATTGGCACATTGGAATCTTACGTAAAATTGAAGAGTTATTTTGGGGAAGAGAAGATCGTTCCAATTTACATAGAAGTAGATGACGGTCTGCGTTTAGAGAGAGCATTGGCACGCGAGCGTGGACAAGTGGAACCAAAATATGAGGAAATGTGTAGAAGATTCCTGGCAGATGCAGAAGATTTTTCTGCGGACAAGTTACAAGAAGCAGGGATTGAGCGAAAGTTTTCCAATGTTGATATGGAAAAATGTATAAGTGAAATCATGCTATGTATCGAAGAAAAATTATGATATACTAAGAACAGTCTCAGCAATAAAGAAAAAGGAGGGCCACATGAGCGGATTTAAAGATGTAGTTGGGCATAAAGATATTATTCAATATATGAAAAATGCGATTGAACAGAAGAAACTTTCTCATGCTTATATTGTGAACGGTCAACGTGGCTCAGGAAAGAAATTGTTGTCTCGCTTATTTGCAATGACTTTACAATGTGAGACTGGAAAGAACGACCCTTGTGGGAATTGCAAATCTTGTGTGCAGACAAAGAATGGAAATCAACCGGATATTATTACGGTTACGCATGAGAAACCATCCTCAATTAGTGTAGATGAAATTCGGGAACAATTAAACGGAGATATTCTTATTAAACCATATAGTAGTCCGTATAAAATTTATATTATTCCGGAAGCTGATTTAATGACAGTACAAGCGCAGAATGCGTTGTTGAAAACTTTGGAAGAGCCACCAGAGTATGCGATAATCTTTTTATTAACAGAGAATGCGGATAATCTTTTGGCTACCATAAGATCACGTTGTGTGATGCTGAAACTTCGCAATATCAAGGATAAATTGGTTAAAAAATACTTGATGGAAGAATTAAAGGTTCCAGATTATCAGGCAGAATTATGCGCAGCTTTTGCACAAGGAAATATTGGCCGAGCAACAATGTTGGCAAAATCGGAGCATTTTAATGAAATTAAGGAAGATGCTCTTCAATTGATGAAATACATTGATCAGATGGAACTACAAGAAATTGTAAGTGCAATTAAACAGATCAATAAATATAAATTAGAAGTAACAGACTATTTGGACATTTTAACAATCTGGTATCGAGATGTATTGCTCTACAAAGCAACAAAGGACGTAGAAGGCCTTGTTTTTAGTGATCAGATTAAGTTCATTAAAGAAAAAGCCGCAAAGAGTTCTTATGAGGGAATTGAGACAATTCTTACCAGTATTGAAAGAGCAAAACAGCGAATCAAGGCAAATGTAAACTTTGATTTGTTGATGGAATTGTTGTTACTTGCGATAAAGGAGAACTAGAAATGACAAAAGTAATAGGTGTGAGGTTCCGACAAGCTGGAAAAGTATATTA
Source organism: Faecalimonas sp. (assembly GCA_045650645.1). Lineage (GTDB taxonomy): Bacteria > Bacillota > Clostridia > Lachnospirales > Lachnospiraceae > Faecalimonas. Next base: position 81,539 of record JAZRRJ010000003.1, on the reverse strand, counting down.
CTTTTCACCGGGAACACTTCATATTGAAAAAGGGGACAAGGTAATTGTAGAAACTGCACGAGGGATTGAGTTTGGCAGTGTTGTATATGCGCCGAAGGAAGTTCCAAATGAAGAGATTATGCAACCATTAAAATCGGTAATTCGTGTTGCGACAGAAGAAGATAAACAAAACGAAAAGAAGAATCGCGAAAGAGAGCAGGAAGCATTTCGTCTTTGCCAAGAGAAAATTCGTAAACATGAGTTAGATATGAAATTAATCAGTGCAGAATATACCTTTGATAATAATAAAGTATTGTTCTATTTTACTGCTGATGGAAGAATTGATTTTCGTGATTTGGTAAAAGATTTGGCAGCAGTGTTTCGCACAAGAATTGAATTGCGCCAGATTGGTGTGAGAGACGAGACGAAAATAAGAGGGGGAATTGGCATTTGCGGTCGTGCGCTTTGTTGCCATACCTATTTGTCAGAATTCGCACCAGTTTCCATTAAGATGGCGAAAGAACAAAACTTATCTTTGAATCCAACAAAGATTTCAGGTGTATGTGGTAGGTTGATGTGTTGCTTGACGAATGAAGAAGAAACATATGAGGAATTAAATAGTCGTCTTCCAGATATCGGAGATGTGGTTACAACCAGTGAAGGATTGAAAGGGGAAGTTCAAAGTGTGAGTGTTCTTCGCCAATTAGTGAAAGTGGTTGTAAATTTAGACAATGAAGAAAAAGAAATTCGCGAATACAAAGCAAGTGAATTGAGATTTAAACCTAGAAAAAGAAAGAGTGATATGAGACTTTCAAAGGAACAAATGAAGGAGCTTGCGGCATTGGAGAAAAATTAGATGATAACGAATCTAAAACCGGAAGAACGTTTAGATGACTTACAAGTAAACGGATACGAGATTATTCAACATCCAGGGAAATTTTGTTTTGGAATGGATGCAGTATTGCTATCTAATTTTGCAAAAGTAAAGAAAGGTGAAAAGGCGTTGGACCTTGGAACTGGGACAGGAATCATTCCCATTTTGTTAACAGCCAAAACAGAAGGAAAGTCGTTTGTAGGTCTAGAAATCCAAGACGAAAGTGCGGATATGGCAAGAAGAAGCGTGCTGCACAACGGATTGGAACAAAAAATTGAGATTGTAAATGGAGATATCAAAGAGGCAGCCACAATATTTGGCCCTGCCTCTTTTGATGTCATAACAACAAATCCACCATATATGATCGGGCATCATGGGATTGAAAATGCATTGGATACAAAAGCGATTGCGCGGCATGAGGTTTTGTGTACATTGGATGATATTTTGCGAGAAAGCGCAAAAATCTTAAGGCCAGGAGGACGCTTTTATATGATACATCGTCCATTTCGGCTTGCGGAAATTTTGTCTAAAATGGTGGAATGCAAAATTGAACCAAAGCGTATGCGCATGGTGCATCCTTATATTGATAAAGAACCTAATATGGTTTTGATAGAAGGAGCACGTGGTGGAAATTCAAGAATGACAGTAGAACGTCCGCTGATTGTTTATAAAGAAGTAGGCGTCTATAGTGATGAACTTCTTGGGGAATATGGTTTGAAGTAGAAAAGGAGAAAACTATGGCAGGAAAGTTGTATTTGTGTGCAACGCCAATTGGAAACTTGGAAGATATAACCTATCGAGTTGTAAGAGTTTTGCAGGAAGTGGATTTGATTGCTGCAGAGGATACAAGAAATAGTATCAAGCTGTTAAATCACTTTGAAATCAAAACTCCGATGACAAGTTATCACGAACATAATAAGTTTGAAAAAGGGAAGAAGTTAATCGAAAAATTGCAAGAGGGTATGAACCTTGCTTTGATTACAGATGCGGGAACTCCAGGTATTTCAGATCCAGGAGAAGAGTTGGTTCGCATGTGTTATGAATCGGGTATCGAGGTTACTTCGCTACCAGGAGCAGCGGCATGCATAACGGCGTTAACATTGTCAGGACTTTCGACAAGAAGATTTGCATTTGAAGCATTTCTTCCTACGGATAAAAAAGAAAAACAGGAAGTTTTAAAAGAGTTAAAAAATGAAACAAGAACCATTATTCTTTACGAAGCACCGCACCGATTGGTTCGTACATTGGAAGAGTTAAAGGAAGCTTTAGGAAACCGAAGAATTACTGTTTGCAGAGAACTTACAAAGAAGCATGAAACCGCATTTGTAACAACACTTCAAGAGGCAATCGACTATTATCGAGAGTCTGAACCAAAGGGAGAATGTGTTTTGGTAATTGAAGGTAAGAGCTGGGAGGAACTTCGAAAAGAAGAAGTTTCAAAGTGGGAAGAACTCAGTATAAAAGAGCACATGAAACTTTATATGGACCAAGGAATCGAAAAGAAAGAAGCCATGAAAAAGGTTGCAAAAGACAGAGGGATTTCAAAAAGGGATGTATATCAAGAGATTCTTTAAAATTTTCGGCAACATGCACATAAAAGTCTAGTAAAAATAGTTCAACATATTTCTAGACAAAAAGACGCATTTTCTGTATACTACTAACAGATTAACTTATATCAATTAGGAGGAGTGAAAAGAATGGGAACACTATCATTCAAAAACATTAACAAAGTATATCCAAACGGATTTCACGCGGTAAAAGATTTTAATCTTGAAGTTGATGATAAAGAATTTATCATTTTCGTAGGACCTTCAGGATGTGGAAAAACTACAACATTGCGTATGATCGCTGGACTTGAAGAAATCAGCTCAGGTGAATTGGCAATTGATGGAAGAGTTATCAACTCTGTAGAACCAAAAGATAGAGATATCGCTATGGTATTCCAAAACTATGCTCTTTACCCACATATGACAGTATATGATAACATGGCATTTGGTTTGAAATTAAGAAAAGTACCAAAAGCAGAAATTAAAAAAGCAGTTGCAGAAGCAGCTAAAATCTTAGGTCTTGAACCATTGTTGGATCGTAAACCAAAAGCGTTATCAGGTGGACAAAGACAACGTGTTGCTATGGGACGTGCTATCGTACGTAATCCACAAGTATTCCTTATGGATGAACCTTTATCAAACTTGGATGCTAAGTTGAGAGGTCAAATGCGTATCGAGCTTTCTAAATTACATCAAAGATTAGGAACAACTATCATCTACGTTACTCATGACCAAGTAGAAGCTATGACACTTGGAACAAGAATCGTAGTTATGAATGCAGGTGTAGTTCAACAAGTTGATACTCCACAAGCATTATATGAAACACCAGCAAACTTATTCGTAGCTGGATTTATCGGATCACCACAAATGAACTTCTTCGATGCACAATGTAAAATCGTTGGAGACAAAGCAGAACTCGATCTTGGAGAATCTGTAATCACTATTGGTGGAGACAAAGCAGCTAAATTGATTGAAGGTGGATACGATGGAAAGACTGTTGTAGTTGGTATTCGTCCAGAAAACGTTTCTGATGATGAAGAAGATATCGCTGCACATCCAGAAACAGTTATCGAATCTACAGTTCGTGTATACGAATTACTTGGTGCAGAAGTATACTTGTACTTCGATTTCGCTGGTGGAAACTTAACAGCTAGAGTTAAACCAGGAACAACAGCTAGAACAGGTGATACAATCAAACTTGCTCTTGATGCATCAAAATTACATATCTTTGATAAAGAAACAGAACAAACAATTACAAACTAGTAATGATTGGAAGCAGGACATATGTGTCCTGCTTCTATTTTTATAAAAAAATAAAAAAGTAGAATAGTTCTTGACAAATTTGCAGAAAAATATATACTGTATAAACATAAAAGGGAGTAACTTGCGCCCCAGCGTTTACGACTACGTCAGTACGATGGTATTCATCCGTGTCGTAATGAAAGAGTGAGACTTTTATTACATAAAATGTGTAATGAAGTCTTTTTTTTGTGCAAACGAAAGACTTCATAGGCACCATGAATAAAAGGAGGAAACTATGAAATTTTATTGTGAAAGCACAGAAACAGTATTGAAACAAATGGAAACGACAGAAAATGGGCTGTCAGGATCGGAAGCGGAGAGACGCTTAGAGGAACATGGAAAAAATCGTTTGAAAGCAGCGAAAGGAAAATCAATCTTTTGTAGATTCATGGAACAATTAGCGGATCCAATGATTCTTATTTTGCTGGCGGCAGCAGGTGTGAGTGGCGTTCTTGCAGCGATGGAGCCGGAAGGAGAGTTTGTTGATGTCATTATTATTTTGGCAGTCGTTATTATTAATGCAGTGCTTGGTGTTTATCAAGAAAGCAAAGCTGAAAAGGCCATAGAAGCATTGCAAGAAATGTCAGCTGCAACCTCTAAAGTTTTGAGGGATGGAAAGGTGCAGATTGTTCATAGCGAAGATTTGGTTGTGGGAGATGTGATTCTTTTAGAAGCGGGAGATGCAGTTCCTGCAGATGCAAGAATTTTAGAAAGTGCAAGTCTGAAGATTGAGGAGGCGGCATTAACAGGAGAATCCGTTCCTGTAACAAAATTTATTGATATAATCAATCTAAATGCAGGTGAAAAAGATGTTTCCCTTGGCGACCGCAAGAATATGATGTACATGGGAAGTACGGTTGTATATGGTAGAGGGAAAGCAGTAATTACGGCTACCGGAATGGATACGGAAATGGGCAAAATCGCAGATGCATTGACACAGGCAGAAGAAGGTCAAACTCCATTGCAATTAAAATTATCACAATTGTCAAAAATTTTAACATGGATGGTTCTTGCAATCTGTGTAGTTGTATTTGGAGTACAGCTTTTCAAGGCAGGAGAATTTGAAACAGAGATTGTTTTACACTCTTTCATGGTTGCTGTTTCTTTGGCAGTTGCAGCAATTCCGGAGGGTCTCGCAGCAGTTGTAACGGTCGTTCTTTCGATCGGTGTTACGAATATGTCTAAAAGAAATGCCATTATCCGAAAGTTAACAGCGGTAGAGACACTTGGATGTGCACAGATTATTTGCTCGGATAAAACGGGAACCTTGACACAAAATAAGATGACAGTTGTTGATTTCTTTGGTGAAGAGGAAATGCATCTTGCATCGGCAATGGCTCTTTGCAGTGATGCTGAGATTGATGTGGACGAACAGGTGACAGGGGAGCCGACCGAAGCAGCACTTGTTGTCTGGGCAAACAAATTGGGATTAAATAAGAATGATTTGAAATCGCAGAATGGACGTATCGGGGAAGCACCATTTGATTCTGGAAGAAAGATGATGTCTACAGTTCATCAAACTGCAGATGGAATTGTGCAATATACAAAAGGTGCACCAGATGTGATTATTGGAAAATGTGATTACTATATAGAAAATGGAAATATGGTTCCGATGACACAAGAATATATTAATCGCATTTTAGAGGCAAATAAAACAATGGCGGACAAAGCACTTCGAGTCCTTGCTTGTGCAGAAAGAAAATGGGATTTGGCTCCAACGGAATATGAGCCGGAAGTTTTGGAACAGAAACTTTGTTTTACAGGACTTTGCGGTATGATTGACCCAGTTCGTCCGGAAGTTAAAAATGCGATTGTAGAATGTAGTGGTGCTGGTATTCGACCAATCATGATTACAGGGGATCATGTAGATACTGCTGTAGCAATTGCGAAAGAATTGGGAATCATTACAGAGGGAACCTATGCCATTACTGGTTCACAGTTAAATGAAATGAATGACGAAGAATTCGAGAAAGAATTTAAAAATATTAGTGTTTATGCACGTGTACAACCAGAGCACAAGACACGTATCGTAAATGCATGGAGGAAAGCAGGATATGTTACTGCAATGACAGGAGATGGTGTAAACGATGCTCCGTCTATCAAGTCAGCAGATATTGGCGTCGGAATGGGTATTACAGGTACGGATGTCACAAAAAATGTGGCAGACATGGTGCTTACTGACGATAACTTTGCTACTATTGTGGGGGCTGTTGAAGAGGGTCGTAGAATTTATGACAATATTCGTAAAGCGATTCAATTTCTTCTTGGATCTAACATGAGTGAAGTTTTAACGATTTTTGTGGCAACACTTATATTACCTTCGAATGAATCTATTTTTGAACCAGTACATTTGTTGTGGATTAATCTTGTGACGGATTGCTTCCCAGCACTTGCGCTTGGAATGGAGAAGGCAGAGCCAAATATTATGCGACGCAAACCACGTAATGCAAAATCGGGAATTTTTGCGGAAGGTATGGGATTTGACATTGGATATCAAGGTGCTCTTGTTACAGTACTTGTGTTGATTTCGTATTTTATCGGTGTAAATATTGCAAAAGAAGACCCAAGCATGCATGGAACAACAATGGCGTTCTTGACGATGTCTCTTGCAGAGATTTTCCATAGTTTTAATATGCGTTCACAAAGACAAAGTATTTTCAAATTGGGTTCACAAAACAAGTTTTTGTTACTTGCAGGCGTAGGTTCTTTCTTGGCAACGGTACTTGTATGCGTCGTACCATTTCTTGCAAATGCGTTTGGATTCGCAAAAGTAGGGGTGGAAGAATTTTTAATTGCAATTTCGCTTGGTGTATTGGTAATTCCAGTTGTAGAGTTTGTGAAATGGATTCAAAGAAAAGTTATGAAATAAAAGAGGTGTTTTTGTGAATTTAGACAAAGAGACAATCAAGAAAATAAGAGGACTGATTGTATTTACGGTCCTTGTCCTAGTTGCAGTTTGGAATTACAAATTGGTCATGAATGGAATAGGTTTCTTGTGGAAAGTTATTTTTCCGTTTGTTTTTGGTGGCGCCCTTGCCTTTTTAATCAATATACCAATGAGTTTTTTTGAAAAGAAACTGTTTGGAAAAGCCAAGAAAAAAGAAAAGAAGTGGGCGTTAAAAATCGCCAGACCGATGAGCTTAGTGTTGACATTACTGGTGGTAATAGGAGTGGTTGCAGTCGTTGTACTTGTGGTGGTTCCGGAATTAGGGCGGACATTGTTAAATTTGGGAAAAACCATACAAGAATTTGTCCCACAAGCACAGGCTTGGGCTATTGAATTGTTTCATGAGTATGAATCTATCACGGAGAAAATCGCTAAAATAAATTTTAAATGGGATGTTATTTTGGAAAATGCAATTGATTTTCTGAAGAATGGTGCCGGAAATGTACTTGGTTCCACCTATGAGGCAGCAAAAAATATTATCAGTGGAATCGCAACATTCTTTATTGCATTCGTATTTTCTTGTTATATTTTATTGCAAAAAGAAAAGTTGGGCGAACAAGTCAGAAAATTGATGTGTGCATTTATGCCGGAGGACTGGCGAAATATTCTGTTTGCGTTAGGCGGAGTTATCCACAAAAGTTTTACCAATTTCTTTACAGGTCAATGTCTGGAAGCGGTGATTTTAGGACTCATGTTTTTGGTTGTCATGTTGATTTTTAAAATTCCATATGCATTGCTGATCAGTGTCTTGATTGCGTTCACCGCATTAATCCCTATTTTTGGAGCGTTTATAGGATGCGCAGTAGGAGCTTTGCTTATTTTTATGATAGACCCTGTAAAGGCATTGATTTTTATTATTATTTTCCTAATCCTTCAACAAGTAGAAGGAAATTTCGTCTATCCACACGTAGTAGGAAATTCAGTTGGTTTACCGTCCATCTGGGTTTTGGTAGCAGTAACAGTCGGAGCGAATCTGATGGGTATTATCGGAATGCTAATCTTTATTCCGTTGACTTCTGTGGTGTATACCATCCTTAGAGGGATTGTCAATCGAAGACTTGGATTAAAAGAATAGAAGAATGTATCAATAAATTCAGCATATCATTGTAAAGAAAAAGAAAACGGAGCAATGGTATGCTGAATTTTATTTGGGCAGGGATGATTGTCATAGGCATTTTGTTTGCAATTCTACAAGGAAACGTTGCAAATGTTACAAATGCTGCACTGGATTCTTCCAAGGAAGCAGTCACCTTGTGTTTGACAATGATAGGCGTGATGTCTTTTTGGGCAGGAATTATGGAAATAGCAACGAAAGCAGGTGTAGTGCAAGTGTTTTCAAAGGTTCTCCGACCGTTTATTCGATTCCTATTTCCGAGAATTCCACCAAAACATAAAGCCAATGAGTATATCACGACAAATGTGATTGCCAATATATTGGGACTTGGGTGGGCAGCAACACCGGCAGGGCTTCAAGCGATGGAACAACTAGGGAATTTGCAAGAGGAGAGAGGAGAAAATCGAAGGATTGCCAGCAATGAGATGTGTACGTTTTTGATTCTTAACATCTCTTCTTTACAGCTGATTCCCATCAATATGATTGCCTATCGAAGCCAATATGGAAGTGTGAATCCTACAAGAATCGTAGGAGCAGGTTTGGTTGCAACCATGATTAGCACGTTAGTGGGATGTATCTATTGTAAATGGAAAGATCGAAAAAGAAGCGGGTGTAAGAAATGAAGTTTTTATTATATTTAACAGACTTTATGGTGCCGGCAATTATTCTTTTAGTTGTGGTTTATGGAATGTTGGAAAAGGTCAAAGTGTATGATGAATTTGTAAACGGCGCCAGAAAAGGATTTTTTACAGTGATAAAAATCATGCCGACACTAGTAGGGTTAATGGTAGGTGTAGGTATTTTGCGAGCGTCTGGATTTTTGGAAGCAATATCTGAGATGATAGGTAAAGCGACAGCACGGGTTGGTTTTCCGGCACAACTGGTACCGGTGGCGATTGTTCGCATGTTCTCCTCCTCGGCAGCAACGGGATTGGTTTTGGATTTGTTTAAGGAGTATGGGACAGATTCAAGAATCGGGCTGATTGCATCCGTAATGATGAGTTGTACGGAAACTATTTTTTATACGATGAGCGTTTATTTTTTAGCCGCAAAAGTAAAAAAGACCCGTTACACTTTGGCGGGAGCACTTTTGGCTACGCTTGCAGGTATCATTGCCAGCGTGTGGATTGTGCAATACATGTAAACTAAAAAGGGCGTTTAAACGCCCTTTTAGTTGTATAAATAATTTCGAACAATTTCAAAAGGCGCAGGGCCTATTTCTAAAATTTTTTGATGAAACTCTTTCTGAGAAAAGTTGTTTCCATATTGATTCATCATTTCTTTTTTCAAATCCAGGATTTCCAGATATCCAATGTAATAGGTTAGATAATTTGCAGGGTCACTCACAATCTGTGTATAGATTTCGGCAATCAAGGTCTCATCAGAAAAACCATATTGTTGAAAAAAGGAAATGGTATCTTCCAAAGACCAAGAATCATAGTGAATTCCGATATCCGCAGAAGCGTACAGTCCTAAAGATAAAGAATTATTTTTTTGAAGCAAGGTGGCATAAGGCTTGGATAAGGAGGAGATATAATAGGAACACATTTCTGCATAGGTAGCCCATCCTTCTACATAACCTAGCGAATTCAGCAGTGAGCGAATCGGGTCGGGATTTGTGTTTGCAAAATAAGTTGTTTGGTATAGATGGCCGGGATAGCCTTCATGCGCAAGTGTGGTAAATAAACTCAGGTCATCGAGCGTGTATATTTGATTGATATAAATGGTATTTTCTTTGAACTGGTCGATTGCTGGAATTAAATAAAAAGCAGGGCTGAGATGCTCTTGTAAAGCATTTGGCACATACTTAATATTGACATTTACAGAAGCGGCGGTAGGAAAAGAAGCAGATATTTTCTTTTCTAATATTTTCAATATATGCTCTGGTGTTTCACGAGTGGTCGCGGTTTCTTCTATAATCGAAGGATGTTCGGTGAGTAGTGTTTGAATATCCATTAAGTCCGTTGAAATTTGATTTGTGATGAGTGATTTTAATTCGGAAAGGGTTCTGTGAGAGCCTGTTTCTCTGGAGACCAAATGAGAGTAATATTCCTTCCCTTCTGGAAATTGACAAAGACCAAGCATGGTGTTTGTCTCGTTTTTTAGCTTACTAAGACTTGATGCCAATGTCTCATATGCAGGAATGACATAAGTAGTTAAAGCATGCCGATTCTTTTTGCAGTAATCCGCTTTTTCTTGAGCAGAAAGTTTCTCTAGTGCATTTAATCGTTCCTCAAATGTAGAAAGCAAATAATGGGTTTCCCCCATGGAAACAAAAGAATTACACTGTTCTATGACTGTATCTGCGACCACATTAGACATGAAAAGTCCAGAGGCCGCTTTTTGTTGTTCAAACCGAATTAAAGAAGAAAAATAATCCGGTATTGTCTCGAGAAGTGAAAGATAGGTATCTACATCAGATTTTTTGAAAAATTGATATTCTGCTAATAGAACAGGAAGTTGCGCATGGATTCCTGTGGTAGAACTCAATGGTTCTTCATAGAGATAGTACGAGATAGCGTCTTTTTGTGTAGAAAAATAGTGGGATAGAATGTCATAAGTCAACTGATTCTCTTTTGATAAAGACTGGTAAGAGAATTTTTTTAATGCAGCATCCCAATTTTCAATAGAAGCGAGTGCTGAAGTCGGGTTCACGTCAAAAGAACCTAATGTTATTGGGAATTCTGTGATGCCGTATTTTTCTGGGTTCTGCAAGGAATAGTGCAAATTGACGGCATTTGAAGACACTTCTTCTTGAAAGAGGCAAAGTGTGAAGTTCTTAAAAGCAGTATTTGCATTTGTGGGAATAGAGAACTTTCCGCAAGAGGAAAGCAATAAGATAGATACAAGCCAAAGGGCCACGAACCGTTTTTTTATGTTCATAAAAACTCCGTTTTTTATTGTAGTTTATGACAAAAAAACGATTCGTATGAAAGAAGGTTATGCAATATAATGAATTCCGGTTCCAGGACCAATCGGAAGGTCTAAAAGAATCCAAATAATTAACATCAGAGTCCATCCAATTAAAAAAAGTACAGAGTATGGAATCATGGTTGCGGTAATTGTTCCAATGCTGGCTTTTTTGTCATAACGCTGTGCAAAGGTCAGTATGACGGCAAAGTAAGTCATCATAGGGGTGATAATATTGGTAGCAGAATCTCCGATGCGGTAAGCCAGTTGACAAAGTTCGGGTGTGTATCCCAACTGCATAAAAATCGGAATAAAGACGGGCGCAAGAATATTCCATTTTGCAGAGGCAGACCCCATAAATAAATTCATAATTGCAGAAAAGAATACAAAAATAACAAGAAAAGGAATGAGTCCTATTTTGAAATTGTTGAGGAAATTTACACCAAGCAAGGCAATAATGGATCCCAATTTTGTATAGTTAAAATAATTGATAAATTGAGAGGCAACAAACGCCAAGGCGAGAAAACTTCCCATGGAAGACATGGCTTTGCTTAAGGCATTACAAATGCTGTTTTTCTCCGAAAAAACGCCGACGGTTTTCCCATAAACAATTCCGGGGATTAGGAAAAGCAACGTGATTAAGATGACGATTCCATTTACAAAAGGGGAGGAAGGATTTCCAAACAAAAGACCGTTTTCATTTCTTAAAAAAGAGTTTTTCGGAATACATGCAAAGGCCACAATCAAAACATATATCAGTACAGCGATTCCGGCATTTTTTAGACCTCGATGCTCCTGCTCAGATATGGTACGAAGCGAAAAATCTTCTGTATCTGAAGAAGATGCCACATAAGTGCCAAGGCGAGGCTCTACAATTTTATTTGTAACAACGGTACCCAGTATTGTAATTAAAAATGTGGATACGAATAAAAAGAAGTAATTTCCCATAACGGAAACCTCATAACCGGGGTTGGTTTCAGCGGCAGCGGCCTGTGAAATTCCGGCTAACAAAGGGTCCAGTGAACCGACCAAAAGGTTCGCAGAATAACCGCCGGACACTCCGGCAAAAGCAGCAGCGAATCCGGCCATAGGATGTCTTCCGTAAGCGCGGAAGATCATAGCGCCTAAAGGAATCAGGATCACATATCCGGCATCGCTTGCAAGATTCGATATAACGCCTAAAAAGACAACGGCAGGTGTAATGAGTTGTACGGGAGTGATTTTTACAGCAGATTTAAGCAAGGTGTTGATTAAACCGGATTGTTCGGCGACACCGACACCCAGAACCGCCGCAAGCACCATTCCTAAAGGTGCGTAGGAAGTAAAGTTAGTAACGGCATTTGTCAAAATATAAGTGAGTCCTTCTTTGGTGAGAAGACTTACGACATGAACAGTGGTTTCCTGTACTTTCCCATCTATAATCAGTTCTCCGGTTGCAGAAATTCCAAAGGTATCACAAATGGAAGAGATTACAATAATGGAAAGTGCAAATATAGAAAAAAGTGCAATTGGATGCGGAAGTTGATTTCCGATAGATTCAATTTTTTTGAGCCAGCGGTTATATAAAGATGGCTTGGTTTTGGAAGATGATTTGGTCATTTGTACGTCTCCTTTTATGAATGTTTAGCATTAGTATGTCCCAAATCGGTGTATATTAACGAAAGGAAACAAATCTTGACAGAATTCTTTTCTTGTGGTACTCTTTCAACGTATAAAATCATGAAAAACGCAGTGATGAAAAGAGTACATTTTTGAAAGTTTTACAGAGAAATCCTGTTTGCTGAGAGGGATGAACGGAAGAGAATGGAAGATGGCTTCGGAGCGGTGTGCTGAATGCGAAAGTTCGCTTTAGGTACAATGGGTTCGCCCTTTATAGCGAGAGAGTTTAATATGAACTCGTTGAGGTTTGTATCGTGAGATATAAGCGAAGAGAAGTGGTAACACGGAATGCCAGCCCGTCTTCTTAATAAAAAGAAGACGTGGCTTTTTTTATTTCAGGAGGAGAGAGAATATGAGTAACAAAAAGTTTTATATGACAACAGCGATTGCCTACACATCAGGAAAACCACACATTGGAAATACCTATGAATTTGTTCTTGCAGATGCGATTGCTAGATACAAACGTAGCCAAGGATATGATGTGTTCTTCCAAACAGGAACAGATGAACATGGGCAAAAGATTGAATTAAAGGCACAAGATGCAGGAATGTCACCAAAGGAATTTGTGGATGGTGTGGCTGCACAAGTAAAAGAAATCGCAGATATGATGAATACTTCTTATGATAAATTTATCCGTACAACAGATGATTATCATGAGGCACAAGTGCAAAAAATCTTCAAGAAGTTATACGATCAAGGAGATATTTATAAGGGACACTATGAGGGAATGTATTGTACGCCATGTGAGTCTTTCTTTACAGAGTCTCAATTGGTAGATGGAAAATGTCCTGACTGTGGAAGAGAAGTACAGCCTGCAAAAGAGGAAGCATATTTCTTTAAAATGAGCAAATATGCAGATCGTTTGATTGAGCACATCAATACACATCCAGAGTTTATTCAACCGGTATCAAGAAAGAATGAGATGATGAACAACTTCTTATTACCAGGACTTCAAGATTTGTGTGTATCAAGAACCTCTTTCAAATGGGGAATTCCTGTGGATTTTGATCCAAGACATGTGGTATACGTGTGGTTGGATGCATTGACAAACTACATTACTGGAATTGGTTATGATTGTGATGGAGAAAGCACAGAACAATTCAAAAAAGATTGGCCAGCTGACCTTCATTTGATCGGAAAGGATATCATTCGTTTCCATACGATTTATTGGCCAATTTTCTTAATGGCTTTGGATTTACCGTTGCCAAAACAAATTTTTGGGCATCCTTGGTTGTTGCAGGGTGATGGAAAAATGAGTAAGTCAAAAGGAAACGTGATTTATGCAGATGAATTAGTCGAACTTTTTGGAGTAGATGCAGTTCGTTATTTCTTGCTTCATGAAATGCCATTTGACAATGACGGTGTCATTACATGGGAACTTATGGTAGAACGTATTAATTCAGATCTTGCAAATACATTAGGAAATCTTGTAAACAGAACGATTTCTATGACGAATAAATATTTCGGCGGAAGTGTTTCTGACAAAGGTGTTGTTGGAGATGTAGATGCAGATTTGAAAGCAGTTGTGGACGGAGCAGCTGCAGCAGTGGATGCAAAAATGGAAAACTTACGTGTTGCAGATGCGATTACAGAAATCTTCAATGTGTTTAAACGTTGTAATAAATACATCGACGAAACAATGCCATGGGCACTTGCAAAGGACGAAGCACAAAAAGAACGTTTGGAAACTGTACTCTACAATTTGATTGCGAGCATTGAAACTGGTGCAAACTTGTTAGCATCGTTTATGCCAGAGACAGCTGAGAAGATTTTGAGACAGACAAACGGTGGAAATGTAACAGACAAGCCAGAAATCTTATTTGCTCGTTTGGACGTGGAAGAAGTACTCAAGAAAGTAGAAGAACTTCACCCACCAGTAGAAGAAGAACCAGTTGTAGAAGAAAATGTAATTGATATCGAACCAAAGGAAGAAATTGCATACGATGACTTTATGAAATTACAATTCCAGGTTGGAGAAATCATTGCATGTGAAGAAGTTCCAAAATCAAAGAAATTGCTTTGCTCACAAGTAAAAATTGGAAGTCAAGTAAAACAGATTGTATCTGGAATTAAAGCACATTATAAACCAGAAGAAATGGTTGGCAAGAAAGTTATGGTGCTTGTGAATTTGAAACCAGCAAAATTGGCAGGTGTATTATCAGAAGGTATGCTTCTTTGTGCAGAAGATGCAGAAGGAAACTTAGCACTTATGACACCAGAAAAAGAAATGCCAGCAGGAGCAGAAATCTGCTAACCTGTTTAGCCACAGTGAGAAGAAGCGAAGCGAATTCGAACTGCAAGGCTAGATAATATAATTGAAAGGGGAATTCTTATGATTCGAGTAGGAATTGTAGGTTACGGAAACATTGGTCGTGGCGTTGAACTTGCAGTTGAACGCAATGAAGACATGAAATTAGTAGCAGTTGTTACACGCCGTAATCCGGAAGATGTGAACGTGTTAACACAAGATGTAAAAAAAGTACATTTGGATGATATTTTAACGTTGAAAAATGAAGTAGATGTGATGATTCTTTGTGGAGGTTCTGCAACAGATCTTCCCAAAATGGGTCCACAAGTCGTAAAGCATTTTAATACGATTGATAGTTTTGATACTCATGCTAAAATACCAGAGTATTTCGAAGCAGTTGATGAAGCTGCAAAAGAGGGTGGAAATGTTGGGATTATTTCTGTAGGTTGGGACCCGGGAATGTTCTCGTTGAACCGAATCTATGCGGAATCTATTTTGGTGCAAGGAAGCACGTATACATTCTGGGGAAAGGGTGTCAGCCAAGGACATTCAGATGCGATTCGCAGATTACCTGGAGTGAAAAACGCAATCCAGTATACAGTACCGATTGAAGAGGCAGTGGAAGAAGTAAGAAGTGGTAGTGAACCAGAACTCACAACAAGAGAAAAGCACCTTCGAGAATGTTATGTAGTTGCGGAAGAAGGAGCAGATTTGGCAGAAATTGAACATGCAATCAAGACTATGCCAAATTATTTTGCAGATTACAATACAACAGTAACCTTTATTACAGAGGAAGAATTGAAAGAAAATCACAGCAAAATGCCTCATGGTGGTTTTGTAATCCGAACAGGAGAGACCGGACGAGATGGAAACAAGCATGTGATTGAGTATTCTTTAAAATTAGACTCCAATCCAGAGTTCACATCGAGTGTTTTGGTAGCTTATGCGAGAGCAGCATATCGCTTGTCTCAAAAGGGAGAGTCTGGAGCAAGAAGTGTGTTTGATATACCACCGGTATTGTTATCGCAAAAGACACCGGAGCAATTGAGAAAAGAGATTTTATAGAATGAAACCAAAGATATTTGACAGTCATGCCCATTATGATTCTCATCAGTTTGATGAGGATCGGGAGGCATTGATGCAAGAAATCGAAGAACAGAACATTGGAACGATTGTGAATTCTGCTGCTGATTGGGATTCTTTGACGGAAGTTGTAGAGTTGGCGGAAAAATATCCGTTTGTGTATGCCGCGGTAGGCTTGCATCCAGATGAAGTAAAGGTCCTAAATGAAGAAAAATTTTCTTTCTTAAAAGAACAGTGTCAGAAGGACAAAGTTGTCGCAGTCGGAGAAATTGGGCTGGATTATTACTGGGATAATACGCCACGAGATATTCAAGAAAAATGGTTTATTAGGCAGTTAGAGTTAGCAAGAGAATTGGATTTGCCTGTAATCATTCATAGTCGTGATGCAGCCGAGGATACGCTTCGAATTATGAAGCAACACGGAGAGGGCTTAAGAGGCGTGATTCATTGTTTTTCTTATTCGAAGGAACTAGCCAATGAATATGTAAAAATGGGATTTTATATTGGAATTGGCGGAGTGGTCACCTTTAAAAATGGGAAAAAACTCAAAGAAATTGTCAAGGAAATTCCGCTAGAGAGAATTCTTTTAGAGACGGATTGTCCGTATTTGGCGCCAGTTCCACATCGAGGAAAAAGAAACAGCTCACTCTATCTTCCATATGTGGTGCAAGAAATTGCAGAACTTCGAGGAATTACATGCGAAGAAGTAGTGGAACAAACAGAGAAAAACGGAAAAACTCTTTTTGGGATTTAGATGAAAGGTGAACATATATGACAAAACCAACATTAGGTAATCCGCAAAACACAATTGAAGTATTGCAAAAATATGGATTTTCTTTTCAAAAGAAATTCGGACAGAATTTTTTGATTGATACTCGCGTGTTGGATAAGATTATTGCATCAGCGAATATTACAAAAGAAGACATGGTTTTAGAAATCGGACCGGGAATTGGTACGATGACACAATATCTGGCATGCGCTGCCAGAAAGGTCGTTGCGGTCGAGATTGATAAAGCATTGATCCCGATTTTAGAAGATACGTTGAGTGCATATGACAATGTGACGGTGATTAATGAGGATGTTTTAAAGGTTGATATCAATCAACTTGCGAAGGAATATAACGATGGAAAGCCAATTAAGGTAGTGGCAAATCTCCCATATTATATTACGACACCGATTATTATGGGATTATATGAGAGCCACGTACCAATTGAAAGCATTACCGTTATGGTGCAAAAAGAAGTGGCGGACCGTATGCAGACAGGACCGGGAAGCAAAGATTATGGTGCATTATCGTTGGCGGTGCAATATTATGCAGAACCATACATCGTTGCAAATGTACCGCCGAACTGTTTTATGCCAAGACCGAATGTAGGGTCGGCAGTCATCCGATTGACGAGTCATCAAGAGCCGCCGGTACAGGTTAAGGATGAGAAATTAATGTTTAAGATTATTCGAGCATCTTTTAACCAGAGGAGAAAGACGTTAGCAAATGGACTTAACAATTCTACGGAGATTCAGCTTCCGAAGGATGTGATCATAAGCGCGATAGAAAAATTAGGGAAAGGCGCGAGTGTCAGAGGAGAGGCATTGACTCTGGAAGAATTTGCAATATTGAGCAATATAATAAGTGAGATGTTATAAAAAACAGGGCTGTGCACACGCGCAGCCCTGTTTAATAGTATTTAAAGATTAACATAAAAGATATGAAGAATAGAGCTCTTTTCATTGTAATAAAAGAAAAAGTCTAGTATAATAGACTATATTTTATAGAAGGGAGCAAGAAAATGACAAACAAAAACATAGATGAGATTTTATTTGATATTACTCCTGACATTCAGAAACTTTCAAGTTTATGTGAAAAGAATAATGCTATAGATCGAGAACTATTTGTAAAAAATAATGTAAAAAGAGGGCTTCGTGACCTTGACGGAAGAGGAGTTCTTGCAGGATTAACGAATATTTCCGATGTTTGTGCATCAAAAGAAGTAGATGGTGTGCGAGTGCCAATTCCGGGGAACTTGTATTATAGAGGATATAATATCAAAGATTTAGTAAAAGGATTTTTGGATGACGGGCATTTTGGGTTTGAAGAGATTACATACCTCTTGTTATTTGGAGAACTTCCGAATGCAGAAGAACTTCAGAACTTTTCTACGATGTTGGCAGAGAGAAGAACGTTGCCGAAATATTTTGTGAGAGATATTATTATGAAGGCGCCAAGTCCAGATATGATGAACAGCTTGTCGCGTTCCATTTTGAGTCTGTATACATACGACCATAAAGCAGATGATACGTCGTTGCCAAATGTGTTGCGTCAATCATTAAACTTGATTAGTCAGTTCCCAATGTTAATGGTTTATGGCTATCACGCTTATAATTATAAGAGAGGCGAAGATTTGTTTATTTACGCTCCGAAAGCAGAACTTTCTATGGCGGAAAATATATTGATGATGCTTCGTGAAGATAGACAGTATACACCATTGGAAGCAAAATTGTTAGATATGGCACTTGTTCTTCATATGGATCACGGCGGTGGAAATAATTCTACCTTTACAACACACGTTGTAACATCTTCGGGAACAGACACTTATTCTACGATTGCAGCAGCGATGGCGTCATTAAAGGGACCAAAGCATGGTGGTGCGAATATTAAAGTGACTCAGATGTTTGAAGACATGAAAGAACATGTTAAGGATTGGAAAGACGAAGAGGAAGTGCGCGCTTATTTGACAAAACTGTTGGATAAACAGGCATTTGACCAAAAAGGCCTTATTTATGGAATGGGTCATGCCATTTATTCGATTTCAGATCCAAGAGCAGAAATTTTCAAAGGCTTTGTAAAAGAATTGGCAATTGAAAAGGGATACGAAGAAGAATATGCTTTGTATGAATTGGTGGAACATATGGCACCAAAATTGATTGCCGACAAGCGTAAAATGTACAAAGGTGTTAATGCGAATGTAGACTTCTATAGTGGACTTGTATATAGTATGTTAGGATTGCCAAAAGAATTGTACACACCGATTTTTGCGGCAGCGCGTATTGTAGGATGGAGTGCGCATCGATTGGAAGAACTTGAAAATGTGGATAAGATTATCAGACCGGCATATATGCCACTTTGTCCATATAAAGACTATAAGAATATTAGTGACCGATAAGCAATGACAGGATGGAGACGTTTGTTTTCATCCTTTTGCTTTATCGAGGAGGAGGAAAAATGAAACGGGAATTTTATTTTACTTCGAAAGATGAAATGACACAGATTCATGCGATAGAGTGGAAGCCACAAGGGCGGGTAAAAGGTGTCGTTCAATTGTGTCATGGAATGGTGGAATACATAGATCGGTATCATGATTTTGCAGAATTTCTATCGCAGAATGGATATTATGTAGTAGGGCACGACCATTTGGGACATGGGAAGTCTATTTCAAATTCGGAACAACTGGGCTTTTTCCATGAGACGAATGGGAATGAATATGTGATTGGCGATATACATCAATTGCGTATACGAACAGAAGAAATGTATCCGAATGTTCCATATTTTATACTAGGACACAGTATGGGTTCTTTTCTTGTAAGGCAGTATCTTGGTTTCTATGGAGCGGGTTTGACTGGCGTCATTATCATGGGAACGGGAAATCAACCGAATGTGCTGTTGTCTGCAGGGAAAGCAATCTGCAAACTTACTGCTTTGTTTAAAGGATGGAATTGTCGTAGTGCTCTTGTTGATAGTATGGCAGCAGGCGGTTACAACAAGGCATTTGAAAAGGAAACAGATGGGTCAAACTGGCTGTCTAGAAATCCAGAGAATGTAAGCAAATACAAGAATGACCTTCTTTGTGGATATATGTTTACCGTCAACGCGTATTACCATATGTTTTCAGGGATGATTCAGATGAATGATCAAGAGAAAGCGGGCAGGATTCCAAGGAGTGTCTCGGTGGCGATTGTATCCGGAAAAGAGGATCCAGTTGGTGATTTCGGAAAGGGTGTGCGAAAGGTATACAAAAGGTACAAATTGATGGGCGTGCAGGATGTGAAAATGCGTTTATATGAAAATGACCGACATGAAATTTTAAATGAGTTAGACAGAGAAGTGGTATTCCAAGATCTTTTAATGTGGTTGGATAAAAGAAGTGATTTTTAAGCGTGAGTTTATAAAGTTTCTTTTATTTTTAGAAATTCCACATAATTAAAACACAATTGTTTTTTATACTGAATACAGATAGTTGAGTGATCAACTATCACCCCCTCACAAAGTAGAACCTTAGCATGAATAAGGTTACACTTTACTCTCATTCCTTTAGATAACTAAAGAAAAACAGCTCTGGAAACAGAGCTGTTTTTCTTGTCTAAAATAATTGTTTCATATAAATCTTCAAATATTATTTTCTTTCATTGCTGCGCAAAATTTTTCTACCTTCCATTACTCCGGTCAACTCATTATTAATAACCGCAGCTTTTCCGTTTATAATAACCATGTGAATTCCTTCGTTTGGAATGAAAGGATCGGTATATGTAGCTTTGTCACAAATTTTTGCTTTGTCAAACAAAACCAAGTCGGCATCATATCCTTCTTTGATGTAACCCTTTCCAACTAGACCATAAACATCCGCTGGCATACCAGTAATGCGTCGAATACCTTCTTCCATTGTAAGAAGTTTTCTGTCGCGGATATAATGTCCTAAATATCTAGGGAATGAGGCAAATGCACGGACATGAGATGGGGCATCATCTCCCTCGTACAAACCGTCAGTACCTACCATACAACGTGGATGGCGATATATTTGTTCTACATTATCTTCTGACATGGCAAAACGAATATCCATGACTTCTCCGTGATTAAGTTGGATAATTTCAGCATAGGCTTCAATGTCATCAAGACCTTTGAGTCTTGCATATTCTGAAATTCGTTTTCCAACTGCTTCAGGAGTGCGAGCTGCACTACAAATCAAGTGATTCTCAATACCAATTTTTGCAATTGGATTTTCCCATGTCTCAGTAGGTTCATAAATTGCCTTACGAAGAACGTCTACATTTTCTTTATGTTGCAAGTGCTCTGTTAGCCAATCAACACCTTGAACCAAATAGCTAGGTGGTAGTGTTGATAGAATCGTAGAGGAACAAGCAGCATAAGGATATGCATCAAACGTGATATCCATTCCTTGTGCGATTGCTTTATCAATCATTTCAAGCACGATGTCTATTTTATGGAAATTCATAGGGAACATAGCTTTCAAATGTGAAATATTAAGCGAAACTTCAGCGGCTTTGGCAATTTCGATTGCTTCTTCAACTGCTTCAACCAAGTTGTCCCCCTCATCGCGGATATGTGAATTATATCTACCGCCATATTTTGCAGCAATTTTTGCTAATGCAATCAATTCGTCTCTGTCA
This sequence comes from Faecalimonas sp., assembly GCA_045650645.1. Lineage (GTDB taxonomy): Bacteria > Bacillota > Clostridia > Lachnospirales > Lachnospiraceae > Faecalimonas. The sequence goes on along the minus strand of JAZRRJ010000003.1, from coordinate 60,476 downwards.
GCATAAACGCTTGGAGCATAGACTAAGCCAGAAGAGAAACCTAAAGCGCCAGATTGCATAGCTTCTTCGAGCATTGCACACATATGAGCAAGTTCGCTTTCAGTAGGTGCTCTGTCTTCCATGCCCATTGCCACTCCGCGAAGATAAACATGCCCGACAAATGATGCTTGATTTGTGCCAAGCTTCATGGTGTCAAGGCAATCCATAGCTTGTGCGTATGAGTCAAACCCAGGACTATTTAAAAAGGTGGCAGCATAGTCGCAGAATGTTTTTGGTGCAGTTTTAGGAAATGGAGCTAACGACCATCCGCATTGTCCGCCAATCTCAGTAGTGATGCCTTGTTTCAATTTTTCCCAGCGAGAAGGGTTTTGAAACAAATGAAAATCGGAATGAGTATGGGAATCAATAAAGCCTGGTGATAGCGAAAGTCCAGTGCCATCGATTAAAGTAGTTGCTTCCATAGATGGTTCTTTCGAAACACAAACAATTTTTCCATTCTTAATACCTACACATTCTATACTAGGAGAAGTCCCAGTGCCATCGAAGACTTCCACATTTTTTATTAGCATATCTAACATGGCAAAAATCCTTTCAAAACACGTCTTTTGTAGACGCTAATTATCATTTTATTATAATTTAGAGTGTGATAAAAGTAAAGTTGTATGGAATGCCAGTTATAATTGCACCAATTCTTGTGAAAAATTGAAATACCAGTAGATGAATGGTGGGATAAAATTGACAGGGCGGATATTAATACATCCGCTCTGTTTTTGTGTCATAGTTTATTTGAAAAGCAGTGACATTCAGTGCTCGCATCAAACGATTGGAATAAACCGTAATCGTGATGATGTCCGGTTTGCCCAAAACATCGTAGGAAAAATAGACATCTTTGAATTGATTCTCCAATGTTCTCTGCAGAAGGTCTTTTTGAAGTTCTGTCCTGTTAAAAATGCAGATTTTGTTTGCGGTGACGACGAGCGAGAGGTCATAGCCATCGGTATGCGTGTGTGTCAAAGTGTGGTTCACTTTAGGACTTCTTCCCAATTGCAGATATAGAATTCCGATTACAAGAAGTAACAAGCTACAAATACAACACACCCTTCTTCTCATTATACACCTCCGAAATAAAACAGGATATAGTATAATACAGTCTACAACAATAGAACTTATATTTCAATATACAATTCAATATAATAAGCATGGGTGAAGAATATGAGTCGAATTTATATTGATATAGAAAGTATATTGAAAGAAAAGAAGATTAGTAAAAATCAGTTGTGTCTCCACTGTAACTTGCAAAGAACACAATTGAACAATTATTGTAAAAATAAGGTCGGAAGAGTTGACCTGAATATTTTGAGCAGATTGTGTGAATATATGGAGTGTACTCCAAACGACATTCTGAAATTTGAAGAAGAATAACCCATCTAGACATGATAAAATGTCTAAATGGGTTTTTTTGTGCGCAGAGGTAGAATGAGTCTAGTCACGGGGCGTAAAAAGGAGTAAAATATAGAGTATGATGAATCAGATAAAAGAATTATTGGAACAAAATTTAAATCAAGAATTTCTATCGGCCACCTTGAGCAATCCAAAAGCGAAAGATGGAATCAAAAAGGTGAAAGTGCGCCCAATTTTAAAAAAGGAGACATTGCTGTTTCAATGTGAACGATTTGAGAATAATCAAGTGTTTCACGAGAATTACGAAAAGGAAGAAGCAGAGAGGGCCCTAGCGGAACATATGCAAGCGTTTAAGCAGATGCAAATGGAAACCAAACATTTTCGCTATACTGTTTTGGTGAGCAAAAAAGGGAAAGTGACTGTACAAAAAAAGAAACAGGATGGTTGTGTAAAACAAGTGGATTTCGCACATAATCGTAGCAAGAAATATATTTTACAGGAAGGAAAGCCCATTCCGTTTTTGCAAGATCTTGGAGTAATGACTACAGAAGGAAAAATTGTACGGACCAAGTTTGATAAGTTTCGTCAAATCAATCGTTTCCTAGAATTTATAGAGGATGTGCTTCCACAATTAGATAAGAGCCGTGAAGTTACCATCCTGGATTTTGGTTGTGGCAAATCCTATCTGACGTTTGCTATGTACTATTATCTGCATGAGATGCAAGGGTACGACATTCGCATTATCGGTTTGGATCTAAAAACAGATGTTATTAAACATTGTAATGAATTAGCAGAGAAATATGGCTATGAGAAACTTCGTTTCTTGGAAGGAAATATTGCTGACTATACGGGTGTAGATGCGGTAGATATGGTGGTGACGCTTCATGCATGTGATACGGCGACGGATTTTGCTTTAGATAAAGCAGTGGGGTGGAATGCAAAAGTGATTCTATCTGTTCCATGTTGCCAGCATGAATTGAATGGGCAGATTCAGAATGAAACATTGGAACCGTTGTTTAAATATGGTTTAATTAAGGAACGTATGGCGGCGCTTATTACGGATGCAATGCGTGCAGAATATTTGGAGTCCTTTGGATACGATGCGCAAATCTTAGAATTCATAGACATGGAGCATACACCGAAGAATATTTTGATTCGTGCAATCAAGACCGGACGAAAGAAAAATAATGAAGAGAAGATAAAAGCGTGTGAAGCGTTTTTCCATATTACGCCGACGCTAGGAAAATTATTAAAAGAAAGAGGAAAATAGATGAAAAGAGAACGAATTATAAAGATAGGCGTATTGGCCGTCGTCTTTGTTTTCTCTATCATTGGGTTTAGTTTTTTGACGAATCGTGGCAATTCCCATATGACAGCAGACATGGGAACAGCGACATTTCCGACGATTTCATTTCTAGTGGGAGACCGAGAGGTTAACACTCTTGTGGGATACAAACGTGAGATGAAGGTTGCTGCAGTGCGAGATACGATTCTAGCATATGAGGATAACGGAAAACTCAACGTTCATTTGGAACCTTATGGGAAACATATCGATTCTTTAAAATATGAGATTTTATCATTGGACGGAAAAGAAAAACTCCGCGAAGAAACAGTAGATGATGTAAAGAAATCATTGACTCTTAGAGTTGACCGTGCGTTGAACAGAGAGCAAGAAGGAATTTTGAAAATTACGCTAAACTGCGAAGGAGAAAATCTTTATTATTATACGAGAATTATCAAGGATAACGGATATCATGTGGATGAATGTGTAGAGTATGTGCAAGAATTTCACACGAATGCGATAAAAAAACAAAACGAAGAAAGCATTAAATTAGTATTAGAGCCAAATGAGAAAGGCAACAATAAGACATTGCAGCATGTGAATATTCATTCCGATTTGAGGCATGTGATGTGGGGAGATTTAAGTCCGAAATTGGTAAATGATGCCAGCATTGAGATTAAAGAAGTCAAAAAGGCATATACGTCAATCCTGCTCAGTTACCGCGTGGCGTGCAAGGGAGACAACAACAAAGAAGAAGTTTACCAGGTAGATGAATTTTTCAAAGTGCTCTACGGAAAAAATCGTTTCTATGTATTGGAGTACGACCGAACAATGGAAGAGGTGTTTGATACTTCGAACGTGGTATTGAGCGACAAAGGTGTTGTCCTGGGAATTTCTAATGAAGAAAATCCTTATAAAATCAACAAAAATGGTACGGCAATTGCATTTGTACAGGCGAATGAATTGTGGAGTTATAACAAAGAAAAAGATGCATTTTCCTTGCTGTTTAGTTTTGTGGATTCAGAAAATGAAAATAAAAGAAATCGCACAGACAAACATTCCATTCGCATTTGTGCGATTGATGAAGAAGGAAATGTAACCTTTACCGTGTGTGGATATATGAATCGCGGAGTGCATGAAGGCGAGTCTGGAGTGGCAATCTATTACTACAATGCATCTCAAAATACGGTGCAAGAAGAAGCCTTTATTCCTAGCACGGATTCCCTTTCTGTGATTGAAGAAGAGTTGGATAAATTGACTTATTACAATAAGGAAAATAAGGAGCTCTATCTAATTGCGGACGGAAATCTGCTAAAATCCAAATCTAAAAAAACGGGATACACCGTTGTGATGGAAGACTTGGAGAGCAAAAATTATGTGGTTTCTCCAAATGGAAACATGATAGCATATCAAGTGGAAAAAGAGAAACAAACGGTCATAGAAATTTGGGACTTGTCCAAGAATAGCAAATGGAATATTGAACCGGAATCAGGGCAAGTGGTTCTACCATTAGGCTTTGTGGAAAATGATTTTGTATATGGAATTGCCCTAGAAGACAATGAAGGAATAAGTGCATCTGGAACGAAAGTGCAAGCAATGCATCGATTAGAAATTCGTGATCAGAACCAAAAGGTAGTCAAGGTTTACGAAAAGCAAGACAGTTATATTCTGGATACAACAATCGAGGAGAATCAAATTCGATTGAAACAAGGTCGAAAAAGTGGAGACCGTTATATTGAAATCGAAGAAGATTATATTACCAATAATGAGACGGCGAACGAGTTTGTTTCACGTCAATCCTATTGGACAGATTTAAAGCAGACCCAGTATCGATTTGCTTTTAGCAAAGGCATCAAAGACAAAAAAGCAAAAACATTAAAAGCAAAGCAAGTATTGCAAGAGCGTTCAGTAGTGTTTGAAACGCAAGAAAATAATGGAAGTTATTATTATGTGTATGGGCATGGAAAGAACCTTTCTGCATTTAGAGAACCAAGTGATGCAGTCGCATTGGCAGAATCTTGTTCGGGCGTTGTAGTTTCACCAAATCAACATTATGTGTGGGAAGCGAACAACCGTGAAGCGTGGTATCGAAATGCGAAGATAGAACGATTTACTGCGAAACAGGGAGAAAATGGTTTGGCGGCTTGTGTGAGAAGAATTCTTACTTATGAGCGCAAAGAAGCAGGCGAATTATCAAGTTTAGATGTCAAAAATGCAGAGAAGATTTTAAGTCAACAGTTAGAAACAGAAACGATACGTTTCCAAGGAGCATCAGTGAAAGATGTATTTTACTTGATAAATAAAGGTGTTCCAGTAATCGCGATGAGAAATTCTTCAAATGCCATTTTACTTGTGGGTTATGATGCGAAGACGGTTACCTATGTGGATCCGATGAGCGGAGAAGTATTTACCCATGCGATTGAAAAAGTAGATGAACTGTTAGCAGGCAGTGGTCACACATTGATTGCATATATAAAATAATGAAAAAGAGAAGGCGCTGTGCGTTTCTACCAAGGGAGATTTGCAAAGGCCTTCTCATCTTTATTTAAAAATCTTATGACGGAATTTCGCAAGAGGAGTGTATAGAATCATTCCTAAGATTCCACAGGAAATGATTTCTCCAATACCAACCGTCAACATCATCAAAGGAATCGGAATCGGGATTCCGTAAGCAAATGCTAATATCAAAGGAACGATAATCGTATTTGAAATGATTGGTGGGATAGGGGCAAGATATTTGTTTTTCTTGCGAAGCAAATAAGTAAAGATTGTTCCGATGAGTGTTGCGAGACTACCAAATATAATGTCTGGAATAATCGCACCACCGATAAAATTTCCGATAATACATCCAACGAACAATCCTGGAATCGCTGCCGGTGTAAAGGCAGGAAGGATAGTGAGTGCTTCTGCAATACGAATTTGTATTTCCCCAAAACCGAATGGGGCAAAAAGTACTGTTAAAGCAACATACAGGGCAGCAATCATTGCTGCTTGTGTCATAAATAGCACAGACTTGTTTTTCATTGTTATTTCTCCTTAGTTTTGTTTTACGTCAGGATGGTTTCGAACTGACTGTTGGAGTATAACATAGAACCTAAAGAAAGACAAGTGGGAAATAAGGTCTTCACAAAATGGGCACAATTGTGTATTATCATTCTGCAATATGATGAAAACAAGGAGATTGTCAAATGAAAAAAGAAAATAAAAAATTAGCACAACAGAGACGTGCAAAAGAGCGTAAAAAAGAAGTTGTAATGAAAGTTCTTGGGAAAGTGGCGATGATTGGAATTCCGACGATGGCTTTTTTACTTTTAGTAGGATTGATTTTGGCGAATCCATTTGCAAAAAATGAAGTGCTTGATGATTCTGAAGAGCCAGTGGAAAACGTAGCAACTACACTTGTGACAGATAAAACATTAGAAGTGAAAAATGGAGATACAGTAAATATCGACTATGTAGGAAGCGTTGATGGAGTAGAATTCGCAGGGGGAAGCACAGAAGGAAATGGAACAGATTTAACAATTGGTTCCGGTATGTACATCGATGATTTTGAGGAACAACTGATTGGATCCCATCCGGGAGATGAGGTAGAAGTTGTAGTAACATTCCCGGAAGAGTATGGAAATGAAGAATTGAACGGAAAAGAAGCAGTATTTAAGGTTGTAGTGAACGGTATTTATCAATAATAATTGCGATAAGTATAAAAATGGGTTATACTAGAGAAATAGTGAAGGAAAACGAGATAAAGGAGTACGAGACATGGATTTGTTAACAGTAAAAGAATTGTACAAAAACCGTGAACAATATTTTAATAAAGAAGTAACCGTGGGGGGATGGGTTCGCAGCATTCGCGATTCCAAAACGTTTGGATTTATCGTAGTAAACGATGGTAGTTATTTTGAAACGTTGCAAGTAGTATACCACGACACAATGAATAATTTTGAGGAAATCAGTAAATTAAACGTAGGCGCAGCAATTATCGTAAAAGGAACTTTAGTTGCAACACCACAAGCAAAACAACCGTTTGAAATTCAAGCGACAGAAGTAACGGTAGAAGGAGCATCTGCACCAGATTATCCACTTCAGAAAAAACGTCATAGTTTTGAATACTTAAGAACAATTGCACACTTGCGTCCAAGAACAAATACGTTCCAAGCAGTATTTCGTGTGCGTTCCTTAATTGCATATGCGATTCATCAATTTTTCCAAGAAAGAGGATTCGTGTATGTTCATACACCAATTATCACAGGAAGTGACTGTGAAGGCGCAGGAGAAATGTTCCGCGTAACAACGATGGATATGAACAATCTTCCGCTTAATGAAGACGGAACAGTAGATTATTCAAAAGATTTCTTTAATAAAGAAACAAGTTTGACAGTAAGTGGTCAATTAAATGGTGAAACTTACGCGCAAGCGTTCCGCAATATTTATACATTTGGACCAACATTCCGTGCAGAAAATTCTAACACGACAAGACATGCAGCGGAATTCTGGATGATTGAACCGGAAATCGCATTTGCTGATTTGGAAGATGATATGAATCTTGCAGAGTCTATGCTCAAATATATTATCAACTATGTTCTTGAACATGCACCAGAAGAAATGAACTTCTTCAATTCATTTGTAGACAAGGGATTGTTAGAACGTTTGAATAACGTGGCAAATTCTGATTTTGCTCGTGTAACATATACAGAAGCAATCAAATTGTTAGAAGAAAACAATGATAAGTTTGATTACAAAGTGTCTTGGGGATGTGACCTTCAAACAGAACATGAACGTTACTTGACTGAAGAAATTTTCAAACGTCCAGTCTTTGTTACAGATTATCCAAAGGATATTAAAGCGTTCTATATGAAGATGAATGAGGATAACAAGACTGTTGCAGCAGTGGATTGTTTGGTTCCTGGTATTGGCGAAATTATCGGTGGAAGTCAAAGAGAGGATGATTACGAGAAACTGTTGAATCGTATGAATGAGATGGGATTGAATCCTGAAGAATATCAATTCTACTTAGATCTTAGAAAATATGGTTCTACAAGACATGCTGGTTTTGGACTTGGATTTGAGCGTTGTGTAATGTATTTGACAGGAATGTCAAACATCAGAGACGTTTTACCATTCCCAAGAACAGTAAATAACTGTGAATTATAGGATGTTAGGGGCGTGGGAAACTTTTGTTTCTCACGCTTATTTATATCAAAAGGGGGAAAGGTATGGAGAAAATTATTATTATATTACTTGCCATTGTTCTCGTTGTTGAGATTATTATCTTACTCAAAGGGAGAAACAAGGGGGCACAAGAAGAAGTCTCAAATCAGTTGAAAGAACTAAAAAAAGAAAACCAGGACCTTCGGGTAGGAGTCATTAAAGAGATTTCTGAAGGGCAGATAAAAAGTGAAAAAATGATTCGCGAAAGTTTGATTCAAATTCAGGAGTCTACAGAAAAGCGACTTCGCGAAGACAATAAGAACGTAAATGAATCGATATTAAACGGTTTGAAAAGCATTCAAGAGGCCAATGATAGGAAATTGTCCGATATCCAACAAAACATGAATGAAAAACTGGAAAAGAACCTACATACAAGATTAGATGAAAGTTTCAAACAAGTAGGAGAACGGTTGGAATCTTTGTATCAAAGCTTGGGTGAATTGAAAAGCTTGGAAAATGGTGTAGCTAATTTGAATAAAACCTTGTCGAATGTGAAGACGAGAGGGGTTTATGGAGAAATGGCTTTGGAGAATCTGTTGTCGAATATATTGGATCGCAATCAATACGATGTCAATGTGGCCACAAGACCGAGAAGTAGTGAGAGAGTAGAGTTTGCCATTAAGATTCCGGATAAAGAAAACAAAGGATTTCTCTATCTTCCAATTGATTCAAAGTTTCCGGCAGATATTTACGGAAAGGTTTTAACTTCAGCAGAAAATGCGGATGTGGAAGGTTTGAAAGTGGCAATTGGTGAATTAAAAACACGGATTCGTAAAGAAGCGATGACCATCCGCGATAAATATATCGCACCACCGCATACGACGGATTTTGCAATTATGTTTCTTCCTACAGAAGGATTATATTCTGAGGTGCTCAGAATCGATGGCCTAGTAGAAGAATGTCAAGAAAAATACAAGATTGTGATCGCAGGGCCAACGACTTTGACGGCGATTTTAAATAGCTTGTCCGTAGGATTCAAGTATTTGACAGTCAATAAAAAGTCAGAGGAAATCATGAAGACTTTGGCGAATTTCAAAGGTCAGTTTGAAAAGTTCAATGACTTGATTACAAAGACTCAAAGTAAAATCTCAGATGCACAAAAGGCGGCAGATTTGTTGCGTGACAGAAGTGATATGATTCAGAAGAGATTGGATAAAGTCGAGGGAATTGAATACGAAGAAATACAAGAAATCGCTGGTGAATAGTCACCAGCGATTTTTGAATTATATTTGTTTGCCATCTTTATATTTTTTCATAACATTTTGGATTCGTTTGCTCGGATCCAAAATATCACTGATTGAACCGTCATGGTTCAATGTGTCGATAATGAGAGCAATATATTTACTTAAATCACAATTAATATACCATGGTTTCTCTAACAACTCTGGAGTTTGATAAATTAAGTTGGTTGTAAGAACACCGTGTAAGATACCTTGTTCATAAGCTTCATCGAATTTTTCTAAACCATTTGTGAAAAGACCGAAAGTAGAAGCAGCAAAAATACGATTTGCATTTCTTTCTTTCAACTGTCTTGCCACGTCTAACATACTGTCTCCAGAAGAAATCATGTCATCGATAATGATAACATCTTTTCCGTCTACAGAAGTTCCTAAGAATTCGTGGGCAACAATTGGGTTGCGGCCATTTACAATTCTAGAGTAGTCACGACGTTTATAGAACATACCCATATCCACTCCCAATACGTTGGCAAGATAAATTGCACGTTCGGTAGCACCTTCGTCTGGGCTGATTGCCATCATATGGTCACTGTCAATTGTAAGATCAGGGAACTTACGAAGGAGTGCTTTTACAAATTGGTAAGTTGGTCGAACTGTTTCAAATCCATGCAATGGAATTGCGTTTTGTACACGAGGGTCATGAGCATCGAATGTAATGATGTTATCCACACCCATGCGAACCAATTCTTGAAGTGCGAGTGCACAGTCCAAAGATTCTCTAGAACTTCTTTTGTGTTGTCTGCTTTCGTACAAGAATGGCATGATTACGTTGATTCTACGAGCTTTTCCGCCGATAGCGGCAATGACTCTCTTTAAGTTTTGGAAATGGTCATCTGGTGACATGCGATTTGTATGTCCAGATAACGAATATGTCAAACTATAGTTACAGACATCTACCATAATAAAGATATCTTTTCCTCTTACAGATTCATTGATAATACCTTTTGCTTCTCCTGAACCAAATCGAGGTACTTTCGCGTCTACGATAAAGGAGTTTTTTGAATATTCATTGAAAGCAGCGTCATTTTCCAAGTCGGCAACGGATTCTTTTCTCCATTTCACAAGGTAATCATCAACTTTCTTTCCCAACTCTTGGCAACCAACGATTGGAATAAATCCAATCGGTCCTACAGGAATATTTTCGAGTGTGCGTTCTGTGCGGTGTAACATTAGTGTCCCTCCCTATTCATTAGTTTCTTTTTAATACGGATATCATCACCCGTTAGTTTTAGCATAGTGTAATTACTTGTGATTCGAGAAAAGGTTCTTTCGGAATAAATATCAACCAGAGAATCCAGAGTGAGATTCGTAGAAATAATCGTTGATTTTCCGCGTAACAACCTTTCGTTTAAACAAAGGAATAATTGAGAGACAGTAAAGGAATTTGCAAGTTCTGTTCCCAAATCATCTATAATGAGCAAGTCACAGTCAAAAATGTGTTCATTCATTTCGTCTGCGTCTGCATCCTTTTCAAATTTGCTCTTCGCAAGAGTGTCAAATAACTCAAAGGAAGAAAAATAAATAACGGAGAAGGAATTGTCAATCAATTCTTTTGCAATGCAGTTGGAAAGAAACGTTTTTCCCACTCCTGTGTCACCGTATAAAAACAAGTTGTGAAACTCTTTCCCAAATGTTTCTACAAAGTTCTTCGCCACAGAATATGCTTTTTGCATATTTGCCAGTGAAGTGGTACCTGTTTTCGTATCGACATGATTTGCAGAATAATAATCAAAAGAAAAATGATCAAAATTTTCTTTTTGAAGTAGTTCCTTCAAATTAGACTGAGTATACAGCAAATCGATGATGGCCTTTTGGAAACAGTGACATTTCTGGTTTCCAATATATCCGGTATCCTTACAGTCATTGCAAACGTAAACCGGCTCCAAATAATCAGGAGTAAAACCGTTTGAAATTAATAAATCTTTTGATTGTTTAGACAAAAGTTTCATCTGATCTTTCAGCGTTTGTAATGCAGTTTCATCACCTTCTAATAGTTTGCGCGCTTGCCGCACACTTAATGATGAAATTTCTTGTTGTATCTTTTGGTATTCCGGAATCTGGCGATATACGGTTTCATAACGCTTGTCCAAGTCGGTGCGTGTTTGAAATTGTTTTTGTTCGTAAGTACGAAGAATGAAATCGTACTGAGAATTACTTATAGCCACGTCATAACTCCTTTGATTATTGTGTGTTTAGAAGTTGCTGTTCTAATGAATTCATATCGTAAGAACGGCCTTCGAAATTGTTGAAACGATTCGCCGGTGTAGCAGGTTTTGCTACATTTCTTTTCTTTGCTTCTTTTTCCTTTTGATAAGCTTCATCCATGCGGGCAACGTCTTGTAATGTCAGCACTTTGTTAGCAAACCAATTGGAAAGAATGGTATCGGCATATTTAAAATCTGGTTTGTGTGTATTGTGAATGGTGCGATTACAAGCTTCCAAAATAAGTTCTAATGAAAAGCCTTGTTCATCAGTCCATTTTTTTATAAAAGCGATTTCGGCAGGTGCAGGGGAACGCCCTTTGATGCCGAATGCATTCAAAACAGAAAAACAGTTTTTGGAATAAGATACGGTGTTCATTTTCGCTTCTTCCACAGTTCGTATTCCAGCATCTGCCCAAGCAAGTGCAACTGATTCTATGTAATGGAAGGAGCGATGCCCATTCTCCACACAGTACTCGATTAAATATTCAATTAAGTCAATTGAAAAATTTAATGAATCAAAGAAAAAATTAAGTTTTCTGATTTCAGTGGAAGATAGAGGCTTGCCAATGTATTGTTCTGTAACGAAATATAGTTGGCGAAGTTCCTGTTGGTTTTCTGTTTTGCTGCTCTTTGCAGATTTTTGGCGTTCTGGCTTCGGAGCGACAGGAGTCTCTTTTGGCTCAGATGAAACCATGTCATTTCCGATGGCAAGACCACAGATATTTCCTGCGTCATCGTAATCAATTTTAAGCAGACCTTCTTTGGACCAATGCTTAAATGCGCGCAAAACATCCTTTTCTGTGCAATCTAATAGATCCGCCAATTTCGAAATCGAAATCGCGTCTGTATTTGCGTGTAAATGGCGCAATAAGAGTAGGTAAACTTTTACGTATTCTCCGTTTGCTTTTGCCATATAGTTATCTATAAAATCGTTTTCCACAATGGTTGTATTTCCTTGAAAACGGTTCTTCAGCGTGAGTGCTCTTGTCATGAATATACCATCCTTTATCAAATCAGTAATCGTATTATAGCATTAGGTAATATAACTACAAAGCACTTTTGCGTGGATATCTCATGTTTTTTGTGGATAATAAAAATGTGGAAAGTGTGGATAACTTTTACTTGAGGAGAGAATCTCCAATGTTTACAACGTCTCCAGCCCCCATAGTTATCAACACATCACCGTGGATACAATTTTTGAGAACAAAATTTTCTATTTCTTCAAAACTAGGGAAGTAATGTGCATCCACTCCCAAGCTCTTTACTTCCTCTGCCAAAGCTTTTGAAGACATTCCTAGAGTGTCTGTTTCACGAGCAGCATAGATGTCTGCGAGGATTACGTGGTCAGCTAATGACAATGCTTCTGCAAACTCATGGAAGAAGGCTTTTGTTCTTGTGTAAGTATGTGGTTGGAAAATGCACCATACTTCTCTGTGAGGATAATTTTGCACAGATGTCAACGTTGCTTTAATTTCTGTTGGATGATGTGCATAATCATCAATAATTGTGAAACCATTTCGTTCCCCTTTGTATTGGAAACGGCGATCTGTTCCAGTGAAGGATAAGATTCCTTTCTGTGCAGTATCCAATGGGATTTCCAATAAATCAGAAACTGCAAGTACAGACAGCGCGTTGGAAACATTGTGGTTTCCAGCTACGGAAAGTTTCATACGTTTTACAAATTTACCATATTTAATCAAATCAAAAGAAGCATTTCCGATTTCGTCAAAGGAAATATTCTCAGCACGGTAATCTGCATCCTGTGTTTCAGAGTACGTGATGACTTTACAGTCAAGATCATTCACAATGCGTTCCATTTGCTCGATATTTTTGTTGATTACAAGTGCTCCCTCTTTCGGAAGGAGAGCGGCAAATTTGTGGAAAGAATTGCGAATATCGTCGATATCTTTGAAAAAGTCCATATGATCTTCTTCCACGTTTAAAATAATAGAAATCATAGGGAAAAAGTCAAGAAAGCTGTTTGTATATTCACAAGCTTCTGTGATGAAAACATCGGACTCGCCCACACGAATATTTCCGCCAATTGCATGAAGGATACCGCCCACAGAGATGGTAGGATCTTTGTCCGCTTCTAACAATATATGCGAAAGCATAGAAGTGGTCGTAGTTTTACCGTGTGTACCGGAAACTGCAATAGGAGTCTTATAATTTTTCATTAATTGTCCCAAAAGTTCTGCACGAGTTAACATTGGAAGATTTTTTCTTTTTGCTTCCACAAACTCTTCGTTTGTTTCACGAATTGCAGCTGTATATACAACAACATCGATTCCGTCAATGATATTAGATGCTTTTTGTGGATAAAAAACAGTTGCACCTAAAGAGACCAAATGCTCGGTCAAAGATGAAGGTTTTGTATCAGAACCAGATATTGTAAAATTTTCTTTTAATAAAATTTCTGCAAGGCCACTCATGCTAATTCCACCGATTCCCATGAAGTGAACATGTAGCGGTTTTTTAAAATCGATTTCGTACATAAAAGCACATCCTTTCCTATCGTTTCTATTATATACAGATATAGAGAAAAAACCAACTAATTTGTTGAAAAAAAGTTATAGGTTTTGTGAGGAATTTATATACTATATACAGATAAATTGACGTTTTGCATAGTTTTTAAATGGGAAATTTGTTAAAATGTAATAAAAATATAAAAAAACCATGTCATTTTTTGTAAAAAATGTTCACTAAAACTTTACGATATGTTATAATGTGTTAAATCTATAATGTGGAGAGGTGTTTCTTAACACATTATAAGAAATGCAATGAGGAAAGTTGCATATCATCAATACCCGCCATGTGGGAAGTTAGAAACATGGAAAAAGAAAGAAACAAGTTTCAGAAAGAGGTAAGTTATGCAGATTACAGATGTACGCGTACGCAAAGTAACAAAAGAAGGAAAATTAAAGGCAGTCGTATCAATTACTATGGATGATGAGTTTGTAGTACATGATATTAAGGTGATTGAAGGTGAAAAAGGTCTTTTCATTGCTATGCCAAGTAAGAAGTCAGTAGACGGTGAATATCGCGATATCGCACATCCTATTAATTCGAGTACAAGAGAACGTATTCAGGCGCTTATTCTTGCAAAGTATGAAGAAGCTTTACAAGAAGATGCATTCGAAGAGGCAGAATAATACAGGCAGAATGATAGAGCAAAGGTGTCAGTTGGCAGCTTTGCTTTTTTATTTTCTAGGAAATTCCTATAAAGTGAAAAAGAACGCTCTGCGAGGATGCGCATTGTGAAAGAGAAAAAAGTAAGGTATAATGAAAGGAGAAATTCGTATAGGGAGAACACAATGCAATTAGAAATATTATATGAAGACCAAGAAGTGATTGTTTGCTATAAACCTTCTGGGATATCCGTGCAGACAAAAAAAATAGGGGAAGCAGATATGGAAAGCCTATTAAAGAATCATCTCAAAGGTAGATACCTTGCAGTGATTCATCGTTTGGACCAACCAGTGGAAGGAATCTTAGTATTTGCGAAGACACCTTTTGCTGCAAAAGAATTGAACAAAGGTCTGCAGGGAGCAGGTTTCGGAAAATATTATAAAGCAGTTCTTTGGGGAAATGTTCAAAAAGAAAAGGACGTTTTGGAAGATTATCTTGTCAAAGATGGGCGAACCAACTCTTCAAGAGTTGCAAGTGCAAATGAAAAGGATGCAAAAAAAGCGATTCTTCGTTATGAAGTATTAGCGAGAGGAATGGAAGCGGACAAAGACATTTCTCTTGTAAAGATACATTTGGAAACTGGACGTCATCATCAGATACGTGTACAGATGGCGCATATGGGATGCCCGATTTGGGGAGATGCCAAATACAATATCGCACAGATACAGGATCGAAGATTTCGACCAATTGCATTGTGTGCATATCGATTGGAGTTTGTGCATCCAAAGAGCAAGGAGAAGATGGTGTTTGAAATCGAGCCGAGAGGGGAAGGCTTTTCTTTGGTGTAACTAGGAGGGGATCATCACGTTCAGGAGTTGGTAGTGCTAAGTGGTAAAAATATTTTGACGATGCCATTTCTTATACAATAAAAAGTGAAAAGCGCATAGAGTATATGCTTGACAAAACCTCTATTTTCCCATAAAATTGGGTTGATTATTAGGAAGTAGACTGCGAAAAGGAATAGTAGATACAGGAAGTGCCCCAGAGAGAGAATCATATGGTGAGAGATTCTTGCAGGAAATGTACCGAACCTACCTTGGAGTCTCTGTGTGAAAGCGCAGCGTGAAACCAGCGTTAATGGTGATAAAAGAGAATCATAAGTTTATGATTAAGAAGGGTGGTACCGCCGAGTATTTCGGTCCCTTATGGGGATGGAAACGCTTGGCGTTTTTTATTCCTTATCGATAAAATACAAATATAGAAGGAGAGAAAAAAATGAAACTTAAAAATCTTGTTGGCGATCGTTTTAAAGAACGTCCATCGGACTGTGTCATTGACAGTCATGCATTTTCGGTAAGAGGCGGATACATCAAATATGTTGCAAATGGTATCTTTTCACTCTATCCACCGATGAAACGAATTACGAAAAAAATTGAAAATATTATCCGAGAAGAAATGGATGCGATTGACGGGCAAGAAGTCATGTTCCCAGTGGCACTTCCAGGAAGTTTGTGGGAAGAATCGGGACGTTTTGAAAGCGTAGGAGAAGAACTTCTTCGTTTCAAAGACCGTAACGACAGCCAAATGGTACTTGGTATGACACATGAGGAAGCAGCAGTACATTTGGTAAGAGAATATGGACAGACATATACAAAGTATCCATTTATGATTTATCAAATTCAAACTAAATTCCGTGATGAAGCAAGACCACGTGCAGGATTAATTCGTGTACGCGAGTTTACAATGAAAGATGCGTATTCATTCCATACTTCACAGGAAGATTTGGAACAATATTATGATGTGTGTTTTGAAGCATATAATCGTGTGTTCCAAAGAGCCGGTGTCCCAGAAGTAATCGCAGTAAAATCAGACTCAGGTATGATGGGCGGAAGCGTATCACATGAATATATGCTTCTTGCAGATGCAGGAGAAGATTCGATTGTTCTTTGTGAAGACTGTGGATACAGAGCCAATATAGAAGCAGCAGAAAACAGTGTGGATAATGCTGGCCTCACCACAATGGAATCATTGGAAAAAGTATACACGCCAAACTGCAAGTCAATTGAAGATGTTACAAATTATATGGGAACGTCAGTGGAAACTTCTTGTAAGGCAGTCATGTACCAGAAAAACATGACCGATGAATACGTGATCGTATTCGTACGAGGAGATTATGAAGTGAACGAAACAAAACTTACCAATTACTTAGGTGAAAAAGTTCATCCGGCAGAAGTGACAGAAGAAAGTGGCATCGTTGCAGGATTTACGGGACCTTACCAAATGAAGAGTGATTGCCAAGTGATTTTCGACGTATCGCTCAAAGGTCTTGAAAGCATGGTTTGTGGTGCAAATGAAACAGATTATCACTACAAGGGTCTTAACATTGCCCGCGACTGTGGTGAAGTAGAATATGTGGATGTATCGAAGATTCAAACGGGAGGAATTTGTCCGATTTGTGGAAAGAAAACCATCCAAGTAAAACGTGGTATTGAAGTAGGAAATATCTTCCAATTAGGAACAAAATATTCTGCATCTATGGGAATGAAATATACAGATGCAGAAGGAAATGAACAAACACCGATTATGGGATGCTACGGTATTGGTGTGGGACGTTTGGCAGCATCTGTTTGCGAAGCAAAACATGATGATCACGGACCAATTTGGCCAATTTCTATTGCTCCATGGGAAGTGCATTTGTGCTGTATGCGTGCGGATCAAGAAGAGTGTAAAGCGGCAGCAGACAAATTGTATCAAGATCTTCAAAATGCAGGAATCGAAGTGATCTGCGATGATAGAGAAGTAAGAGCAGGTGCAATGTTTGCAGATGCAGACTTACTTGGTGTGCCGATTCGTGTGGTTGTAGGACCGAAGAACTTAAAGAACAATCAAGTAGAGATGATGACTCGTGATAAGAGTGTTTCAGAATTAATCGACTTGGATCAGGCTGTTGCTGAAATTCAAGCATTAAAAGCGAAGTTATTTGCAGAAATTAACGCAAAAGTAACTCCAAGAGCATAACAGAATAAAACGTGGAAAGGAGGATGCAACCGATGAAGATTCAGTTGCCGGAGAAGGTCAATCAAATTATTCAAACATTGCAAGCGCATGGGTATGAAGCATATGCGGTGGGCGGTTGTGTCCGAGATTCCATTTTGGGAAGAATTCCGGATGATTGGGATATTACAACTTCTGCGACTCCTCTGGAGACCAAGGCATTATTTGCGCGAACCTTTGATACCGGAATTGAGCATGGAACAATTACCGTATTGTTAGATAAAGACGCATTTGAAGTAACCACTTACCGCGTGGATGGAACCTATATGGATAATCGACATCCATCAGAAGTGACGTTTACCAGAAGTTTGAAAGAAGATTTGTTGCGCAGAGATTTCACGATTAATGCCATGGCTTACAATGAAAAAGAGGGCCTCGTAGATATTTTTGGTGGAATTGAGGATTTGGAAAATCAGAAGATTCGTTGTGTGGGAAATGCAAAGGAACGTTTTTCAGAAGATGCGCTAAGAATCCTAAGGGCAATTCGATTTGCTGCACAATTGGGATTTGAAATTGAAGAAGAAACAAGAGAAGGTATCCGAGAATTGGCACCGACCCTTTCCCTTATCAGTGCGGAGCGTATTCAAGTGGAACTAGTTAAAATTTTAGTTTCTAAGAATCCTAGTATGCTACGCATGGCATATGAACTGGGAATTACAAAAGTGATTCTCCCTGAGTTTGATTCCATGATGGAAACCAAGCAAGAGAATCCACACCATAAATACAACGTTGGAGAACATACTTTGAAAGCAGTCGAGTATATTCGACCAGACAAAGTACTGCGCCTGACGATGTTGTTTCATGATGTTGCGAAACCGGTGACAAAAACAATCGATGCAACCGGAAGAGCTCATTTCAGTCTGCATGATGTCAAAGGCGTTGAAATGACAAAAGAAATTTTGAAAAGGTTGAAGTTTGATAACGATACGTTGAACAAAGTTACAAAACTTGTACGGTATCATGATTATCGTATGCCGACCCAACCGAAAAATGTGCGAAGGGCAATGAACAAAATCAGTTTGGAGCTATTTCCATCTTACCTGGAGGTTCGCAAGGCAGATACTTTGGCACAAAGTGAATATCAGCTAGAGAAAAAATTGCAGAATATTCAAGAAGTGAAAGTGTGCTACGAACAAATTTTGGAACGGCAAGAATGTGTTTCTTTGAAAACACTGGCTGTTACGGGAAATGACTTGATCGAAGCAGGAATGAAACCGGGGAAAGAAATCGGAGAAACGTTACAAAAACTATTAGAACTTGTGATAGAAACTCCGGAGTATAATACAAAAGAAAAATTATTACAATTAAAGAATGATTTATAAAGCGACTGTGAAATAAGCAGTCGCTTTTGCTTTTGCAAGAAGCGGTAATACTTAAGGAATGCTCGTCATACATTAGACTGAAATGGAGTTTTTATGCAGGAGGCAATATGAAAGAGAACGAGTTGGCTATTTTAAATGAGTATGAGATAGATGTGAAGCATACAAGAAAGGTACGAGATGCCGTTTTGTGTGAAGCGAGTCAAGGACTGTTTCTTATCAAAGAAATGCGTCTTTCAGAAAAAAGGCTTTCTGTGTTGAATGATATCGGCGAGCATTTGCAAGCAAATGGATATGAACAAATCGATTGGATTTTAAAAACAAAAGAAGGAGAGTTTTATACCACTTCGGAAGAAGGAATGAAATATTTTCTGAAAAGGTGGTTCGCAGGACGAGAGTGTGATGTTCACAAAGAGAAAGATGTACTAGAGGCAGTTGCAAATTTGACGAAGATACACCATGCACTTTGTAATGTGGAGAGTTCCGTTTCTGTGGGTGATGATTTAAGAGAAACCTTTTTTCGGCACAACAGGGAAATGAAAAAGGTGCGTAGTTTTATGAGAGAACGAGTGGGAAAAAGTGATTTTGAACTCGCGTTTTTGAAGCATTTTGATAATATGTATGCAAGTGCGGAATATGCATTGGCGTGTTTGAAAGAATCAAATTATGGTGATCTGTTAAAAGAGAGTATCGAGAATCAAAAATGTATTCATGGAGATTACAATTATCACAATGTGTTAATGATCCATGACGGGATTGCCAGCACGAATTTTGAACATGTGGAACGAAATATACAGATTACAGATTTTTATTATTTCTTACGCAAGGTCATGGAAAAAAATCATTGGGATATTTCACTGGGCGATAAAATGTTGGAGTGCTATCAAAAGCAGATTCCATTTAAGAAAGGCGAAATGGAATATGTGGCAATTTGCTTGGCGTACCCAGAGAAATTTTGGAAAGTTGCCAATTCTTATGGGCGTTCTCGAAAAGTTTGGATTCCGGCAAAAAATTTAGAAAAACTAGAATTGGTTATCCGACAGACGGAAGAAAAGAGGTTTTTCTTAAAAGAGATATTTTCTTTTCAATTATAAAGTTGTGTTGTATAATGTTAGAAAGAAAAACCCTAGGAGGTACACAAGGTATGGATTATCAAAATCAATATCAAGAATGGTTAACGAATACATATTTTGATGAAGCGACAAAAGCAGAATTAAAATCGATTGTGGATGATGAAAAAGAAATTAAAGAGCGTTTTTACAAAGAATTAGAATTTGGTACGGCAGGACTTCGTGGAGTCATTGGTGCTGGAACAAATCGTATGAATATTTACACGGTGAGAAAGGCGACTCAAGGACTTGCAAATTATATTCTTGCAAAAGGAGTGCAAAGCAAAGGCGTTGCAGTTGCTTATGATTCAAGGCGCATGTCACCGGAGTTCGCAGATGAGGCGGCGTTATGTCTTGCTGCGAATGGAATCAAAGCATTTGTGTTTGAGTCATTGAGACCAACTCCGGAACTTTCTTATGCGGTTCGCAAGTTGGGATGTACTGCGGGAATCAACATCACTGCAAGCCACAATCCACCGGAATACAATGGGTATAAGGTGTATTGGGAAGATGGCGCACAGATTACACCACCACATGACAGAGGTATCATGGACGAAGTGCAAAAAGTGGTAGATTACAATACTGTGAAGACAATGGATAAGGAAGCTGCAAAAGCAGCAGGACTATACAAAGTAATTGGTGCAGAAATCGACGATGCATATATCGAAGAATTAAAGAAACAAGTGATTCATTGGGACGCAATTAAAGCAGTTGCCGATGAGTTGAAGATTGTGTACAGTCCTCTTCACGGAACGGGAAATATTCCTGCAAGACGTGTGTTGGAAGAACTTGGATTCAAACATGTATATGTAGTAAAGGAACAAGAATTGCCGGATGGAGAATTTCCAACCGTTTCTTATCCAAATCCAGAAGCGGAAGAGGCGTTTGAACTGGGACTTCAACTTGCAAAAGAAGTGGATGCGGATTTGATTCTTGCAACAGACCCGGATGCAGACCGCCTTGGTGTATATGTGAAAGATAGCAAATCCGGAGAATACAAAGTGTTGACCGGGAATATGTCAGGATGCTTATTGGAAGAATATGAATTAAGCCAAAGAAAAGCAGTGGATGGATCATTGCCGGAAGATGGAGTAGTGATTAGTTCCATTGTAACCTCAAACATGGCAGAAACGATTGCAAATGCATATGGTGTGCGTTTTATCGAAGTACTTACCGGATTCAAATTTATCGGACAGCAGATTCTTGGATTTGAACAAACCGGAAAAGGAACTTATCTATTTGGATTTGAAGAAAGCTATGGTTGCCTTATAGGGACTCACGCTAGAGACAAAGATGCAATTGTTGCAACAATGGCACTTTGCGAAGCGGCCGCTTTCTATAAAACGCAAGGAAAAACTTTGTGGGATGCAATGTTGGATATTTATGAAAAATATGGATACTATAAAGAAGATATCCAGTCTATCACATTAAAAGGAATTGAAGGTCTTGCGAAGATTCAGGAAATCTTGGAAACACTTCGCAATGAGCCACCGACTGAAATTGCAGGCTATCAAGTGTTGCGAGCAAGAGATTATAAAGTAGATACCATCAAAGATATGGTGACAGGAGAAGTTTCTTCTACCAATCTTCCAGCTTCAAATGTGTTATATTATGATTTGCCGGATAATTCTTGGGTATGCGTGCGTCCGTCAGGAACAGAACCAAAAGTGAAATTCTATTATGGCGTTAAGGGAACCTCTTTGAAGGATGCAAATGAAAAATCTGCAAAAGTGGGTAAAGAAATCTTAAGTATGATAGACAAAATGTTATAAAAGTGGGAAAAAGTGCCTGAAATATAGTGCAAAAAGCCGAAATCCGCTTGACAAACAAAGGTGAAAAAGGTATAACTGTATTCAGGGACGTGGTCATAATACACGTTTTATATCAGAGGAGGAAATACCATGAACAGAGCTGAATTAATCGGAGCAATGGCTAAAGAAGCCGGATTAGACAAAAAAGATGCAGAAAAAGCATTAAAAGCATTTACAGAAGTTGTAACAGCTGAATTAAAGAAAGGTGAAAAAATCCAATTAGTAGGATTCGGAACTTTCGAAGTAAGTGAAAGAGCAGCAAGAGAAGGAAGAAACCCATTAACAGGTGAAGCTATGAAGATCGAAGCTTGCAAAGCTCCTAAGTTCAAAGCTGGAAAAGCTTTAAAAGATGCTATCAACTAGTCATTGATACAACATTTTCAAAAGGGTGTGCAAAAGCACGCCCTTTTGTTTTTTGAGGAGGAAACATGAGGTTAGATAAATTTTTAAAAGTCTCTCGTCTAATCAAAAGAAGAACAGTGGCAAATGAAGCTTGTGATGCGGGTCGAGTGATGATAAACGGTACGGTTGCAAAAGCGTCTGTCAAAGTGAAAGTCGGAGATATTATTGAGATTCAATTCGGAACGAAAAGCGTGAAAGTTGAAGTGTTAGATATTCAAGATACGACAAAGAAAGAAGAAGCAAAAGAATTATTTCGATATTTATAAAAGACTCAGAGTGTCATAACCCGTCTCATACATTCATACAATAGTAAAAAAGAAAGGTTGTGAATGTTTGGAAGATAGACAAGTATCAAAAGCGCATAAGCTGGTGATTAACAATAGAAAAACAAGCACGGCAACAGGGGTGCTAGATGTTTTGGCGTTTGATTTGAATGAGATTCTATTAGAGACGGAGCAAGGAATGTTAATGATTAAAGGGAAAGATTTGCATGTGAATCGACTGAGTTTGGAAAAAGGAGAAGTGGATCTTTCCGGGCAGATAGACAGTGTTGCATATTCAGACGCACACCATCACGGAAAAAAGAATGAAAGTTTATTTATGAAATTGTTTCGGTAATAAAAATGTTTGGAATTGAAAAGGAAATCTTGGTATTTATACAAGCAATATTGGCTGGGAATCTGGTATGCCTTGTGTATTGTGCTCTTCGCGTTTTTCGCCGAATCATAAAACACAACTTATTTTTTGTTTCAGTGGAAGATGTTTTGTTTTGGATATGGGCTGGAGTTTATTTGTTTGTGCAAATATTTAAGACAAGTGACGGAATCATTCGCTGGTACTTTGTCATCGGTGTTCTTTTAGGTGGTATATTTACATCTTATTTTGCTTTGAAACTCGTAAAAAAATATGTTGCGAAGTGGAAAAAAAAAGAGTAATATAAAATTGCTATTGGATAAATAATAGTAGGGGTATAGGGTGAGTATAGCGATGAGTCGAACACAGAAACAAAAAAATGTTTTACGGCATAAGTTAAGTGTCATTTTAATATCGGCAGTTCTTGTGATTCTGATAGGGATGTTGTCAGTGGGAAGCATCCATTTGCTTAAGAAAAAGGATGCGCAAGAGACACAGATTGCCGAATTAGAAAAGCAAAAAGCCATTGAAGAAAAACGTGCAGAAGAATTAGAAGAAAAAGAAGAATACTATAATTCTGATAAATACATAGAAGATGTTGCAAGAGACAAGGGACTGGCGTACGAAAACGAGATTTTGTTTAAGCCGGAACCGTAATGAAAACTGAATGGATGATACAAATGATAGCTTTAGAAAATGAAAATTTTCTAAAGCTATTTTTTTGAGTAAAAGGCTTTAGAAGGAGAAAAAAGATGAAAGAATTAGAGATGAATCCATACGTGATTCAAATGGATAAATTTGTAACTTCGCTTGAAAAATTATCGCATGCTTTTTTGCACTTGGAGGACAAGCATCACACCATTACAGAAGAGGTCTATCAATACATGCAGGAAGAGATAAAGGAACGCGTCTGTAAACAGTGTGAACGCAGTTCGTTTTGTCGAGAACAGGATATGCTACGGGAATTGTTATATACGGTTGAGAATTATGGTGCGGAATTAAATGTGGAAATCAAAAGAAAAACGCAGAGAAAATGTGTACATGCCCCTCAATTTATAAGAGCAGTACTAGACGTATATAAAAATGAAAAACAAAATTTAATGTGGAAGCAACGAATGGCAGAGAACCGAGCAGGCTGTGTCATTCAATTAGATTCGTTTGCAAAGATGATTCGACATTCGACGAAAGAATTAAATGCAAGTATTTTTGAAGATGAACATTTGGAACGGAAATTAAAAATGCGTTTTTCAAAGATTGGAATTAAATTATTGAGTTCTGTTTTTCTTGTAGGTGAAAGTGGGCGTTATGAAATTCATGTGACGATTAAGGCGACCAAGGGGCGGTGCGTTACAACCAAAGAAATTGCTCGGGTTATATCAAAATGTACTGGGCGAGCGATGGTGTTGGGGAAAGACGAACGAAACATGGTCGGAATGGAGTATGATACGGTGGGGTGTGTGGAAGCGGCGCGTTATCATACTTTGCAAGGTGTTGCCAGAATTGCAAAAGGTTGCAACCAGATTTCTGGGGATAATTTTTCATTGTTGGAACTCGCAGGAGGAAAACAAGGTGTGATTCTTTCAGACGGAATGGGGGTAGGACAAGTTGCGTTTCGAGAAAGCGCCATGGTTGTGGAAGTGTTAGAAGAATTGTTGAATGCAGGTTTTCCGCAAGAGACTGCATTGCAAATGTTAAACACAGCAATGGTAATCGGTAGAGAAGAAGTGCGTTTTTCCACGATTGACATGAGTTTATTTGATTTGTATTCGGCAAAGTGTGAACTCATAAAAGCAGGAGCATCTACAACCTTTATTAAGCGAAAGGATAAAGTGGAGAGAATCAAATCCACAAGTTTGCCTTTGGGTGTGGTATCAGATTTGGAAGTGAATTACTCAGAGCACCAATTAAGGGATGGAGATGTGGTAATCATGATGACAGATGGTGTGATGGATGCGCTGCCAATTGGAGAGCAGGATTTCTTGATGCAGATGATTGTGGAAGGGACGAATTTGCACAATCCGAAAGAAATTGCACATCACATTTTGGAACAGGTTTTGGAATGTTCGGGAAATGTTCCGATTGACGATATGACAGTTTTGGTTGTGGGTATATGGAGTCTTGAAAATTAAAGAAGAATACGATAAAATTGTTATAAATTTACGAAGGAAAACATTGGCTATGCTAGAAAAAGTAAAGAGTTATATTGAAAAATGGCATATGTTAAAAAGTGAAGATAAAGTAATTGTAGGCGTATCGGGAGGAGCAGATTCCATATGCCTTGTTTTGGTGCTTTTAGAGTTGCAAAAAAGCATCGGATTTGAAATGGTTGCGGTTCACGTGAACCATGGATTAAGAGGAAAAGAAGCAGACAATGATCAATCCTTTGTAGAACAATTTTGTGAGCAACATGGAATCCCTTGTGAGAGTTATTTTGAAAATGTGGAATTAATTGCAAAAAAAAGGAAACAATCTACAGAGGAAGCAGGCAGAGAAGTCCGTAGGGAATTTTTTGCGAAGGCATTGCAAGAACATCGCGGAACGAAGATTGCTCTTGCTCATCATCAGGATGATAGCGCAGAGACATTCTTCATTCATTTGTCGAGGGGGACTGGACTTCGTGGATTGGGCGGAATCTCTCCGATTAAGGGAAATGTGATACGACCACTTCTCTGCGTGCGGCGAAAAGAAGTCGAAGCATATTTGGAAGCTTGTGGAGTGTCTTATTGTGTAGACCAGACGAATCAGAGTGACCAGTATACAAGAAACCGCATTCGAAATCATGTGCTTCCATATTTAGAGGAACAAATCAATACAAAAACAGTTGAACATATGAATGAAACAATGGAACAAATTCGTCAGGTGCAGGAATTGTTGGATGAACTCACCAAAGAGGCTTGGGAAACCTGTATTTGCAAAGAGGAGCAAGGATATTGTATAGAGGAAGCGTCGTATCGAAAGCAACCAAGCGTTGTCCAATCGTTGCTGTTAAAACGGGCGATGACAGAACTTTGCGGATGTGAAAAAGATTTGGAATCCATACATGTGAGTCAGGTGCAAGGGTTGTTTGGGAAGCAAACTGGACGAAAGATTGATTTGCCTTATCAGATGGAAGCAAGTAGGACCTATAGAGGTGTTTCGATTTGCAAAAAAGAAATGGCAGAGACAATCTATACCGATGAAATCATCTATGATCTCTCCCAAGAGAGCGTTGTGTTTGAGTATGGGAATCAAAAGATTTCTTGTGAAATTGTAGCAGAAGATGATTTTGAAAAAAATAACACGGAACGGTTTAATTGTGATATAATCAAAGGCAATATTAGTTTTCGAACTAGAAGAGATGGAGACTATATTACTATTCACCCAGATGGAAGAACACAAAAGCTGAAATCCTATTTTATTAATGAGAAAATTCCACAGAAGGAAAGAGATCAAATATTACTTGTAGCAGAAGGAAATCATGTTTTATGGATTGTTGGATATCGAAGAAGTTGTGTTTATCAGGTGAACGAGGATACAAAAAAAATTTTGGAAATTAAGGTATACAAAGGAGAAGAGACAGATGGCAGACAAAATTAGTGTGATGATACCAGAAGAAGAAGTGGATCGCAAAATCGAAGAGTTGGGAAAACAAATTAGCGAAGATTATGCAGGAAAATCCATTCATTTAATTTGCATCTTGAAAGGAAGCATTTTCTTTACGTGTGAATTGGCGAAGAGGATTACTGTGCCAGTCACCTTAGATTTTATGAGTGTGAGCAGTTATGGTGACGGATCAAAAT
Organism: Faecalimonas sp.; assembly: GCA_045650645.1. Taxonomy (GTDB): domain Bacteria; phylum Bacillota; class Clostridia; order Lachnospirales; family Lachnospiraceae; genus Faecalimonas. The sequence continues at coordinate 33,907 of JAZRRJ010000003.1, read as the reverse complement.
CTAGCGGGATTGTAAAAATTGCAAAAGATTTAGATGAAACATTAGAAGGAAAGCATGTTCTTTTGATTGAGGATATCATTGATTCGGGAAGAACGTTATCGTATTTATTGGAAGTGCTAGCAAAGAGAAATCCTGCAAGTTTAAAGTTGTGTACATTGTTAGATAAGCCAGATAGACGTGTGCGAGACGTAAAAGTAGATTATATTGGGTTTGAAATTCCGGATGAGTTTGTTGTGGGATATGGACTTGATTATGCACAAAGACACAGAAACTTACCATATATTGGAATCGTAGAAGGCTTAGAGGAGGAGTAGAATATTGAAACAAAAAAGTAGAGGAATAGGTGGCTTTTCTACGCTTCTTATTATTTTCGTTGTGATAGGGGTGTATTTGGCATTCGGTTTGCTTGGACAGCAGCAGAAAGAAATGACAAACAAGGAATTTGCCAAAGCCCTTGAAGATAAAAAGGTTCAATCGGTAGTAATCGTGCAGGACCAGGCAGTGCCAACCGGAAGTTTGGAAATTCGTTTAAAGGAAAGTGACAAGGTTTATGTGTTACAAGTTTCCGATGTAAACGAATCACAAAAGCTTTTGGAAAAAGAAGGCGTTAAAAATATTGAAATATTAGATGTGCCGGAAGAGTCTTGGTTCATGACGACTTTGCTTCCGACATTGCTTATCATAGGAACAGTGATTTTCTTGTTCTTGTTGACAAATCGTCCGTCCGGAGCAAATGCAAAGGCAATGAATTTCGGAAGAAATCGTGCGAAGATGAGCGATCCTTCCGATAAAAGAATTACCTTCGCAAATGTTGCAGGGTTGCAGGAAGAGAAAGAAGAATTAGAAGAAATTGTGGATTTCTTAAAAAATCCAAAAAAATATATACAGTTGGGTGCAAGAATTCCGAAAGGTGTTTTACTTGTGGGACCTCCTGGAACAGGAAAGACATTGCTCGCAAAAGCTGTTGCGGGAGAAGCGGGAGTTCCGTTTTTTACCATTTCAGGATCAGATTTTGTGGAAATGTTTGTAGGTGTTGGAGCCTCACGCGTAAGAGATTTGTTCGAAGATGCAAAGAAGAATGCACCATGCATTATTTTTATTGATGAGATTGACGCAGTTGCAAGACGTAGAGGAACAGGTCTTGGTGGCGGTCATGATGAAAGAGAGCAAACATTAAATCAACTTCTTGTTGAGATGGACGGTTTTGGAGTGAACGAAGGCATTATTGTTATGGCGGCTACAAACCGTGTGGATATTTTGGATCCGGCTATTTTGAGACCTGGACGTTTTGATAGAAAAGTGACAGTTGGAAGACCGGATGTTAAAGGAAGAAAAGAAATTCTTGATGTGCATGCGAAAGGAAAGCCGTTGGGAGACGATGTGGACTTGATGCAAGTAGCACAGACAACAGCAGGTTTTACTGGTGCAGATCTTGAGAATTTATTAAATGAAGCTGCAATTCTTGCTGCAAAAGGTGACCGTGGATTTATCAGACAAAAGGATATTCAACAAGCCTTTGTAAAAGTGGGGATCGGAGCAGAAAAGAAGAGCAAGGTGGTTTCTGAGAAAGAGAAGAAAATCACAGCTTACCATGAGGCAGGCCATGCGATTTTATTCCATGTTCTTCCAGATGTGGGACCAGTGTATTCTGTATCTATTATTCCGACGGGAAATGGAGCAGCGGGATATACGATGCCATTGCCTGAAAAGGATGAAATGTTCAACACTAGGGGTCAAATGTTGCAGGAAATCGTGGTATCACTCGGTGGACGTGTGGCGGAGGAGCTTGTGTTGGATGATATTACAACAGGAGCTTCTCAAGACATCAAACAAGCAACTGCGATGGCAAAAGCAATGGTAACAAGATTTGGAATGTCTGATGAATTGGGATTGATTCATTACAATAATGATAATGAAGATGTTTTTGTGGGAAGAGACTTTGGACAGCCTTCTCGAGGTTATAGTGAAGAAGTGGCAGGAAAGATAGATCGTGAAGTGAAACGAATCATTGATGACTGCTATCAACAAGCAAAACAAATTATCGAAGAACATCGTTCGGTATTAGATTCTTGTGCCACATTATTGCTAGAAAAAGAAAAGATTACAGGCGAAGAGTTTGAGGCGTTATTTTATGAATAAAGAAGCATTGTTTAGTGATGGGACTGGAAATTATCTAGTCCCATCCGAACCTAAGAAATTTGAGTTTGTTACAATACGATTTAGAACAGCAAAAAATGATGTGGATTTTGTGCGCGTAATTTCAGAATCACGCGCTTTTGTTATGCGAAAAGCATGGACAGAAGGCGAATTTGATTATTTCGAATTGAGATGGAAACTGGATGATAAACCATTGCGATATACGTTTGAGATCAATGGGCGAGAAGCCCATGGAAGAAGTGAAATTTGTTATTATAATCGCTTGGGAGTGTCGGAAAAAATCAAAGAGGAATATGCCTTTGTGATTGTCCCAGGATTTTCCACGCCAGAGTGGGCAAAAGGCGCAGTCATGTACCAGATTTATGTGGACCGTTTTTATAATGGTGACACAACCAATGATGTGGAGAGTGGAGAGTATATCTACATCGGAGAGCCTTGTGCGAGGGTCACAGATTGGGAGAAATACCCGGCATACATGGGTGTGCGTGAGTTTTATGGTGGCGACTTGCAAGGGGTATTGGAGAAACTTGACTATTTGCAAGATTTGGGTGTAGAGGTAATTTATTTCAATCCGATTTTTGTATCGCCATCCAACCATAAATATGACATTCAAGATTATGATTACATCGACCCACATTACGGGAAAATCGTTGTGGATGGCGGAGAAGTTCTGAAAGAGGGACAAAACAACAATGCTTGTGCAACCAAATACAGACAGCGTGTAACGGCAAAAGAAAATTTGGAAGCGAGCAATCAATTGTTTATACGACTTGTGGAAGAAATGCACAAACGAGGAATGAAAGTAATCATCGACGGTGTGTTTAATCACTGTGGTTCTTTCAATAAGTGGATGGATCGAGAACGAATTTACGAAGGTTCAGAAGGATATTGTCCGGGAGCATATACGTCTGCGGAAAGTCCATACCGTGATTTCTTTCAATTTCGAGAAAACGAGAATTATAAATGGCCATATAACGGAAGTTATGATGGATGGTGGGGACACAATACTTTGCCAAAACTAAATTATGAGGGCTCTTCAAGATTAGAAGAGTATATTTTAGACATTGGCAGAAAGTGGGTGTCTGAACCTTACAATATAGATGGTTGGAGATTGGATGTGGCAGCAGATTTGGGGCACAGTAACGACTACAATCATCAATTTTGGAAAAAGTTTCGCAAAGTGGTAAAGGAAGCAAATCCAAATGTACTCATTTTAGCGGAACACTATGGAAATCCAAATGCTTGGCTTCAAGGAGATGAGTGGGATACCGTTATGAATTATGATGCGTTTATGGAACCGATCACTTGGTATTTGACTGGAATGGAAAAACACAGTGACGGACAAAAACCAGAGCTATGTGGAAATGCAGAGTACTTTGTGAACGCCATGAAATATCAGATGATCTATATGTATACCCCTTCGTTGATGGTTTCTATGAATGAGTTGTCGAATCATGATCATTCCAGATTTTTGACAAGAACAAATCGAATGGTGGGCAGAGTAAGTCACTTGGGACACGAGGCCGCATCTTGTAACGTGAATGAAGCTGTTATGCGAGAAGCGGTGATGGTGCAAATGACTTGGATGGGAGCTCCGACCATTTATTATGGAGATGAAGCAGGCGTTTGTGGCTTTACGGATCCAGACAATCGAAGAACATATCCTTGGGGAAAAGAAAACAGAAGCCTTTTAGAGTTTCATAAAACAGCAATTCGCATACACAAAGAGAATCCTGCACTCAGAACAGGTTCCTTGCAGATTCTATATGGTACAAACAATATCGTTGCATATGCACGGTTTGACCACGAGGAAGTTGTTGTAGTCGTGGTGAATCATGGCTGTGAAAAATCAGAGGTGCGAATTCCTGTATGGCAGGCAGAAGTTCCAATGCGCACAGAAATGGAACAACTTTTATATTCTAGCGAAGAGGGATTCTCAGAGGAACATGTTTTGTTGCCTGTAGATGATGGAGTTTTGAGCCTTTCCATGGGACAGACATCAGCGGCAATTCTTCGTTATAAAAAATAGTTGCAATATTCTATAGAATATGATATAAAATTATATTGTTGGACGAGATTTGTCCACATATGGATGGGTTCCCGAGTGGCCAAAGGGGGCAGACTGTAAATCTGTTAGCAACGCTTTCGGTGGTTCGAATCCACCTCCATCCATTGTAAAAGACCAAGTCGATTGACTTGGTCTTTTTACGTTATAAGTAAATTTGCAAGCAGACTCTTTGTTCTTGTTAGGAAGTGATGTTCCTTATAAAGTAAACAAAAAAATGTTACGTTTTTGTTACAAGCGTTTTGACATTGTTTGCCTGGTATGATAGAATGGAAAAAAGATTTTTTAAGGGGTGAAAAGTAGTGGATAAACACGAATTTCGTTTAAAAATAGAAGAAATGATGCATTTTATGAAGGAGCAATCATACAAAGAAGCATATGAGATTGCAGAAAGCATCAATTGGAAAAAAGTTAGAAACTTGGCAGTTCTTTGTGCTGCAAGTGAAGTGTATGAGGCATGTGGAGAATATCAAAAAGGTCGAGAAGTGCTGTTTTTAGCATATGATATTTCTCCAGATAGCAAGAAAGTGATTTATCGTCTAGGAATACTTGCATTGAAGCAAGGAGAATTAAAAGAGGCGATGGACTGCTATGAAGAATTTTTAATTGTGGCACCAAAAGATTCGAATCGTTTTATCTTAAAATATAAAATTTTGAAAGCAAAACAAGCTCCGATAGAAGAGTTGATTGCGATTCTTGAAGAATTCAAGGCTGTAGAGTACGTAGAAAAATGGGCATTCGAGTTGGCATTATTGTATAAAGAAGCCGGCATGATTACAGAGTGTTTAGAAGAATGCGACGACTTAATTTTGTGGTTTAGTGAAGGAAAATATATTTATAAAGCAATGGAATTAAAGATGAAGTACAAGCCGCTCACACCATTGCAACATGAAAAATATATGAACAGATTTGAAACGATTTCTCAAGAAGAACCAGTCAAAGAATCTGTACAAGAAGTTTCTGAAGAAGTAAAGGTAGAGGAAGTTCAAGAGAATATAGAAGAAGGAACTGCAGAGCAAACTCCTGAGGAAATGGTGCAAGAAACCTTTGAAGAACCAATCGAAGAAGTTGTGGAACCGGTTGAAGAAGTAGAAGAAAGGAAAGAAGAACTTCCGATTGAAGAAAAAGCAGAGGAGTCAAGTACAGCAACCAGCATAGAAGAAATGGTGCAAGCGTGGGAAAAAGAGCAACAGGAAAATGCTCAGATGATTCAAGCGAAATTAGAGCAAGTTGTGCAAGAAAAAGCTTCTCAGGAAGAACTGGAAGAATCAGAGGAGGAGCAAGAGGATATTTTACCAAATGACGTCAGAACATTGATGGAAGAATTGGAAGCAGAATCTGCAGAGATCAGTGCGCAAAAGACCGCAGTAGAGGAAGAGGTTGAAGAAAAACCATTGTTCCAAAAAGTGGTAGAACAACTCTCTTCACTTGATAAAAAGTTGGAAAAAGCAGAAAAAGAAGAGAAGGAAGAATTGGAACCGATTGAAGAAATCGAGGATGATGAAGACGAAGGCATTAAGCTTGGTGACACTCAATCTATCGCACTTTCAGCAAAAGCTTTGGAAAATGCAACGAGAGTTGAGATTCCAGCAGAAACTCCAGCTACAGTAAATGTGGTAAAAGAAGAACCAGTTCAAAAACCAAAAGCATCATTTGACACTGGATTTATTGTACAAGGCCGTTATGATTTGGATGCTCGGAGTGAAGTTGGATTAAAAGCAGGTCTTACAGAAGAGCAGAAAAAATTATTCTCGTATTTCGTACCAGTACATGGTATGAGCGAACAGCTTGTAAAAGTCTTAGAAGATGATAAGAATTGTAAAACAAGATATGGAACTTCTAAGGTTGGAAATATTGTCATTGTTGGACGTAGAGGCTCTGGAAAAACGGTTCTTGCAGTAGATTTGGTAAAAGCGATTCAAAAAGCAAGAAGAATTAAGCATGGAAAGGTTGCCATTGTTAAGGCAGAAGCGTTGAACAAGAAGGATGCACGCGAAATCATTGTTAAATTACATGGTGGAGCGCTTGTGATTGAGAAGGCATCTCGCTTGCAACGCAGTACCGTTGAGATTCTTTGCAGTGTTATGGAAGGACAAACTGGAGAACTTTTAGTTGTGTTGGAAGATGAAAGAAAAGCAATTGAAAAACTGTTTGCAGAGTATCCAAACTTCAAACAAAAATTTACATCAAGAATTGATGTTCCAGTATTCTTAAATGACGAATTAGTAACCTTTGGACAAACCTATGCAAAAGAAAATGGTTACAAAATTGATGATATGGGAATTCTTGCATTATATAGTGATATTGATATCTTGCAACGTGAAGAAAAAGTAGTAACAGTTGCAGACGTAAAAGCATTGATTGATGACGCTATAGAAAATGCAAAAAGACCAACGTTCAAGAAGTTGGTTAAGAAATTGTTCGGAAAGAACAAAGATGAAGCACATAGAATTATTTTAAAAGAAGAAGACTTTAGATAAGCCAAAGAGTTTTGGGATTGCAATATCTCAAAACTCTTTCTTTTTATCAGGAACTAAAGTATAATGAAAGGAAAGGAGTGATGCTGTATGAGTAAAAATTTTAAACTTGGAGAACTAGATCAATATTTGTTTGGACAAGGGAATCATTATGAGATATATAAAAAACTTGGTTCGCATATTGTGGATGAAGGGAAGCGACAAGGTGTTTACTTTGCAGTTTGGGCACCGAATGCGAAAAAGGTGTCTGTAGTAGGAGATTTTAATGATTGGACACCGCAAGTTCATAAAATGAAACGAAACGAGCCATTGGGCATCTACACTTGTTTTGTTGAAAATATTGGAGTAGGTGCACAATATAAGTATTGTATTGAAACAAAAAAAGGCGAGTTATTATATAAAGCGGATCCGTTTGCAAATCATGCACAGGTGAGACCGGAGAATGCTTCGGTGGTGGTAGATATTCGCCAACTGAAATGGTCGGATGAGAAGTGGATGGATGCAAGAAAGGAATGGGACTGTTATACACAGCCGATTTCTATCTACGAGGTTCATATCGGTTCATGGAAACGTCATCCGGGAAGATACGATGATGGTTTTTATACCTACCGCGAGTTTGCAAAAGAAGCAACTGCATACATAAAAGAGATGGGTTATACTCACATTGAATTGATGGGGATTGCGGAACATCCTTTTGATGGTTCTTGGGGATACCAGGTAACCGGATATTATGCGCCAACTTCGCGCTATGGAACACCAGAAGATTTTGCATACATGATAAATTATTTCCACAAAAACAATATCGGAGTCATTTTGGATTGGGTACCGGCGCATTTTCCAAAGGATGCACACGGGCTTGCAAATTTTGATGGAACCGCTGTGTTTGAGTATGCGGATCCACGACAAGGGGAACATCCGGATTGGGGAACCAAAATTTTTGATTTTGGAAAAGCGGAAGTGCAAAACTTCTTAATTGCAAATGCAATGTTTTGGGCAGAAGAATTCCACATTGATGGTCTTCGCGTGGATGCGGTGGCATCTATGCTGTATTTGGATTATGGAAAGAAAGACGGTCAGTGGGTTGCGAATAAATATGGTGGCAACCAAAATTTAGATGCGATTGAGTTTTTTAAACATTTGAATTCTGTTATGAAAGAACGCAATCCAGGAGTCATGATGATTGCGGAAGAATCCACTGCGTGGCCAAAAGTAACAGGAGATCCGGAATATGATGGTCTTGGATTTAGTTTCAAATGGAATATGGGATGGATGAATGATTTTACAGAATATATGAAACTAGACCCATATTTCAGAAAGTTCAATCATTACAATATGACGTTTGCAATGTCTTATGCACATAGTGAAAACTACGTTCTTGTTTTGTCGCATGATGAAGTGGTTCATTTGAAATGTTCTATGTTAAATAAGATGCCTGGTCTTGGGTTTGACAAATTTGCCAATCTGAAAGCGGGATATGCATTTATGATGGGGCATTCTGGCAAGAAATTGCTTTTTATGGGACAGGATTTTGCACAACTTCGTGAGTGGAGTGAAGCAAGAGAACTGGATTGGTATTTGCTTGCAGAAGATTGGCATAGAAATGTACAAGAATTCACAAAAGATTTGCTACATTTATACAAGAAAAATCGAGCATTGTATGAATGTGAAGGTGACTGGGAAGGATTCCAATGGATCAATGCTGATGATGCGGATAGGAGCATTTATAGTTTTACGAGACATTCGAGGGATAAAAAGAAAAACTTGTTGTTTGTATGCAATTTTACACCGATGGCAAGACCAGATTATCGTGTGGGAGTACCGAGAGGAAAACAATACAAATTAATTATTAATAGTGACGAGAAGAAATACGGTGGAACAGGAAAAGAACGACCAACGGTTTACAAAGGTGTTAAGCAGGAATGTGATGGAAAACCATATTCATTTGCATATGATTTACCACCTTATGGAGTAGCTATTTTTGAATTTTAGATTGAGAAGGAAAACTTATGAGATTAAGAAACATACCTGGAGCGGATGATGTGATTTCGCGTCATCCGATTGCAATCAAACTGGAAAAAGAACAAAAAGGAAAGTGGAATCATGTCTTCCAAAACAATAACCCGATCCATATTGAAATCGGAATGGGAAAAGGACAGTTTCTGCTTACATTGGCAAAGCAAAATCCAGATATCAACTATATTGGAATCGAAAGGTATTCAAGTGTATTGCTTAGGGCAATAGAAAAGTATGACACAGAAGAATTTTGCGAATTGCAAAATGTTCGTTTTATTTGTATGGATGCGATGACTCTTCCGGAAGTATTTGAGAAAAATGAAGTATCTAAGATTTATTTGAATTTTTCAGATCCGTGGCCAAAGGCGAGACATGCGCGAAGAAGATTGACCTCTACTCAATTTTTAGCGCAATACGCGAAAGTGCTTGCAGATGAAGGTGTTGTAGAATTTAAGACAGACAATCGATTGCTGTTTGAATTTTCTTTGGAACAAGTGGAAGAGGCGGGCTGGAAACTGTTGGGTTCTACTTTTGATTTGCATCATGATGCAGCAATGAATGAAGGCAATATCATGACGGAATATGAAGAGAAATTTTCGAGCATGGGAAATCCGATTCACAAATTGATTGCAACTCGGATATTATAATAGCAAAGAATGAGAAGAGGCGTTTGCCTATGAAGCATAACAGTTGCTTTTTTTGTTATAATAAGTGGTGGCGTAAAAGCATAAGAAGATTTCGGCGATCCTTTCTGGAAGTATATGATATGTTGAATCCTAGAAGTAATCTGAAATGTAATTGTGATCTTTCAAAGTAAAGAAAAAAATACTTGCATTTATAAAAAAAGCATTATATAATAGTCCTTGCGTTATAAGATGCGATGCGCGATTAGCTCAGCTGGTAGAGCACCTGACTCTTAATCAGGGTGTCCAGGGTTCGAGCCCCTGATCGCGCACTTGATAGAAAAATCCGCAACAGTTGTTGCGGATTTTTTTGCTTTCAAAGTCTTTTATATATTTTCGTGTTTATCAGTACATCTTTTGTTGAAAAATAAAAATAAGTGAATTACAATTTAAAAAGAAAGGAGTACTTATGGGTAAATATAATCGCATTTTCGTAATTGTACTCGATTCATTAGGAATCGGAGAAATGAAAGACTCCTCTGAATATGGGGACGTTGGTGTAAATACATTTGGACATATTGCAGAACAGGTGCCAGAACTTCACATTCCAAATCTTCGGAAATTGGGACTCGCCCATCTAGGTGAAGGAACAGAACTTCACCCAGTCGAAAGCCCAATGGGAGTTTGTGCAAAACTGAATGAAAAAAGCTTGGGAAAAGATACCATGACGGGACATTGGGAACTGATGGGGCTCTATACAGACAAACCATTTCAAACTTTTACAGAGACGGGGTTTCCAACGGAATTGATTGAAGAACTTTCCAAACGTACTGGGCGAACCATTATTGGAAACAAGAGTGCCAGCGGAACGGAAATCTTGGAGGAACTGGGAGAAGAAGAGATTCAAAAGGGACATTTGATTGTTTATACATCAGCAGACTCTGTGTTGCAAATTTGTGGAAATGAAGAAACCATGGGGCTGGATACTTTATATCGCTACTGCGAAATTGCGAGAGAATTAACCATGAAGGATGAGTGGAAAGTCGGAAGAGTGATTGCAAGACCGTATGTAGGAAAGAAAAAAGGTGAGTTTAAGCGAACTGCAAATCGGCATGACTATGCAATCAAGCCAAATGGAGATACAGTTCTAAATGCTTTAAGTGATGCGGGATATTCGGTGATTTCGGTGGGAAAAATTTATGATATATTTGCAGGAGAAGGAGTCACGGAAACGAATAAATCAAAATCATCGGTGCATGGAATGGAACAAACCATTGACATTTCAAAACGAGATTTTGTGGGACTTTGTTTTACAAATTTGGTGGATTTTGATGCATTGTGGGGACATCGAAGAAATGTAGAAGGATATGCAAGGGAACTAGAGTTGTTTGATGAAAAACTAGGTGAATTGATGGGTGTGTTGAAAGAGGAGGACTTGCTCATCTTGACAGCAGACCACGGAAATGATCCAACATATTCCGGAACAGATCACACGAGAGAGAAAGTCCCATTTATTGCATGGTCACCGTCTATGAAAGAAGGAAAGATTCTTTCGGAACAAGAAAATTTTGCAGTTGTAGGAGCAACGATTGCGGAAAATTTTCAAGTGGATATGCCTAAGCAATGTATTGGAACATCATTGTTGAAAGAACTATAAAGGAGAATCGATATGAATAAACAAGAAATTTTAAGTAAAGTAGATCATACATTGTTAAAGCAAACGGCGACTTGGGGACAAATCAAAGTGATTTGTGATGAGGGAGTTCAAAATCAAACGGCTTCCGTATGCATACCTCCATGTTTTGTGAAAAGAGCGAGTGAGTATGTCCAAGGCAAAGTTGCAATTTGCACGGTCATCGGATTCCCAAATGGGAATATGACTACGGCAGCCAAAGTATTTGAGACAGAGGATGCTGTAAAAAATGGTGCGGACGAAATTGATATGGTGATTAATCTGGGTGATGTAAAAGAAGGAAATTATTCGAAAATTTTAGAGGAAATTCGTTCTATAAAGAAAGCCTGCGACGGGAAGTTGTTGAAGGTGATTATTGAAACGTGTCTCTTGACAGAAGAAGAAAAAATTCAAATGTGCAAGGTGGTCACAGAATCGGGGGCAGATTATATTAAAACTTCGACAGGATTTTCAACAGGTGGAGCCACTTTTGAAGATGTGAAATTGATGAGAGAGCATGTTGGAACAAATGTGAAGGTAAAAGCAGCAGGCGGAATTAGCTCTGTTGAGGACGCAGAGACTTTTATTGCTTTGGGTGCGGATAGACTTGGAACCAGCCGACTAATTCCACTTTTGAGAGAAAATTAATTTCTGTGGAAAATGAAAAGGAATGTGTGGTATGATAGAGGCACAATCCTAAAGGAGGATTACCATATGATGAAATTAACATTTGGAGAACAAGTAAAGATTATTTTAAGTAGAAGAGGAATGACGATTAAAGAGTTGGCAGAACTTGTAGAAAAGCATACAGGGAAACCGATGTCTCGTCAAAATATGACACAGCGCTTAGGAAGAGATAATTTCCAGGAGCAAGATATGCGCATGATTGCAGAGATTCTAGGGTGTCAGTTTACGTTGAGTATAATGGAACCAGAAGTAGTGGTTGAACCAGATGGACGCGATATTACGGTAGAAGAGTTGATTCCGATTGAAGAACAACCGATAGAAGAAGCGGTAGAAGAAATTGTGGAAGAAGTTGTAGAAGAAGTGAAGCAACCGAAAACAGTCACAGCTTGGGAGCGACAGGATGAAGTGGACGCACCAAGCAGAGGTGTACAAGGATTTTTCAAGAAACCGAGTCCAAGCTTTGGAAAAGAAAACCTCGGTGAAATGAATCCGTATACAAAACGTGAGTATGAGTCGAATAGTGTGAGAACGCATCCGAGCCGAATCGGATATGTGCAAGTATATGATCAAGAATTCCACAGATGGACAGATATGACAGAGTGGGCATTCCTCGGATTCCAAGAGCGAAAGAAAAAGCTTTTGGGGAAAGACTATAAACCACCGATTTATTTAGATTAAAATGTAGGCCACGCATTTTGCGTGGCTTATTTAAGAAAGAAGGATCATTTATGAAATGGGATGAATTATTATCTGCGAAGCGGCACAGAGAATCGCCAGGGACTTCCAGAACGAGAGAAGATTTGAGAAATGAATTTGAAAAAGATTATCATCGAATCATCGGCAGTGCATCGTTTCGAAGATTACAGGATAAAACGCAAGTATTTCCCTTAGATAAAAGTGATTTTATTCGGACGAGACTGACCCATTCTTTGGAGGTATCATCTTACGGAAAATCACTTGGACAAAATATCGGTGAATATATTATTAACTATATAAAAGATCCTGGATTCACTTGGAAACACAAAGAAGAAATTTGCAATATTTTGGAATGTGCAGGGTTGATTCATGATATTGGGAATCCTCCGTTTGGACATTTTGGAGAAGTGGTTATTCGTGAATGGTTTCAAAAAAATCTGACCAAAATGATGTTCAAGGGCGAGAGTATTGAACAGCTTTTAACCGAACAAATGAGAGAAGATTTTTATCATTTTGAAGGAAATGCACAAGCTCTTCGTTTGGTAACGAAACTGCACTATTTGGTAGATGAGAATGGAATGAATTTAACCTATGCCTTGTTAAATACCATTATCAAGTATCCGGTTTCTTCTATAGAAATTAATCCTGGTTCCGGAAATATAAAAGATAAAAAAATGGGTTACTATTATGCAGATGAGGAAATCTTCAAAGCCGTTGTTGAGGAAACAAAGACTGCAGGAAAGCGTCATCCGCTTACTTTTATTTTAGAAGCGGCAGATGATATTGCATATAAGACTGCGGATATTGAAGACGCATTTGTAAAAGGTTTCATTTCATACGAACAGTTGAGAGAAGAATTGCGGTTGCTGCAGAATTCAAATCCACAGAATCCGTTTCTTCCATTGGAAAAGTTAGAGCACAAATATCAAAGTGGATTGAAGCGAAATGTGAAAAATCCAGAAGAGTATGCGGTGAAAAATTGGATTATACAAGTTCAAGGATTTTTGATTAACTGTGCTACGTATGGATTTACTTCTAATTACAAAGCGATCATGGAAGGAACTTATGACAAAGATGTCTTTTACGGAACTTACGCAGAAAGTCTTATGAAGTTGTTGGGAAATTTGGCATACCGAAAGGTGTTTGCCACTCCGACAATTTACAAAATGGAGATGACCGAATCGGTGATTTTGAATTTCTTAATGGACCGATTTGTACAGGCAGTTCTTTATTATGATACCGAGGAGCCGTTGTCAGAGATTGATAAACGTTTGGTTTCCTTTATTTCTGAAAATTACAAGAGTGCATATCATTATCAGGCGCAAGGAAAGAGCGAGGAAGAAAAGTTGTATCTAAGACTGTTACTTGTGACAGACTATATTTGTGGTATGACAGACAGCTATGCAAAACGATTGTATCAGGAATTGAATGGCGTGATTTAGAAAGAGAAATGTCATTGCAGAAATGCAATGGCATTTTTTGTTTTTTGGAAATTCCTGTGAGTGAAAAGAAAGAACGCCCCGCTGTAAGCGAAGAATCTCGCAGGCGAGATTCTATTTTTGAATCCACGTGAATAGAGTTGAGTAATAAGACAAGTCATAAAGGAGACGAAAATGGAAAAAAACACGCAATATTTATACGAATATCAAGAAGGAGAACGGGTGCGCAATATTGGATTGGTTAAAATAGAACATCAAATAGAAAAAAGCACAATACAAGTTTATGCAAAGCAGATGGATCGTGTGAAAGGAATTCTATTTCAAAAGGAGAATGGAGAAACCTATCTTGGTTGCTGGGAGCATGAGTTGCTTCCGATAAAAAGAATGCAGGAATCGACAGAAAGTTCTTCAATTGTGCAGCAGGAAGAAGTGGAAGAGTATGTTCATACATCTAGTATTAAGCATGAAAAAATACGGCGACAAGATCTCTCGCGATTGCCGAGAAAAGAATGGCGACTTGCCAACAATAGTTTTCTTTTGCACGGTTATTATAATTACCATCATTTGTTGTATATAGAGGAAGAAGGAAAGATTTGGATTGGAGTGCCGGGAATCTATCATGAGAAAGAAAGAAATGCGGCTGCGGCATTCGGATTTGAGGAGTTTCGAAGGAAAAGTGACGTGCAAATAGAACTGGATAAAGAGGAAGAAAATGTATATGAAGATTTTGGATATTGGTGTCGACAGATTCCTCTTTCTTGAGTATAATACATACCATAATAAACGAAGTAAGGAAATGTACAATGGAACAAGATGAAAAATATATGCGGGAAGCATTGAAACAGGCAAAAAAAGCGTATGCATTGGGAGAGGTTCCAATCGGATGTGTCATCGTCTATGATGGGGAAATTATAGGGAGAGGATACAATCGAAGAACGACAGATAAAAACACGCTGGCTCATGCAGAAATGATGGCGATAAAAAAAGCAAGTAAAAAAATGGATGACTGGCGTTTAGAGAAGTGTACGATGTATGTCACCTTAGAACCTTGTCAGATGTGTTCTGGAGCAATTGTGCAATCCCGTATGGAAAAAGTTGTGATTGGTTGTATGAATCCAAAAGCTGGATGTGCAGGGTCTATATTAAATTTGTTGCAAATGGAAGCGTTTAATCATCAAGTGGATATCGAAGTCGGTGTTTTGGGCGAAGAATGTAGTAATTTGATGAAAAGTTTTTTCCAGGAACTGCGCGAGAAAAAGAAACAAGAGCATTGACATTTGTATAAAAAGAATAGTATAATTAGTAACCGTGCAGCCGGGGTGTTAGCGGTACCTTGAACCTACAATCCGCTATAGTAGGGGTGATGTTGCATGGAGGGCTTTGTTTTGCGAAGCTGCCCTTTGTAAGTGGCGTAGATGTTTGGGTCTTACGCGACGGAAATCTATGAACCGTGTCAGGTCGGGAACGAAGCAGCACTAAGTAGAACCTTCCGGGTGCCGTGAGGGTGCCTGGGCTGAGCTAACTGCGAAGGTAACGTTCGGGGAAGAAAGTTCGAAGTGCAACGCACGAATAAAAAAAGAAAAGGTGTTATTGCATTTCTAGTTGAAAAACTAAAGATACAATAGCACCTTTTTTGTGGAAGGAGTAAATATGAATACTGTTTTGGTTGCAATAAATGCAAAGTATATACATTCGAATTTGGCTGTGTACAGTTTGCGGGCATATGCAGAAAAATATAAAGAACATATTTCGATTGCAGAATATACAATCAACCAACACATGGATGATATTTTGCGAGATTTATATAAGAAAAAAGCAGATATTCTCTGTTTCTCTTGCTATATATGGAATCGTGTATATGTAGAAGAATTGGTTCGAGAGATTAAGAAAATCCTTCCAAATCTTACAATCTGGTTGGGAGGACCGGAAGTAAGTTATGATGCAAAAGACGTACTACAGAGATTGCCTGAAGTTGCAGGTGTGATGATGGGAGAAGGAGAGGCGACCTTTCTGGAACTCATGCAGCATTATCATAAAGAAGGAAAGGACTTGTCTCAAATTTCAGGAATTACATATCGCAATGAAACGGGAAGCATTGCACAAAATGAATGGCGCCCGGTAATTGATATGAGCACTATTCCGTTTGTGTATCATGATATGAAAGATTTTGAAAACAAGATTATTTATTATGAAAGTAGCAGAGGCTGTCCATTTTCATGTAGTTATTGCTTGTCGTCGGTAGACAAATGTCTACGTTTTCGTGATTTGGAATTGGTTAAGAAAGAATTACAGTTCTTTATAGACCACGAAGTGCCGCAAGTCAAATTTGTAGACCGAACATTTAATTGCAAGCACAAACATGCTGTAGAAATATGGACCTATTTAATGGAGCATGATAGGGGAATCACCAATTTCCATTTTGAAGTATCGGCAGATTTGCTGAATGAGGAAGAGTTGGAGTTGATTTCCAAAATGCGTCCTGGACTGATTCAATTAGAAATCGGTGTTCAGTCTACCAACGAAAAGACGATTCGTGAGATTCGAAGAACCATGAAATTTTCAGAAGTAGCACGAATTGTTCAAAGAATTAAGCAAAATAAAAATGTACATCAGCATTTGGATTTGATTGCAGGATTGCCTTATGAGGATTTAGAAAGTTTCAAGCAATCCTTTAATGATGTATACGGATTGCAACCAGAGCAATTCCAGTTGGGATTTTTGAAAGTCTTAAAAGGTTCTTATATGGATGAACAAAAAGAAGCGTATGGTTTGACACACAAAAGTCAACCGCCTTATGAAGTGTATTGTACAAAATGGTTGTCTTATGAAGAACTGTTGCAATTGAAAATGGTGGAAAATTTGGTGGAAGTTTATTACAATAGTGGACAATTCAATCATACGTTGAAAAAATTGGTCACAGAGTTTGAGTCACCATATGAGTGCTATTTTCAACTGGGGCAATATTACGAGAAGAATGATCTGTTTTCTTGCAATCATACACGCATCCGAAGATATGAAATCTTATTGGATTTTATTCGAGAATATGTGGGAAAAGAAGAAGACTTATATCGTGAACTTTTGACATTGGACTTGTATTTAAGGGAACATGTGAAAAGCAGACCGGCGTTTGCAGGAGACTATACGGTTTCTAAAGAATTGAAGCGTCAGTGTGGGAAAATGGTACATTTGGAACGATTTGAATATGATGTCATGGGGCAATACGAGAAAAAACAGCAAATTTTCTTGTTTGACTATGAAAATAGAAGCAAATTAGACCATCAGGCTTCTTGCAAAATTTTACAAGAAGGTATAAAATAAGAAGAAGTACAATTTTTTGGGAAGGTGAAAAAAATGAAATTCAGTAATAAATTTAAAAAGAATTTTGCAGCAGTCGTTGTAGTGCTTATTGTTCTTGCAATGATCGCACCAATGATTGTTGGATTGTTTCAATAGCATTGAAAATTAAGGGAGGATAATTATGAAGAACAAAGGAATTAGCAAAAAGGTATTAATACCTAGCATTATTGCAGGTTCTGTTGTGGCAGTTCTCTTGATTGCGTTTTTTGTTATGAGTGCAACAGTGAACGAAGTGCCAAAGGGAACTATAGCGAATAATGTCTATGTGGGAAATATTGATGTGTCAGGTTTGACCAAAGAAGAGGCAAAAGCAGAAATCAAAGCGCAAGTGAAGGATTATCAAAAAGAAAAAGTAACTTTGTCCGCAGAGGGAACGGAAGCAGAAGTGACTTTGAAAGAACTTGGCTTTGAGATTAAAGATGTAGACAAAGCAGTAGAAGAAGCGCTTGCTTACGGAAAAGAAGGTTTCATCTTAAAACGCTATCAAACGATAAAAAATCTGGATAAAGAAGCATACAGTGTAGAGATTGAATATGCTGTGGATGAAAGTGATGTAAAAGATATCATTTCTGAAAAAATCAAGTTTTTGGAGAATGAAGCAAAAAATGCGACCATTAAAAGAGAAGGTTCAAAATTTGTAATTACAGATGGAAAACGTGGTCGTAAGGTTGAATTGGATAAATCAGTAGAAGCGATTCGCGATTATTTAAATAAAGATTGGGGAAAAGCTGGTAAAGAAGTAGTTGCACTTCCAACTATTTTGGACGAGCCAGACGTGACTCGTGAAGATTTGGAAAAAATCACAACTGCACTTGGAACATTTACTACATCTTTCGTGAGAAACAATAATCGTGGTGGCAATATCGCAAATGCGACATCAAGAATTAACGGAGCCCTTTTGTTGCCGGGAGAGGAATATTCCGCAAGTAAAGGAATGGGAAAACGTACCAAAGCAAATGGATACCGTGAAGCTGGTGCTTATTTGAACGGAAAAACAGTTCAAGAAGTTGGAGGCGGAATCTGTCAGGTATCAACAACCCTTTATAATGCAGTTATTTTGGCTGATTTAGAGATTGTAGAACGTCATCCACACTCTATGTTGGTAGATTACGTAAAACCATCTATGGATGCAGCAATCTCAGAAGGATCGAAAGACCTTAGATTTAAGAATAATACAGATGCACCGATTTACATTGACGGATATGTATCTGGTGGAACTGTGACCTTTACTATTTTTGGAGCAGCACCAAACAACACAGAAAGAAAGGTTTCTTATGTGAGTGAGGTGACTTCAAGAGCAGATGGAGGGAAAACATTTGTGGCATCTGGTGCTGCAGTTGGAACTTTGAGTAGATCTGAAGCGGGTCACGCATCTGTTAGATCCAAGTTATGGAAAATTGTTACAGAAAATGGTGTGCAAGTAAGTAAAGATGTGATTAATAGTGATTACTATCGTCCGTCGAAGGCTGTTTACCAAGTGGGAATTGGAACAGATAATGCGGAGGCAAAAGCGATTGTTCAAGGTGCAATTGCTTCACAAAATGAGGCGACTATCCGTGCGGCAATTGCAGAAGCAAAAGCAAAGATTGCAGCAGCACAGCAACCAGCAACACCACCGACACCACCAACAGAAGAAGAACAGACACCATAATTAGGTGATTTTATGAAAATAGGAAAAGTATCACAGACCGTTTTGAAACGTTCTATGTTAAAGCCATTACAGTTTCGTCGAGAAGAAGCATTGTGTAATCCTTCAGTTGAAGAGATGTGTTTTGGGATAACATGCGAGAAGGAAGAAGAAATTCTTTGTTCAAGTACAGTTTTATACGGTAACGAAAAGAATTTGGGTGTATTCGCATTTGCTCAAGTTTTGAATGACCTTGCAACAAGAGGTGCAAGGATGATTGGCATGAGTGTACATATTGTACTTCCACCGTACGCCTATGAATCAAGATTGAAGTCGATGATGGAATGTATTGAACAGGCAGGAAGCGAGCAAGACGTACAAGTGTTATATGCTAAGGCGGAAGTGAGTCCTGCCGTAAACCAGGCAATTGTATATTTGACGGGGATGGGACAGTTGAAAAAAGGAACCCTCCTTCAAAGTTCCATGGCGAAACCAGATCAAGATATCGTGCTTTTAAAATGGGTAGGCCTGGAAGGGACCTTTCGAGTGATGCATGAAAAAGAAGCGTCTTTAAAAAAACGGTTTGTTCAAAGTTTCTTGAGTTCGTTTTCTCAAAAACAGTCAGAATTATGCTCAGTAAATGAGATAGAACTTGCAAGGGACTATGAGGTGTCTGCGATGCACCAAATCACAAGTGGCGGTATTTTTGCGGCTTTGTGGGAAATGGCAGAGGCTTCAAATATTGGACTTTCAGTGGAATTGAAAAAAATGGCTATTTGCCAGGAAACCGTAGAAATTTGTGAGTTTTGTCATTTGAATCCATATCAATTAACTTCCATAGGAAGTGTGTTGATTGTGACAAAGCGAGGCGAAGAGCTTGTTGAAAAATATCAAGAACTTGGAATTTGTGCAACGCTGATTGGTAGAACAACAAAAGACAGTGCCAGAGTGATTTTGAGTGGAGAAGAAACTAGATTTTTGGATAGACCTTCTCCAGATGAACTTTTAAAAATATATAACACGGAAGAATCGTGTTGTTGAATAGTCTTGTAGAATACAGGGAGGTTTTATGAGAAAACAGATTTTAAAATATATTGAAAAGAAAAGCAAGGTTGAATTAAAAGAACTTGCTGTTTTACTTGGGACAGATGAGATTACCATTGCAAATGAAATCGCAGATATGGAAAAAGAAAAAATCATTTGTGGATACCATACGTTAATCGATTGGGATAAAGCGGGTGTGGAATTAGTAACGGCGTTGATTGAAGTGCGTGTAACACCGCAGAGAAATCAAGGGTTTGACCGAATTGCAGAGCGCATCTACAACTATCCGGAAGTAAATGCAGTATATTTGATTTCAGGAGGATATGATTTACTTGTTACATTAGAGGGAAAAACTTTAAAAGAGGTTTCTCAGTTTGTATCTGAAAAGTTATCTCCGGTAGATTCTGTAATTAGCACAGCCACACATTTTATTTTGAAAAAATATAAAGATCACGGAACGATTTTGGTGAAAAGATCAGAGTCAGAAAGGATGCCGGTGTCATTATAATGAGAAATCCATTATCACAGAAAGTAATCGGGATTGAACCGTCTGGAATTCGTAAATTCTTTGATATTGTGAGTGAAATGCCAGATGCAATTTCTTTGGGTGTAGGTGAACCAGATTTTGATACGCCATGGAGAATTCGAGAAGAGGGAATTTATTCTCTTGAAAGAGGAAAGACGTTTTACACATCTAATTCCGGTTTGAAAGAATTAAAAATAGAAATTTGTAAATACTTAGATAGAAAAGTAGATGTTCAATATGACTATCGAGATGAAGTGATTGTAACGGTAGGAGGTAGCGAGGGAATTGATATTGCACTGCGTGCAATGTTGGATGACGGCGATGAAGTGTTGATTCCACAACCTTGTTATGTGTCTTATCTTCCATGTACAGTTTTGGCAAATGGAGTACCAGTTACAATTCCTTTGCAAGAAAAGAATGAATTCAAATTGACAGCAGAAGAGTTGGAAAAGGCAATTACTCCAAAAACGAAGGTTTTGATTATGCCATTTCCAAATAATCCAACAGGATCCATTATGACAAAAGAAGATTTGGAACCGATTGTTGAAGTGGTAAAAAAACATGATTTGTTTGTCATATCAGATGAAATTTATTCGGAATTAAGCTATCAAGGCGATCATGTATCAATTGCTAGTTTTCCGGGTATGAAAGAACGTACCATTTTAATTAATGGTTTCTCAAAAGGATTCGCAATGACTGGGTGGAGACTGGGATATGCATGTGGACCAAAGGCGATTATTGAACAAATGGTTAAGATCCATCAGTTTGCAATCATGTGTGCACCTACAAACAGCCAATATGCTGCAGTAGAAGCCTTGAGAAGTTGTGATGAAGAAGTGCAGGAGATGCGCGAGTCTTACAATCAAAGAAGACGTTTTCTAATGAGTGAATTCCGAAGAATTGGTCTTCAATGTTTTGAACCATTTGGCGCATTCTATGTATTCCCTTCTGTGCAAGAGTTTGGAATGACTTCCGAAGAGTTTGCGCTTCGTTTCTTAGAAGAAGAAAAAGTGGCAGTTGTTCCAGGGACTGCTTTTGGAGCTTGTGGAGAAGGTTTTCTTCGTATCTCTTATGCGTATTCGATTGAAGATTTAAAAGAAGCAATCGGACGCTTAGAAAGATTCGTTCAACGTTTGAGGAGTGAAAGATGTTAAACATTGTATTGTTTGAACCGGAAATTCCTGCGAATACAGGAAATATAGGAAGAACTTGTGTTGCTACCAATACAAGGCTACATCTTATTGAGCCATTAGGGTTTCGGTTAGATGAGAAATCTTTAAAACGTGCCGGAATGGATTACTGGAAAGATTTAGATGTAACCACATATATTGATTTTCAAGATTTCTTAGATAAGAATCCAGGTGCCAAAATCTACATGGCGACAACGAAGGCTCCGAATGTTTATAGTGAAGTAAAATACGAACCAGACTGTTATATCATGTTTGGAAAAGAAAGTGCGGGAATTCCTGAGGAAATCCTGGTACATCACAAAGAGGAAAGCATTCGCATTCCAATGTGCGGAGAGATTCGTTCGCTGAATTTGTCTAATTCGGTGGCAATTGTACTGTATGAAGCATTGAGACAGAACAATTTTGAAAATATGACCAAGGAAGGTCATTTACATCGGTTGGAGTGGGACAATGGAAAGTAAGAAAAAAGTATTTCAGACATTTTCTTTAATTTCACAATTGGGCATCAGTATGATTGCCCCAATTCTTTTGTGTACGGTGGCGGGAGTTTATCTAGATGATAAATTTTCGCTTTCGCTTACAATACCATTCATCATCATGGGTGTAGTTGCGGGATTTCGCAACGCCTATGTGCTTGTTCGTCATGCAAGTAATTCAATTATATCCAAGGAAGACGAAGAAGAATGAAAAAAAATAATATATTAGCAGAACTGCTTAGTGGAATTTTATTTTTGGGTATACTAATACAAGTGATTTGTATTTTTGTTGCCCAAAATGATTTGTATAATGCAATAGGTTTATGGGTAGGCATTGCGATTGCTTGCTTTATGGCTGTTCACATCAAGTATTCTCTAGAGGATGCTATTGAAATGGGTGAAGATGGCGCTGTTAAGCATGCAAGGAATGCTTATGTAGTACGCACAATTGTTGCAATGATAGCTATCGTAATAGTGGTTTTGTTTAAATTAGGCAATCCGATTACGTTAGTAATCGGAATTTTTCCTTTAAAGCTTTCTGCTTATTTGCAACCACATATTCACAAACTTTTTGTGTGGTTCGGAGATAAGAGAAAGATTGAAAAGATTCGAAAGGAGGAGTAATTCATGACGGGTATTATGGCTGCAGATGCAGACTTTATGATACACAGTCTCGCAAAATTGAATATTTTTGGACAAGAAGTGTATCTTACAACGACGCATGTGAGTTTACTGATTGTCTGTGGAATTTTAATTCTTCTGGCGATTGTGGTCCGATGTAATTTAAAAGATACAGAAAGACCGGGAATGTTGCAGAATGCAGCAGAGACAGTGGTTGAAATGCTCGATGGAATGGTAGAAAGTTCCATGGGGAAACATGCGAAAAAATATCGAAACTATATTGGGACATTATTTCTGTTTTTAATATTGTCCAATATTTCTGGATTGTTTGGTCTCAGACCGCCGACGGCGGATTATGGAGTTACTTTTCCACTGGGAATTATCACATTTATCCTAATCCAATACAACAATATCAAATGGAACAAATTTCGGGCATTCACGGATTTGTTTAAACCGATTCCGATTTTATTTCCAATCAATTTGATTGGGGAATTAGCAGTTCCGTTTTCGATATCGTTGCGTTTGTTCGGAAATGTGGTGTCCGGAACCGTTATCATGGCTCTGATTTATGGATTGCTCAATAAAGTAGCCTTCCTTTGGCCAGGTGTGTTACATGCGTATTTCGATGTTTTTTCAGGAGCAATTCAGACGTATGTATTTTGTATGTTAACTATGGTATTTATTTCACAAAAAATACCTGAAGATAATTAAAATATTCATTTTAGGAGGAATTTATTATGGGTAATATCACAAACGAAGGATTGATTTTAGCATGTTCGGCAATTGGTGCAGGCTTGGCAATGATTGCAGGTATCGGACCTGGTATCGGACAAGGTCATGCTGCAGGACAAGGTGCGGCAGCAGTAGGTAGAAATCCAGGAGCAAAAGGCGATATTATGTCAACAATGTTGCTTGGACAAGCGGTAGCAGAAACAACTGGTCTTTATGGCTTAGTTATTGCGTTGATTTTATTGTTTGCAAATCCATTGTTAGGAAAACTGTAGGAAGGGGATTGAAACCTTGTTAGTAGGACGTTTATTTACACTAGACGATCAGTTCCTTTTTGATGCATTTGTATTAGCGCTGAGTATGTTGGTTTTGTTCACTATATTGTCGTATGTTTTATTTAATCCGGTGAGAGATTTATTGGAAAAACGAAAACGACGAATCGCCGATGAACAAGAAATTGCGAAACGCGAGCGAGAAGAAGCTACTTCTTACAAAGAAGAATATGATCAAAAACTAAAAGAAGTGGAAAAAGAAGCAGAACATATTCTTAGTGAGACTCGAAAAAAAGCAAAGAAGAACGAGACGAAAATAGTAGCGGAGGCCAAGGAAGAGGCTGCCCGTATTATTTCACGTGCAAATGCAGAAGTGGAATTGGAAAAGAAACAGGCATTGGATGATATGAAACAAGAGATGATTACCATTGCATCAATGATGGCAGAGAAAGTAGTGCGTGATTCTATTGATACAGATGTGCAAGAAAAATTATTTGAGGACACATTACAAGAAATAGGAGAACACACATGGGAAAATTAGTTTCAAAAACATATGGGGATGCACTGTTTGCAGTTGCAATGGAAGAAGTGCGCGTAGATGAATTTTATGAGTCTGCGCAAGTGGTTTGTGAAAGTTTGCATGCGAATCAAGATTTTTGCAGACTTTTAGAACATCCTGAAATTGCAAAAGAAAAGAAAGTGAAAATGATAGAAGAAAGCTTTTTGAATCGGATTCCGAAAGAGATGGTCGGATTAATGATCCTATTGGTGTCTAAGGGAAGGACGAGTGAGATGTCTGCAGTTTTTGAATATTTCATCGACCTTGTGAGAGAAGAGAAGAAGATTGGAAAAGCGAATGTTACAACAGCCATGCCGTTAAGCGATCAACAGAAAGAAAAAGTAGAGAAAAGACTTTTAGAAACAACCAAGTACGAAGCGTTTGAAATGGACTATCATGTAGAACCATCGTTGATTGGTGGGATGGTGATTCGTATTGGGGATCGCGTGGTAGATAGTAGCATTAAAACAAAATTGTATGATTTATCACGAGAATTACGAAACATCCAAGTTTAAAAATATAAAGGAAGGTGGATTCGTTCCATGAATTTAAGACCAGAAGAAATTAGTTCTGTGATTAAAGAACAAATTAAAAGATATGCGTCAGAATTAGAAGTGTCTGATGTGGGAACTGTCATCCAAGTGGCAGATGGAATTGCTCGTATCCACGGACTGCTCAATGCGATGCAGGGAGAATTATTGGAGTTTCCAGGCGAAGTATATGGGATGGTTCTGAACTTAGAAGAGGATAATGTAGGAGCAGTTCTTTTGGGAGACCAAAAGAGCATCAATGAGGGAGATATTGTAAAAGCAACCGGACGTGTAGTAGAAGTTCCAGTTGGTGATTGTATGCTTGGTCGAGTAGTGAATGCATTGGGACAACCAATTGATGGAAAGGGACCAATTCAGGCAACGAAACACAGAGAAATCGAGAGAGTTGCATCGGGCGTTATTTCGCGTAAATCAGTAGATACTCCGTTGCAGACCGGTATCAAAGCCATTGATTCCATGGTTCCGATTGGACGAGGACAGCGTGAGTTGATTATCGGTGACCGTCAAACCGGAAAGACAGCCATTGCGTTAGATACCATTATCAATCAAAAAGGCCAAGGTGTAAAATGTATTTATGTTGCCATTGGGCAAAAAGCATCCACCGTTGCCAATATTGTGAAAACGTTAGAAGAATTTGGTGCGATGGATTACACAACTATTGTGGCATCTACAGCGAGTGAATTGGCACCACTTCAATATATTGCTCCATATTCGGGATGTGCAATCGGGGAAGAATGGATGGAAAATGGCGAGGATGTATTGGTGGTTTATGATGACCTATCCAAACATGCGACTGCTTATCGTACATTATCACTTCTTCTTAGAAGACCACCAGGGCGAGAAGCTTATCCAGGTGATGTATTCTATTTGCATTCCAGATTATTGGAGAGAGCAGCAAGACTTTCCGATGCGTTGGGTGGAGGTTCATTAACCGCACTTCCAATCATCGAAACGCAGGCTGGGGATGTATCGGCATACATCCCTACAAATGTCATTTCTATTACAGATGGACAAATTTATTTAGAAACAGAAATGTTTAATGCAGGTTTCAGACCGGCAATCAACCCGGGAATATCAGTGTCTCGTGTTGGTGGTTCTGCTCAGATTAAAGCAATGAAAAAGATTGCAGGACCGATTCGTATTGAACTTGCACAGTACCGTGAGTTAGCATCATTTGCACAATTTGGTTCAGAATTAGATGCAGACACGGCAGAACGTCTTGCGCAGGGAGAACGTATTCGTGAAATGTTGAAACAACCACAATACAATCCAATGCCGGTTGAATATCAAATTATTATTATTTACGCAGCGACCAGAAAGCATTTGTTAGATATTAAAGTAGAGGATATTCTTCGTTTTGAAAAAGAATTGTTTGAATTTATTCAAACAAAATATCCAGAGATTCCAGAATCAATCAAAGAAGAAAAAGTTCTTACAGAGGAAATTGAAGAAAAACTTGTAAAAGTAATTGGAGAATTTAAGAAAGAATTTTAAGTTTCTTGAGTGAGAGAGGAGAAAGATCATGGCAACCATGAGGGAAATAAAAAGGCGTCGCAGTAGTATCCAAAGTACGCAGCAGATTACGAAAGCCATGAAACTGGTGTCTACCGTGAAACTGCAGAAGGCTCGAACGCATGCGGAGAACGCGAAAGCGTATTTCCAATATATGTATCGGACAATTCACTCGATTTTGTCACAGGCAGGAACCATCAATCATCCGTACGTAAACGGAACAGATTCTAAAAAAGTGGGAATTGTAACAGTGACATCGAATCGAGGACTTGCAGGAGGATACAATGCGAACATTGTTCGTATGATTGCAAACAGCGATTTTGAGAAAGAACAGGTTCGATTGTATACTGTTGGTAAAAAAGGCGCAGAAGGTTTGGCACGAAAGGGTTATGAAATCGTGGCAGACTATTCGGATGTTATAGAAGAACCTCTTTTTCAAGATGCAAAAGTGATTAGTGAACAGTTGCTAAAAGATTTTGCAGAAGGGGAAATCGGAGAGATTTATCTCGCGTATACAGAATTTAAAAACACGGTAAGTCAAATCCCGAAATTTATCAAATTGCTTCCGGTAGAAGCGGAAAGTCATCCGTCGGAAGACTTGACACTGATGAATTTTGAACCGAGTGAAGAAGAAGTAATCGAACGTCTTGTTCCACAATATATAACCAGCATTTTATATGGTGCGTTTGTGGAAGCGATTGCCAGTGAAAATGGTGCGCGTATGCAGGCGATGGATTCTGCGACAAACAATGCGGAAGAAATCATAAGCGAATTAGAATTGAAATATAATAGAGCCCGTCAGGGAGCTATTACACAGGAATTAACAGAAATTATAGCGGGAGCGGAAGCGATCGGATAGAGGAGTGAAAAAATGGCACAAAAAAATATAGGTAAGATAACACAAGTTATCGGTGCAGTTTTAGACTTAAAATATGTCGGAGGGAACCTACCGCAAATCAATGAGGCTATTGAAATTACGAGAAGAGATGGAAGCAAATTGGTTGTGGAAGTGGCACAGCATCTTGGAGATGACATTGTGAGATGTATCGCAATGGGACCAACAGACGGGTTGGTTCGCGGAATGGATGCAGTTGCAACAGGAGCGCCAATTACAGTTCCGGTTGGAGAAAATACGCTCGGACGAATTTTCAATGTGCTAGGAGATCCAATCGACGAAAAACCAGCGCCTACAGATGTAGAGTATGAGCCAATTCACAGAAAAGCACCTGCTTTTGAAGAACAAGCAACAGAGGCAGAGTTGTTAGAAACAGGGATTAAGGTCATAGATTTACTTTGTCCATATCAAAAAGGTGGAAAGATTGGTTTATTTGGCGGTGCTGGTGTAGGAAAAACGGTACTGATTCAAGAACTCATCACAAATATTGCGACAGAACACGGCGGATATTCGGTTTTTACAGGGGTAGGAGAACGTACTCGTGAAGGAAATGACCTTTATTATGAAATGCAAGAGTCAGGCGTTATCAACAAAACAGCCATGGTATTTGGACAAATGAATGAGCCACCTGGAGCACGTATGCGTGTGGGTTTGACGGGGCTTACTATGGCAGAATATTTCCGAGATAAAGGTGGAAAGGATGTATTGTTGTTCATCGACAATATTTTCCGTTTTACGCAAGCGGGTTCAGAAGTATCAGCCCTTCTTGGACGTATGCCTTCAGCTGTAGGATATCAACCGACACTGCAGACAGAAATGGGAGCGTTACAAGAACGTATTACATCGACCAAAAATGGTTCGATCACATCTGTGCAAGCAGTATATGTTCCTGCGGACGATTTAACAGACCCAGCTCCGGCGACAACCTTTGCGCATTTGGATGCAAAAGTTGTTCTTTCGCGTGCAATTACAGAATTGGGTATTTATCCAGCGGTGGATCCTTTGGATTCATCTTCTCGAATGCTTGATCCACATATCGTAGGTGAAGAGCATTATCAAGTGGCACGTGGAGTACAGGAAGTACTGCAAAAATATAAGGAACTGCAAGATATTATTGCCATGTTGGGTATGGATGAACTTTCAGAAGAGGATAAGTTGACCGTGTCACGCGCTAGAAAGGTACAAAGATTCTTGTCTCAACCATTCTTTGTTGCAACACAATTTACAGGATTTGAAGGTCGTTATGTCCCAATCAATGAGACGATTCAAGGATTTAAAGAAATCTTAGAAGGAAAACACGATGATATTCCAGAGGGACATTTCTTGAATGCAGGAAACATTGATGATGTGCTTGCACGTGTGAAATAGAGGTGCATCATGGAAATTAAAATTATTGAACCAAGTGGTGAATTTTTTAGTGGTGAAGGAACGTTCTTGGAATTTACAACGATTAATGGAAGAATGGGTGTCTATGAAAATCACATTCCACTGACTACGATTCTAGAGCCATGCGTCGTACGAATTCATCAAGGTGACGAGATGAAACAAGCGGTTGTTCTTGGTGGGTTTGTAGAAATTCAGAAAAAGAGAATCACCATGCTTGCAGAAGATGCGAACTGGCCGGAGGAGATTGATGTTGCGCGGGCAGAAGCTGCAAAAAAACGAGCGGAAGAACGCTTGACGAAAAAAGAACCAGGACTGGATGTTGTGCGGGCAGAAGCTGCATTAAAACGAGCGATTGCAAGATTATCTGCAATCGGAAAATAGAAACGAAATCGTCCCATCTGCATACTATATATTATAGTGTATGTAGATGGGAAGTGTTTCTTATGGAGCATCGTTTGCCGTATTATATGGCCTATCCTATGCCCTTGCAGTACGACGATGAACGAATGGAACGTCGAGATTATGAATATATGCAAAGTATGTATCCGATGGTGGTGAAACGGATTTTGCCTTATGTAGAAGAAGAATGTGAAAGAATGGCTTTTGCAGGAAGTGTCATATATGACGAATATCCGGACCAATTGCAGATACGTATGATGTGTAATCGTGTATATGAAAAAGTAAAGGCCAAAGAATTAGAGATGGCTGAAAAGGGTGAATGGTTAAAAGAGTTTGTACAAATCATGCTTTTTCAAGAACTGTTTCGACGGAGAAGTCAGTATAGAAGAAATCGACGTCGCTATTATTGAAGAGGACGGATTTGCATTAGATAAAACCAGTGACAGGGTACTAGAACTGATTGAAAAAAATAGGAGGTTAACAAACCTCCTATTTTGTGTTATAATGTCAAAAGGAGTATAAATTAAAACCATAACAGAGGTGTAATATGGAACAATATATCATTAAGGGTGGCCACCCGCTTGTAGGAGAAGTCGAAATTGGTGGAGCAAAAAACGCAGCACTTGCAATCCTTGCTGCAGCCACAATGTCGGATGAAACGGTAGTCATCGACAATCTTCCAGATGTCAACGACATCAATGTATTGTTAGAAGCAATTAGTGGTATTGGTGCAACAGTGCAACGTGTGGATCGCCATACGGTTCGCATCAATGGTTCTGGAATTGGGAATTTGAGCATCGAATACGATTATATAAAGAAAATTCGAGCTTCCTATTATTTATTAGGAGCTTTACTTGGAAAATATCACAAGTCAGAAGTAGCACTTCCAGGTGGTTGTAATATTGGAAGCAGACCAATTGATCAACATTTAAAAGGATTCCGTGCATTAGGGGCTGAGATTGATATTGCACATGGTAAAATTTCAGCAGAAGCAGAAACCTTAAAAGGAACGCATTTATATTTTGACGTTGTGAGTGTGGGAGCAACCATTAATGTTATGATGGCAGCTGCTATGGCTGAAGGACAAACGATTATGGAAAATGTGGCAAAAGAACCACATGTAGTAGATGTTGCGAACTTTTTGAACAGTATGGGTGCAAACATTAAAGGTGCCGGTACAGATGTTATTAAAATACGAGGAGTTCAAAAATTACACAAGACAGAGTATTCCATTATTCCAGATCAAATAGAAGCAGGAACATTCATGTTTGCCGCTGCAGCGACAAAAGGAGATGTTACCGTGACGAATGTTATTCCAAAGCATTTGGAAGCGACGATTTCAAAGTTAGAAGAAATGGGATGTGAAGTCGAAGAATTTGATGATGCAGTTCGTGTAGTTGCAAAGGAACGCCTGAAAAGTACGCATGTTAAGACATTGCCATATCCAGGATATCCAACAGATATGCAACCTCAAATAGGAGTAGTTTTGGCACTTAGTAAAGGAACCAGTGTCATCACAGAGAGTATCTTTGAGAATCGTTTTAAATATTTAGATGAATTGGCACGAATGGGTGCGATTGTGAAAATTGAAGGAAATTCTGCAACAATCGAAGGTGTGGAGAAATTCACGGGAGCTCGAATCAGTGCACCTGATTTGCGTGCAGGAGCAGCGCTTGTGATTGCAGGATTAGCCACAGATGGCATTACGATTATCGATGACATTGTGTACGTTCAACGTGGCTATGAAAGATTTGAAGAAAAACTTCGTATGCTTGGTGGAATCATTGAGCGAGTATCCAGTGAAAAGGAAATTCAAAAATTTAAATTGAAAGTAAGTTAATGATTAGCCCACTACATATTTATGCGGTGGGCTTTTTGATGAAAGGGGGAGGGTGAACATGAAAAAGAAGTGGAAAATAATAAGAACAATTGTAACGGTCATTGCCTCTGCTCTGTTTTTGATTTCGGCATATATGTTATGCACGACGTTTTGGGAATACAAAAAAGGTGAAGATGAGTATACTCGGATTGTAAAAACTGTGATAAGACAAAAACCAGAGAAGGATGAGAAGGGAAACGAAGAATCTGGTTTTGAAGTGGACTTTGACGCTTTGAAAAAGTCAAATGAAGATACGGTTGCATGGATTCGATTTGAAAACCCGTCTCAAATTAATTATCCGGTACTGCGTGCGGACAACAATGAAAAATACTTAAAAACTACATTTGAAGGAAATCGAAATGCCGCAGGTGCCATTTTTATGGATTTTGAGAATGCCGGTGATTTTACGGATTCAAATACGTATATTTATGGACACAATATGAAAAATGGATCCATGTTTGGGAAATTGCGACAATACAAACAGAAAAGTTTTTATGAAGAAAATCCATGTTTTTATATTTACACACCGGAGGGGGCGGAATACAAATATCAGATCTTTGCAGTAACTGTGATTGAAGATAGCCCTGAGTATTATCGAAAAATATTTGCGGATGAACAGGATTTTGGGGCATACCTCAAACAAGTGCAAAAGAAGTCGCTGTATGATACTGGCGTAGCAGTTACAGAAAGATCGAAAGTGGTTGCACTCTCTACTTGCACGAATGTAACAAAGACACAGAGACTTATCGTTCATGGAGTGAAGATAGAAGAAAGAATAGTGGGTGAATAAGAATGGCAGAGCAATATGAAGTAGGAGATGTAGTAAAAATGAAGAAGAAACACCCGTGTGGCAGTTTTGAGTGGGAGATTCTCCGAGTGGGAGCAGACTTTCGCTTGAAGTGCATAGGGTGTGGCCATCAAATCATGATTGCCAGAAAGTTAGTAGAGAAAAACACAAGGGAAATAAGGAAAAAGGTTGTATAAGGAATCGTTTTGAGATTAAGGGAAGTTTTCACGTGATGTGGGAAACTTCCTTTTTTATTTGCAATTTGATGTTAATGAGGAGTAGAAAAGTAATTTATTATCGTTTTTTTAATAGAGTTGAAATATAAATAATCAAAAAGAATATTGACAAAAAAGCAAAAATAAATATACTGTAATTAAATTAAAAAAATTACATATAATATTGCAAGGAGGTGGGTGTTATGGAAATTAATTACAGAATGTTATGTGTTGAATTGTTTGGCACGGATGATGTTGCGGAACTTAAAAAAATTGCTCAAAAAGCAAAAGATAATCGTAATGCCGGTAGAAAGCAGAAGTTTAATGAAAAAGAAATCAAGGAAATACAGAAATTGCTTGAAAAGGGCATGACAATGAGTGCCGTGGCTGAAAAGTACGGCACATCGCGTCAAATTATAAATAAGTATTTTAACCAAATACCTGAAAAAAATTACACCTTGCGTATGACATATATGTACGGACAAAGTCCTTGCACGATTATTGATGTCGATTTTCTTAACGAAAAAATTGCAATTAAAAACCGTACGGATGACATTCTTCATAGGGCGTTTGGAGTGATTGAAAATCCAACATGGCAACAATTTCAGGAGTTCTTGGAAGATAGATGTTTTCCAAAAACCAGAGGAAATATAAAGGAAATTCTTAGGAGTTTAGAATTAGATTCCTATGATCCGTTGCAGATTGTTGAGAAAACTAAGGGGAGAACAGCAGATGATAATTTATGGATTAAGTTCAAATATTATTCACAAAGGGGAGAAATGAATGCAGGTAATCGATTTGACTAAAATAGAAAAAGAAAAGATTGAAAATCATACCTCAAAAGGGAACCAACCCAAATGGCGTATAAAGGATAAATGGTATAAGGCCGATCATATGGGCTATGAAGCGTTTGCCGAATATGTTGTCTCGGAGTTATTAAAAAAATCTAATGTTGGTAATTTTGTTGAATATTGCTTGATTAAAATCAAATACGACGGCAAAGAAGGCATTGGATGTGTAAGTAAGGATTTCAAAGAAGACTTTGAAATGTTGATTCCTATTGAAAAATTGCATCGCCAATATTTTGGCAAAGGATTAGCGGATGCCATTGCAGAAAAATACAGTATTCAAGATAAGATATCTTACACGGTAAATTTTATTGAAGAAATAACTGGTCTTAAAGATGTGGGAAAATATTTTGCAGTAATGCTTGCAATTGATGCTTTTTTTCTTAATGAAGATAGACATACAAATAATATAGCGGTAATTCGTGACGAGAAAACCAAAAAATATAGATTCGCACCGATTTTTGATAATGGGTTATCTTTGTTATCCGATACAAATGAATATTTGTGGGATGAAGATATCTATGATAACATCAAAAAGGTTCAGGCCAAACCTTTTGCTAGAAGTTTTGATGAACAATTAGATGCTGTGGAGGAACTTTATGGTTATCATTTGAAATTCGATTTCACGCGACATGATATTTGCGAAGTTCTTGATGAATTGAACGTTATTTATGATGAAAAAACAATTAAAAGAGTAGAGAAAATATTACTTGAACAAATGAGAAAATATCAGTATTTGTTTACCAGGTAAATAGCTAAAAAATACTTGCAATCTCTGAATTACTATGTTATAATGCCAAATTGTGATATATTATTTTATTCCTTGTTCCCGGCAAGAATTCGGGGGCCAGAGACCATAAGGAGGTGCAAACGACATGAACAAATATGAATTAGCAGTTGTTGCCAATGCAAAAATCGAAGACGACGCTAGAGCAGCAGTGATCGAGAAAGTACAAGCTTACATTACTCGTTTCGGTGGCCAAGTTTCTGACGTTGATGAATGGGGTAAGAGAAAATTAGCTTACGAAATTCAAAAAATGAGAGAAGGATATTACTACTTCATCCACTTCGAAGCTGAAGCTACAGCTCCAGCAGAGATTGAAGCAAGACTTCGTATCATGGACAACGTAATCAGATTTTTATGCGTTAGACAAGAAGCATAAGAGAAAAGAGGAAATGTATGAATAAAGTAATTTTAATGGGAC
>JAZRRJ010000002.1:0-82016 GCA_045650645.1 Faecalimonas sp. | reverse complement strand
AATCTTGTCAGGACCAGCGGTTACTTTTTTGTGTGATTTATTAAAGAAATTAATAAGGAGGTAATGATACCAAGTATCATTAAAACCAAAGATAAAACTTCGTAGTCACTCATAAAGTATGTCCTCCTTTCCTAGATTTCCATTGCTGGATTTCTATGTAAACGGAGGTCACAGTCCTCCGGAAGAAGGACTAACCGCCTACCGTATATGGTAGCCTTGGAAGCACATTGTAACATACAAAGATTAGTCTCGAAAGTACTAAAAATATTTTTGTGAAATGTGACTAAAGAAAAGAGGAATAGAAAAACACGGTGCACCTCCCTTGGTCTACAACCGACCAAGCCGCTATTGCTGATAAGAAATAAACTGGAAACACAGTAATAGAACTTAATTAGGTTTAAGAAGGAATCCCCCTACGAATGATTCGTAGGGGGATTTTTGCATGTGCGAGAGAGAACATTTGTGGTATAATTGAAGTAAACAAATTTGAATTCTGAGAGCAGATATTTGTAGAAATACAATAACTGTTATATCTTATTATCAAATTCCGTGTCAAACCTTGAAAACTCTAACTTTTTAGGCAGTCAGCGCATTATCAAAACTTGTATTGTGTTATATCTTCTCCCTTGCCATTATGACATCTAATAAGGGAAAAAACAAGGGAAAGAAAATCTAGTAAAACAATATAACAAATTATATCCAGACAGTTGGACTAAATGATATGCTAAAACCTAATTGTAATAAGAAAAGGTTGGGGTGGAAACTTTGACGTATTTACCGAAATTACTTGTTTAACTTGACAAGCATTCATGTATATGATATTCTATGAAAACTCTTTGCACTGCATATAAATCTACAGTACAAACTGAGCAGACCGTGACAGAATGTCATGGAGTCGGGTCACATGTGTGACAGTGGAATTTTTCATCCACGGGACAGTAGTTGCTAATACTGATTCGTGGGTGTTTTTTTATACTTTTTTATATTAAATTATTTAAAACTCCCACATATATTTAGTGCCATAGAACTATCTTATTTGCGGAGGTAACTGATATGGAAAAAAACAGAAAAATGACAAAAAGAGGAATAGAAGAAGCTGATTTTCAAAAAGTTGCAAACAGGGTGTCGATTATTACCATTATTGGAAACGTGGTATTGTCTGCATTTAAACTATTGGCAGGAATTTCAGCTCATTCAAGCGCAATGATTAGTGATGCGATACATTCTACATCTGATGTATTTAGTACTATTGTAGTTATTATTGGTATTAAGTTAGCGTCAAAGCAAGCTGATAAAGAACATCCTTACGGACATGAACGATTGGAATGTGTGGCAGCAATCGTTTTGGCAATGGTTCTTTTTGTTACAGGACTTGGAATTTGTACAGAAGCATTAAAGAATATTTTTCATGGAAACTATAACGACATACGAGTGCCGGGAATCTTAGCATTGATTGCAGCGATCATATCAATTGTTAGTAAAGAAGGAATGTACTGGTATACAAGATATTATGCAAAGAAAATCTCTTCTAGTTCATTAATGGCTGATGCGTGGCATCATCGTTCAGATGCATTCTCATCAATAGGTGCATTGATAGGAATCGGTGGAGCAAGACTTGGCTTTCCTATTATGGATTCCGTTGCGAGTATAGTAATATTTGTGATTATTTCAAAAGCCGCTTTTGATATTTTCAAGGATGCTATGGATAAGATGGTAGATTATTCTTGTGATGAAGAAACAGAAATGCAGATTTATGATTGTATTATGAAAAACGAGCATGTAATGGGTATCGATTTACTTCAAACTCGTATCTTTGGCAATAAGATTTATGTGGATGTGGAAATTCAGGTAGATGCATCATACACATTACAGGAAGCACATGATATAGCAGAAATTGTACATGATGACATTGAACAGAGCTTTCAAAAGGTGAAACATATTATGGTGCATGTAAATCCAAAAGGAGCAGATAATCATCCATAAAACACATTGACAATCGTCTATGTGTTGTGTAATATAACAGATAGACAAACTTCAATAAATGGAGGTGCTATAATGGATAACAAAAAAACAGCAATGATGTTTAAAGCCTTTTGTGATGAGAACAGATTGCAGATTTTAGAGTTGTTGCGAGATGGAGAAAAATGTGCATGCAAGATTTTAGAAGAAATGCAGATTACACAGCCAACATTATCGCATCATATGAAAATATTGTGTGATTCTGGAGTTGTGGTAGGTAGAAAAGAAGGTAAGTGGATGCACTACTCCATTTCTGCTGAAGGCTTGGAAGCAGTCAGAGATAGTTTGGACTATTTTGCCAAGCAGCTAGATGGTCTTAATGAAAAGTCGTGTTGTAAGAAGTCTTGATTAGTGGAACTTCTTCGCACGACTAATCATGCGGTCTATACATTGAAACATTTGAATATTTAGATATGTATATGAAAGGGGAATTATTATGTTACAAAATATCTGGGACTTTTTTCAAAATGAAGTTTTAGGAATGAAATGGCTAAATCGATTGATTGAAAGTGGGTTAGAAGCTATTGGTGTTGACAGTACAGGCAGAATTGGCGGGAGCATACAATTCTTTATTTATGACGTGATTAAAATTATGGTATTGCTTGGGTTCTTAATTTTGATTATCTCATATATTCAGAGTTATTTTCCGCCGGAAAGAACTAAAAAGATACTTGGAAGATTTAAAGGAATATGGGCAAATATGATAGCAGCCCTTCTTGGAACAGTTACTCCGTTTTGTTCTTGCTCATCGATTCCGCTATTTATTGGATTTACAAGTGCAGGACTTCCATTAGGCGTGACATTTTCATTTTTAATATCTTCACCTATGGTTGACCTGGGCTCGCTCGTACTGCTTATGAGTATCTTTGGGTGGAAGGTTGCTATATTGTATGTAATAGTTGGTTTAATCATAGCGGTTGCCGGAGGAACCTTAATTGAGAAGTTGCAATTAGAGAATCAGGTTCATGAGTTCATTCGTAATGCCAATTCAATTGATGTGCCACAGGAAGAACTCACAAAAAAAGATAGACTTAAATACGCATGGGAACAAGTTGTGGAAACTGCAAAGAAGGTAGCACCATATGTTTTGATTGGTGTAGGTGTAGGAGCATTTATTCATAACTGGATTCCAGAGAATATTATTGTAAGAGTTTTAGGAACTGGTAATCCCTTTGGAGTGATTATTGCTACTGTTGCAGGTGTACCTATGTATGCAGACATATTTGGATGTATTCCGATTTCAGAAGCACTACTCGCAAAAGGCGCCAGATTAGGTGTAGTTTTGTCGTTTATGATGGGTGTTACGACACTTTCTTTACCATCAATTGTTATGTTAAAAAAAGCTGTCAAGACTAAGTTGTTAGGAATATTTGTAGCAATCTGTACGATTGGAATTATCGTCATTGGATATTTCTTTAACGCATTTCAATATTTATTGGTATGAGAGCTAGCATTCTGCTGATTGGACTTTATATGTTCTGGTTGGCATTTTATAAAATTTAAATTCAAGGAGGATTCAAGAATGGGATTATTTAGTTTTGGAAAAAAGAAACAAGAGGTAAAGGAAAACTGCTGTTGCTGTGGTGGCAATGAAACACAACCGTCTTGTTGTGAAGGAAATACAGCAAGACATGAAGAAGCCTGCTGTCCTGAAGCGGTAAATGGGATTTGTTGTATAAAAGTGCTTGGTGCTGGCTGTAAGTCTTGCCATGAGCAATATGAATATGCAAAAGAGGCAGTTGCTAATATGGGATTTAATGTAGAGGTAGAATATATTACTGATATGGAAAAAGTCATGGCATATGGTGTCATGAGTATGCCTGCAATCGTAGTGAATGACAAAGTTGTATCAATGGGTAAGGTGTTAAAGTCAGCAGATGTAGAGAAACTACTTCATAAACTCGGATATTAGGAGGCTGTATGGATATGGCAAAACCAAAGGTTGCATTTGTTTGTGTTCACAATTCTTGCCGAAGTCAGATTGCAGAAGCGTTAGGCAAAAAACTGGCTTCGGATGTGTTTGAAAGTTATTCTGCCGGAACGGAATTGAAAAACCACATCAACCCAGATGCTGTGCGTATGATGAAAAAGTTATACAATATTGACATGGAGCAAACGCAATACAACAAACTGATTACAGATATTCCTAAGCCGGATGTAGTGATTTTTATGGGATGTAATGTGAGTTGTCCTATTCTTCCTAGCCAATATGCTGAAAACTGGGGATTGGATGATCCAACAGGAAAAAGCGATGAGGTGTTTGAAGATACAATTAGAAATATCGAGGAAAATATTAAAACTTTAAGACAAAAGTTACTGCATTAAGAAAACAGTTCTGGTAAAGTGTGAAACTTCACTGGAACTGTTCACTTTTATCGTCATCTGTTCTTTTCTGGTAGTGTATAATCTTTTAAATAATCATTTTGCTTTTGCACCTGAATTTTTGGTTGTTCCATAGCAACGACCTTATCAACTATTTCGGTATGGTCACGGGACGTTGTTCTTGTAGATAATTGCTTATCCGTGCATTTTACTGCTTCTTTAAAAATCATGTCTTGATATTCGTCTCCATAAAATTCCTTCAAATCATTGCGAGTTTTTTCATCTTCTATCTTTTTGTAAACAGATTCTCTTGCAATTGCAGAATGGAATTCGTCTTTACTCATAGAGGCAATTAACTTCTGACGTTTTTCTAAATCTTCATCCAGATTTTTGTGTAACACCCCCTTTTGTTTTTGGAGATGGAAAATCGCTTTATCCCTATCCTGTAATAAGGCGACTATCTGTTTTACTTCTTTCATCGAATAGACCTCAGCCTCATAAAAAGCTTTAAATAAGTCTTCTCTATAATCAGCAATTCTGTTATAGTCTGTTTCTTGTTCAATCTGCTGTATTATACGATAACATTTTTGAATTGCCGCCTCGTTATAGTGCAGAGAAGTTTTTAATTGCGCTTCTTTTACATCGTTGCTGATATCCTGATACATGGTTGTAATGAATCGGGAACGAATGCGAAGTAATAAGGTTGTAAAATCTTTTACCTTTTCATCAAATGCTTGCTTTGCAGCCACCTTTAATTCACTCATTTTAATCTTAATAGAGCGTAACAAACGATTGTCTTCTTTTATCTGTCTGTTTATCCGTCCTCTTTCTGAAATCCATCCTTTTTTCTCCATCTGACTTGCTACCGGACCAAGATGAATTGTCGGTATCTGTTCAACGCCTTGCCTTTGATAGGAACGGTGGTCTACACGCTCTTTTATGCCGTCTATCCTCAAATAATTATTCACATATTCAGCCCATGCACTGCGCCATTCCTCACATTTGTATGACTCGTTCCAATCAGTTGTAGGAACAGTTGTACATTTATATTGGCGTTTCTTTTTGTCATAGATTTTGTTTCCATGTTCATCAAGAACATATACTTTCTTTTGTTTCTGTCCCCAACTGCCATCCTCATTAATAGGTCGCATGGTTAGCATGATGTGTGTGTGGGGATTCCCATCTGACTTATCGCGAAAACAAATATCTGCACACATTCCTTCGTTTACAAATGTCTGCCTAACAAACCCAATAACAAGTTGTTTCTGCCTGGGAAAAGGCAGTTCTCTCGGCAGAGAAATTTCAATATCTCTTGCGAGTTGGGAATTCTTTGCCTTTTCCACTTTTTCAACTGCATTCCATAAAACACTTCTGTCATAGTATTCTGCCGGAGCCTGTGGCGGAAGCAGAATCTGTGTGTGAATAATCCCTCGTTTTCTTGTATAATCATGAACAACACCGTCATACTCGTTCTCGATTCTTCCACCACTTCGATATGCGGCAGCACCGACAGCAGATTTCCCTTTGCCCCGTGAGATAACTTTCACGGATAAGTGGAATATTGCCATAGTGTTCACCTCGCTTAAAATATTGTAAATACAAGAAGCCTCGCAGAGCGCACATACCACTGCGAAGCTGTGGTATATAAGTGCGCCCTTCGTATGCTCTCAGGGATAAACTGCTAGAGAATGCTGCCATAATATTTTCTGAGATACTCCTTGACATACGGAGTTTCTAACGCATAAGAAAGAATCTGTTTCACATCATCATTTGTCAGCGTATCGGATGCCGGGATAAGACTTTCCAGAATCGCACCACGTTCAATCAATCGTTTGGTGCGGGCTTTACGTTCTTCTGCTTTATGCCTTTGGGTGATTTCACGTTTTCTGTTCTTTAACTGTTCAATTTCTAAATCGATATTTGAAATCTTTTCCTCATAACTTCTAGCCATTAATTGTGCCTCCTTTCCTGTGTTATCAAAAATTCCGATTGATAACTGACAGAAGCACATGCTATAATCTAGTTGCGTGTAGGTATATCATGGCTTCGGTCAGATACATACCGATTGGGCGGTTTGCGAATCGCCCTTTTTAATTTGCTGTTTTTCGTGTGACAGCCTTCACATCAGACTTATCTCGCAGGTTTCTTCCTTCATTTGTCGCAACAAAAGTTTCCAAAATGTCCTTTTTGATAAGCATTTTTCTTCCAACCTTTAAAACCGGCAGCTTGTTCCATTCAACAAGATTTCTCATGGTGTTTCTGCCAATGCCCGTGTATTCGGAAGCTTCCTCAATTGTAAATGCAATCTTTTGTCCTGTCATAAAATATCACTTCCTTTCTGTTGCATTATGCAACTTTTCTTTGATTTCATTATAACATTTCAATATTTCGTGTCAAGCATTTTGCAATTTATGCATTTTTATAAAGTTGCATATTGCAATACTTCTTTTTATCTGTTATAGTGTTGGTATACCGAAAAGGAGGTTGCACAAGGATGAAGGATAAAGAGTTACGCAAACTCATTGGAAGCAGAATTAAGAGCAGACGATTGGAATTGAATCTAGGTCAGCAATATATCGCCGAGAAAATGGATGTAAACAAATCTACCATTCAGCGATACGAAGCTGGAACAATTGACAATTCCAAGAAACTCATTTTAGAAGGTCTTGCGGAAATACTGCATGTATCTGTGGAATGGCTAAAGGGAGAAACCGAAGAATATGAAACGGATATTACGGATAAAAGGGATTTGCAAATCCGTGATGCCATGAGAGACATTCTAGAAAGTTTTCCTTTGGATATGGCTGATACAGATGCAGATTTTTCTAAAGGGTTAATTTTAGCAATGCTTCGTGAGTATGCCGCATTTAACGATTCATTTAAATTTGCCTGTGATAATTATAAGGGAAGCAAAACCTACAAAGAGGTTGCAAAGGTGGCAGGCTTTGAATCGACAGAAGAATTCAATGAAATACTTTTCCTAAGAGAAGTTACTCATACCATTAATGCGTTTAATGAAATGGGTGAGATTATCCGAATGTATTCAAAGAATCCGGATGTGGCAAAGTTAAAACTTCAGAATCTTTTGGAGGATAATTCCGAATCGGTATAGTGAGATAATCGGAGTTATGATATACTTACACGCAGGCATGTCTTTCAGTCCGATTGTCTTATACGAAAGGAGTTTTTTATATGGCAAAAGGATCTGTTAGAAAAAAAGGAAAGAAATGGTACTACCGCTTTTATGTGGAAGATGCCAGTGGTAACTTAATACAGAAAGAATATGTAGGTACAGAAAACAAAACGGAAACGGAAAAACTTCTGAGGCAGGCAATGGATGATTATGAAAAAAAGAAATTTGTTGCCAAGTCCGAGAATATTACACTCTCCGAATTGTTGGATGATTGGGTTGCAGAGGAACTGAAAACCAGCACATTAAGTAATGGTACAGTTGCAACCTATATTACAGCCTTGAATCAGATTAAAAAGCACCCTATCGGGAAGAGAAAACTGAAAAGCATTACAGCGGAACATTTGCAGAATTATATGGACTTGCTTACGTTTGGTGGTACTTATCCGGACGGTACGGTTAAAAAGGGATATAGCAAAGATTATGTTCACAGTTTTTCGGCAGTTTTACAGAGGGCATTCCGATACGCAGTTGTTCCAAAGAATCTGATTACGTTTAATCCTATGCAGTATGTAGTGTTGAAACGAAAAAGCGAAGAAGTGGATTTGTTTGCGGATGATACGCAGGCAGATATGACTGCAAAACCGATAGACTATAATCAGTATAAGATTTTAATGGACTATCTGGAACAGAAAAATCAACCTGCGATTCTGCCAATACAGATAGCCTATTTTACAGGTCTCAGACTTGGCGAAGTATGTGGACTAACTTGGCAGGATATCAATCTCGAAGAACAACACCTGACAGTACGCAGAAGTGTCCGTTACAACAGCACAAGGCATAAATGGGAAATTGGTCCTACAAAGCGTAAAAAGGTGCGAATCGTGGACTTTTGCGATACCCTTGCTGATATTCTAAAGAAAGCAAAAAGAGAGCAAAACAAACAGCGTTTGCAGTATGGCGAACTGTATAGCCGGAACTACTACAAGCAAGTTCGAGAAAAGAACAGAGTTTATTACGAACTCTATCACTTGGATGGTACAGAGGATGTTCCAATGGATTATAAAGAGATTTCTCTTGTGTGTATCAGACCGGATGGATGCTATGAATCGCCAAGTACAGTTGAAATTGCTTGCAGGACTGCGAGAAAAAGGATACCCGAATTGGAAGGATTTCATTTCCACGCATTAAGACACACCTACACAAGCAATCTGTTATCGAATGGAGCTGCACCAAAGGATGTGCAGGAACTATTAGGACATTCGGATGTAAGTACCACAATGAATGTATATGCCCATGCTACAAGGGAAGCAAAGCGAAGTTCCGCAAAACTTCTTGATAAGGTAGTCGGCATAGAATAACAACTGAAAACAAAATTTCCCTTGTTCTTCCCTTATAAGGGAAAAAGCAAGGGAAAATGATACATAAATTGATAATGAAAGTCTGAAAAGGCTTGAAAATTAAGGAAAGTTAGAGTGATAACTCAATAAATTGGAATTTGTAGAGGTGAACAATATGAGGGTTAAAAGTATTGCGACGATATATGCTATTTTAGCGGCTGCATTATATGCTATTAATGTGCCACTTTCGAAATTATTATTAAATTATGTGGAACCTACTATGATGGCTTCCTTTTTGTATCTTGGAGCAGGTTTGGGATTACTCCTATATGGTTTCGCA
Organism: Faecalimonas sp.; assembly: GCA_045650645.1. GTDB lineage: Bacteria > Bacillota > Clostridia > Lachnospirales > Lachnospiraceae > Faecalimonas. Next base: position 72,865 of record JAZRRJ010000002.1, on the reverse strand, counting down.
GAGAAAGTTACAGGAAAAGAAATAAACAGGGAGTCTTTGACAAAACAAGAATTACCTTACACCATAGCAATGGTTGTGTTAGATATTGTGGCACCGATTTTGTTAATGAAGGGTATTACAATGACAAATTCTGCAAATGTATCCCTTTTGAATAATTTTGAAATCGTTGCAACATCAATAATTGCATTGGTTATTTTTAAGGAAGTAATATCAAGAAGATTGTGGATTGCAATATTGCTGGTAACAATAGCGAGCGTCATATTAAGTTTTGAGGGAATGGGCGCCTTTGAATTCAATGGGGGTTCTCTATTTGTTTTAGGAGCGTCCTTGTGCTGGGGGATTGAAAACAATTGTACGAAAATGATAAGTAATAAAAGTTCTGTCGAGATTGTTGTGATAAAAGGAACTTTTTCTGGATTAGGTAGTTTTCTTTTTGCATTTATTCAAGGAGAGAGGATACCTGCAATTCAATGGATAATATGTGTGTTGGTTCTCGGATTTGTTGCTTATGGGTTAAGTATTCATTTCTATATCATGGCACAAAAAGAGCTGGGTGCGGCTAAAACAAGTGCCTATTATTCAATTGCTCCATTTTTAGGTGTTGCATTTAGTGTGATACTTTTAAATGACAGACCAAGTGTACAGTTTTATGTAGGATTGTTCATAATGATAATTAGCACTTATTTCATGGTAAAGGATACAATTGAGTTACAGCATACCCACGAACATGAACATACTCACACCCATGAGCATAGCCATGGAGATGTGATACACACTCATGAGCATGTTCATGTCCACACTCATATTCATACTCACAATGAAGATAGTAATAAACATGATCACGAACATAAAACAAGCGAACATCAGCACGTGCATTGTGTTTAACAAATTCCAATTTGTTAATATGTAAACCGTTAAAAATATTTATGTAAAAAGTGACTAGAGAAAAGAGGAGTAGAAAAACACGATGCACCTCCCTTGGTCTATAGCAGACCAAGCCGCTATTGCTGATAAGAAATAAACTGGAAACACAGTAATAGAACTTAATTAGGTTTAAGAAGGAATCCCTCTACGAATGATTCGTAGGGGGATTTTTTGTGTAGAAAAAACTTGACAAATGAACTACGCTATATGATAATAAATGTATCAACAGTGATACAAAGAGGCGACGATCATGGATTATGCTATAAATGAAAATGGAATTATTTTAGAAATAGAACCGAAAGTGAAAACTATGAGTGATGCGATAGTAGATAGGTTAATTTATTATAGGAAAAAATTAAATATGACTCAACAAGACGTGGCAAATGCGACGGGAATCAAAAGGGCCAATATTGCCAGAATTGAAAGTAAGAAGCATGCTATCACTTTAGAAAGTTTAATAAAATATGCAAATTGTCTTAATTGCGATATTTGCTTTGAATTACAAGAAAGAAGTTGAGTTATGTATTTTCTGATTGATCATGAAAATGTAAGTAATAATGGATATAAAGGTTCAGAGTTTTTACTTCCAGAAGACACAGTAGAAATATTTTATAGCAACAGTTCTAGAAATATAATGTTTGGGTTGTTTAAGGATATGGAACAAGCTGGATGCAATATTAAAATATGCAAATTATATCAGACGCGTAAAAACGCATTAGATTTTTATATTACAAGTAGGCTAGGAGAACTTGTAGGTAATAGATTCGATGGTAACATAGTCATTGTGAGTGGCGATCATGACTTTAAATCCGTACAGGAATATTGGGCAAATGTGACTTTGAATAAGAGGAAAGTTTATTTGGTTCCGACAATTGCTGATGCCATAGTCTGCGCAGGAGAAGTGAACGACCGGACAAAGATATTACGAGAACGCATGAAATCAATATCTATAGAAAATGAATATGCGAAATACGAAGAAAAGAATAGAGTACGAAAAATCCTTATGGAAAAGTTCCGGGATACAAGCCTATTTAATAAAGTTGATCAAATAGAGAAAGTTTTTGAAAATAGTTCAAGTAAAAAAATAGTGTATTTAGACTCGCTTAAAAGATTTGGAAAGAGAGAAGGACTTTTTGTTTATCAGTGTATAAAAGATTTAGTAGGATAAAAATAAAAAAACGTTGCGCAGAGTGCTTTTTCTGCATATAATAATAGTGTAAACAAGTTTACATTGGGCTGGTCGGAAGACCCAGGTCCAACCTATTTAGCGGGGAGACTCCCCGCTATTTTTATTGTAGAGGTATTATGAAAGAATTAAGTATATTTGTAGATGAGTCTGGAGATTTTGGTGAATATGAAAAACATGCACCATATTATATTATTACAATGATTCTACATGACCAAAGTGTTAATATATCGGCTGAGATTGGGAAACTAAATGAAGCATTAAAGAATATGGGGTATGGTAATGAGCAAGCAATTCATACAGAACCTTTAATAAGAAGAGAAGATCCATATAGATATTTTCAACCAAATGAAAGACGAGCGATATTTTCAAAGTTGTTTTATTTTACGCTTGGATGTGATATTAAGTACAAGTCATTTGTGTACAAAAAATCCGAGTACGATAATATATTCAAATTAGAAGCGAGAATGGCGAGAGATTTATCTCAGTTTATTAGAGATAATTTTACATATTTTCAGAGTTTTAGCAAAGTCATTTTGTATTATGATAATGGTCAGCATGAATTGAATCGTATTCTTAATACAGTGTTTGCAACACAATTGGTTGATTACGATGTGCGAAGAGTTATTCCAAATGAATATCGTTTATTCTAAGCAGCAGATTTGATTTGTACTTTGGAGTTGTTACGAGTAAAAACAGAGCATCAAGAACTGTCAAATTCAGAAAAGAGGATTTTTCATTCAAAGAAAGAACTAAAGAAAGACTTTTTGAAAGGAATTAAGAAGAAAGAATTTATATAGAGTAGTGGGCCGTTTATACAGGTAAATACATCTGTTTCAATGGATGCAACAGAGCCAAAGATGTTAAAGCAAGGTTTTGTTTAAGAAGTAAAGAACTAAATTAGCTTTAAGTGAAATCCACTTACAAATCATTTGAATCGTAGGGGAAGTTTTGTGTTGTGGTGGAAGTGGTGTGTGGTATAATGGGTATAAACAAATTTAAATTTGTTTATCTGAAAGGAAATAAATCATGAAGAAAATGAAAAGTTTTGACAACAGCGAATTTGAAAAATATAAGGTGGAAGTTCAAGAAAAATGGGGCAAAACTGACGCATACAGACAGCACATAGAAAAGACCAAGCATTATTCGAAACAGAAGTGGAATGACCTCGCCGAGGGAATGGAACACATCATGACAGAGTTTGCGTTCTGCATGAGACAGGATAAAAGTCCTGATTCTACTGAAGCACAAAACCTTGTGAAAATGTTGCAGAATCACATCACCGAGAATTACTATCTTTGTACAAATGAAATTCTAATGGGTCTTGGTCAAATGTATATTGCCGATGAACGTTTCAAGAACAATATAGACAAGCACGCTAATGGTACAGCAGCGTTTATCTGTGAAGCAATTGAAGTATATTGCCAAAAATAAAGTCTAATCTACAAGTGAACAAATGAAATTGTTTTTGACAAAATTCGGAATTGAAAGATGTAATAAAATAATGACAATTGTATCGATGGTGATTAGTATTTTGAGCGTATTATTTTTGGCAATGACAAGAGAAACATATGCAGTAATAGTACTGTTTTTGCTATTAGTAATAAAAGGGATATTACTTATAAGATATACAAAGATATAAGTTTTTGTTATAATTACAAAAACGCAACCTTGGTTTAGTAGATTTCAATTATAAAGGAGAAAATTATGAATTTTACAGAAATTGCAGAAAATAGACAGTCCTGCCGCTGCTATGATTCGACCAGGATGGTTGAAAAAGAAAAGATAGACTACATTTTAACGGCCGCAAGGCTTTCCCCTTCTGCTTGCAACGGTCAGCCGTATCAAATAACCGTTTGCAAGGGAGAGACGGCGAAAAAAGTAGCGAAAGCAACTCAAGGAATGGGAATGAATAAATTTGCAACGGACGCTCCCGTTGTGATCGTGTTGTCAGAAAAACCTTACGTTAAAACTGCGGCATTGGGAGCCAAGGTTAAAAATAACGATTACCGCTAGATTGATATCGGCATAGTGTCGGCATATATTACCGCCGAAGCAACCGCTCAGGGACTTGGTACTTGTATACTTGGTTGGTTAGAGGACACGAAAATCCGTGAAATTTGCGGTTTAGACGGTGCAGTGCGACTTGTTATTACTCTCGGCTATGCTTCAGACGATGATAAACTTCGTACAAAAAAACGCAAGGACTTAACCGAATTGGTTAAAATAATCGAAGAATAGAATAATCTATATATTTAAGAAGGAATCCCCTTACGAATGATTCGTAAGGGGATTTTTGTGTTGAGGTGGGAGTATGTTGTGGTATAATTGAAATGAACAAATTTGAATTTGACATGGAGGTAATGTGTTGACAGAAAATAAATTGAAATTAGAAACAACATCTTTTTCATTACATATTATGGCTATGGCATTTATGTTATGCGATCATTTGTGGGGGACAATCATACCAGGAAATGACTGGTTAACATGCATCGGAAGATTAACATTTCCTATTTATGCATTTATGATTGTGGAGGGATACTTCCACACAAAGAATTTAAAGAAATATGTATCTAGACTATTATTATTTGCGATCATTTCAGAAATCCCATTCAATTTGGCTATGGGAAGTCGCATATTTTTCCCGATACATCAAAATGTTTTATGGAGTTTTTTAATGGCCATTGGTCTCATTCATTGGAATGAAAAAGTAAAAGAAAAACAAGTTTGGATTCGAGTTTTAGTAGGAGCTGCAACTGTATGTATCGGGTATATAGGTGGAATAGTTACATTTGTAGACTATTACAATGCTGGCGTTTTAATGGTTCTCATTTTTTATTTTTTCAGAGGGAAAAAGTGGTGGTGTTATTTGGGCCAATTTGTTTGCTTGTGGTATATCAACTTTGAACTGCTTGGCGGATTCTCATATGAAATTAATATATTGGGACAAACACGCTTTGTTGAAAGACAAGGTATGGCACTTTTGGCATTGATACCAATATGGTTATATCGAGGGAAACAAGGGTATCACAGTAAAACCTTGCAATTCATCTACTATGCATTTTATCCAGTACATTTATTGATTTTAGGCATCCTGAAATTTTTGTAAATCCGGTTTGTAGAGTTAGATAAATTTTGATTTGATGAGGCGAATGTAATATGGATAGTAAAAAAAGATGTAAATGGTGCAACTTAAAAAACGCTTTATATATCGAATATCACGATTGTGAATGGTGTGTACCAAATTTTGACGATAAATACCTATATGAAATGTTGCTGCTAGAATCTTTCCAAGCAGGGTTGTCTTGGGAATGCGTTCTGAACAAAAGGGAAAGTTTTAGAGCGGCGTATGATGATTTTGATTTAAACAAAGTGATTTCTTATGATGATAACAAGGTAAATGAATTGTTAAATAATAAAGATATAATAAGAAATAAGCGTAAAATCAATGCAAGTATCAATAACAGCAAGATTTTCAAGTCGATAGTTGACGAGTATGGATCTTTTTATAACTATTTAAGAACCTTTACGAATGATAGAATCATTTACGAAACTGATAAAACCACAAATGACTTGTCGGATACTCTTTCAAAAGATTTGCAAAATAGAGGAATGACATTTGTCGGCTCTGTTATTATATATTCTTATTTACAAGCAATAGGCATAATATATTCACACGATAAAGACTGTTATCTATACAAAGGCAGTGAATGAAAGGAATGTTATTTCGCTACGAAATATTATTCCAAATGCCCAGTAAGAAAGGAGATTTATGAAAAATATTACAGAACTTATCAAAGCAAGAAGAAGTGTTCGTACCTATGATGGTCAGGTACTTGATGAAAGCACCCGAGAACAACTAATGTCTTATGTGAAGGATATTAAAAATCCATTTAATATCCCTGTTGAGTTCAAATTGCTTGAGGCAAAAAAACACGGACTTACTTGCCCGGTTGTCACTGGCGCTGATTTGTATGTAGGAGGAAAAATCAAAAGTGTATCTGATGCCTGTGTTGCGTTCGGGTATTCGTTTGAGACCTTTGTGCTGTATACGCAGTCCTTGGGACTCGGAACAGTATGGCTTGGCGGCACAATGAATCGTGATGCGTTTGAACGGGCGATGGATCTTGGCGAGGATGAAATGATGCCTTGCGCCAGTCCCGTAGGTTGTGTTGCAAAGAAAATGTCTATGCGTGAAACTATGATGCGCAAAGCAATCAAGGCGAATGAACGATTGCCGTTTGAGGAGCTATTCTTTTGCCGTTCATTTGATGCTCCTCTCACGATGGAATTGGCTGGTAAATTAGCCGAATCATTGGAAATGGTTCGCCTTGCTCCTTCGGCTGTAAATAAACAACCTTGGCGTGTTGTTGTCGCAGATAACACTGTTCACTTTTATCTCAAGCGTAGTAAGGGCTTTGGGCACGGAGGTAAGTTGGATATGCAGATGATTGACATGGGTATTGCACTTTGCCACTTTGCGCTCACGGCAAAGGAGAATGGCATAGCAATCGAGTTTATCAGGAATGATCCGAAGTTTCCAACTAGCTTTGAGGTGGAGTATATTGGATCTTATGTGTGCAAGTAAATAAATTGGAATTTTTTGGAGGTTATTACGATGGCTAAAGAAAAAAGATTTGAAAAAGTTTATAGTCAAGGGGCAGGTTCTGTCGAAATTTGGGTTGACAAAGATACAGGCGTTAATTATTTGTATCGTGCAAGTGGTTATGCCGGTGGGTTGACTGTTTTGATGGATAAAGACGGAAAGCCGATAGTTACCCCTATTGAAGAATAACAAATCCTTGGTCTACAACAGACCAAGCCACAATCAAAGAATCTAAGTAATTTGGTTTATAAAGAAAATCAACCCCTCTGTGTTTTCCGCAGAGGGGTTTTAGCATAATTGAATTTCGGAGAGACTTGTGCTAAAATTAATTATGGTGAATTTGAGAGGTGGAAAAATGATATATACCGTCAATACAAAGAAAGCATTAAAACTTTGCTTTGAAGCACACAAGAATCAACTTGACAAAAGTGGAATGCCCTATGTGTTCCACCCATTTCATTTAGCAGAACAAATGGAGAACGAAGAAATGACAATCGTTGCACTGCTTCACGATGTAGTTGAGGATACCGATTATACTTTTGAAGATTTGAAACATATGGGATTTGCAGAATCTATCATAGAAGCCCTTTCTTTGTTGACACATGATGATACCGTTGCGTATATGGATTATGTGCTTGCAATTAAGGACAACCCCATTGCTAAGGCAGTAAAACTTGCAGATTTAAGACATAATTCCGATTTATCAAGATTGGATATTGTCGATGAAAAGGCATTAACAAGAAGAGAAAAATATCTAAAGGCGATTGAATTGTTAGAAAAATAATTCCCCTTTTGCGTGTTGGGAGTCAAACTACTATACCCCACAAAAAAGGAACTCTGCGCGCAGTAGAAGAATTTAATTAGAGTGAAGAAGGCATCCCCTTGCGAAATGTCGTGAGGGGATTTTTATATATGTAAGAGAGAATGATTGTGGTATAATGGAGGCAGTGAAAGTAGAAGTAAAAGGGATGATTAAGGTGATAGAAATTACAACTTGGATGAATAAATTTATGCAGAAATTAAATGAAACCTTCGAGAATCGCGTGTGGTTTGTAGGTTTGCAAGGAAGTTATGGCCGTGGTGAAGCAACAGAAACTGGACTTAAAAGCGGGAGCGATGATTGATTTTTCTGAAATGTCCGAAAAATTGTTTGTGTGGTCAAAGAAATGGATTGAAATGATGCAGTAGAGAGACGTGAAAATTGAATTTGTGGAGAGCAAGATAATGGGCGCAATTATATTATGTTCAGTTTTTGCGATTATAATTTCTATATAGGAGGTATAACTATAATGATATACGATTTTACAAATCTAAAGAACAATTTACAAAGTAAGGGATATGCAGTGTCCGTATTTGCCACGAAAGAAGCCGCGACAGAATATCTGGATGGTCAAATTGATAAAAAAATTGTAGGGTTTGGTGGTTCTGTAACTCTTCAAGAAATGGATTTGTTCAGAGTGCTGTCCACACATAATACGGTATATTGGCATGATGAAAAACCAGAAGGTATGACGGTGATGGAAACTCGTACAGCAGCTACAAAAGCTGAAATATATATTAGTTCCGTCAATGGAATTTCTCAACAGGGCGAAATTGTTAATATTGACAATACGGGGAATCGTGTTGCAGCAATTTCATACGGACCATCAAAAATTTATTTAGTCATCGGCGCGAATAAGGTGGCAGAGGATTGTGAGACGGCAGTGTTTCGAGCTCGCAATATAGCAGCACCACTTAACGCAAAACGTCTAAATCGAAAAACGCCTTGCGCAGTGAATGCGGATAAATGTTATGACTGCAAAAGTCCGGAAAGGATTTGCAGGAATCTTTCGATTCTCTGGGATAAACCTACAGGTGCAGAATATGAGTTGATTTTGGTTGAAGAAGATTTGGGATATTAATAAATGAAGATAACGTGGAAATTGAAATGTTAATTTTAGTTGCTTGCGAAAGAATACATCCAATTTTATAATTCAAAAGGAAGGCAGGAATCCTATGTTTCGCGAAAATATTAAAAAATACCGAAGAGAGAAGAATCTCTCACAAGAAGATTTTGCAATGAAATTATGTGTTGTTAGACAAACTGTCTCGAAATGGGAAAAAGGATTATCGATGCCAGATGTTGAAATGTTATTAAAAATTGCAGAGGTGTTGGATGTATCGGTGAATGCCTTGCTGAACGATGAACACCAAAGCCAGGAGGTAAGTAAGATAATGAAATATGATGTTATTATCGTTGGTGCAGGACCGGGTGGTATTTTTGCTGCTTATGAATTAGTGAAACAAAACCCGGATTTGAAAGTAGCTGTTTTTGAAGCAGGACATGCATTAGATAAACGTAAATGTCCAATTGATGGTGAGAAGGTTAAAAGTTGCATTAATTGCAAAAGTTGTAGTATTATGAGCGGTTTTGGAGGCGCGGGGGCGTTTTCAGATGGAAAATATAATATTACAAATGATTTTGGCGGAACCTTATATGAATATATTGGCAAGAAAAAAGCATTGGAATTGATGCAATATGTAGATGAAATTAATTTGCAATATGGTGGAGAAGGTACAAAGTTATATTCGACAGCCGGGACACGTTTTAAAACGATTTGTATTCAGAATGATTTACATTTGTTAGATGCTTCTGTACGTCATTTGGGAACAGATATTAATTATGTGGTTCTTGAAAACTTGTATGCATATTTGAAAGATAAGGTGCAGTTTTTCTTTGATACTTGTGTATTGTCAGTAAGAATTATTGAAAATGGATATGAAGTAGTTTGCCAAGATGCTGTTTATCAAAGTAACGATTGTATTATTTCAGTAGGGAGAAGCGGAAGTAAATGGATGGAATCTGTATGCAAGGAATTGGATATCTCTACAAAGTCAAATCGTGTAGATATTGGTGTTCGAGTGGAACTTCCTGCGACGGTATTTTCTCATTTGACAGATGAATTGTATGAAAGCAAAATCGTATATCGAACACAAGAGTATGGTGATAAAGTTCGTACATTCTGTATGAATCCAAAAGGTGCTGTTGTAAATGAAAATACGAATGGCATTATTACAGTAAATGGACATAGCTATGAGGATCCGAAAAAACAAACAGAAAACACAAATTTTGCATTGTTAGTTGCAAAACATTTTTCTGAGCCATTTAAAGATTCTAATGGTTATGGAGAGTCTATTGCTCGTTTGAGTAACATGCTTGGAGGTGGCGTAATTGTACAACGCTTTGGAGATTTGATTCGAGGACGTCGCTCAACACCAAGTCGTATACAAGAAGCATTCATCACCCCGACACTTAATGCGACTCCGGGAGATTTGAGTCTGGTGTTACCGAAACGTATTTTAGATGGTATTATTGAGATGATTTACGCGTTGGATAAAGTGGCGCCAGGTACTGCAAATGAAGATACATTACTATATGGCGTTGAAGTTAAGTTCTACAATATGGAAGTGGAAGTGAATGAAAATTTAGAGTCTAAGTACAAGGGACTTTATATTATTGGGGATGGTAGCGGTATTACACACTCGTTGTCTCACGCTTCTGCAAGTGGTGTTCATGTTGCGAGAAATATTATACAAAGGTAATGGTCATAGAGAAGAAGAGCAGAAAAACTCAATTAGGTATAAAATCCCCTTGCGAATATCGTAGGGGGATTTTTGTATAAATATCACAAGTGTTTTGATAAAAATGTCAATATATTCCTAGTCGTGAAGATAAATATATTTTTCGGGAAATTAGTTGCTTGAATACAATCATAAAATACAATATGTTTAGTGTAATTAATTAAACGATAGGAGAAGATTATGAAAGCAGTTATGTATGGTGGCGGTAATATTGGCCGCGGATTTATCGGTGCACTTTTTTCAAACTCGGGATATGAAGTAGCGTTTGTAGATGTGGTAGATGAAGTTATCAATTCTTTGAATAAGGGACATGTCTATCCGATACGCATCATCAAAGGAGATACATACGAAGATGTTGACATAAACAATGTATCAGCAGTAGATGGAAAAGACGCGAATGCAGTTGCAGAGGCAATCGCCGACGCGGATATCATGGCAACAGCAGTTGGCGTGAATGTTTTGAAATTCATCATTCCGAATATTGTTGCGGGGCTTCGACTCCGTAAAGAGAGAAAGTTGCCACCATTTAATATCATTATTTGTGAAAATTTGAATGATGCAAATAAGATTATTGAGGGCATGATTAAGGAGCAACTTACCGAAGAAGAAATCATATGGTTTGATGAAAATATTGGTCTTGTTGAAGCAGCCATCGGAAGAATGGTTCCTGTTCAGACAGAAGAAATGAAAGATGGCAATCCGCTTCGTGTATGCGTGGAAAGTTATGGTTATCTTCCAGTTGATAAGGACGCATTTAAAGGCGAGATTCCTCAGATTAAAAACATGGTTCCGTTTGCGCCGTTTGATTTCTTTATTAAGAGAAAACTCTTTCTTCACAATATGGGACATGCAATCACAGCATATCTTGGTGATTTGCTTGGTGTTGAATATATTTATGAAGCAATCGATAATGATGAAATTTACATTATTGTAAAAGGTGCAATGGAAGAGAGCGCACGTGCGCTTAGTAAAAAGTATGGTGTGCCGTTAGAGGATATTATGCTTCATATGACAGACCTTCTTGACCGATTTACCAATGCGGCACTTCGCGATACCTGTGACCGAGTAGGGCGTGAACCTGTACGTAAACTGTCACCAAAAGACAGATTGATTGGTTCGGCAACATTAGCTACTGAGATGGGAATTACTCCGGTGTACATTGCAATTGGAGCTGCGGCTGGACTTTGTAGATATATGAATGAGGCAGAGGATAAAACAATTACAGCTAACGAAATTTTGAAGAATATATGTGAACTTGACTGTAATGGAGAAGTAGCACAATTGATTCTTGATATGTATGAGGCGATTCGACAAGAAAAGTCATTTGGAGAGATTCGAAGAGTAGCCGATAAAAAGGTTGCAGAGAAGCTCGAAAATGTAATATAAATATAATATAAAACAACAGTTTTCAAGTCAGGAGGTAGTATTATGGATTTTTGTTTTTCAGAAGAATTTTTGTTTGGTGCATCTAGCTCAGCATGCCAAATTGAATCGGGTTGTAAGGAAGGCGGAAAAGGGGAAGATGTATGTGATCACTTCTTTTTAATCTATCCTGAGAAATTTTTCGGCGGAGATCCGAAACAATCTGCAGATTTTTATCATCATTATTCAGAAGATATTGCGATGATGAAAGAGTTAGGACTCAGAGCATTCCGGTTTTCTATATCCTGGTCGCGAATTTTTCCTAATGGTCCAGAAACTGTCTGTCAGGCAGGTCTTGATTACTATGAGGACATTATTGACCATCTGAACAATGCAGGTATTGAGCCGTTTTTTGATTTGTGGCACTGTGACTTGCCTTATTGGGTAATAGAGATGGGAGGAGTTTTAAATCCTGATTTCATAGAGTGGTTCCGTATTTATGCTAAGACTGTATTTGAACGATTAGGGAAGAAGGTAAAGTATTGGTGTACGATTAATGAACCAAGTATCAATATTATGGCTTCTTATGCTTATGGTGCGAATGCTCCATTTCATGAGGATTTTGATGAGGCAATTCGCGCTTGTCATAATGGAATTCTTGCTCATTATGCTGCAGTGCAAGAATTTAAAAAATTAAATTTGCCTGGTCAAATTACCGCTGTAATTCATATGGAACCTGTGTATCCGTGGACAAATGCTCCAGAAGATCATTTGGCTGCTAAGCGTAAGCAAGCATTTTATACCGGTTGGTGGTTGGATCCAATCTTGAAAGGACATTATCCGGAAATACTCAAGGATTATTCATATATCATGGATAAGTTACCGGAAAACTACCAAGAGGAATTGGATGCAAATTTTGTTCCTGTGGATTTCATAGGAATTAATTATTATTCTCCAGGATATGCTCGTTATGTGGACGATGGAAAACTATTTTATGAAACTATGAACAACGAAAAACTTCTTAGCGATGATTATGGTTTTCATTTCTATCCAGAAGGGCTGTTTGATATGGGTATGTATTTAAAGGAGACTTATCCGGGAAAAGACATATTCATTACGGAAAATGGATTTGGAAAGAAGAAGTGGGGCAATTTGGATGAGGAGCTAGAAGATGACTATCGTATAGACATCATTCGCGAACATCTGCGTAGTATGAACCGTGCAATACAAGCGGGGGTACCTTATAAGGGATATTTCCACTGGACCATTATTGATACCAATGAGTTATACGCCGGGGGATACAATTATATGTTTGGTTTGACGCAGGTTAATTATACCACTAAGGAGCGACGTCGCAGAAAGAGTTGGTATTATTATCAAGATGTTATTAAACACAGAAGGGTAGACTGATATGAAGATTATTGATGTAAATCTTTCCATAGGTGGACGAGATTGTTACGGTAAGGACATAGATTTGGCGTATTTGTTGGAACTGATGGACAATTATCGTATTGAACGAGGAGTTTGCTATCATCAACATGCACTTCTGGATCCTAAAGATGGCAATCGTAAAATGGCTTTTTTAGCAGAACAATCTGAAGGAAGACTCCAAGTATGTGCTGTTTTGGACCCTATTCTAGGCGCTGAAAATCTTCCTGGGGAGGGAACTCTGAAAGAGCGATTGCAAAGTTTCAGACCTGCATGTCTGCGAGTGCTTCCTGCTTATGTAAGGTTACCATTTCATTCTTTTTATTGGGAAGAAATCTTGGACGTTGCCAATGAATTATGTTTACCGTTAATCGTGGATTACCTTGTTGAGGGAAATACATATACAGAGGACTTTTTTTCTAACATTCCAGGGGTTTCTGCTCAATATCCTAATGTAAAGTTTATTCTTTTGCGTGAAGGTTGCTGCCAGGGAAGGCGTATTTTCCCATTGCTTCAGAAACGTGATAATGTATATTTTACAATTGAACGGATGTTAGACTACTTACAACTCGAGGAAATAGAAGAGAAAAGTGGTTGTGAGAAGTTGTTATTTGGAAGTGGATTTCCTGAACGACCACATGCAGGTGCATTGGGGTTGGTTATGTATGCAGATATCGAGGAAAAAAGTAAGGAAAAGATTTTTTGTAAAAATTGGGAGAGGATTACAAAATGACAATTATAGAAGAAGCTTTTGCAGGTCGACCTCTTACTTGCAATATAATTGATGCACACACCCATATTGGCCCATATCATATGGGCGGTTGGCATCAAAAGTATGATCGAGTTGATGTGGATGTTGTGTTGAAGGATTTGAGTCGATTAGGTATTGATTGTATAGTGACGGCGCCACACCCTATGATTCAAGAACGTATGGAAGAAGCAAACAGAATAGCTGCACAAGCAGCAAAGGAATATCCAGGTAAGGTATATGGATATATCAGCATAGTTCCTTCGTGCGGAATGGATGCAGTAAAAAAAGAACTAAAAATGTATCAAGATAATCCATCATTTTTAGGGTTAAAGTTTCTTGCAGGTTATCATGGCGATCTTTTGCAACCAGAATATGAATATGCCATGGATTTTGCAGATGAGATGGGGTGTCCTGTTTTGTGTCACGAATATAATAATATTCCTGACCGAAAAGAATTTGAGGAAGCTTTAAAGACACGACATCATATGCAACTTATAATTGCTCACCAAGGTGGAGCTTTTGCAGCAGATACTCGTGACTGTGCGCACATTATTCGTGAGCATGAAAATGCATGGATGGATATTTGCGGAAGTCTCGATAATAGTTTGCCGGTAGAAGCAATGGTAGATTTGGTTGGGGAAGACCGATTAATCTTTGGTACAGATGCTATTAATTTAGATCCTAAGTATGAAATTGGAAAGGTGGCATTTTCTAAAGTTTCGGATGAAGTTAAGAAGAAAATATTCTCTGAAAATTATTTATCGATGTTGCAATCTTCTTGCATGGGGAAAATAAAGTAGTCCCTTGGAAGTCAAAACGAAGTAGAAACCGCATTACTCCATAGCAAGAACAAATAACAAAATAAACAACAGCCGTCCAACAGGGCGGCTGTTTTGTTTGTAGAAAATTAATGTGCAATTTTTTTCTGTTTTCGATAAGCGAGAGGAGTTAATCCGGTCTGTTCTCGAAACATTTTACAAAAATAGGTTGGTGTTTTAAGTCCGACCTGTTCACAAATCTGATTTACCGGAATGGAACTGTTCTTAAGTAATGACTTTGCCTTTCGAATACGTTCTTTTGTAATATAATCATTTACGGTGCAGTCGAAGTGACTGTGGAAACTATTATATAATACATTCTTATTGACATTCAATTCGTTACAGAGACGAGTCAGTGATAAATCCTCAGACAAATGCTCTGTAATGAAAGTAGCAGCAGCCTTTGCCAGTTCATTGAGTTCCAACCAAATAAGGTTGTCTTGGAGGATGGACACACTCATGGCGGCAGCGAGTTTGGCTGCACTGCGAATTGTGGTAGCAGTGTAATACGGAAGTTCCATATAATCGGTTTCCCATTCGTCATATGTACCTGGCAGATTTGCTACATATTCGGCTACTTGACTAAAGTCTGTTGTGTGCCTACATCTTCCCATCAGAAGATACCCCATAATAATATTTTCCTGTGCATGTACAATAGGAGTTGCGATATCAAAGAGCCCGGCATGACAGAAGTGTACAATCGGCTGTTTCTTTTTTACACACTCTTCCAAAATAGCAGTATCAGATTGAATACATTTTTCTGCACCACCTTCACAAGATTGAATACGTCGGCAAAAAGAATGTGGCGAAGTAATTGGCTTAGTAATTGGATTTAATTCAGAATCCAAAACCTCAATCTGAATTTGTGTGATGTTATAAAAATCAGAAATCATCTCTTCAAGTTTCTGAATATTATATCGAATAATCATATCTTGTTCCTTTCGCAACTTTTCTGAAAATTATACTAAGAATACTAGAAAATGTCAATATTTTCCTTGGTGGGAAGAAAAGTGTATTTTTAGGGAATATAGTTGCTTGAATCCAATTGCGAAATACAATATGCTTTATATAAATAAAAATCACGGTGGAAAATTGTGAAATATGAACAAAAAACGAGAGGGGATGGTGATGCCGATGGGAATGAAAAAAATCATTGCAGCGGGACATGTCTGCTTGGATGTAACACCGATATTTCCACAGGAAAAGGTGAGTCGCATTGAGGATATCCTAAAGCCAGGAAGACTCATCAATATGGAGAATGTATCTGTGAGCACAGGTGGTTCTGTGGCAAATACAGGGCTGGCACTTAAGATTCTTGGCGCAGACGTTTCACTGATGGGTAAGATTGGTGACGATGATTTTGGAAAGCTTGTGTTGAATCTTTTTGAAAAGTATCAAGCGTCCGAAGGAATGTTGGTCTGCGAGGGAGAAAGAACCTCATATTCTGTAGTGCTCGCAATACCAGGCATTGACCGAATCTTTCTACATGACCCTGGAGCAAATAATACTTTTTGTGCAGGAGATGTTCCACAAAAGATGTTAGAAGAGGCAGCTCTTTTTCATCTAGGATATCCACCGCTAATGAAGCAAATGTATCAGAATCATGGCAGCGAATTAAAATGTTTGATGAAACGTGCGAAGGATTCTGGGGTTGCAACCTCACTGGATTTCACCTCGATTGACGAGGGGGCAGAAGTTGGAAGCGTGGATTGGTACCAGTTGTTGAAGGAAGTTATTCCATATGTGGACTTCTTTGTACCAAGTGTGGAAGAACTTTGCTATATGCTTGATAAAGAACGTTTCCACGGATGGCAAGAGCGTGCGGCAGGAAAGGATATCACAGAATTTTTGGATATCGAGCAGGATGTGAAACCACTTGCAGACATCTGCATGAAGCTTGGCGTGAAAGTGCTTTTGATTAAATGTGGAGCTAAGGGAATGTATTACCGAACAGCGAACAGTGAGGCGTTAAAGCAGATAGGTGCAAAGGCAGAACTTGATATTGCAAAGTGGGCAGACAAAGACGGTTTTGAAAAAAGTTTCAAACCAGAAAGAATCGCTTCCGGAACCGGAGCGGGAGATACTAGTATCGCAGCATTTTTAAAAGCGATGCTTGATGGAAGCACAATAGAAGAAAGTGTACAACTAGCAGCGGCAACAGGTTCGTGCTGTGTGGCGGCTTATGATGCCCTTGGCGGTCTCAAAAGCTTTGAGGAACTTCGGAGCAAGATTGCAGCTGGTTGGGAAAAGAATGAAATATAATAGGATGACATTCCGGCAGAAGGGCCGGTTTGCATAAATAAAAAAAAGACAGGAGAGAAGAAAAATGCCAGTTTATGAATCAATTAAGAATGCAGATAATAAAATCGTGATTTCTGCACAAAACAAAGATTCTGTCATCTTCGGATGGGACAAAGTAGCTACAGCTTTAGCTGATATGGTAAAAGCAGGTGGCAAAAATATCGCACTTGACGGATGGTATGGAATCGACTTTGAAAAAATTGCGAAAGCAATCGAAGCAAAATTAGAAGGTAAGGAAGTAGTGCTTATTCCAGCATACGAATTATTCGTATCTAGAGAAGATATCGTTGCATACAACAAACCATATGTAACAGATGATCCAGGGTTTGGACGCGTAAATAAGACAGGCGTTATTGAAGATATTATGTGTAAAGATGCAGTAGCAGCTGCTGCAGCAAAATTAGAAAGAAAAGATGGCAAAGTAGCGATTATCTACGGTATGGGTGCAGCTGTCAAAGCTTTCGCTGATTTGATTGATGTAAAATGTTACGTAGATAACACACATCAAAAAGTACAATGGGATATGTGGGAAGGAAATCTTCCAACATTTGGTTGTAAAGAACCTACAAAAGGTTATGATTGGAAAGAGTACAACTACTCAGACTACTACATATTAAAACGTCAAAAAGACTATATGTATGAGACAATGGATTTCTATGTAGAAAACTATTTTGAAGATGATATGGTACTTGTACCAAGAGCAGCATATGATGAGATTATGTCTACTCTTGTAAAATATCCAATTCACGAAGTTAAAATCTTCAGCCCAGGACCATGGGGAGCATACCGTTACCATGATATGGACTACGGCGTAGAAGGACTTGCTAACAATGCATGGAATAAGATTGCAGGACCAGAACTTCGTATTCTCATCGACTTTGGTGGAGAGAGAAGCATCTCTATGCCAATGCTCAATGCAATGCAATATGGTAAAGAATTAGTTGGTGAATTAATCGATAAAACATACCCAGGATTGTTCCCACTTGATATTTGGTTAGATGATGGATGGCATCCAACACCACAACCAGCAGAAAGAATTAGTATGCCAATGCATATTCACCCAAGTAGCAAATATGTTGAAGATAACTTTGATGAACCACTCGGAAGATATGAGACATACTACATTGCAGAAGCTTATGAAGGCGCTAACACATGGATGGGATTCCATGATGATGCTGATATCGAAGAATGGGAAAGATTATGTGAAGAATCACAGAACGTTACACCAATCGAGAACTGGAAAGACTTTATCGCTAACTGGGACAGCAAAGAGGGTGACCTTTACTTAATCCCACCTGGAACAATGCATGGACACGGTGGAAACCAAATGGTACTTGAAATGGATACAAACCCAAGTATTAACGGTACAGAATATTCATTCTTTGAATATGACTTTGCAAGACCATCATGGGATGACAATGCAAAAACTATGACAGGAAAACCACTCAAAATGCACCTTGAGCATGGAAGAAACATGGAAAAAACAAGAAGAGCATCTTGGGTAAAAGATAACCTCCTTGCTAAACCAAAGGTATTCAAATGGACAAAAGAATACTTCATGGATAGATATAGCAGCACACCTGTAATGCCATACGAAGTAGAAAGAATTCACTTTGAAAAACGTGGTGAATACTCAACAGAAGGAAAATTCATGCACATGTTCACATGTACAGTAGGAAGCAAAGTAACTGTTCGTTCAATTACAAATCCTGAACTTACAGCAGACTGTGATAAATTCCAGACACTTGTTATTCCAGCAAGCTTCGGTGATTACGAAATCATCAACGAGGCAGGCGGAAGAGTAACTTGTGTAATCCAAAGATGGAAAAAAGGATAATAGCATTTAGGGTAGTGCGTGAGCACTGCCCTAAAGTGGTATAAGAGGAGGAAAAGATATGAATATTTTAGCAATTGGTGCACATCCAGATGATATAGAAACTTCTTGCGGTGGTACTTTGGCTAAATACGCAAAAATGGGCCACAAAGTCTTCACTGCAACTGCGACCAATGGTAATGTTGGTTCGGCGACACTTCCAATGGATGAAATCGCCAAGATTCGTAAGGAAGAAGCAAGAAGAGCAGCGGCACATATCGGTGCGGAATATATTTGCCTGGATTATGATGATGAAATGTTTTTTGAGGATAAGGCAGCCAGATTGGCATTCATTGACTTGGTAAGATATTGTAAAGCAGACGTTATCTTAACGCATAATCCGGAAGATTATAATCCGGACCACGAACTGACCAGCAAGATTATCAATGACATTGCAGTTATGATTCCAGTTGAAAAGATTAAGACCAAATCTCCTGCATACGATAAGATTCCAATTATCGCTTATTTTGAGCCGGTAAATGGACTTGGGTTTGTTCCTACAGATTATGTGGATATTACAGAGACTATGGAAATCAAGATGGCGATGTGTAGAGAACACAAAAGCCAAATAACTTGGATGCAAGACAATTACAAAGACACCCTGTCAGACAAAGACTTTTTTGAAAACTATTATACCATTGCAAAATACAGAGGAATTCAGTGTGGCGTTGAGTTTGCGGAAGGGTTCCGCATGGCAAATGATGCATTTCGCGTTGTGCCTTATCGTGTACTTCCATAGGAGGCACTATGAGGTGGGAAGAGAATACGCATCCTGAGTTTGGAAGAAGCCTCTATGCGGACAATGGCATAGTGGAACTTATCATTCCATTGGAGTATGGAATACGTATTGGTCATTTTTCCTTTGTAAATGAAAAAAATGTATTTTATTGTCAACCTAAAGAGATGATGGAGCTTACAACAGAGCAGGGGTGGCGTCTTTATGGAGGGCATCGCCTTTGGTTGGCTCCTGAACAGGACAATACATATTCACCAGATAATGAACCAATATCCTATGAGATTCAGGATGATAAAATTATAGTTATGCAACCGGTAGACCCTTGGACGAAAGTGAAGAAGAGTATGGTGATTTCATTTCATCATGATGCAAGTGTTCAGGTTACACACAGAATAGAGAACTGTGGTTCTGAAAGTCTGACTCGCTCCATTTGGTGCGTTTCAGTAGTGGCATCAGGTGGCACGGAATATATTTCACTTGGACAGCAAGAAGGCAGTATGGCACATTGGCACCGTATTTCATGGTGGGACCATACTTGTTTGGGAGATGTAAGGGCTACATATAAAAAAGATGAAATTAGAATAGAACATTTGCCAATTGACGAGAAATACAAAATTGGGGTGGCGCATCCGGTGCAGCCGATTCGCTACATCAATGATGGTATTGTTTTTGAAAAGGAATATGAATTGAAACCGGATGCAACATATCCGGATGGTAATGTATCTTTTGAAACATTTTTCTGTCGTCATATGGCAGAGATAGAGAGTCTGTCGCCACTTTATAAGCTTGCACCTGGAGAAAGTGCAGAGCATCAGGAAGTTTGGCGACTGAATAGAGAGTAAATATACTAGGAGGAACGTGTATGAAAGTTAATATTGCAGCGGTTGGTTTGGCACATCCTTTTGAGGTTGGATATGATAATGCAGAAAATTTGCTAAACCAAACTGTGAGTACCCTAAATGAGATTGGAGTCAATTGCAAGAATGCGGCTGTTGTTATGCATGATTTGGAGACTGTCAAGAAAGCAGCGGAGGTTTTAAATACAATGGAAGCAGATGTTCTGCTCATCTGTATTGCTACATGGAGTGAAGACCACCATCTGCTTGACTTATTGTCATATATTGATAAGCCAGTTATATTACGTGCATTTCCTGCATTTGATACAGGATCTCTCTGTTGCGCACATCAGATTGGTGCAGTATTCACAGACATTGGAAAGACATATGATTTTGTTTACGGTGAACCAGATGATGAGAAGTGTGCAGAGAAAACAAAGCGTATCGCTACAGCATATGCACTCATTAATTGCATGAGTAAAGTGCGAGTAGGTGCAATTGGCGGACGTGTAAAGGGAATGACAGAAATTGCCTACGATGAGTTTGCGATTAAGAAAAAATTAGGCGCTAGAGTGGTAAATATCGATGAAAAAGAGATGACTGAGAAAGTGCTAGCTATGACAGATGAGGAAGCAGAAGAATTGCTTGCGTCAAAACATCGGGAATTAAAGCCATGTAAGGTTCTCTCTTCGATGTCTTCGATGTTGGAATCTATGAAGTATTACCATTCATTGAAATCTTTGGTAGAGGAATATGCGTTGGAGGCTTTGTCTGTGAAGTGTTACACAACATACATGGGTAAAGTTTGTTTGGGTTATTCTCTACTTGCAGAAGAAGGTATTGTGAGTTCGTGTGAAGGCGATGTGACAAGTGCTCTAACGATGAAACTATTATATGAATTAAGTGAAAAACCGATTAACAATACAGATCTTCTTTATCTTGATGAAAAGAAGAATACAATATTGTTCTCACACTGCGGTTCATCAGGTTTCTCTATTGCAGAGGGCGATATTGAACTTGCACCAGTGCGTCTTGCTGAAACAGGGGTGTGTACCCGCTTCTTAATGAAGACAGGAAAGGTTACAGCTGTGAATATCTGTGGTCATGGAGAACAACTTCGTATGGCAGTCATGGTTGGAGATGCTATTCCATGTGGAATGGAATTCCCAGGAAATCCGATGGTTGTTCGTTTTGAGAAGGATGTAGAACAGATTAATGAAGAGATTATGGCAAACGGAATCGGGCATCATTGGATGATTGGTTATGGAGATTACTCAGAGGAACTTAAGAACTTCTGTAGAATCCAAGGAATTCCGTATTATGATATTTAGGAGGAATATGTGATGAAACGTTCAGAAATTAATGCAACAATGAAAAAAGCTTTGTTATTATTTGATGAATATAAGATTTCTTTACCACCATTTGTGAAATGGACGCCAGAAGAGTGGGCTACAAAGGGTGAAGAAACGAGAGAGATTAAAGATAATATGCTCGGTTGGGATATTACAGACTTTGGACAAGGTGATTTTTCGAAAATTGGATTGTTTTTAATTACACTTCGCAATGGAAATCAAAAGAATCCAGAGTTATATCCAAAAACCTATGCGGAGAAATTGATGATTGTTGAGGAGAGACAGATTACACCGATGCATTTCCATTGGAGTAAGATGGAAGATATCATCAACTGCGGTGGTGGCAATCTGATGATTGAACTTTATAATTCTACAGAAGATGAGCAACTTGCAGATACAGATGTGGTTGTAAAGATGGACGGTGTGGAATGTACATTCCCTGCAGGCACTATCGTGCGTTTAACACCAGGAGAAAGTATTACCTTGACTCGTGGTCTGTATCACAGATTTTGGGGAGAAGAAGGAAAAGGAACCGTATTGGTGCGTGAAGTATCTATGACAAATGATGATAGCGCAGACAATCGATTCTATGATCCGGTAGGTAGATTCCCAGAGATTGAGGAAGATGAAAAACCATTGTATTTATTGTGCAATGAGTATGAATAGTTTGCAGAGAAATTATAACATGATATAATAACGGATACGTTTTAGAAATTAGAGAGGACACTTGATGGTAAGTCTGTAATTATTACGGTCAACAACAGTGACAATGATATAAATAGGAGTCTTCCTTGTGGGAACTTTAATAAATATATTGGTGCATTGTCAGGAGAAGAAGTGGTCCTGTGACAGACTATATGTTAGGTACTGTAAAAGAAAATACTCACCATGGTTCATTAGTTAGTTGGGTGAAAAGTTTTAACTAAAGATAGAAATAGACAGGAAAAATCGTTCATAAATCCCCTTACAAAGTATTGTAAGGGGATTTTTATATATGTAAAAGAGTTGTTTATGCTATAATAGAGAAAGTTCAAAGTGAGTTGGAAAAATGCTTACGGGACAAGGAATAAAAGTGTCTGCTGGACATGCACTTTAAATGATTTATAGGAGAAATAGAAATATATGAAGAAAATATCAAAAGCAACAAAAATTATTTTTTCGATATATTGTTTACTTCTAATATGGCTTATTCTTTTTAAAATGACATTTTCATTTTCAGATATTCTGTGGTTTCAGGGGACCAGAAGTGTGAATTTGATTCCATTTTATTCTATTAGGAATGGAGGGAACCTTCAAATCAAAGAAGTGATTATGAATGCAGTTGTCTTTGTGCCAATGGGCATATATCTAAAAATGTTTGAGATTTCAAGTAAAAAAGTTTTCCTAGTTGGAGTTGTTGGAAGTTTTGCTTTGGAATTCATTCAAATTCTGTTTGCCATAGGAGCAAGCGACATTACAGACCTTATAACAAATACGTTGGGAACCGTTGCTGGTGTGTGTCTATACGTGTTGTTAAGAAAAATGTTTTCCAATAAGCAAAAGGTGGATCGAGTTATCAATGGAATTGCAGCTGTAGCATTGGCGTTGCTTGGAATATTATTGATTCTGTTGATTTTGGCGAATTAGCGGAATGACTCAAAAAAGAACGGTTGGAAAGGATGTTTTTTTCCATAGATGGCGCATTGAAAGGAGAAGGCACACAATGATAGATCACGAAAACAAATGGGATAAACTCTTACAAATAAAAACAACAGGTCGCGATGATTCGAACTCAGACCAATATCACTACCCATATGAGGCTACACCGTATTGTGTTTTGGAGCGATTGGCTAATAGTGGGTTTATTTGTAAACGAGACGTAGTTTTAGACTATGGCTGTGGCAAGGGGCGTGTTGAGTTTTTCTTGTCTTATCAGACAAAAGCAACTACGATTGGGATTGAGTACGATGAACGAATTTATCAGAGTGCGGTTGAAAATCAGAAGGAAGCTGTTTCAAGAGCAAAGACCTCATTTGTACTGGCAAAAGCAGAAGAATATGCGGTACCTTTGGAAGTCAATCGGTGCTATTTTTTCAATCCTTTTTCAGTGGAGATTCTTCGTAAAGTGATGGCAAGAATGATAGAGTCCTATTATGCGAAACCGAGGGAACTGTTTTTGTTTTTTTATTATCCTTCCGAAGAATATATTTCGTATCTTATGACAGTGGATGAATTGGAGTTTTACGATGAAGTAGTGTGTGCGGATTTGTTTGGTGGAAATGATTCGAGGGAACGAGTCATGATTTTTTTATTACCTCAGTATGAAGAAGAGAAGTAAAGTTGGAGAGTGAGAGAATGGGAGAAATCGTTGGAGCAATGATATTAGGTGTAGTCGGAATCGCTTGTTTTATCGTTAGTTGGTTTCAGTTTCATGAAAAAGGATTTCTGCTTAATAATGCATATATTTATGCTTCAAAGAAAGAACGAGAAAGCATGAATAAGAAACCATACTATAAGCAATCGGGGGTTGTTTTTGTATTTATAGGTATTTTATTTTTAATTAATGCAGTGGAGTTGATTTTTCAGACAGATTGGTTACTTTATGTAGTGATTGGAATGATTGTAGTTATGATGACATATGCAATTGTATCATCTGTTATGATAGAGAAAAGGAAGTAATGCATAAGAATCAATCTTCATTAAGGAGTCCGTTGAACGACCGTGTAAATTGCAGTAGCAAATACCTGAGATTCACATGGGTGCTGTTTTTTGGAAAGCTGTGCAACCTTGCTTTTGAAATGTATTTTTTGTATAATAATAAAAAACAAAAGAAAGAGGTGTTTTTATGAATTTGGTCTATGGAATTCACGATAAACCAAAATTTCCACAACTATTAATTTTTGCTTTTCAGCAAGTATTAGCTATCTTGGCTGCAACTATTGCCGTTCCAGCTATTATTGGTAACGGAATGAGCCAATCTGCCGCATTATTTGGTGCAGGTGTAGGTACTTTGGTGTATCAACTTTTTACAAGATTTAAAAGTCCCGTTTATTTAGGATCTTCATTTGCGTTTATAGGATCTATGAGTGCAGCATTTGCAGGTGCAGCGTCTGCCGCTGCAGGGCATGCAGGATTGTTCATCGGTGTTGTTTTCGCAGGTTTAGTATATGTAGTGATTGCGATTGTGATTCGATTTGTAGGTGTGAACTGGTTAGAAAAGTTACTGCCACCAGCAGTAATCGGACCAACAGTTACCATTATCGGTTTGTCTCTAGCAAAAAATGCAGTAGGAGACTTGTTTGCTGGTAAAGTGATGGTAGAGAAAGTAGAACAGGTTATTGAAAAGGGGGCTATTGTTGAAAAAACATCTCTCGTTTCAGGTTGTAGTCCATATGTAGCGCTTATCTGTGGGTTAATTACATTGGCTGCAGTTATGGTATTTTCTGTATATGGAAAGAAGATGATGAAATTAATCCCATTTATTTTGGGGATTTTGACAGGTTATGTGGCCGCAACCATCTTTACTGTAATCGGCATTGCTACAGACAATGTAGCATTACAAGTAATTGATTTCTCGGTGTTTAAGGATATGAATATTTTTGCAATTCCTGAATTCACGTTTTTGACAGCAGCAAAAGGCATTCGTGATATAGATGGTGCTTACATTGCTACGTTAGCAGTTGCTTATATTCCAGTATCGTTTGTAGTGTTTGCAGAACACATCGCTGACCACAAGAACTTGTCTACTGTTATCGGACAAGACTTGTTGAAGGAACCTGGTTTGCACCGTACATTATTAGGTGATGGTGTTGGTTCGATTGCAGGGTCATTCTTTGGTGGATGCCCAAACACTACTTATGGCGAATCAGTAGGTTGTGTAGCAATTACTCGTAACGCTTCTGTAGTTACGATTACAACTGCAGCGATTATGTGTATTGTAATTTCGTTCTTTGGACCATTTGTTACGTTCTTATCATCGATTCCAAACTGTGTAATGGGTGGTGTGTGTTTTGCATTATATGGATTCATCGCAGTAAGCGGTTTGAAGATGGTACAAAAAGTAGACTTAGGACAAAGCAAAAATCTGTTTGTTGTATCTGTCATCTTGATTGCCGGAATTGGTGGTTTGACATTGACATTTGGAAAAGTTACAATTACAGCAATTGCTTGTGCATTGATTCTTGGAATTCTTACCAACACCTTGTTGGCACGTGGAAAAGAAGAATAAATTATATATGATACAATCCCCTTTCGAATCTTCGGAAGGGGATTGTTTACTTTATAAGAAACTTCGTTTCTATAAAGTGAAAACGCTCCGCGAGGATGCGCAGAGACGCGTACAAAGAATGTATCATATGCGTGACGTGTTGTTTCTTGTAGTGGTATAAAATTGACAGCAAATTATAAGTATGCTACATTGAGATGTGGATAAAAGAGAAATGATAGGGAGTAAACATATGAGAAAAAGTTGGATTGTTTCAATAGTAAGTGGAGTATTGTTTGTTGCGTTAATTGTAGCTCTTTTGAGCTATGATGTGGCTGCGATTGGACCAAATGGAACGGAGATTGGGCTATCAAAGCTCAACCAAGCAGTGCACGAGGCGATTGGAAGCAATAAGTTATGGTATGATGTTACAGAAGTGTTAGGAGTTGTGGCATTGTTAGTTGCAGCAACGTTCGCAGGATTGGGCTGCTATCAAATGATTCGTCGTAAGAGTCCTTTGAAAGTAGACAAGCAAATTTATATTTTGGCAGGCTTATATGTTGCTACGATGATAATGTATGTATTGTTTGAAGTTGTTGTAGTGAATTACAGACCTGTTATCATGCCAGGAGAAGATATTCCGGAAGCAGCATTTCCATCGTCGCATACGATGTTGACTTGTGTGATTATGGGAAGTGCAGTTTCACTTATTAGAGAATATATCAAAAATAAAAAGTTACAGTTGGTATTAGGAATCTTGTGTGGAGTGATTCTTGTTGCTACTGTCGCAGGAAGACTTGCGTCGGGTGTACATTGGCTCACCGATATTTTGGGTGGTGTATTATTGAGTGTGACATTGCTCGGAGTTTATTGCGGAGTGACGGAACTCGTTAAGAAGAAGTAGTGATAAAACGTTAAAAGACAAGAGAAATGCAGATGGGTGAGGGAATTTCTATGCAATTATATATGCCAACGAAAGTGTATAGTGATAAAGAGTGTGTGCAAAAGCACGGGAATGAAATAGCGGCCTTCGGAACGAAGGCAATGATTGTGACAGGGAAACATTCTTCTAGAATCAATGGTTCATTATTGGACGTGGAAGAGGTTTTGGAAAAAGAAAAGATTGAGTATATTGTTTTTGATGATGTGGAAGAAAATCCATCCATAGAAACAGTAATGAAGGCGCGAGAAATCGGTATTCGAGAAAAAGTGGATTTTGTAATCGGAATTGGTGGAGGTTCTCCATTGGATGCATCAAAATCAATTGCGCTTATGATTGCAAATCCAGAGGAGTCGGAAGATGTCTTTTATACACCAAAGAAATTGCCACATCTTCCAGTTGTATGTATCCCGACAACTTGTGGAACAGGGTCAGAGGTAACACCGTATTCCATTTTGACCATACACAAGGGCCGTACGAAGAAAAGTATTAGCCACCGTATTTTCCCAGAATTAGCGTTGCTGGATGCAGAATATTTAAAGAGCATGTCCAGAACAAATTTGGTAAATACAGCAACAGATGCATTGGGACATTTGATAGAAAGTTATCTAAATACAAATTCAAATGAATGGAATCGTATATATGTCAGGGAAGGTTTGCGTGTGTTCGCAGAGTTTAAAGAACGGTTGTTGAAGGATTCGTTAGAAGATGATGATTATGAAAAAATGTTAAGGGCTTCTTCTTGGGCTGGAATGGCGATTGCTCATACGGGAACCTCTTTTCCACACGGACTCAGTTATGCATTGACTTATGAAAAAAACATACCGCATGGAAGAGCGGTTGGTTTGTTTTTGGCAGGATATGTAAGTGTTTATGAAGATAAGACTGCGGTATTGGAAGTTATGAAATTACTAGGATTTGATGAAATAACACAGTTCTCAGATTATATGCATTCATTATTAGGGACAGACGATGTGTCAGAAGAATTGTTACAAAAGACAGCTGGGGATTTAATGAAAGATACGGGAAAACGAAAGAATTATCCGTTCCAGATTACGAAGGAAGAGTTGATACAGATGTATCAAAGATAGGTGCTATGAGAAAGATAAAGATTCGTAATATCGAAAAGAAAGACGATATATTTGTAGAACAGGTTATTCGGACTTGTCTTATAGAGTTTGGTGGTAATCGCGAAGGAACTGCATGGTGTGATCCGGATTTAGGGATGTTTTCAGAAGTTTATGATAAACCAGGATTTCAATATTGGGTTGCGGAAAACGAAGAAGGAAAGATTGTAGGCGGTGCAGGAATCGGAGCGTTGGCGGGCGATGTTTGTGAACTACAAAAAATGTATTGTCTTAAGGAAGCTAGAGGCACTGGTGTGGCACAGCAATTAATGGAACGATGCTTAACTTTTGCAAAAATGCATTATAAAAAATGCTATTTGGAAACTTTTAGCAACATGACTGCGGCGAATAAATTCTATCAAAAATATGGTTTTCAAAAATTAGAAAAACCATATTTAGAAACCGAACATTTTTCTTGTGATGTATGGTATATCAAAGATTTAGAGCCACTAAAATTTGTTGCTAAAAATTTTAATGAATTAACAACAACAGAATTATATGAAGTGTTAAAAGCAAGAACAGAGATTTTTTTAATGGAGCAAGATATCAAATATCAAGATAAGGATGATATAGATTATGATAGTTTACATTGTTTCATTCAAGAAGGTCGGAAAGTGGTTGCGTATTTAAGGGCTTTTTACAAAGAACAAGACAAGCGTGTTGTGCAAATGGGACGAGTTCTTTCGTTGTATCACGATATAGGACTTGGAAGTTTGTTGATGGAAAAAAGTATCCGAGCGATTCAAGAAAAGATGTCATGTGAACGAATCACTATGGACGCACAAACTCATGCAATTCGGTTTTATGAAAAACTAGGATTTGAAGTGAAGTCAGATGTGTTTTTAGAGGCTGGGCTAGAACACGTGATTATGGATATGGAACAATAATAAAAGGCAGAGTGTTCAAAACTCTGCCTTATTTGTTCATTATAAAATTCTGAAATAAATACCGTCTCTTCCCATGAAAAAGTTGTCACTACTTAGTTCACGTCCGCTCATGTCCAATGATTCGACAATTTTTGTAAGTGATACGTTATCCGAAAGGTTTCCTTTGTTGTATTGGAAGAAGCCTAAAATTTCTTTTGGGATTCCAAGTTTTACTCGTTTTCTTGTCTGATAATCATTTTTATCTGTCCCGTCAATATTTAATCCAAATAGTTCTAATTCGATTTCTAAATATCCTTCTATGTAATCGATGACGCTGTCGAAAGGTTTCCTGCGAAGTGACTCATCGAAAATCTCACAGATATGTCTGTAATATAGGTTGAAAAAGTGTTCTTTGTCAAATTGAATGTTTGCCTTTTTACCGGAAGAAGCATTTCTAAGGATTCCTTGCAATTCACCATGTTTGGTATCAAAGTAGGTCATGCATGCAATTGCGTAATTCGGCAAG
Organism: Faecalimonas sp.; assembly: GCA_045650645.1. GTDB lineage: Bacteria > Bacillota > Clostridia > Lachnospirales > Lachnospiraceae > Faecalimonas. The sequence goes on along the minus strand of JAZRRJ010000002.1, from coordinate 43,429 downwards.
TCGCCATTTACTTCTTTGATTGCAAGTACTTGATTGTACGCATCGTCTAATGCCTTTGGTGCATGGTCTCGTTTTCCGGTGGATTCCCAGATGCTCCATTGATTCGTTTCCTTGGTATAACCAATAAAAGAGGGTTTCTTTCGACCATTACAAAAGATGGCTTCTGAACCATAAACTTGTTCAAAAAGTGAAGAATGTAGAAAATAGTCGGTGTCAAATTCTTTCATACTGAATAATTTGGTAAAAATTAATCCAAGATAATAAGCATTTACACTTTTTTCACTGGCATCTAAAAATTCGGTTTCAGGTGATTTGACAAGGTATCCGTCACTGGATACGAGATTGGTCTCAAACATAGAAATCTTAGAGATGAATTCCTGCGTTCTTTTTTCATGATGCCACGGAGAAATGAATTGAGAAGGCATGCCGCAAGTTAGGATAGAATGCAACAACTCTAAGTGATTACATTCAACGATTTTGGAAGCATAAAAAGGCCACTCTATACCATTACATCCCGTTATTTCTAACGCAATTTTGTAATTGCTATTTTGCGTAAGTTTCAATTTGTCACCTGCTTTCCGTTGGAAATTTTCCTAATATAATTATATGCGATTTTAAAAATGGATACAATAGGAGATATTTAAAAATATGTTTTGCGAATAGCTTGAAATTGTGATAAACTTACTCTGGTAGTCGTTTATATTATACTAGAATAGCAAAGGAGAAAAACATGGGCGGTTTTTTTGGAGTAGCATCAAAAAGAGAATGTATTTCAGACCTGTTTTATGGTGTCGATTATCACTCACACTTGGGTACAAGAAGAGGAGGTATGGCGACATATGGAGAGGACGGATTTGATCGTGCGATTCATAATATAGAAAATTCTCCGTTTCGAACAAAGTTTGAACGTGAATCGGAAGAAATGAAAGGAAATCTTGGGATTGGTTGTATTTCGGACTATGAACCACAACCACTTTTGATTCAGTCACATCTTGGAAGTTTTGCGATTGTGACTGTAGGAAAGATTAATAATGTACAGTCTTTGTTAAAAGTCGTTTATGCGAATGGACATAGTCATTTTCAGGAAATGACAACAGGGAAAGTGAATGCGACAGATTTGATAGCAGCGTTGATTTGTCAAAAAGGCTCTATCGTGGAAGGAATTCGATATGTACAAGGAATCGTTGATGGTTCTATGTCAATTTTATTGATGACTCCAGAAGGCTTGTATGCAGCAAGAGACCGTTATGGAAGAACTCCAATTATAATTGGAAAAAATGATATGGGACATGCCGTTTCATTTGAAGATTTTGCATTTTATAGTTTGGGATATGAGAAATGTAAGGAATTAGGGCCTGCAGAGATTGTTTTTATTACTCCAGAGGGATATGAAACAGTTTCTCCAGCAAAAAAAGATATGAAAGTTTGCTCCTTCCTTTGGGCATACTATGGATATCCAACTTCTTCTTACGAAGGTGTTAATGTAGAAGAGATGCGTTATAGATGCGGAAGTATGCTTGCAAAGCATGACCGAGGAGAAATTGAAGTGGATGTGGTAGCAGGTGTTCCAGATTCAGGAATTGCACATGCGATTGGCTATGCAAATGAGTCGAAGGTTCCTTATGCAAGACCATTTATTAAATACACACCAACCTGGTCAAGATCTTTTATGCCTACAAACCAAGCACAGAGAAAATTGGTGGCAAAGAGAAAATTGATCCCTGTACCAAACCTAATTAAAGGAAAGCGTTTGTTATTAATCGATGATTCGATTGTGCGCGGAAACCAACTTCGTGAAACAACGGAATTTTTGTATAACAGTGGTGCAAAAGAGGTTCACATCAGACCGGCATCTCCACCGTTGGTATACGGATGTAAATATTTGAACTTCTCTAGATCGAAATCGGAATTAGATTTGATTACACGTCAGGTCATTCAAGAAAGAGAAGGGGACAATGCAGAAAATGTATTGCATGAATATACAGATCCAAATAGCGAACGCTATGCATATATGGTAGAAGAAATTCGTAAAAAACTGAACTTTACAACTCTAAAATATCATCGTTTAGATGATTTGGTTGAATCAATTGGATTAGAACCATGTAAAGTGTGTACATACTGTTTCGACGGTAAAGAATAAAAGAAAGAGCATCGGTAGGTGCTCTTTTTTTAAAGAAGGAGATGGTTGTATGAAAAAAATGAAATATAAAGAAATCGGATTGGATTTGCTTGCGGATATTGTGGGGAGTTTCCTGATTGCAATCGGTATTTATAATTTTGCTACTGCATCGAAGTTCCCTGTTACAGGAGTATCGGGTATTGCGCAGGTGCTGTATCTTTATTTTGGTTTACCGATTGGTACAATGACTACCATATTAAATATTCCAATCATTTTGATTTGCGGAAGAATTTTAGGTGTGAAATTTCTTTTAAAATCTGGAAAAACGCTTTTGATTTCCAATTTCTTTTTGGATGTGGTAGCACCTTTTATTCCGATTTATACTGGAAATCCAATGCTGTCTTGCATTTGCATGGGAATTTTTGCCGGTTTGGGATATGGATTGCTTTATGCTAGAAATACTTCCACAGGTGGAACTGATTTTGTGATTATGAGTATGCGTAAATTGAAACCACATCTTTCTTTGGGAAAATTAATCGCCATTGTAGATTGTTCTGTATTACTCATTTGCGGATTCCTCATGGGTGGAGATATTGATAATATTATTTATGGTTTGATAGCGACCTATATTATTTCAGTAGTTGTTGATAAAGTGATGTATGGGATGGATGCAGGAAAAGTGACATTGATTGTGACAGAACGAGGATATGAGGTAGCAGAGAAAATATATGAGCTGACTGGTCGAGGGGCAACAATCTTGAAAGCATCGGGAAGTCATTCTAAAGAAGATAAACATGTAGTCATGTGTGCATCTAGTTATAAGCAAATGCACATCGTACAAAAAGCAGTGAAAGAAGAAGACCATGAGGCCTTTTTGGTGACGATGGAAGCGAATCAAGTAAAGGGAGAAGGATTTCGACCACATTAAAAGAGAATCTCTTTCGAGATTCTCTTTATTTGTTTAAATATTCTAAATCTTCAGGTTTGCGAAGTTTTAATTTTACTAATATTTTTAGGATTCGTTCTCTTGGGAATAAGTACTCAATTGCAATCGCTAAGATAACTCCTATTGCGGTATCAAAGATACGATTTAATGAATAGGAGATGTATTTTTCTACAGGGGTGTTGAATAGGATAATGCAAAGAACAACGCCACCTGGTTGAATCGCTCCTGGCCATTTGAAAAACAAACTAGTCAGTATCAAAAGGACTGTTCCTAAAAATAAAAAGAGTAACAACAAGGAGTGAAATTTTCCGTCAGGGTAGAATAGACAATATACTGGAAAAAGTAACATACCAATGACGCCACCGAATACGGTTCCAAATAGACGATTTCCTCCATTTAATTTCGAATTATCTACATCGCTTCCCATTCCAAAAATGGCACCGATGCAAGCAAAAGTTGGATTTCTACCTATAAGTAGATAGATGAGAGCACATAATGTAGTTGTAATTGCTGTTTTGACGTTACGCATACCGATATGGAAACGAAAGCGCGATGCATTTGCGTCTGGCATGAAAAAACCTCCTTGAGAATAATGTCGAATTTATTATAAGCACTAGCGATTGCAAAAACAAGCATTTTTTATTACAATGTTAAGAAAGGAACGATAAAAAAAGGGGGGGAATCACTCATGCGAGAAGAAATGTTTAAGATGGAGCGAAAAGGATTAGTGGAAGAAGGGCAGAAAGTACAGGTTACGGAGCGTGTTAATGGTAGCCTTTATAGTTATATTGTAGAACCTTCCGTTGCAATGTCGGGAATTTATCGAAGTAATCAGAGAATTAAAGAAGGTGCAGGAATTGTAAAAGAAATTCAAGAAAATGAACGAGGATTTTATTTGATTGTAGAATTTGATGAATAAAAAGTAGGAGATAAAGCAGTTGCCTTATCTCCTTTTTATTATAGTTGAATGTTTTTGAATAAATCACCTAATGTTGTTCCAATGTTTTCAGCTTGCGGTATTTCGATTTCTTCTATGATTTCTTCTTCAGGTTCAATCAATGCTTTCATGCTCAAACTAAGTTTTCCGTTTTTAATGTCAATTACTTTTACGTCAACTTTTTGTCCGACTGTTAATACAGCGGAAGGAGTTTTGATTCGTTTGTCCGAAATTTGAGAAATATGAACCAAACCAGAAAGTCCATTTTCTAAACGGATAAAAGCACCGTAATTTTGTAAACTTTCAACAGTACCGGTTAGGACAGAATCGAGTTCTACTGTTTCGATTAAAGCCTCTTTTTCTTTTCTTGCTTGTTCTTTCAATAAATCTCGCGCAGACATAATCAGACGATTTTCTGCTTGATTCACTTCGATGATTTGTACATCGATTTCTTTTAGTAAATAATCCTCTAAGTTTTGTACATAAGATAGAGATAATTGAGAAGCAGGAATGAATCCGCGGATTCCTTCTACAACTGCAATCACACCGCCATTTACAAGACCTTCTACTTTTACGGTCAATACGGTTTTTCTTCTTTGGTAGTCGGCAACACGATTCCAAGGATTGGCATCATCAAAATGCTCCTCATAGTCTGCCATTGTTTCTGTTTGTAATAATTCTTCGCTCATTCTATATACCTCATACTTTTATTAGAATGTACATAGTATATCATATTTTAGAAAGTGTGGTATAGAAAATTGGGAAAACATTTGTCAAAACAAGAAAATAATGGTAACCTATAGGGGTAAGAAGGGGTGATTTTATGGAAAAGAAAAAAGTAAACCAAGTATATGTTGTGGGTCATAAGAATCCAGATACTGATTCGGTGTGTTCTGCGATTGCATATGCAAATTTAAAACAACAAATTGGGGAAGATGAATATATTGCAAAACGTGCTGGAATGTTGAATGAAGAAACGCAATATGTTTTAGAACGTTTTGGTGTAGAACCACCTACTTTATTATCCACAGTGAAATTGCAGGTAAAAGATGTGGATGTAAACTGTTCGCCGGGTATCGATAGTCACATGTCAATCAAAGAAGCTTGGGCGATGATGAAAAAGAAGAATGTGTATACCGTTGGAGTTACCAAAGATTCAAAATTAGAGGGAGTCATTACAACCGGTGATATTGCTATGTCGTATATGGATGTATATGATAGCTGTATTTTGGCAGAGGCAAAGACGCAGTATAGTAATATTGCAAAGGCATTGGACGGAGAAGTTCTCGTTGGAAATTCGCATGCATATTTCGTGAAAGGAAAGGTGGCAGTAGCCACATCCAGTCCGGATATCATGGAGACATATATAGAGAAAGATGACTTGGTTATTTTAGGAAACCGCTATGAAGCACAATTATGTGCGATAGAGTTAGAAGCTAGTTGTATCGTAGTGTGCCAAGGGGCAAAGGTTTCAAAGACCATTCAAAAAATAGCAAGTGAGCGAGAAGTTGTAGTAATTACAACGCCACATGATACATTTACGGTATCCAGATTAATTAACCAAAGTATTCCGGTTAGATATTTCATGACGAAAGATGGATTGACCATTTTTAATGCGGAAGACTTTGTAGATTCTGTCAAAGATATTATGGCAAAAAAGAGAACTCGAGATTTTCCTGTGCTGGACAAAAAAGGCGATTTCTATGGATTGATTTCCAGCCGTCGTTTGATGGAAGCAAGTAAGAAACAAGTAATTATGGTGGACCATAATGAAAAGACACAAGCAGTTGACGGAATTGAAGAAGCAGATATTCTAGAAATTATTGACCACCACAGATTGGGAAGTTTAGAGACAGTGAGTCCTGTATTTTTTAGAAATCAACCAGTGGGATGTACAGCGACAATTGTTTATGAAATGTATAAAGAAAATGGTATTGTGCCAGATTTGACGACAGCGTCGATTCTTTGTGCGGCAATCATTTCCGATACATTGTTGTTCCGTTCACCGACTTGTACGATGATAGATCGTGCAGCAGCAGAAGAACTTTCTAAGATTGCAGAGATTAATATGGAAGAGTTGGCAGAAGATATGTTCCAGGCTGGAAGCAATCTGAAGGGTAAGACACCAGAAGAAATTTGTTTCCAAGATTTCAAACATTTTTCAATCAACAATGTGAAGTTTGGTGTCGGACAAATCAACTCTATGCATGCAGAGGAATTGAGTGAAATCAAAGAACGCATTTCACCTTATTTGGGAAGCGCATCGGATAAGCATCGCTTAGATATGATGTTTTTCATGTTGACAAATATTGTAGAAGAATCTACAGAATTATTGTGTTATGGTAAAGGTGCAAAAGAGCAGGTGATTGAGGCATTTGACCTTCCACAAGATACGGAAGAGATTCATTTGTCCGGAGTTGTTTCTCGTAAGAAACAGTTAATTCCAACCTTCGTGATTTCACTACAACATTAGGAGAAGAATATGGCAAAACAAACATGGAAACCTGGGAATATGGTCTATCCATTGCCTGCCGTTATGGTCAGTGTGGGGAATCCGGATGGGGAGACCAATATTATTACGATTGCTTGGACGGGAACGATTTGTACCAATCCAGCGATGTTATATATTTCTGTAAGACCAGAGAGATATTCTTATGAAATGATAAAAGAGAGTGGCGAGTTTGTTGTCAATCTTACGACAGAAGATCTTGTGAAAGCGACCGATTATTGTGGTGTTCGTTCTGGTAAAGATGTGGATAAGTGGAAAGAGACAGGATTGACAAAGGGAAAGGCAAATGCGCTTTCTTACGCGCCAATTATAGAAGAATGTCCAGTTAACATTGAATGCCGGGTAACAGAGGTGAAGGAGCTTGGAAGTCATCACATGTTCCTTGCAGAAGTAGTATCTGTGCAAGTGAGTGAAGAATACATGAATGAATCTGGGAAGTTCTGTTTAAATGAGACCGGGCTTATGGCATATTCGCATGGAGAGTATTTCAGTCTTGGAAAACCGTTAGGAACCTTTGGATATAGTGTTCGAAAAAAGAAATAAATAAAGATATGAAAAAAGAACTTTCATAATGAAAGTTCTTTTTGTTTTATAAGTTTTTCACTTTTAATTTCAAGATACGTCTCAACAAAATAATGCAGATAAGAACGGACGCAACTTCAGCAAACGGATAAGAATACCAAACCATATCGACTTGTCCGAAGGCTTTTGCAAACCAATATGCAACTGGTAAGATGACTACAAGTTGTCTTGCGATAGACATAATCAAACTGTAAATACCATTTCCGAGTGCTTGGAAGATGGAACTTGAGACGATGCAAAAACCTGCAAACGTAAAACTCAGACTGATTGTTCTCAGTGCAGGAACACCAACTTCAATCATTTTATCTGAAGCATCAAACAGTCTTAAGAGTGGCTCTGGGAACAGTTGGAATATCAACATTCCGACAAACATAATGCCTACTGCAAGGATGGCTCCGAGTTTCAATGTCTGATAGATTCGTTTTTTGTTGCGAGCGCCGTAGTTGTACGCCACGATTGGAATGATTCCATTTGTCAAACCAAAGACTGGCATGAAAATAAAACTTTGAAGTTTGAAATATACTCCAAACACAGCGGCTGCTGTTGAATGGAAGAAGTCCAATAAGATTTTGTTCATACCGAAGGTTGTTACAGAACCGATGGATTGCATCAAAATGGAAGGGACTCCGATTTGGTAAATGGCACCGATCGTCTTTTTACAAGGTTTGAATCCTTTGAGTGTCACATGAACTTCCTTATTGAATTTTTGGTTTAAAATGATACCCAGGATTGCAGCGATAATCTGTCCTGCAACGGTTGCAATGGCAGCTCCGGCAACTTCCATTTTCGGGAGCCCAAACCATCCGAAGATTAGAATTGGATCTAAAATAATGTTCATAATTGCACCGGTACCTTGAATAATCATATTGAAAATCGTTTTCCCTGTGGATTGCATCAAACGTTCAAAAGCAATCTGTAAGAAAATACCAATAGAAGCAACCGTGATAATTGTCATGTAGTCAATTCCGTATTTGATAATTTCGGGATCCTTTGTTTGTGCTTCGAAAAATAGGCGTGAGCCAAAAAGTCCTGCGATGGCAAAGACGATGCTGCTGAGTATAGCTAGTAAAAGACCGTTTTGCGCGATTCGATTTACTTTGTCGTATTTTTTCTCACCCAAGCTTCTAGAGAGTAATGCATTAATTCCAACTCCGGTTCCGGCAGCAACAGCAATCATAAGGTTTTGAACTGGAAATGCAAGTGAAACTGCAGTCAATGCATCCTCGCTGATTTGTGCAACAAAGATACTGTCTACAATATTGTAAAATGCCTGTACCAACATCGAAATAATCATTGGGAGAGACATACTAATTAATAGTTTTGGAATGGGCATGATTCCCATCTTATTTTCTTTTCTAATTTCAGTCATAATAATCCTCCGTTTTACATACCTGACTATTCTAACACCATGGCAATTGATATGCAATGCATTAGAATAAGTTTTTTGCAAATAATATAGTGACGAAAAAGGTTTAAAATGGTATGATTTCATTATGTGAAAGATAGAAAGAGGAATAGACATGGCACATGAATTTTCCAGAACAGAATTGTTGATAGGAGAGGAAGCATTAAAACGTCTTGCAAATTCGACAGTGATGGTTCTAGGCATTGGTGGTGTTGGCTCACACTGCGTAGAGGCTTTGGCAAGAAGTGGCGTTGGCACATTGATTCTTGTAGACAATGACAAAGTGAGTTTGACGAATGTCAATCGCCAGTCCATTGCATATCTCAGTTCTGTAGGTGATTATAAAACAAAGTTAATGAAAGACCGAATTGAAGATATCAGTTCTGAAACAGTGGTGTATACACACGAAGTATTTGTTCTTCCTGAAAATTTGGAACAGATATTTGAACGAAAAGTGGATTACATTATTGATGCGATTGACACGGTGACGGCGAAATTAGCAGTCATTGAGTATGCGAAAGAACATGAGATTCCAATCATCAGTTGTATGGGTACAGGGAATAAATTGTATCCAGAGCTTTTTGAAATTACAGATATTTCAAAAACGTCGGTTTGTCCTCTATGTAAAGTGATGAGAAAGGAATTGAAGAACCGAGGCATACAGCACTTGAAAGTGTTATATTCAAAAGAAAAGCCAATCAATGTTTCGGATAAAATTTCAGAAGAAGAGTTAGGAAAAAAACGTACCCTTCCAGGAAGTATTTCATTTGTACCTCCAGTAGCAGGCCTGTTGATTGCAGGGTGCGTGATCCGAGAGATTGCAGAGATAGAGTAGAAGGAGAACACATGGATTTATTTGATTACATGCGAGAACAAAAGGGCGAAAAAGAGTCTCCGTTGGCGTCTAGACTTCGTCCGACTACAATCGAAGAGATTGTGGGACAACAGCATATCATAGGAAAAGACAAATTATTGTATCGCGCAATCAAAGCGGACAAGTTGGGGTCGCTGATTTTTTATGGTCCACCGGGAACCGGAAAAACGACGCTTGCAAAAGTGATTGCCAATACAACCAGTGCGGATTTTAAACAGATTAATGCGACCATTGCCGGAAAAAAGGATATGGAAACCATCGTACAGGAAGCGAAAAACAATATGGGAATGTACGGGAAAAAGACCATTCTTTTTGTGGATGAGATTCATCGATTTAACAAAGGGCAGCAGGATTACCTTCTTCCGTTTGTGGAGGATGGAACTTTGATTTTAATAGGAGCAACGACCGAAAATCCATATTTTGAAGTGAATGGTGCTTTGATTTCTCGTTCGAGTGTATTTGAGTTGAAATCCCTTGAAAAAGAAGATATCAAGACACTTTTAAAGCGAGCTGTTTACGATGAAGTAAAGGGTATGGGAAGTTATCGTGCAGAGATTACAGAAGAAGCGCTGGATTTCTTGGCAGATATCTCAGGCGGAGATGCAAGAAATGCACTCAATGCGATTGAATTAGGCGTTTTAACCACCCAAAGAAGTGCGGATGGAATGATACATATCACCATTGAAGTAGCCGAGGAGTGTATCCAAAAAAGAGTGGTTCGATATGACAAGACAGGGGATAACCACTACGATACGATTTCTGCTTTTATTAAGAGTCTTCGAGGGTCGGATCCAGATGCGGCGGTGTATTACCTGGCGAAGATGTTGTATGCGGGAGAAGATATCAAATTCATTGCGCGCAGATTAATGATTAGTGCGTCGGAAGATGTGGGAAATGCGGATCCAAATGCACTCACAGTGGCAGTCTCAGCCAGTCAGGCAGTAGAACGAATCGGCATGCCAGAGGCACAGATTATTCTCGCACAAGCTGCAACTTATATAGCCAGTGCACCAAAGAGTAACGCATCCTATCTTGCAATTAATGAGGCAATGGAAAGTGTGAAGAATTACAAAACAACGATACCACCACATTTGCAGGATGCACATTATAAAGGGGCAGCAAATTTGGGACATGGAGTTGGATATAAATACGCACATGATTATCCAGAGCATTATGTAAAACAGCAATATTTGCCGGATGAGATAGTGGGAAGTAAGTTTTATAGACCAACCGAAAACGGTAGTGAAAAAGAAATTAAAGAGCGTTTGGAACGATTACAAAGTCGTGAAGAATAAAAAAGTGGCGAATCATAAAAGATTCGCCATTATTTGTGCATAAATATCTTGATTTTTTTGATTCCAATTATTGGCAACTGTCACCGCTTCGTCTTCGGTAGGTACGGTTAATGTTAAATCAATCAAAGATGTACTGTTTTCAAAGATTTGACAGCGCACAGCGTAGTCCTTATTTTTCGTAGGATAGTAGTCTGCTTTCACGGAAACCGTATTTTTCAAATCATATCTCTTTTCTGCAAGAAAGGTATTGATATCACTTTGAATTGCCGGTGAGATATTGTTTTTAAAAAATTGAATGGTCTCAGTACCTTCCTCAGTCAAATGATAAAGGGTACGATTGTGAGTGGTTTCTTCTTCGATAAACCCACTTTCGACCATTTCAGATATTGCTTGTTGCAATGTGAAATAGTTGGTATATCCTTCGTCTAAGATGAATTCAGAAATCTGACCGTTTGTTAACGGAAAGTCCAACTTATCTAACATATATAAAATAATTAACTTGTAGAGTGTGAATGCTTCAGACATGAAAGCTCCTTTCCTTGCCATATATCAGCTTGTTTGAAATACTGTTGTATGCGATTTAATACCAATCGTTTATTGCCGGTCCACAGAGGTGCTATGAGAAGGTCTTTTGGCCCGTCACCGGTCAAACGGTGGATTACGATGTCAGAACGCAAGTGCGAAACCAAATAGCCAAGCAACTCCAGATACTCCTCTAATGTAGGAAGATAGAAGTTGGTTTCCTCGTACACCTTTGCAAGGTCTGTATCCTTTAATACGTGTAACAATTGCAATTTAATTCCATCAATTGGAAGTTGATTCAAATAAGAAATCGTTTCCAACATCATTTCCGATGTTTCGTTTGGAAGACATAAAATCGTGTGCACAATTACTTGAATTCCGGCATTTTTTAAATCATAAACCGCTTTTTCAAAAACGTCAAGGGAATAGCCACGACGGATGAACTTAGCACTATCAGAATGGATGGTTTGAAGACCTAATTCCACCCAGACCGGTTTTTGTTTGTTCAGACGAGATAATAATGCAATGACGTCGGCAGAAAGGCAGTCTGGACGAGTCGCAATAGATAGCACTTTCACATCTGGTTCTTGTATCGTCTGTGTAAATAATTCTTCTAAATAAGGAAGAGGTGCATAGGTATTGGTGTATGCTTGAAAATAAGCAATAATAGATGGGCTAGAATATTTGCGTCGGATTAGCTCCCTTCCTTGCGCAAGTTGCTCCTGTATCGAAAGCTTGCAGTCGCTGGCAAAATCGCCAGATCCCCCTGCACTACAAAAGATGCAACCGCGAGTGCCCAGAGAGCCATCTCGATTTGGACAAGTCATTCCACCGTTTAAAGCTACTTTATAAAGTTTTTCTCCAAATGTCTTTTTGATATAGTAATCAAGAGAATAAAATCTTTTTTCACCCCAAGAATTCATGTGCTCACTTCCTTGTGTACTATCATAGCATTCTTAATATTCCAAATCAACTAAGAGAAAAAATACTTTTATTTCTAATTGAAATCATGTATAATGTAAGAAATAACATTCAACAAGTCAATTCAGACGAATTTTCCCAATGATAAATCAACCAATAAGAAAGGACAAATTAATATGAGAGAGAAGTATGAGTCGTTACCATTAGCAACTTTGCGCGATTTGGCAAAGGCACGGGAAATGGTAGGTATCAGCACAATGAAAAAAGCAGAGCTGATAGAAGCAATGTTAGAACAAGATGAAAAAGATAAATTGAAGGCGGAAAAAGCATCTGCTGAAATTGAGCAATTAGACAGTGGTGAAGTTGCAAGTGGTATTTTAGAGGTTATGGCAGATGGATATGGTTTTATCCGTAGTGCAAATTATTTGCCAGGTGAAAATGATGTGTATGTATCACCGTCTCAAATCCGCAGATTCGGATTAAAAACAGGAGATATCGTAACTGGAAACACGAGAATTAAAACGCAACAAGAAAAATTTAGTGCACTTCTCTATGTGACAAAGATTAATGGTGGTTCCCCATCGGAAGCGACTAAAAGAAGCAACTTTGAAGATATGACACCGATTTTCCCAGATGAAAGACTTCGACTGGAAAGTGGAAGAAGTAGTGTGGCAATGCGTATTGTGGATTTGCTTTCGCCGATTGGAAAAGGACAACGTGGAATGATTGTGTCGCCGCCAAAAGCCGGTAAGACGACCTTGTTAAAGCAAGTAGCACAGTCCATTTTGAAAAACAATCCAGAAATGCACATTTTAATTTTGCTCATTGACGAACGTCCGGAAGAAGTCACAGATATACGAGAAGCCATTACAGGTAGCAATGTGGAAGTGATTTATTCTACATTTGATGAACTTCCGGAACATCACAAACGTGTATCTGAAATGGTAATCGAGCGTGCAAAACGTTTGGTAGAACACAAAAAAGATGTTGTGATTTTATTAGATAGTATCACGAGACTTGCCAGAGCGTACAATTTGACTGTTCCACCAAGTGGACGTACATTGTCAGGTGGTCTTGACCCGGCAGCCCTTCATATGCCAAAACGTTTCTTTGGTGCAGCTAGAAATATGCGTGAAGGTGGAAGTTTGACTATTTTAGCGACCGCTTTGGTAGACACTGGAAGTAAGATGGATGATGTTATCTATGAAGAGTTTAAGGGAACTGGAAATATGGAACTTGTGCTTGATCGAAAATTACAGGAAAAACGAGTATTTCCAGCGATTGATATTCCAAAATCTGGAACAAGAAGAGAAGATTTACTTCTCAGCCAGGAGGAACAAGAAGCGGTATATGTTATGCGAAAAGCGTTGAATGGAATGAAAGCAGAAGAAGCAGTAGACAACATTTTAAACATGTTCTCACGCACTGCGGATAACCGTGAATTTTTAGAGATGGTAAAGAAAAATAAATTTTTATAGAAAACCTTGCAAAATAGAAATATGTGTGATACAATGACAAGGCTGTTTAGAAAAAAACAACCTAATCGCGGTTGGTAATCGCGAAAAAATGATGAAGAGGTGAATAAAATGAGAGAAGGAATCCATCCAACATACCATCAAGCAACAGTAACATGTAACTGTGGGAACACATTTGTAACAGGTTCTACAAAAGAATCAATCCACGTGGAAATTTGTTCAAAATGTCATCCATTCTACACAGGACAACAAAAAGCTGCTCAAGCTCGTGGTCGTGTTGATAAATTTAACAAGAAATACGGTATGCAATAATCAAATGCAAACTTGCGGGTTGAGGTTTCAAAACTTCAACCCGTTTTTTCGTAGAAAACGTATACTTTATAGAGAGGTGTAGCGATGAAATCATCCAATATTGGCGGACAAGCAGTATTAGAAGGAATCATGATGAAGAATGGTTCGAAATACGCAGTGGCGGTTCGCAAGCCAGATGGAAATATCGAAGTAAAAATAGAAGAGCAAAAGGGAGAAGCGAAAGGAAAAATTTGGAGAAAAATTCCGTTTGTTCGAGGCGTATTCAATTTTATTGATTCTTTAGTGTTGGGAATGAAGACGCTCAGTTATTCTGCAAGTTTTTTTGAGGAAGAGTCGGGTAAGATTCTTACGGAAGAAGAAGCGAGAAAGCAAAAGCGAAAAGAGGACCTCGTTACAGCCATTACAATGGTTGCATCCCTGGTACTTGCGATGAGCTTATTTATGTTGCTTCCATATTTTCTTTCAGAATTGTTTCAACAATTCATTCCATATTCCTTTTTGCGAGCAGTGTTAGAGGCAGTGATTCGATTTCTCATCTTTATGATATATATTTTGGCAGTATCTCACATGAAGGATATTCGACGTACATTTATGTATCACGGAGCGGAGCATAAATGCATCAACTGTATTGAGCATGGCATGGAATTGAATGTGGAAAATGTGCGAAAAAGTTCTAAACAACATAAGCGATGTGGGACAAGTTTCTTATTCTTCGTGATGGTAGTTAGTATTTTAGTATGCTTTTTTATTACCGTAGATGTATTTGCACTTCGTATTGTACTTCGAATTGCATTGTTGCCATTGATTGCAGGGATTTCTTATGAAATCATTCGTTTGGCAGGCAGCAGTGAGAATTGGTTTGTAAACTTGTTGAGCAAACCAGGTCTTGCACTCCAAGGTTTGACGACAAAGGAGCCAGACGACGATATGATCGAAGTCGGAATACAAGCGGTAGAGGCCGTGTTTGATTGGCGTGCGTATTTAGAAGAAAATTTTGAGGAACAGTAAAATGACTTTGCGTGAAGCATATGTATATGGACAAGAACAATTAAAAAGTGCAAAGATAGAAGATGCAGAATTAGATGCATGGTATCTGTTAGAGTTTGTAACAGGCGTTTTGCGTGCACAATATTTTCTTTGCTCAGAGAAAGAACTTTCTTTTGAAGAAGAGCAAACATATCAAGAATACATGAAACTTCGAATGGCGCGCATTCCATTGCAACATATCACAGGTGTGCAGATGTTCATGGGATTGGAATTTGGTGTGAATGAACATGTTTTGATACCGAGACAAGACACAGAGGTGTTGGTAGAAAGTGTGTTGGATGTTCTGCAACCGGAAATGCATATTTTGGATATGTGTACGGGCTCTGGATGTATTCTTCTCAGTTTGTTGCATGCACAAAAACATGTGACTGGAGTGGGAGTAGACCTTTCGGAAGAAGCGCTGAAAGTTGCAAAAAAGAATGCAGACAAACTTGGTCAGACAGTGACCTTTTTACAGAGCGACTTGTTTGAGAATGTAGAAGGAAAATACGATATAATTGTGTCGAATCCGCCATACATTCGCACCGAGGTTATCGAGAGTTTACAAGAAGAAGTGCGAATCCATGATCCGAGAATCGCTTTGGACGGAAAAGAAGATGGGCTTTATTTTTATAGAAAAATCGTAGAGCAAAGTCCGAAATATTTAAAGGATGCCGGAAGAGTATATTTTGAAATCGGGCATGACCAAGGGGAAGATGTTAAGAAATTAATGGAGGACGCAGGTTTCAAAGAAGTAACTGTAAAAAAGGATTTGGCAGGACTTGACCGAGTGGTCTTTGGCGTGTATATTTAATAAAGATAAATGAATGGGAGGAACAAATATGTTTGACAGATTAGACGATCTTTTAATTCGTTATGAAGAAATCATGAGCGAATTACAGGAACCAGATGTGGCGAATGATCAAAATCGCTTTCGTAAATTGATGAAAGAGCAATCCGATCTTACTCCACTTGTCGAAGCATATACAGAATATAAAAATGCAAAGCAAGCAATTATAGACAGTGAAGAGATGCTTGAGTTGGAGACGGATGAAGAGATGCGTGAACTTGCAAAAGAAGAGTTGTACGAGTCTAAGAAACGTGTAGAAGAATTAGAACACGAATTAAAAATCTTACTTCTTCCAAAAGACCCAAATGATGATAAAAATATTATGGTGGAAATTCGTGCAGGTGCCGGCGGAGATGAATCTGCGCTGTTTGCAGCAGAAGTTTATCGTATGTACGTGCACTATGCAGAGTCGAGACGTTGGAAGACGGAGATGATTTCTTTTAGCGAGAATGGAATCGGTGGCTTCAAAGAAGTTGTATTTATGGTGAGTGGTCAAGGCGTATATTCAAGAATGAAATATGAAAGTGGTGTTCATCGTGTACAACGTGTGCCGGAGACCGAATCTGGTGGACGTATTCATACTTCTACAATCACGGTAGCTGTTATGCCGGAAGCAGAAGAAGTGGACGTAGTGATCGATGAAAAAGATATTCGAATTGACGTTATGCGTGCTTCTGGAAACGGAGGACAATGTGTCAATACTACAGACTCGGCAGTTCGTTTAACACACTATCCAACAGGAATTGTGATTTATAGCCAGACAGAAAAATCTCAGTTGCAAAACAAGGAGAAGGCTTTCAGATTGCTTCGTTCAAAGTTGTATGAATTGGAATTAGAAAAGCAGCAATCAGCAGAAGCAGAGGCTAGAAGAAGTCAAATTGGTACAGGGGATCGTTCAGAAAAGATTCGAACCTACAACTTCCCACAAGGCCGTGTGACAGAGCATCGTATTAAATTGACATTGTATAAAATCGACAATATTATGAATGGAGATATTGACGAAATTATAGACAGTCTGATTGCCGCAGACCAAGCAGCAAAATTAGCGCAAATGAATGAATAATAATAAGGACGACACAAATGCGTTTTGTGGTCGTCCTTTTTCTTGAAGCTTTTTCAGGTTTATATTAGAATAAAAATAGGAAGGTGATAGAAATGAAATTAAAAAATGTTTTGATTGCTGTTAAAGATATTGAAAGATCAAAGCTCTTTTATAAAGAATTATTTGGGCTAGATGTTGTGTTGGAGCAAGAAGGGAATGTCATATTGACGGAAGGTTTGGTACTACAGGAAATGAAGGTGTGGGAAGAAGCACTTGGACAAGAGGTTGTTCAAAAAAACCATGCCACAGAACTTTATTTCGAGGAATATGATATGGACCGATTTGTAGAAAAATTAGACAACTATAAAGAACCGATTCAATGCATGAATCGAATGAAAGAATTACCTTGGGGACAGAAAATGGTTCGATTCTATGATCCCGATGGAACTTTGATAGAAGTGAGGAGTCCAATGTAAAAAAGGGACAAAATAAAGATGACAGATGAAGAACAGAATGATAAAATAAAGAAAAAGGTACAAAGGAGGAATGCGTAATGTACAATATTAGTGGACCAATGAATAATAGTTTTCAGAATCTGGCAGGGAAGTCAGCGGCGGTTATGACCGTTTTGATGATCTATATGGTTGTAATCGGGGTTTTGGGAATTATAGCACTTGTATCCTACATCCTGAATTCGATTGCACTTAGTCGACTTGCGTCTCGGAGAAGCATTAAGCGTCCTTGGCTTGCATGGATTCCAGTTGGAACCGATTGGATTATCGGAAGTCTTGCCGATGAATATGATGAACGCAATGGAATCAAGAGAAAATGGAGAGTTGTTCTTGTGGTTCTTTTAATTCTGGTGGGACTGGGATTAGTTGCCTATTACATAGGATATTTTTATTTGTTGTTTACTACCTTAACTAAAATGAATAGTGGCTTTTCTGCGAATGCAATGAAAAATCTAGTGGTCGGTGCCTGCATCTGCTATATTGCTTTAATGATTATGGTGATGGTAGCAGCTGCATTGAATGCAGTTCGAACCGTTTGCATTTATAAGATTTTTGAGTCAACAGTTCCAAAAAGGTCAGTGTTGTATCTCTTATTGTATATGATTGTTCCGTTGGCAGGACCAATTTGTCTTATGCTTTGTAAGGAAAAGGGGTATCCGGAGAAAGATGGACCTGAAGATTTGGATCAACAAATGGAAGCAGTATTTGCAGAGACTTATGAAGAAGAGTAAATGGAATATCAATTTTAGGAAGTGTAGATGCAATTGGCATCTACACTTTTTTAGTGTGTTTGACTAACATTTGACTAACAGCTTAATTTATATAGACACATCAAATGCCCATTTCTGACGTCAAAATTCGAAGAAAATTTAAAATCAGCGTTGTGCTAAAAATTTGAGTGATAAATTAGGTGGGTATTGCTAATAGAGAATAGGTGCTTGTAAGTGATATAATCAACATGAGGTGATACAAATGGAAACAAGCATATTGTACGTAATAGAATTGATTATTTTATTTTTTACAGTTGCTACAACTTTGTATATTTATAAGAGAGGCAAAGCTACTGAAAAACAACATGCAGCAAGTATAATTGTGATGCAAATAGATAGTATAGACGACAATATAGACTTGGCAATGAATGTGTTAGGAAATAATAGTAGTGGTTTTAATGTGCCAGGTTTTTGGAAATCAGACACTATTGTACAAAATAATTTATGGGAAAAATATCGGCATTTGTTTGTTAAAGAATTAGATTACGATCAGATAGTTTCGTTGAATATCTTTTATGAAAGTGCTTTATCAATGTCGAATCAGCAAAGAGAAATCAAAATGTTGATATCTAGTATTAATAGAGAATTTTACATTGAAAATTCAAATTTACAAAAGGAAGAGTTTGTCGCAAAAGTCAGAGGCGGTGAACCTTATATTAGATGTTCAAGTATGTATTTGGAGACTATGCAAGAGCAGTATCGAATTATTGCAAAAAGAAGAAGAGAAATACCTTATGAACAATTGAAAAAGATAGCTGGATTGTAATTTTACCAACAAGTAATATCCAGTGGTTGGAGTGGTATGATTTGCTTATTACAAAAGATAGGAGAATCAATATGAATGATAAAATCATTGAAACTAAAAGAGAAATACGGCGAATTATTAATGATACTAAATTGAAACGTGTGGAAAAATACAATTTGGTAAAAAATAAAGCTAGTCAACTGAATGAATTGGAATATAAGATTTTGTTTAAAGAATATATAAGAGATTATAAAACGTTTGATAGGCTTAAAGAAATTAAAGATATTATCTCAATGTTTTTAACTGGAATAGGATTAATTTTTACGATATGCGGCAGTTTTTTTATAGAAACTTTGTCGTTTGAGATGGTTGGTGGTTTATTAGGAATGGTCACTATATATATCTTTTGTGCGATAATTTTGTTGTGGTTAATACAAGTAAGAAGAACGTCAAGCATGAATAAAATTCAGTTTATTTTAGATATTTTAGAAAGTTAAAAATTACCAATCATCAATATTGGGTGGTTGGAGTGTATATTAAGATAAAAAGGAGTAAAAATGATAAAAAGTACTGTAGGGAAAGCATTTATAAGTGAATTTGCAACATCAAATGAAAACGTAATACAAGATATTATAGGCATTCCATTCGATAGGGTAAAAAGCATAAATGATTTAAAGATAGATAATGAGATTGACATAAAAAAATCGATTATTGATAATCCAAAATTGTCGTACGAAGATAGAATAACCTTAAATGCCGTTTTGAACAGAAGTTTGAAAACGTTTTATAGAAAAGTACAGGTTTTAGGCATTGCACTTGATGAAATGGATGAAGATGCAAATATGGATAACCTTGATAAGGATTGGTTATTAGATTTTTTTGATAAAGTATCAAAAATTGAAGAGGCTGATAGCCAAAAAGTATTTGGAATGTTGTTGGCTAAAGCGGCGTCGGATGAAGAACTTTGTTCAAAAACACTTTTGAATTGTTTGTTTTTGATGGGTAAAAAAGAAGTCAGATCATTTTTGAATATATGTAGATTTACTTTTGTAGAAATGGATGTGGATGATGAAAATCAAATAGTGGCAGTACCTGTTATTTACTTTTCTCAAAATGTGAAAAAATTTAATAAACATGGTCTGTCTTCACATATGCTTAATAAATTACAGACACTAGGTTTGATTGAGGTTGATTTCAAGTCAGAATATGTGTTTAGAAGCGAGCATGTAAGATTGAGATATGGGAATAGTGTGGTTGAAATCGAAAATGGTAAAAGTACTCGAATAGGTAATGTTCGTTTTACCTACGACGGTTTCTTGTTATATCAAATAACAGAAAAAATGCACAATCCTGCAATACTAAATGGGATTATTCATACATGGTTTAAAAGAAAATATACCATATATTTAAATAACTCTAAGATATAGACTATAATAATGTATATTCTTTTGATTGCAATAGATAGGAGAAATTAGCCCAAGTTGAAGCGTTTAAGTATATTGTAGAATATATTAGAGGTTATTAATTGTTTGCAAGTTATCAATATTTGTGGTGGAGTTATATGCCTTATGTACTACCAAGAGGTTTAAGGTGTGAGATGTAAAAAATGTGTAAAGGAGAAGATGAATTATGAATAATATTCTAACTTCAGTTGTTTTCACAGCTGCTGTTTTTGCAGCACTTGTAACATCAATAGCCAATATTATAATTTCTCTGATAAATGGTCAACGGTTAAAAAACATAGAAATGCAAAAACAACTGAATGAAATTGATAAATACAGATACAGTAGATTGTACGAATTAGTACTGAATTGGCATCAATATGATTCTGATACGAAAGAAGAAACGGCGAGTGAAATTGCGTTTTATAAATTGTTAAATTTATTTCTGGATGATTCAGGGCGCTACGATATTGCAAAACCATTGTTAGATGAAAGCTATGTAGAAAATCTGGAAATACAAAAGGTGAAATGCGAAGAAATGCTAAATGTATTAATTGAGGAAGAGACGCAAGATGGAACGCATACAAAACAATTTCCTATTATTAGGCAAGAATATTTTTCTCTTGGAGAACAATTTTCAAAGATGTTGAAAGAAGCAATTAATAGTCAACTTGAAGAACTATTGAGGAAAAGTATTGCAAAATAAATGAAGAATAAAAGGCGTCTAATAATGAAGTTAATGTACAAAGTTTAAGGGCTTTTACTCGAGCTAATACAAATAAAGGACGTCTTATTTAATTTAATAAACCGATAGCAAGGAATTTCTCCACTTACGGACCAAAAGGTCGGGAGTACGAATTTTCTCGCCTACGCTCATAAAAATAAGCACTTCGAGGCAACTCGAGGTGTGTTTTTTGTTTGTGGAAATTTCTGAAATCGAAAAAATAGCTTGTAATATATTACTCGTGTAATTATTTTACAATAAATAAGCACAAAGAAAAACGCCCCCTCCTTAAGAATGTGGGGCAAGGGAGCTGAAAGTGTACTCAGTACACTTTTTTGTTTGTGCTAAGAATGATGAAAAGAAAAAAAGAGCATACTCTTCTTTGTATCAAATATCTATTCAAGTGATGAAAAATATGATACAATAGACAAATTAGAATAAGAGGGATTAAAAAGATGGAAGAAATACAGTTTAAACGGACAGAATTGGGAGACCGCGAGCTGATGCATACTCTTTTTCTGAAGTTTCCAAGTCAGAGCTGTGAAAAGACATTTGCAAATACACTGTTATGGTCACGACATTATCCGGTAAAGTTTGCAATCGTTCAAAACACGCTTGTGTTCTGTTGGGAAAAAGAAGAGGGGTTATCTTTCTCGTATCCGATAGGAGTACCAGAAGATGTTCAAAAAACCATAGAAATTTTGAAAAAATATACCGAAGAACGAAGGGTTCCTTTTGTATTGTATCATGTGACACAGAGTCAATTTGAACAATTAGAAACATGGTATCCGGAACGCTTTCAAATTGAATTTGAGCGTGATGTTGCAGATTATGTATATGAAACAGAGAAATTAGCAACGTTGTCTGGGAAAAAATTGCACGCCAAGCGGAATCATATCAATAAATTTAAAGAGCTCCATCCGAACTGGAATTACGAGACCATGTCGGAAGAAAATATCGAAGAATGTTTTCAGATGGCATTGAAGTGGAGAAACGCAAATGGGTGTGAGATTGACGATGAGAAAAATGCAGAAATGTGTGTGACCCTGAATGCGCTCCGCTTGTTCCGAGAGTTAGAACTTGTGGGAGGCGTGCTTAAGGTGGATGGAAACACAGTTGCGTTTACCATTGGCGAGCCAATTAGTGAAGAGATGTTTGTTGTGCATATCGAAAAAGCGTTTGCGGATGTGCAGGGCGCTTATCCGATGATTAATCAACAATTTGTATCACATGAATGTATGAATTATCAATATATTAATCGAGAAGACGACGCGGGTTCAGAAGGACTTCGCAAGGCAAAATTATCTTATCGCCCTGTTTTCTTGGTGGAAAAAGGAATTGTAAAGGAGAAAATATCATGATTGCAAAAAAAATGCAGAATATGGTAGCGAACAGTTCAGCGATTCGCGCAATGTTTGAAGAAGGAAATCGTTTGGCAAAAATTTATGGGGCAGAAAATGTATTTGATTTTAGTTTGGGAAATCCAAATGTTCCTGCACCGAAGGCTGTCAAAGAATCAATCATAGAGATTTTGAATGAGGAAGACCCGGTAGTTCTTCATGGATACACCAATAGCAATGCTGGATATGAAGATGTAAGAAAAGCAGTTGCAGAGTCATTGAATCAGCGTTTTCAAACTTCATTCGCGGCAAAGAATATTGTGATGACCGTTGGTGCAGCCGGTGGCTTAAATGTGGCACTCAAAATCCTCTTGAATCCAGGGGATGAGGTCATTGTGTTTGCACCATATTTCGGAGAATATAGAAGTTATACAGCGAATTTTGACGGAGTTTTGGTTGCAATTTCTCCAGACACAGAGACATTCCAACCAAAATTAGACGAGTTCGAATCAAAGATTACAGAGAAGACAAAAGCGGTGATTGTGAATACCCCAAACAATCCAACTGGTGTAGTGTACTCGGAAGAGACCATTCAAAAAATGGCTGCGATTATGGAAGCGAAACAGAAAGAATTTGGAACCGATATTTATTTGATTTCAGACGAACCATATCGTGAATTGGCTTATGATGGAGTGGAAGTTCCTTATTTAACAAAATATTATGCGAATACCATCGTTGGATATTCTTTTAGTAAATCATTGTCTTTGCCTGGAGAACGTATTGGATATTTGGTAATTCCGGATGAGGCAGCAGATAGTGGCGATTTGATTGCAGCTGCAAGCGTAGCAACACGCATTCTTGGATTTGTAAACGCACCAACCTTACAACAAAAAATGGTTGTAAAATGTTTGAATGAGCAGACAGACATTTCTTATTATGACCGCAATAGAGAAGCGTTATATAACGGACTTTCAGAGTGTGGATTTACTTGTATTAAACCGGAAGGCGCATTTTACTTATTTGTAAAATCACCGGTAGAGAACGAAAAAGAATTTTGTGAAGCAGCTAAGAAATATAATATTTTGATTGTTCCGGGAACCTCTTTTGGTTGCCCAGGATATGTGCGTATGGCGTATTGTGTATCTTATGAGACAATCGTAAATTCATTACCAAAATTTAAAGAACTTGCAAAGGAATACTTTTAAATGAAAGCGTTTGAACAAAATATTCGAAAGGTAGAACCTTATGTACCAGGGGAACAACCACAGCGTAAGGTGATCAAATTAAATACAAATGAAAATCCATATCCACCGGCACCGGGTGTACGAAAAGCATTGGAACATATGAATGTGGATAATCTGAGATTATATCCAGACCCAACTTCATCTGCGTTGGTACGAACGTTGGCAGATTATTATGGAGTAAGAGAAGAACAAGTTTTTGTAGGTGTGGGTTCAGATGATGTACTCGCAATGTGTTTTCTTACATTTTTTAATTCGGACAAACCAATTTTATTCCCGGATATTACATATTCCTTCTATAAGGTGTGGGCACAATTGTATCGCATTCCATATGAATGTCCAAAAGTGGATGAAGAACTTCGTATTGTAAAAGAAGATTATTACAAAGCAAATGGCGGTGTGATTTTCCCAAATCCAAATGCGCCAACATCGATTTACGAAGGATTGGATTTTGTGGAGGATATTCTAAAGAACAATCAGGATGTCATCGTGATTATCGATGAAGCATATATTGATTTTGCAGGAGAATCTGCAATTAAGTTAGTGGACAAATATGAGAATTTGATTGTTGTACAGACATTCTCGAAGGCGCGTTCCATGGCAGGGATGCGTATAGGGTATGCAATCGCCAATCCGATGTTAATCAAATATTTAAATGATGCAAAATACTCGTTTAACTCTTATACGATGAATCAACCTTCATTGGTTTGTGGAATCGAAGCAGTTGCAGACAAGGCATATTTTGAAGAACACGTAGAAAAGATTAAAGACACAAGAGAATGGACAAAACAAGAACTGAAAAAACTAGGGTTCACATTCCCAGATTCAAAGTCCAATTTCTTGTTTGTGACTCATGAGAAATACGAGGCAAAGGAGTTGTTTGAAGCCTTGAAGCAAGAAGATATCTATGTGCGATATTTGAGTGGTGAACGGACGAAAAATTATCTGAGAATCACCATTGGTACGAAAGAAGAAATGGAACGTTTGGTTGATGTTTTGTCTGAGTGTATGGAGGCAGAAAAATAAAGAAAAGGATATCTCGGATCTTGTGTATAAACGTTGACATCACTAGGCAAAATTCTTATAATTAAAGTACAGAAATAAAGAGGTGATGTGCATGAAAAATGGACAGAAAAACGATAGAAAAAAAATCAGCAAAACACATCTTGTTTTGTTAATAGCAGCAGTTGTAATTGTGTTGGTTTCTCTATTCTTTTTAATTAAGATTGTACGAGGGAATCCATTGCAAGGAAAATGGGCGACTGCGAAAGGGGAGTACTATTTAACCCTAGAGGACAATGAAAAAAATGGGGCGAAGTTAATCGTACTCGTTGAAGAAGAACTTGTAGAAGTGAATCTAGACTACGAAATCGATAAAAAAGCAAAGACAATCATATTCATTTCGGATCCGGAAGCTTACGAAGTGGCGGTAGAAGATTTCGAAGGAAAAGTGACTGCGCTAGCATTGTATGAACAGCTAGAGATTCTTCTTAAGGCATATGATTACAGCTTAGAGAAAAATACACTTACATTAACAGAACGTGAATACGGGGAACAAATCATATTTACAAGAGTAAAATAAAAGAGCCCTCCATGATAACATGGAGGGTTTTTAGTCCGAAAAATAGATGGATTATGAAAATGGAGGGAATTTTATGACACGAAAAGAAACAAAGGTAGTGCAAATTGGAAATGTGAAAATAGGCGGTGGCAACCCGATTGCCATTCAATCTATGACAAATACAAAAACAGAGGATGTTCAAGCAACTGTAGAACAAATCTTGGCATTGGAAGCAGTGGGATGCCAAATTATCAGATGTGCAGTACCTACGATGGAAGCTGCAAAGGCCCTTGGAGAGATTAAAAAGCAAATTCATATTCCATTAGTGGCAGATATCCATTTTGATTATAAGTTGGCGATTGCTGCAATTGAAAATGGTGCAGATAAAATTCGTATCAATCCAGGGAATATTGGAGACAAAGAACGCGTGCGTCAAGTTGTTGAAAAGGCGAAAGAATATAATGTGCCGATTCGTATCGGAGTAAATAGTGGTTCGTTAGAAAAAGAGTTGGTTGAAAAATACGGCGGGGTAACAGCAGAAGGTATAGTAGAGAGTGCTCTAGATAAAATGGCCCTTATTGAAAGTATGGGATACGATAATTTGGTAATCAGTATCAAATCTTCGGATGTTATGATGTGTGTGGAAGCTCACAAAATTTTGGCGGAAACCTGTAAATATCCATTACATATTGGAATTACAGAGTCCGGTACTGTTACATCCGGAAATATCAAGTCATCAGTGGGTCTTGGCATTATGCTTTATCAAGGATTAGGTGACACCATCCGTGTATCATTGACTGGAGATCCATTGGAAGAAATTAAATCAGCAAAATTGATTTTAAAGACATTGGGACTTCGTCAAGGTGGAATCGAGGTTGTGTCTTGCCCAACTTGCGGACGAACACAGATAGACCTCATTGGTCTCGCAAATCAGGTTGAAAATATGGTGGCAGATATTCCGCTTAACATCAAAGTTGCTGTTATGGGATGTGTGGTAAACGGACCGGGAGAAGCCAAGGAAGCGGATATCGGAATTGCCGGTGGAATCGGCGAAGGCCTTTTAATAAAAAAAGGACAAGTAATTAAAAAAGTAAAAGAAGAAGAATTATTGGAGACTCTCCGACAAGAGTTGTTGCATTGGGGAGAGTCATAGAAGGAGAATCTATGTACAAACTGTTTTTTGATGTATTTCCTACGTTAAAACTGAATCAAGAAATTCAACAGTTGCTTGAAAGTGCAAAAGTTGCAAAAGTTACAACGAATTCAACAAGAGATTATCTGCATGTTTATTTGTGCAGTTCTCATTTAATTGCAAAAAAATATATTTACATCGTAGAAAATGCAATCAAAGAACAATTGTTTCCGAGCAGTCCTGTCAAAATTAAGATACAGGAAAACTTTGAGTTGTCGCAACAATATACTCCGGAAAATCTCATGCGAGAATATCGGGATAGTATTTTGTTAGAACTGAAGAAGCAGAGCATTGTAGAATACAATATGTTTGTCAATGCAAAGTATCATTTTGAGGATGATAAAATTTTGTGTTTACAGTTTGAAGACAATATTGTTGCAGAGGGAAAAGCAGAATCTATCGTTTCACTTTTGAAACAGGTGTATGAGGTGCGTTGTAATCTTCCAATCCACATCAAAGTAGAATATGTAAAAGCAGAAAAGAGCAAGTTGGAAGAACATAAGGAACTTCGATTGCAACAAGAAGTTTCTGCAATTATGGAGCAAAATGCTGCAAAACAAAGTGAAAATCCGACAGAAAAAACAGAAGAGAAAAAGGAAAAGCCAAATAAATCTGTGAAAAATCAGGAGTTTCATCGTCCTGCAAAGAAATCAGAGGATCCAAATTTGATTTACGGGAGAGATTTTGATGAAGAGCCAATCGAACTCGATCAAGTGATTGGTGAGATGGGAGAAATTGTTTTCCGCGGTCAAGTGATTCAATTAGAGACTCGTGAGATTCGAAATGAAAAAACCATCCTTATGTTTGTTATGACAGACTTTACTGATTCGATTAAGGTAAAAATGTTTGTGAGAAACGAACAATTATCCGAAATGTTGGCAGAGATTAAAAAAGGCGCATTTTTGAAACTCAAGGGAGTTACAAGGTACGATACGTTTGATCGAGAACTCACAATCGCATCTATAACAGGTGTAAAAAAGATACCGGATTTTAGAGTGTCGCGCAAAGATACAAGTCCTGAAAAACGTGTGGAGCTACATTGTCATACGAAGATGAGTGATATGGATGGAGTCTCTGATGTAAAAGAGCTTGTGAAGAAAGCTCATGACTGGGGACATCCGGCGATTGCAATCACAGACCATGGAATTGTACAAGCATTTCCGGAAGCAAATCATTACATTGAAGATTTGACGAGAAAAAATCCGGATGACCCTTTCAAAGTAATCTATGGAGTGGAAGCTTATTTAGTAGATGATTTAGCAGAGATTGCGGTGAGTGCACACGATCAGACTCTGGATGATACTTATGTTGTGTTTGATTTAAAAACAACCGGATTCAGTGCAATCGGTGATAAGATTATCGAAATTGGCGCAGTGAAGGTTGTAGCGGGTGAAATAATAGATTCTTACAATCGTTTTGTGAATCCGGGAATTCCAATTCCATTTGAAATCACAAAGTCTACAGGAATCACAGATGATATGGTCTTAAAAGCCCCTGCAATTGAAGAGGTATTGCCAGAATTTCTATCCTTTGTAGGAGATGCAGTACTCGTTGCAGACAATGCTTCGTTTAAGGTGGGATTTCTAGATGAAAACTGTAGTCGTCTCGAAATCGAGAAAGCGTTTACATATATGGACATGGTGGCATTGGCAAGGGTGCTAATTCCATCTTTATCTAAATATAAATTGGATGCTGTTGCAAAAGCGTTGAATGTTCCAATGGGGGATTTTCATCATGCTTCAGATGATGCGAAGGTAACAGCAGGGATTTTTGTGAAATTTATTCCGATGCTGAAAGAACGAGAGATTACCACTTTAGAAGAAGTGAATCGTTTTGGAAGTATGAATGCAGATGCAGTAAAGAAAATGCCGACATATCATGCAATTATATTGGCGAAGAATGATATAGGGCGTGTCAATCTATATCGTTTGATTTCGATGTCTCATCTTACCTACTTTGCAAGAAGGCCACGTATTCCGAAAAGTGAATACTTGCGCCACAAGGAAGGATTGATGATTGGTAGTGCCTGTGAAGCAGGAGAACTATATCAGGCATTATTAAAAGGAAAATCAGAAGAGTCCATTGCTGGGTTGGTAGATTTTTATGATTATTTAGAGATTCAACCACTTGGAAACAACCAATTTATGTTAGAGGATGACAAACTCGAAGCAGTGCAGACGGTTGAAGACTTGCAGAATATCAATCGTAAGATTGTGAAATTGGGTGAACAATTCCATAAGCCGGTTGTAGCGACTTGTGATGTGCATTTCATGGAGCCGGAAGACGAAGTGTATCGTAGAATTGTCATGAAAGGACAAGGCTTCCAGGACGCAGATAACCAAGCTCCATTGTATTTGCGTACAACAGAAGAAATGTTAGAAGAGTTTGCCTATTTAGGCTCAAAGAAGGCGTATGAGGTTGTTGTAACCAATACGCGTATGATTGCAGAACAAATTGAGAAGATTTCACCGGTGCGTCCAGATAAATGTCCGCCAATCATTGAAGATTCGGACAAGCAACTTCGTGAAATTTGTTATAACAAAGCCCACAGTATGTACGGGAAAGAATTGCCAACGATAGTAGTGGAACGTTTAGAGCGTGAATTAAATTCCATCATTTCCAATGGATTTGCCGTAATGTATATTATCGCGCAGAAATTAGTTTGGAAGTCAAACGAAGATGGATATTTGGTAGGGTCTCGTGGTTCTGTAGGGTCATCTTTTGTAGCTACGATGGCGGGGATTACAGAGGTAAATCCGTTAAGTCCGCACTATTATTGTAAACATTGTCATTACAGTGATTTTGAGTCAGAAGAAGTTCGCAAATATGCAGGTGGCTGCGGTTGGGATATGCCGGACAAGGCTTGCCCGGTATGCGGAGAACCGCTTGTGAAAGATGGTTTTGATATCCCATTCGAAACATTCTTAGGGTTCAAAGGAAATAAAGAACCGGATATCGATTTGAACTTTTCCGGAGATTATCAAAGTAATGCACATAAATATACCGAGGTTATTTTTGGGGAAGGACAAACCTTCCGTGCAGGTACCATAGGTACACTTGCAGATAAAACTGCATATGGTTATGTGAAGAATTATTATGAAGAACGAGGAGAAGGAAAACGTACTTGTGAGGTGGAACGTCTGTTACAGGGATGCGTTGGAATTCGAAGAAGTACAGGACAACATCCAGGTGGAATTATCGTATTGCCAATTGGAGAGGATATTAATTCTTTTACACCGGTACAACATCCTGCCAATGATATGACAACTGATATTATCACCACTCATTTTGATTATCACTCGATTGACCACAACTTACTCAAATTAGATATTCTTGGCCATGATGATCCAACCATGATTAAAACATTAGAAGAATTGGTGGAACAACTGACAGGTGAAAAATTTGTTGCTACAGATATCAAATTGGATGACCCGGGTGTTATGAAATTGTTTGAGAATACAAGTTCTCTTGGGATTATGCCGGAAGATATTGGCGGTTGCCCGGTAGGCTGTTTGGGAATTCCAGAGTTTGGAACGGATTTTGTTATCCAGATGGTAGTCGATACAAAACCGAAAACATTGTCCGATTTGATTCGTATTTCTGGACTCTCACATGGAACTGACGTGTGGCTTAATAATGCGCAAACCTTAATCAAAGAAGGAAAAGCGACGATTTCTACTGCGATTTGTACGCGTGATGATATCATGACGTATCTGATTAATAATGGCGTAGACAGCGAGCAGTCCTTTAAGATTATGGAAGATGTGCGAAAAGGAAAGGTTGCAAAAGGAAAGAGTGACAAATGGCCAGAATGGAAAAAAGATTTGTTGGATCACCATATTCCAGATTGGTACGTATGGTCATGTGAACAGATAAAATATATGTTCCCAAAGGCGCACGCGGCAGCGTATGTTATGATGGCTTACCGTATTGCGTATTGTAAAGTGTATTATCCGCTTGCGTATTATGCAGCATACTTTAGTATTCGTGCAAATGCCTTTTCATATGAATTGATGTGCCAGGGAAAAGAAAGACTGGAATACTATATTCGTGATTATAAAAAGAGAAGTGAGAGTTTGACGAACAAAGAACAAGATACTTTGAAAGACATGCGTTTAGTACAAGAAATGTATGCGAGAGGATTTGAATTCTTACCGATTGATTTATATAAATCTAAAGCAACCATGTTCCAAATTGTGGATGGGAAATTGCTGCCACCATTCAGCAGTATAGAAGGAATGGGAGATAAGGCGGCGGATGCAGTTGAGATGGCTTCTGCAAATGGACCGTATTTGTCACGCGATGATTTCAGACAACGTACAAAAGTCAGCAAGACCGTGATTGATACAATGGCAGAATTGGGACTTTTTGGAGATATTCCGGAGTCAAATCAATTGTCATTATTTGATTTCTAACAAGGAGATTTTATGGATAAAAAAAGGAAGTCCGGTAAGTATACGAAAGTATCGCTTGTTGTGGAATTTCTTAAAGGGAATTTGCATTTCTTTGTGATCTGTATTTTTACATCTATGGTTGTGGCAGGACTTGAGATGATTTCACCTCAATTAATCCGCACAACTGTAGATAGTATTATAGGAACCAAAGAACTAGATTTACCATTGTTTGCAATGCATTGGATTGATGCAATCGGAGGAATTCCCTTTTTAAGAGATCATATCTGGATTATGGGGATTGTGATTGCAATTGTTGCTGCATTCACAGCAATCTTTCGATATTTGTCTAGTATATATAATGCAAAAGGTGCGCAAGCATTGATTCGAACGATGCGCAACCGTTTGTTTTCGCACATACAAAGACTCCCATTTTCTTGGCATATGAAAAATCAGACGGGAGATATTATACAACGTTGTACTTCAGACGTAGAATTAATTAAAAACTTTATTTCAGAACAGTTAACAAGAGTATTTCGAATCGTTATATTAATTGCGTTTGCCATTGGCTTCATGTTTTCTATGAATGTAAAATTGGCGATGGTAGCAGTGATATTTGTGCCAATTACAGTATGTTATTCTGTATATTTTCGCACACGCATTCGCGATAATTTTACAAAATGTGATGAAAACGAAGGTGTTTTATCTACCATTGCACAGGAAAATTTAACCGGTGTGAGGGTAGTGCGTGCGTTTGGACGAGAACGATATGAAAAAGATCGCTTTGAAAAGCAGAATCAAATCTATACGAATGCCTGGATGAAGTTGTGTAAAGTTCTCGCACTTTTTTGGGGAGCATGTGATTTGTTTTCTGGATTACAACTGATGCTGATGGTCATATTAGGTGCGGTATTTAGTGTAAACGGAGAAATGACAGCAGGAGAATTTATTGCATTTATTTCTTACAATGCGATGTTGACACATCCGGTACGTGCCCTGGGAAGAATGATCTCCGAAATGAGTAAAGCGGGAGTCTCTATTGAGCGTATTCGTTATATTATGAATTCTGAAATGGAACAAGACAAAGAGAATGCGTGCACGCCTGATATGCGTGGTGACATTGTGTTTGAACATGTATCCTTTGGTTATGGAGAAGAACTCATCTTAAAGGACATTCATTTTACGATTCCTAAAGGGACCACATTTGGAATTTTGGGTAGTACAGGGTCTGGAAAATCGACGCTTATGTATTTAATGAATCGACTTTATGATTTGCCGAGTGAAAATGGACGCATTACAATTGGTGGTGTGGATGTAGCAGATATGAAAGGAGAATGGGTTCGTTCCAATATCGGAATGGTATTACAAGAACCATTTTTGTTTTCAAGGACAATTGAAGAAAATATTGGTATTACCAATAAAGACCTTTCACTTTCAGATATTCGAAAAGCGGCAGAAATTGCATGTATTGACGAGTCGGTCATGGATTTTGCACAAGGATATAATACCCTTGTAGGAGAACGAGGAGTCACTTTGTCGGGAGGACAAAAACAAAGGACTGCCATTGCCAGAATGCTGACACAAGGAACTCCAATTATGGTGTTTGATGATTCCTTGTCAGCAGTTGATGCAGATACCGATGCAAAGATTCGCCAAGAACTTCGAAAAAATTTGGGAGACTGCACAGTTATTTTGATTGCACATCGGGTGACCACTTTGATGCAGGCAGACTGTATTATGGTGATGGACCAAGGACAGATTGCAGAGATTGGTTCCCATCAAGAATTGATGGAGAAAAATGGCATATATCGGAAAGTTTATGATATGCAGATGAGTTTGACAGAGGAGGATGCGCGTGATGAATAAAAAAGAACATGTTTCGCTTCCTTTCTTTGGAATACCTAAATTATGGCCGTATATTAAACCATACAAGTTTATTATGCTAAGCATGATTGGGCTGGCATTTTTAGGTGGATTGGTGGATATTGTACTTCCGCTATTTCAGAGATATGCGTTAGATTATTTTATTAAAAAAGGAAAGTTGGATACATTAACCGGTTTCATTATCGGCTATGTAGTGATCTTAATCTTTCAGGTAGCAGCGAATACGATTTCTACATATAATGCTTGTCAGATTGAAATGTACGTAGGACGAGATATGAAACGTGAAAGTTTCAATCACTTACAGACACTGGCGTTTTCTTACTATAATCAAAATAGTGTTGGCTATATTCATGCGAGAGTGATGAGTGATACGAATCGAATTGCAGCATTAGTATCATGGGTGTTTATTGATGCTGTGTGGTATGTATCCTATATTGTCGGGGCAATCATCGTAATGCTAGCCATAGACATTCAATTGACGTTATGGGTACTGGCAATTGTTCCAATCGCATCTTTGTGTGCAGCATTTTTCCAAAAGAAATTGGTGGTTCTCAATCGAAAAATTCGAGAAATTAATTCCAAAATCACAGGAAATTTCAATGAAGGAATTACCGGAGCAAAGACAACAAAGACGCTGGTAATCGAAAAGAAAATGGAAGAAAATTTTGAAGAGACAACGGACGAGATGCATCATACCGCAGTTCGCACTGCTCATTATAATGCATTGTTTTCATCAATGATTTCATTTGCGGCGTCCTTGGCACTTGCCATCGTGCTTTGGCAGGGGGGGATGATTACAATGAAACAAGCGATGGAATTAGGTACATTGTCTGTGTTTATGTCTTATGCCTTGGGGATGATGGAACCGGTACAGTGGATTGTGCGAGTGATTTCTCAATTGATCGTAGTGCAAGTTAATGTAGAACGTTTTACAAAACTAATGGAAACAAAATCCGATGTCAGTGATACAGAAGAAGTCATTGAAAAATATGGGGATTCGTTTGAGCCGAAGAAAGAAAACTGGGAGCCACTCCATGGAGATATTACATTCGAAGATGTTTCTTTCATGTATCCAGATGGGGAAGAATATGTTTTAGAACATTTCAACCTACATGTTCCACAAGGCACGAATGTGGCAATTGTTGGTGAGACAGGTGCTGGAAAATCAACATTAGTAAATTTGGTTTGCAGATTTTTTGAACCAACATCTGGACGAATATTAATTGACGGAAAAGATGCAAGAGAGCGCTCTCAACTTTGGCTTCATAGTAATATTGGTTACGTACTCCAAACCCCGCACTTGTTCTCGGGAAGTGTTCTAGAAAACTTGAGATATGGTAATCCTGATGCAACCATGGAAGAGATTGAGGCTGCTGTTCGCAGTGTATCAGCAGAAGACGTAATTGCACGCATGGAGCATGGGT
Source organism: Faecalimonas sp. (assembly GCA_045650645.1). Taxonomy (GTDB): domain Bacteria; phylum Bacillota; class Clostridia; order Lachnospirales; family Lachnospiraceae; genus Faecalimonas. The sequence continues at coordinate 9,388 of JAZRRJ010000002.1, read as the reverse complement.
ATGACAGTGATGTAGGAGAAGGCGGAGATTTGTTATCTACCGGAGAAAAACAACTTCTATCATTTGCAAGAGCCATTTTGGCAAATCCGCGTATTTTTGTGTTAGATGAAGCAACATCTTCCATTGATACAGTAACCGAAAAATTAATTCAAGATGCCATTGCAAGTATTATGAAAGGACGCACTTCTTTTGTGATTGCGCATCGATTGTCTACGATACGGCAGGCAGATGTGATTCTGGTTGTACAAGATGGAAAAATTGTGGAACAAGGAACACATAAAGAATTGATTGAAAAACAAGGTGCTTATTACCACTTATATACAAGACAGTTTCAAGAAGAAACAGAAAGTCAGTCATTGGAAACAGCATTTCAGAAAGAATAGAAAAGAGCTCATCTTTGCAGATGAGCTCTTGTTTATTTTTCGAATTTTTGATTGAATTTATCCAGTAATAATGCTGCGCCGATTCCAAAGAGAAGGCATACAATATTGATGATGCATGCGGTAGCAGATTCTGCAAAACTTTTGAATGGAAGAATCATGACCGTGGCAGCAATTACAACACCGATGATTGCATGAAATGCAATGGAATGATGACGTTTAAACAGTTTGTCTACCAGTTTTGAAAAGAGGAGGATGGTTAAAAGGGCACCGATTCCAAGAGGAATTAATACATTCAATTGGAGGTTTCCAATTCCTTCTAATAGCACATTGTATAAGGTGCCTAATTTTTCATCATTTACATTCAAAGGCATTAATAAAGTGGAAAAACTCATTCCTGGTGCAATGATGCTGAGGGCTACGCAAACGCCACAGAATCCATACCATAAGAAGTTCGGTGTGATTTTTACGGAGAATATTTCCAAACTAATTAATAATGCAAAAACAAATATCATGGAAATCGTAAGAGAAAGATAAGATTTCCAGGTGCGTCCCTGTTCGCCGGCTTCTCGGAACAAGGATGGAAGCATGCCGATAATCAAACCGATAAATACACATAATGCATAGAATTCATATTTCTCAAAAAAGAATAAAAGAAATTTGGCAGAACCAAGAACTCCGATGATTACTCCGATTCCATAAGGAAGCAATTTTAAAAAATGCGTTTTAAATTTGCTTAGAGGGTTGGCAAGAAATTCAATAATTGTCTTATAAATTCCAAATATTACACAAAGAACACCGCCGGAAACGCCTGGTAAACCAGCACCCAAACCGACAAGGATTCCTTGCAAGATCTGTAAGAAAAACTTCATAATATCACCTCGTTTTATTCTATGTAAATTATAGCATTATTTATTCGGTTTGCAATATGAAATTAGTACTTTAATTCGTCAAAGCGTTGTGTTATACTAAAGGAATAAGTTGTATTACGAAAGGGAGAATGATGATGGCAAATAAGAAAGTACTCATGCTTGGAAATGAAGCGATTGCTCGTGGTGCATATGAAGCAGGCGTAAAAGTATCGGCTGCATATCCAGGGACTCCAAGTACAGAGATTAGTGAAAATATTATTAAATATAAAGATGATATTTATTCGGAATGGTCACCGAATGAAAAGGTTGCAGCAGAAGTTGCGATTGGTGCGAGTGTATCGGGTGTACGAGCAATGGCAAGTATGAAACATGTAGGGTTAAATGTAGCTTCCGATCCTCTTTACACAGTATCTTATATGGGTGTAAATGGTGGTTTGGTTTTTGTTGTTGCAGATGATCCGGGGCTTTACAGTTCTCAGAATGAACAGGATACGCGTATGATTGCGAGAGCAGCGCAAGTTCCTGTGTTAGAACCTGCAGATAGCATGGAAGCAAAAGAATATATGAAGGCGGCTTTCCAAATCAGTGAGGTGTTTGACCGTCCAGTAATTCTTCGTACGACCACTCGATTGGCACATTCACAAGGTTTGGTAGAATTGTGTGAGCGTGAAGAAATCGAAGATGTTCCATACGAGAAAAACATTGCAAAAAATGTTATGATGCCAGGAAATGCAAAACTTCGTCATGTAGAGATTGAAAAACGTAATTTAGAATTAGCGGAAGCAGCAAATACAATGCCAATTAATACGGTAGAAATGAATGATACTAAAATTGGTGTGATTACAAGTGGTATTCCGTATCAATACGTGAAGGAAGCATTGCCAAATGCTTCGGTATTAAAATTAGGTATGGTGAATCCATTGCCAAAAAAATTAATTGCAGAATTTGCTTCAAAAGTAGATGCGTTGTACATTGTAGAAGAATTAGACCCAGTCATTGAAGAACAAGTAAAATCTTGGGGAATCAAAGCAGTTGGGAAAGAGCTTTTCACAGTACAAGGTGAATATAGTGCAAACATGATTCGTAAGGCAATCTTAGGAGAAGAGGTAGAAGCAAAGGCTCCAGTGGCAGCACCGGGACGCCCACCAATTCTTTGTCCTGGATGTCCACACAGAAGTGTATATTATGTGTTGAATAAATTGAAAATGCATGTTGCCGGTGATATCGGTTGTTATACTTTGGGCGCAGTGGCTCCATTAAGTGTTGTGGATTCTGTAATCTGTATGGGTGCTAGTATTTCAAGCCTTCACGGAATGGAAAAAGCAAAAGGAAAAGATTATATCAAAAACTGGGTGGCAGCAATCGGAGATTCTACATTTTTACATACCGGTGTAAACTCGTTGATGAATATGGTATATAACAAATCTACAGGAACAGTAATGATTCTTGATAATTCTACGACGGGTATGACAGGACATCAAGACCATGCAGCAACAGGAAAAACATTGATGGGAGAACCAACAAACGCCATCGATATTCCAAGCCTTTGCCGTGCAATTGGTGTAAAAAATGTAGTAGAAGTGAATGCATTTGATATTGCAACATTAGAGAAAGTAATCAAAGAAGAAGTAGCAAAGGATGAAGTATCTGTTATTATCACAAAGACACCTTGTGTATTGTTGGATAAATCAAAGAAACCAGTATATATTGCGCATGCAGATAAATGTAAGAAATGTGGAATGTGTATGAAACCAGGTTGTCCGGCAATGACAAAGAATACAGATGGAACAATCCGTATAGATGACACAATGTGTACAGGTTGTGGACTTTGTGAGACATTATGTAAGTTCGATGCAATTGAACTATTGAAGGCAGGTGAATAATATGGCGACGAAAAATATTATGATTGTAGGTGTTGGAGGTCAAGGGACACTTCTGACAAGCCGTATCTTAGGAGGTCTCGCCATTGCAGGCGGTTATGATGTGAAACTATCTGAAGTACATGGGATGGCACAGCGAGGCGGAAGTGTTGTAACTTACGTGCGCTATGGCGAAAGAGTTTCTGAACCGATTGTAGAAGAAGGACAAGCAGACGTTATTATAGCGTTTGAAAAATTAGAAGCACTTCGATATGCACATTTCTTGAAAAAAGACGGTGCATTGATTATCAATGATTGGAGAATTGATCCGATGCCGGTTGTAATCGGGGCGGCACAATATCCGGAAAATATCATAGAAAATCTTGCGAAAGAACATCAAGTATATACAGTAAATGCAACAGAAGAAGCAAAAAAATTAGGAAATTCTAGAGTGTTTAATATGATTGTACTTGGAATCGCAGCACAACATATGGATTTTGAGAAAGAGACATGGTATGAGGTAATCGAGAATACGGTTCCACCAAAGACCATCGAAATCAACAAGAAAGCTTTTGAAGTGGGATACAAGATGTAATATAAAGGAGAGACCTATTATGGCATGGACAGAACGATATTTTGACAAAGAAAAAGAATGTATGAGCAGGGATGAAATGACTGCTTTGCAAAGTGAACGACTTGTCAAACAAGTAGCGCATGTATATAACAATGTGGCTTTCTATAATAAAAAAATGAAAGAACTTGGAATTGAACCAGGAGACATTAAGGGAATTGAAGATATTGGAAAACTTCCATTTACAACAAAGGAAGATTTGCGCGACAATTATCCATTTGGCTTGTTGGCAGTTCCAAAGTCTAAAGTTGCCAGAGTACAAGGCTCATCAGGAACGACTGGAAAATTGACACTTGCATCCTATACAGAAAATGATGTAAACCTTTGGGGAGAATGTGTGGCACGTTGTTTGACTATGGCTGGTCTTACCGAAGAAGATGTACTACATACTTGCTATGGATACGGGCTTTTTACCGGTGGAATGGGAATTGATTTTGGAGCTAGAAAGATGGGAGCGTTGATTATCCCGATGTCATCTGGAAACACACAGAGACAAATGATGTGCATGGAAGATTTTGGTGCTACGGCAATTGCATGTACACCTTCCTATGCGTTGCATTTGGCAGAAGCTTTACGTGACGCAGGTGTAGTAGAAAGATTAAAGTTAAAAGCAGGAATCCTTGGTGCAGAACCGTGGACAGTAGAAATGAGAGAGAAGATAGAGAGTATTCTTGGAATTAACTGCTTTGATATCTATGGTCTTTGTGAAGTTTTGGGACCTGGTGTTGCTATGGAATGTATCCATCATAAAGGATTACACATCCATGAAGATTACTTCTATCCAGAAATCTTAGACCCAGCAACAAACGTGGCTTGCGCAGATGGTGAAACAGGAGAATTAGTATTTACAACATTGACAAAAGAAGCAATGCCATTGATTCGTTATCGAACAAAAGATTTGACAAGTATTGACCACAGTACATGTGATTGTGGAAGAACACTCCCAAGAATTTCGAAATTCAAAGGACGTACCGATGATATGAAGGTGATTCGTGGAGTAAATGTATTCCCAACACAGGTAGAAACAGCACTTCTTAGCATGGGTGGTGATGTGGCTCCACACTACTTGATGATTGTAGAACGTGAAGGAAACTTAGATAAATTGACGGTTATGGTTGAAGTAGATGAACGATACTTCTCAGATGAAATTCGTGCATTGGAAGGCTTGAAGAATAAGATTGCAGGCGTTCTGAAACAGGCACTTGGAATTTCTGTTCACGTCAAATTAGTAGAACCTAAGACGATTGAACGTAGTGAAGGAAAAGCAAAACGCGTAATCGATAAAAGAAATCTCTAAAAAGGAGGAATAAGAAATGACAATTAAACAATTATCTGTATTCTTAGAAAATAGAGAAGGTCGTTTGGATGAAGTGTTAAAAACATTGGGAGCAAACGGTGTAAATATTGTGGCATTAAGCTTGGCAGATACTGCAGACTATGGAATGTTACGTATGATAGTGTCTGATCCTGAAAAAGGAAAAGCAGTTTTGAAAGAAGCAGGCATTACTTCGATGTTGGCAGAAGTGGTAGCACTTCGTGTGCCACATGCAACTGGTTCTCTTAGCAAAGCGATGCATGAATTAATGTCTCAAGGAGTAAATATTGAATATATGTATGCCTTTGCAAATGGTGCCGATGCATCTGCAATCTTGAAAACGGACGATGCACAAAAAGTTGTGAGCGTATTGAAAGAAAGTGGATTTGATGTGTGGGAAGCTGACGAAGCGTACCGCGCAAATGTGTAAAGATAATCAAAAAAAGGAACCGAATTTTTTCGGTTCCTTTTCTTTTAATCTCAATTCCGTAATGCTTTTTATATCAATAAATTCATAAAAGGCACAATTTAAAGATTAAAGTTTTACTACGTTGACTGCTTGTGGTCCTTTTTCGCCATCTGTAACATCATATTCAACAGCTTGGCCTTCTTCTAAAGTTTTGTATCCTTCCATGTTCAAGCCTGTGTAGTGAACGAATACGTCATTACCAGCTTCGTCAGAGATGAATCCATAACCTTTCTGATTGTTGAACCACTTTACTGTACCTTTACTCATGCTTCTTGCCCTCCATATATTGTCGCTTTAGTAAAATAACACTTTATCATAGTAGCACAATCAAGCAAATATGTCAATGTATTTCAAAAAAAACTGTTGAAATAGAAGTGAAATTATAAGACAATTAAATTACTAAAAAGAAGAAGGATGATTCGGGCATGTTTGAAATAAAAGGAGAAAAAATTTCACAAGGGATTGCGTTTGGGAAACTTGTTTTTTGCCAAAAAGAAACATGTTTTGCCGAGAAAAGTCCGATTTTGGACGCTGATACAGAGATAGCACGTTTCAAAGGTGCAATTTCAGAGGCAGTTGGTGAACTACAGGTTCTTTATGAAAAGTCTGTGGCAAATGTAGGACAAGAAAATGCATTGATTTTTGGAGTTCATCAAATGCTGTTAGAGGATGTAGAGTTTCTAGAAGAGATTTCGAAAATCATTATGACTCAAATGGTAAATGCAGAGTATGCTATTTCAGTCGTTTCAAAAAAATATGAAGAAGAATTACAAAAGCAAAAGCGTGCAGAAGACATGAGAGATGTTACGGAACGATTGTTGCGAGTGTTGCAAAAGAAAGAGACGTTGTCACTTCATAATCAAGAAGATGTTTTGCTCGTTGCGGATGAGTTGTTGCCGAGTGAAACTGTGCAGCTCGACCCCGAAGCTGTACTTGGGATTGTTTTGAGAAAAGGAACACCCAATTCCCACACTTCTATTTTTGCCAAAACGATGGGAATTCCCACAATCATTAATGTAGGTGAAAGATTAACAGAAGAATACAATGGCCACTATGCGGTGCTAGATGCGAATGCAGGTTTTGTTTATGTCGATCCAAGTGAAGATATGCTAGAAGAATTAAAGCAAAAACAAAAAGAAGAATACGAAAATCAGTTAAAAATGAAGAAGTATGAATCGAAAAAAACCGCCGTTGCAATCAATGCGAATATAGGAAGTCTGGATGACGTGAACAAAGCAATTGAGTGTGGTGCTGATGGAATTGGGTTGGTGCGCAGTGAAGTTTTTTGTTTAAAAGAAAATCGGATTTTGACAGAGGAAGAACAAGTTCAAATTTATAAAGAGATTGCGTTAAGAATGTCAGGAAAGAGAACGGTGATTCGAACTTGGGATTTTGGAGAAGATAAAGAAATTAAAAATTTACCTTCTTCTAATTTGCGGGGGATTCGCTGGTGTCTGGAAAATCAAGCAATCTTCTGTTCACAAGTGAGAGCCATTTATAGAGCATCCGCATACGGAAGTCTTGCAATGATGTTTCCAATGATTACATCCGTTGATGAAGTGAAGCAAGTGAAACAGATCTTGAAAAATGTGAGAAATGAATTAGAAAAGAACGGCGTTCCATTTGATAAAAAAATGGAAATCGGTGTGATGTTAGAAACACCTGCGTCTATTACGATTAGTTCTGAACTTGCCAAGGAAGTTGACTTTTTCAGTGTCGGAACAAATGATTTGATTCAATATACCTTTGCATTAGATCGCCAAAGCTCTCACATGGAAGCATTTTATGAGAACTATTATCCGACGTTATCAAAGATGCTTCGCGTGGCAGTTCGAAATGTACACGCAGAGGGAAAACGAATTGGAATTTGCGGTGAGTTAGGTTCGGACTTAAGATTGACGGAGGAATTTGTAAAAATGGGAATGGATGAATTATCTATGTCCCCAGGTTCTATTTTGTCTGTGCGGAAAAAAGTGATAGAAATGGAGTAAGGGTTGTCAAGAAGACAACCCTTTTTTGTTATAACATTATTGGACAGCTTTTTTTGCAAATGTCGTATTTACTAAATCCATATACGGAGCACGCTTTGAAAGTTCTCCGGCAGAATCTAAAATATCTTGTAACAAATCAAAACTTTCTTTTTCGAAAATCAAGTCAGACTTCCAAGTGTCTTGGTCATAATAACGTTTGACAATCGTTGTGATGGTATCCAAATCTGTTTCTTCAAATTGTGGCGAAATGACCTTTGCAATTTCTTCAGGAGAGTGTGATTGTACGTAATCCATTCCTTTTTGAAGGGCGTTTGTGAAACTTTGAATAATTTCTGGATTTTCTTCAATATAACTTCCTTTTGCGGAGAATGCAGTATATGGAACATAACCACTGTCTTCACCTAAAGATGCAACGACATACCCCTTTTTTGCGTTTTCAAGAGATGTGGCGTGAGGTTCGAATTCGACAGTGAAATCACCTTGCCCTTCAGAAAAAGCAGCGGCAGTAGAACCGAAATCGATGTTTTGGTTAATAGTCAAATCTTTTGAAGGATTAATTCCGTGCTGCTTTAAAATGTATTCAAATACCATTTGTGGCATACCGCCTTTTCTTCCACCTAGTACTGTTGTGTTTTTTAAATCGTCCCATTCAAAGTCTGAGATGTCTTCCCGGGCAACAAGGAAATTTCCTGCACGTTGAGTTAATTGTGCAAAGTTTACAACATAGTCAGTTGCGCCTTCGTTGTATGTGTAGATCGAAGATTCCGATCCCATAAAACCGATATCTGCTTCTCCAGAAAGGACGGCAGTCATCACTTTGTCGGCTCCAAATCCACACACCAATTCCAAATCAATACCTTCTTCTTCAAAATATCCATTTTCAATAGCAACATACATTGGAGCATAAAAAATAGAATGAGCAACTTCATTTAAAACAACTTTTGTATTTCCACTGTTTTCTTTGGAAGAACAGCCAAATAAAGGGGTAATAGCAAGTGCAATGATGAGTGCAAAGGCTACAATACGCTTTGTCATATGGCCTCCATGGAAATTTCTTCTCTATTACTATATGTGAGAAGAATAAAAGGGTGCCAGGGCAATGATTATTTGTTACTTTTTGGCGGTTGAAATGGATAAATTGCTTCGTAGGATTCCCGTTCCGCTTCTGTGGTTGCAGGAGTAGGAATGAGACCTGTACAATCGGTAGAAGAGGCGGCGTGGGAGAGATAATCATAAGAATCAATTCGTTCCTGGTTGTTTTTTTCTTTTTTCATTTTCAAGCTCCTTTCATTATGATGCATTAGGATAATCAAAAAAAATAGAGATATTCATAAAAAATGTAGACTTTAAGAGTTTAGTGTGTTAAAATGTGAAAGAGGAATATCGAAAAGGAGATATTTATTATGGGTAAAAAAATGAGAACAGAGGCGATTGATTATTTGTTTGAAGCAATTTTGTCTTTGAAGAATAAAGAAGAATGTTACACTTTTTTTGAAGATATTTGCACAATTAATGAATTGCTATCAATTACACAACGATTTGAAGTTGCAAAAATGTTAAGAGAACAAAAGACATATTTGGAGATTGCGGAAAAAACAGGCGCATCAACCGCGACGATAAGTCGAGTAAATCGTTCTTTAAATTACGGAAATGATGGGTATGACATGGTATTTGAACGAATAAATACAGAGAAAAAATAAAAAGAAGTCTTCTATGATACAAAATCATAGGGTTCTAAAATAAATGTTGGGGTGGATGATTTTAAATAATCATCTACTTCAACATTTTTTCGTTTATAATAAAAAGAAAAAACCTCCCAGTGCCAGTCAACCACAACAAACCACTAGGAGGTGCATTACAAATGCATAGTC
>JAZRRJ010000001.1:0-7648 GCA_045650645.1 Faecalimonas sp. | reverse complement strand
TCTTAGTCATTCTGTAGAAGTAGCACAGTTAGCTGGATTGTTAGCTGGTGAAATTGGACTTGATGTACGTGTTGCAAAGAGAGCAGGTCTTTTACACGATATCGGTAAATCTATAGATCATGATGTAGAAGGATCACATATCCAGATTGGTGTAGATCTTTGTAGAAAATACAAAGAATCTGCAACTGTTATTAATGCTGTAGAATCTCATCATGGTGATGTAGAGCCAGAAACTCTTATCGCATGTGTTGTACAGGCAGCTGACACTATTTCAGCAGCTAGACCAGGTGCAAGAAGAGAAACAATTGGAACATACACAAACAGATTAAAACAATTAGAGGAAATCGCAAACCAATATAAAGGTGTCGATAAATCTTTTGCTATTCAAGCAGGTAGAGAGATTCGTATCATGGTAGTTCCGGAACAAGTGTCTGATGCAGACATGGTACTAATGGCTAGAAATATTTCGAAACAGATTGAATTTGAATTGGAATATCCAGGTCAAGTTAAAGTAAATGTGATTCGTGAATCACGTGTTACAGATTACGCAAAATAATGAAGAACCCTTGTATAATTACAAGGGTTCTTTTCATAAGATAGGAAAAATATGTTAAAAAATCACAAACTGTAAATCAGAGGTGTTGCATATGGGAGAATTCAAACGTTTAGACAGAAAGTTGAGTTACCAAGGAAAAATTCTAAAAGTGTATACAGACCATGTAGAGGTCAATGGCAAAGAATCAAATTGGGATTTCATTCATCATAATGGTGGAGCTGCGGTAGTTCCGGTAACAAAAGAAGGAAAAATTTTAATGGTTCGCCAGTGGAGAAATGCAGTTGATCGCTATACATTAGAGATTCCTGCGGGTGCACTCAATTTTGCGAAAGAGAGTGGAAAGGATTGTGTGGCTCGAGAATTAGAAGAAGAGACAGGATATCGTTCTGAAAATATAGAATGGCTGATTACGATACATAGTTGGCCGCCGTTTACGAACGAACAGGTTGAAATTTTTGTGGCGAGAGATTTGATTCCATCCAAACAAAATTTTGATGAAGAAGAGTCCATTGAATTACAAGAGTATACCATGGATGAATTAAAAGATAAGATCTTCAAAGGTGAAATCCGAGATTCCAAAACAGTCGCAGGTTTGTTGGCCTATGCATGCAATATGAAAAAGGAATAAAGAAAAAGTCCAAGCATATACTGAATTAGAATTGTGCAGGAGGTATTTGCTTGAAAGGATATCAAAAGAAAAATCAACTGCTAATCGTGTGTTTGGTAGTTGGTTTTTTTATTGGAATAGTGTATGAAAACATCGTGGCAGATAAGAAACTTATCATGGCAGATTTGTTCTTGAAAAGTAATCTTGAACTGTATTTGCAGACGAGAGTTGTCACAAAGAAATATGTGTTATATGTGTTGAAAGAACGCCTTCTTTTGTTTGCAGGGATTTCTGTGTTGGGGTGTATGAAATGGAAGAAACTGTTCGCGGTTATCCTGGTAGTGAGTATGGGATTTCTTATGGGAATTGTTGCGGTTGCATCTGTTTTGGAATTAGGAATCGTGGGGATTGTGTTTTGTATCGCGGGTGTAATTCCACAGGGGCTGTTTTACGGAATGATTGGTTATATGATGTTAAATTATTGGTATCGATATCCGAACCAAACTTGGAATCGAGCAAAAACCATTTTTGTCCTGGTGATGTTTGCAATGGGAGTCCTTACAGAATCCTATGTAAATCCAGTGATTCTCAAATGGATAGTAAAAGCAATTTGCTGATATAAAAAAATCGGTCTTGGGACCGATTTTTTTAGTCTAATTCTCTAGAACTAATATAAAAATTTAAAAGAATTATGCATAGCAAACTAACGAGAAGTTGGCTGAGCAACAGCCCCCAAAGATATCCGTTCATCCCCCAGTGTGAAATTCCGTACCAAACGCCGAAAATACGAATTGCCAAACTAATGATGTTGATAAGAAAGGAATGGGTTGCCTTTCCGAGTCCATTTAAAATACTGATAAGAGTTGTGTTCATATATAGAAATGGGCAAAGCCAAGCCAAAGTTCGTAAGAAATCACCGGTTAGTTCGCTGTTGAAAATAAGAGAACCGACCAGAGGACCGAGTAGTAGAAAAAATATACCGCAAACAGACCCCAAGCTAAATCCGAAAAAAATGACCTTTTGAATCAGAGATTTAAGGCGAAAAAGATTGTTTTCAGCTTCGATTTCAGCAACGGTAGGAAGTAGTACGGTGGCCAAAGCATTTGTGATGGCAGTAGGGAAAAGGATACACGGAAGAGCCATTCCTGTTAAGACACCGTATGTACTGAGCGCTTTGGCATTTGTATAACCATACTTTTGCAAGAACAGAGGAATGGAAATAGTTTCAACACTTTGCAGGAGGTTTGTCAATATACGAGTAGAGGTAAGTGGAAGTGCAAGAGCACACAGTTCCTTTCCTAAGTTCAAACTTTTGCGAAGTAAAGAAAGTGATATACAAGTGGGTTCCTGGACACAATAATAACGTAGGCAAAAAAAAGCAGAAATGAGCTCGCCTATTACGATGCCAAGAACTGCAACCCATATCGTTGCGGACAAACCGTTTGATATAAAAAGCCGATAAATGAAATAAACAGAACCTACACGGAAAATCTGCTCTATGAATTGAGAGAGTGCGGGAATTTTTGTCTGTTTCATTCCTAAATAATATCCACAGATACAACTGTGAATGGCAGCGAAAGGCAATGCAAAAGCCATCATGCGAATCAGTTCCTCGCACCTCAAGTCCCCGAGGATATAAATGGATAAGGCCGAAGACCATTTTCTTAAGCAGAAGGTTAACAAAAGAGAAAGAGAGACTGAAAGAATCAGGGCATAATACAATAGTGTGTCAGCTTCTTGTTTTTTGCCACGAGAGATTTTTCCGGCGACACATCTGCAAAGTGCAGTCTCAATACCTGCAGATGTGAAGGAAAAACAAAGCGCATACAAAGGAAAGATTAATTGATAAAGCCCCATTTGTTCTTCACCGAAACTTTGGCTTAAGAAAATGCGAAAAAAGAAACCAATAAAACGTGTTAAAAGTCCAGTGGCAGTAAGAATGAAAGCCCCTTTGATGATTGTGTTTTTAGACATGATTTCTCCTTAAAAGATTGTCAATTTAAGATATTCAAAAGAGCCCCTTGACAGAACAAAAAGAGAGTGATATTCTACACGTGGCAAATCCTAGTAAAATGCTAGGAATTAAATAAAAAAGAAGGTGAAACCTTGAAAATATCAACAAAAGGAAGATATGGATTAAGAGCATTAATTGATTTGGCACAGTATAGCGAGATCGAGCCAGTATCCATCAGTAGCATTGCAACAAGACAGGGAATTTCAGAACGATACCTAGAGCAATTGATGACGTTGCTGAAGAAAGCCGGAATCATAAAAAGCATTCGTGGTGCTGCGGGAGGTTATGTGCTGGCAAAAGAAGTGGCTGATATCTCTGTGGGAGATGTACTTCGTGCTTTGGAAGGCAGTTTAGAGCCGGTAGAATGTGCGGCATTTCATGGAGGAGAATCTTGTGAAGCGGCAGGAGGATGCGTAACGAAGTATGTGTGGCAAAGAATCAATGAAAGCATCAATAAGACAGTAGACGAGATTAGTCTGAAACAATTGGTAGAAGAGAGCAAATCTGTTCAGAACACCCATTCATCTATACAAAAGAAATGTAGCAATTAAAGGAGAGGCAAGAATGAAAAAGTTAATCTATTTAGATAATGCAGCAACCACAAAGACAGCGCCTGAAGTTGTGGAGGCAATGCTCCCATATTTTACAGAACACTTTGGAAATCCATCTAGTGTATATAGTTTTGCAGCGGGAAATAAAGAAGCGATTACAAAACAGCGCGAAATCATTGCGGAAGCACTTGGAGCAAAGGCTAATGAAATTTATTTTACTGCAGGAGGGTCCGAATCTGATAACTGGGCGTTGAAAGCGACAGCAGAAGCTTATAAAGAAAAAGGAAATCACATCATTACTACAAAAATAGAACATCATGCGATTCTTCATACTGGTGAATATTTAGAAAAACAAGGGTTTGAAGTGACATATTTGAATGTGGATGAGAATGGGGTAGTTGATTTAGGTGAATTGAAAGCAGCCATTCGTCCAACTACGATTTTGATCTCTGTGATGTTTGCGAATAATGAGATCGGAACAATTGAACCAATCAAAGAAATCGGTGCAATTGCAAAAGAGCATAATATCTTATTCCACACAGATGCGGTACAAGCATTTGGACAAGTTCCAATCAATGTGGACGAATATCATATCGATATGCTCAGTGCGAGTGGACATAAGTTAAACGGGCCAAAAGGAATCGGCTTCTTATATATTCGCAAAGGTGTGAAAATTCGTTCGTTTGTACATGGTGGCGGTCAAGAAAGAAAACGTCGTGCAGGTACGGAAAATGTTCCGGGAATTATCGGAATGGGTGCCGCAACAGCGCGTGCGTTTGCAACATTAAAAGAACGTACAGCAAAGGAAATAGAACTTCGCAACTACTTGATTGAACGTGTTTTGGAAGAAATTCCGTACACAAAATTAAATGGACATCCAGAGAACCGTTTGCCTAACAATGCGAATTTTAGTTTCCGATTTATTGAAGGAGAGTCGTTACTAATCATGTTGGATATGAAAGGAATTTGCGCATCAAGTGGTTCTGCTTGTACCTCTGGGTCATTGGATCCGTCGCATGTTCTTTTGGCGATTGGACTTCCGCATGAAATAGCACATGGTTCTTTGCGTTTGACATTGAGTGAAGAGACAACAAAAGAAGAAATTGATTATGTGATAGATTGCTTGAAAGAAATCGTGACAAACTTAAGAAATATGTCCCCGTTATATGAGGATTTTTTGAAGAAGAACAATAAATAAGGAGAAAAAAATAATGTATACAGAAAAAGTAATGGATCATTTTCAAAATCCAAGAAACATGGGAGAAATTGAAAATGCAAGTGGTGTTGGAACAGTAGGAAATGCAAAATGTGGAGATATCATGAGAATCTATCTTGATATCGATGAAAATCAAGTGATTCAAGATGTGAAATTCAAAACATTTGGATGTGGAGCAGCAGTTGCAACAAGTAGTATGGCAACAGAATTAGTAAAAGGAAAAACGATTTATGAAGCATTGAAAGTGACAAATAAAGCCGTGATGGAGGCGCTAGATGGACTTCCGCCAGTAAAAGTACATTGCTCACTTTTAGCAGAAGAAGCAATTCATGCTGCGCTTTGGGATTATGCAGAAAAACATGGAATCGAGATTGAGGGGTTGGAAAAACCAAAGTCAGACATCCATGAAGATGAGGAAGAAGAAAGTGAAGAATACTAAAAAAGTAGTAGTTGGAATGTCAGGTGGTGTCGATTCCTCGGTAGCGGCGTATCTTTTGAAAAAACAAGGGTACGAAGTGATTGGGGTTACGATGCAGATTTGGCAGGAAGAAGAAAAAACAGTGGAAGAAGAAAACGGCGGTTGTTGTGGACTGACTGCTGTAGATGATGCCAGACGAGTAGCCAACGACTTGGGAATTCCATACTATGTCATGAATTTCAGAAAAGAATTCAAAGAGAATGTCATAGATTATTTTATTGACGAATATTTGCACGGGAGAACACCGAATCCATGTATCGCATGTAATCGATATGTTAAATGGGAGTCTCTTTTAAAACGAAGCTTAGAAATTGGAGCAGATTACATCGCTACGGGCCATTACGCTAGGGTGGAACAGTTGCCAAATGGGCGATATAGTGTGAGACGTTCAGCGACCTTGGCTAAGGATCAGACCTATGCACTCTACAATTTAACACAGGAACAATTGGAACGCACTTTGATGCCGGTAGGAGCTTATACAAAGGATGAGGTGCGAGAAATTGCGGAAGAGATTGGTCTACGTGTAGCAAACAAACCAGATAGTCAGGATATCTGTTTCGTTCCGGATGGAGATTATGCAACGTTTATAGAAAAGACAGTAGAACAAGAACTTCCAACCGGAAACTTTGTAACATTGGATGGGAAAATACTTGGAAGACATAAAGGAATCACACATTACACAGTAGGGCAGCGAAAAGGACTTGGACTAGCTTTGGGATACCCAGCATTTGTAATAGAAATTCGTCCGGAAACCAACGAGGTCGTTATCGGAACAAATGAAGACTCGATGTCGTATTATGTACGTGCAAATCAATTGAATTTCATGTCAATTGCAACATTGACAGAGCCGATTCGGGTATTTGCAAAAATTCGATACAACCATAAAGGTGCATGGTGTACGATTGAAAAAGTGGCAGAAGATGAGGTGCTTTGCACATTCGAAGAACAGCAACGAGCAATCACCCCGGGACAGGCTGTTGTGTTTTATGACGGCGAGTACGTGCTTGGTGGAGGTACAATTATAGGAGATAAATAGATGAAAGCAGATTTTCATATGCACACGAGTTTTTCGTATGATTCGGAAAGTGCACCGGAAAAAATGATACAATCGGCGATTCAAAAAGGTTTAAAGACGATTTGCATTACAGATCACCATGATTTGGATTTTGTCGAGCCTGCAGAAATAGATTTCAAAAAGTATTGGACAAGTTTATTACAACTACAGGAAAACTACAAAGACCAGATAGAGATTCTTATTGGAATGGAATTTGGCCTGCAGTCTCATTTGGGAAAAACTTGCGATGAACTGGCAAGCCGATATCCATTTGATTTTATCATTGGTTCTGTGCATATCTTTGATGGATACGATCCTTATTACCCGGATTATTTTCAGAAGGTAGAAGATGAGGAAGGATATCGAAGAGCGTTTGAACTGACTTTGGATGGACTGCGAGCAACCAAGGAAATCGACGTGCTCGGTCATATGGATTATATTACTCGTTACGGAACGGAAAAAGAGGCTGCATATAGTTATGCGAAATATGCAGACTATATAGACGCTCTTTTGAAGTACTTAATCGAAAATGGAAAAGGGTTAGAAGTCAATACAAGTGGATGGAAATATGGTCTTACCTATGCACATCCACATCAGGATGTTTTGAAACGATACAAAGAATTGGGCGGTGAAATCATTACCATTGGTTCCGATGCGCACCAACCGATGCATGTGGCGTATGGATTTGAACGTGTAAAGGCTTATTTAGAGGCTTGTGGGTTTGCAAAATATACAGAATTTCGACAAAGAACACCATATTTTCGTGAAATTTAATAAAAATGAAAAATGACTTGAATTTTTGTATAGTTTTTAGTACAATTATATGTGGAGTTGATTATTCTTTAACAAAGTTAAAGGATATCATCATAGATTATTATATTATTCAATTTTAGGAGGAATTAATCATGGCAGTAAAAGTTGCGATTAATGGTTTTGGACGTATTGGACGTCTTGCATTCAGACAAATGTTTGGAGCCGAAGGATATGAAGTAGTTGCAATTAACGATTTGACAAGCCCTGAGATGCTTGCAC
This sequence comes from Faecalimonas sp., assembly GCA_045650645.1. GTDB lineage: Bacteria > Bacillota > Clostridia > Lachnospirales > Lachnospiraceae > Faecalimonas. Next base: position 140 of record JAZRRJ010000001.1, on the reverse strand, counting down.
ATCTTTTGAAGTATGATACAGCACAGGGAAGATATGACGGACACACAGTTGAGTGTGACGAGACATCTATCACAGTTGATGGCAAGAAAATCACAATTTATGCAGAGAAAGACGCTAAAGATCTTCCTTGGGGAGAAATT